>CAZCCI010000004.1:133365-161440 GCA_964497255.1 uncultured Staphylococcus sp.
TTGCTGCCCTGCAAACGCTCCTCGACAGCCGCATGGACTATTGGTTTAATTAAATCACACACACACTCTCTCTCAACAACAATGTTAAATTTCGATTACCTTAAAGATATTCCCGAACTCGCGCAGTTACATCATCTTTGCGACTTGTGTGAGCAGCGACAATACTCCGACCCCGACTCGTCGGCTATCAATGCCCGAAAAGCACTTGAATGGATTGTCAAAGCTATCTATCGGATGAAAGGCATAGTGCCGGGCGAGCGTGCAACGCTTTACGAGCTTTGCTCGTCGGACGTGTTTGTCGACTTCCTTGCCGACTACGAACTGAAGAGAGCCGCCGGGTGGGTTAGACGAATGGGTAATCTTGCGGCTCACGATGGACATGTGAGCCGAAACGATGCCTTTTTCTCGGTGCTCAACCTCTATAATGTCGTGGGCGGAATCTTGCTGAAATTGCGAGTGTTGAAGACTCTCGCACCGTTCGATAAATCTCTGCTTCCCACCTCCACCACCTCCACCACCCGACCGTCGAGTCCGCAAATCGTGGCAGCCCAACCCGAACAATCGTCCGAAGCATTTGCCGCAACCGTTGAACCGAAACAGGTGGATGAAGCTCCGACGGTCAAGACCGACATCTCGTGGGGCGACATCTCGGAAGCCGAAACCCGCCGCCGCTACATCGACCTCATGTTGCGCGAAGCCGGCTGGGATGTGCTCGAATCGGAGGGCGATGTCGTCGGCGGCAAAGCCTGCATTGAAGTCGAAGTCGCAGGGATGCCAAACAACGCCGGCGTAGGTTATGCCGACTATGTCTTGTTTGGCACCGACGGCAAGCCCCTCGCCGTCATCGAAGCCAAGCGCACGAGCAAAGACGCCGTCGTCGGCAAGCATCAAGCCGAACTTTATGCCGACTGCCTCGAACGTCGTTACCACGTCCGCCCGGTGGTCTACTACACCAATGGCTACGAACTATATTGCGTCGACGGCATGGGCTATCCGCCTCGTCGCCTCTTTGCGTTCCACACCGAAAAGGACTTGGAGCTAATCATGTCGCGCCGCACCTCGCTCCGCGACATCGCCGACTTCGCGGTGAGCGACGAAATCTCCGGTCGCTACTATCAGAAGTTGGCCATCAAACAGTTGTGTGATTGGTTTAACAAACGCCATCGTCGAGGCTTGCTCGTCATGGCAACGGGCACGGGCAAGACTCGCACCGCTATCTCGCTCGTCGACGTGCTTCAGCGCAACAATTGGGTGAAAAACACCCTCTTTCTTGCCGACCGCATCTCGCTCGTCAATCAAGCCGCTCGCAACTTCTCGAAACTGTTGCCCAACACGTCGACAACCGTGCTAAACGACAAGATTACCGAAGTCGACCACAACGCCCGAATCACATTCTCGACCTATCAAACGATGGTCAACTATGTCAACACCGACCAAAAGCCTTACAGTGTCGGACGTTTTGACTTGATAATCATCGACGAAGCCCATCGCTCGGTGTTTGGCAAGTATGGCGACATCTTCCGATATTTCGACGGCCTGCTCGTGGGGCTTACAGCCACCCCTCGCGAGCAAGTCGACAAGTCGACCTACGAACTTCTACACCTTGAAGGCGGCGAGCCGACCTATTGCTACGAATATGAAACAGCCGTTAAAGATGGCTATCTCGTTGACCACACCGGACTTATTCGCGGCTCGAAAGTGGTCAACGAGGGCATCAAATATGACGACCTCTCCGACCACGAAAAGGAGCAACTTGAACAAGTGTGGGAATATGAGCAGGCAACCAAAGACCCCGACGACGATTGGCTGCCGCGCGACATTCGCGAGCAGGAGATTTACAAGTATATCTACAACACCGACACAATCGACAAGATGCTTCAAGACTTGATGACCAACGGCTTGAAGATTCAGTCGGGCGAGTTGATTGGCAAGACGGTCATCTTTGCCATGAACTCCAAAACGGCAAAACTGATTGTCGAGCGTTTCAATATGCTTTACCCCGAATATGGCGATAAGTTTTGCGAGCAAATCGACTATTCAATCAAATACTCGCAAGATTTAATCGACAAGTTCAGCATCCGCGACAATATGCCGCAGATAGCCGTTTCGGTCGATATGCTCGACACGGGAATCGACGTGCCCGATGTGCTCAACCTTGTGTTTTTCAAGCGAGTGCGCTCTCGCATCAAATTCTTGCAGATGGTCGGTCGCGGCACTCGTTTGAGTCCCGACATCTTCGGCGCGGGAGCTGACAAGGAACGTTTCTTGATTTTTGATTGGGGCGGCAACTTCAAATATTTCGGCGAAAATCCCAAGGAGGGCAAGGCTGTCAAGTCGGTTTCTCTGACCGAACGGCTTTTCGGCGTCCGTGCCGACATCGCTTGTGCGTTGCAAGCACCGCAATATCAAGCCGATGACTTTGCCAAGAGCTTCCACGACGGACTGAAAACCATGCTGCAAGCCGAAATCGGCAAACTTGACGATGCCCACATCTCGGTCCGCAACAATTGGCGCACCGTGGGCAAATATCGCGACCCGGCTACGTGGCAATATATTTCGGAGGTCGATGTCGTCGAACTCAAAAACGAGGTGGCTCCGCTGCTGCCCAAGTCGATGGACAATGAACTCGCCAAGAAGTTCGATTTGCTTGCTCTATACGTTCAGCTCGGCATGGTCGACGAGGCGTTTGACAGTGCGGCGCATGAAGGGCAAATCACAAGGATTGCCGACGCTCTCCGCAAACGTTCGACCATCCCCGATGTCAAAGCCAAGATGCCGTTGCTCAACGAAATCATGACCTCGGCGTTTTGGGTCGACAAAACTCTCGCGTCGATTGAAAGTATGCGCAAGGAACTCCGCGACCTGCTTAAATATCTCGTCGGCGATGGCGGCAAAACGTTTACGGTTGACATCGAAGACGAAATTTCGGATGGCGGAGAAGCCGCGAAAATCAACACCACGATGACATATCGCGAAAAGTTGCTCGACTTCTTGACCAAACAACGCAACCACCCTGTGCTTCAAAAGATTCACAATCTCGAACACCTTACAAATCAGGATATTGACGAGCTTGAACACATTCTTTGGCAGGAACTTGGCTCAAAGGAGGACTATGAGCGTTATCTCCGCCGCGAACAAATGACGGCTGACATCCCTGTCGCCGCATTCATCCGCAAGGTCGTCGGTCTCGACCGCCAAAAAGCGATTGATTTGTTCACTAACTTCATTTCGGCCAACACTCTCACCGCCGAGCAGGAGGAGTTTATCAACAATATTCTCAACTATGTCTGTCAGAATGGCGACATGGAAAAGAAAGTGTTTCGCGAAAACCGTATCTTCCGCGAGTCGCTTCTCAAATACTTCCCCGACAAAGCCGCTCAGGTGGCAAAGTTCGTGGATATGCTCCACGAAGCTATCACGGCAGCATGATGTCTGCAAATTTTTCACTCGCTCCGGCTCTCGGGGTGGGGCGATGAGAAGATTTTCGACAGGTGTTTCTCGCGGAAGGTTTCGAGGAGTTCCCAAAAGCCGGGGACAAAGAGAGTGCCGACGACTGCGTTGACTGCCATGCCGAAGACTACCGCCGTGCCGAGCGAGATGCGCGAGTTGGCTCCCGCTCCCGTGGCAAACATCATCGGGAGTACTCCGAAGACAAATGCCAGCGAGGTCATCATAATCGGGCGGAAGCGAATCTCTCCGGCATCCAATGCCGCTTGCCGTATGCTTTGACCCGATTTGTGGAAATCGCGGGCATATTCGACTATCAGAATCGCATTCTTGGCCGAAAGTCCGAGCAGGAGGATGATGCCGATTTGAGTGTAGATTGAGATTGACTGCGACATGATTAAGCAGCCGACAACCGTGCCGAGTAGGGCGGTGGGCATTGTCATCACTACTGCAGGCGGGTCGGTCCAGCTTTCATACTGTGCGGCGAGCACGAGGATGGTCACGATGACTGCAAAGATGAGGACAAACGAAATCGTTGTGCCCGCCTGAGTTTCCTGATAGGCTTCACCGGTCCATGCGTAGGCAAAACGGTCGCCGACTGTAGCTTTCAAGATGTCTTCCATCGCCACGATTGCGTCGTGGCTCGACACGTCGGCTGACGGTGTGCCGGTTATCGACGCGGAGTTATACATATTGTATCTGTTGACAATCGACTGCCCCATGGTCGGCTTGACGGTTGCAAACGATGAGAACGGCACCATTTTGCCCTCGGCGTTTCTGACCGAGAGGTTGGCAATCTTTTCAATCGAACTTCTCGACGTCATGTTGCCGCTCATGTTGACTTGATACGTCCGTCCGAACTCGACGAAGTCGTTGACATAGTTTTCGCCCATGAAGCCTCCGAGAGCCGTGTAGATATTCTCGATTGTCAAGCCCAAGGCTTTGGCATTGTCGCGGTCGATGATGATGCGAAACTGTGGCACTCCGGCTTGAAATTGAGTGGTCAGTTCGGCAAGCCGTTTGTCGGCCATCGCCGCCTGCTGCATCTCGGTCAGCACGTCATCCAACGCCGATGCGCCGAGGTTGTTGATGTCGAGGACTTGCATCTCCATGCCGGAAGTCATGCCGAGTCCCGGGATGGCCGGCGGATTGATGGAGAACACGATTGGCTCTTGGAAGTTTGCCGAGATTTCGTTGACCTTGGCAATGACGGCATTAATGTCGTGAGACTTTCCGCGGCGTTCGTCCCACGGTTTGAGCACCACGAAGAGCGACCCCATATTGCTGCCTGCGCCGCCGCCCATCATTGATTTCCCGGAAATGGCAATGACGTCTTTGACCTCCTCGATTTCGAGGATACGCGCCGACAGTTCGCTGACAATTTTGTCAGTGCGGTCGAGCGACGCACCAGCCGGAAGTTGGATTGAAGTCATGAAATAGCCCATGTCTTCGGGCGGTATGTAGCTCGACGGCAGTTTGACGAAGCCCCACAGCGCGAGCAGACACAGCACGACGTAGACAGCGACCGATGCAATCGGTTTGCCGAGCATTTTGCCGATGAGTCGGGTGTATTGCCCGACGACTGCGCCGTAGCCGCGATTAAACAGACGGTAGACAGCCGATTCGTTGCCGCCCGTCACCCTTCGCTTCAAAAACAATGCGCACATTGCAGGCGTGAACGTCAGCGCATTGAATCCCGAGAATGCTACAGCCGTTGCGATTGTCAGTGCAAACTGTTTGTAGAGCTCGCCGGTGATGCCGCTGATGAATGCCGTCGGGATGAAAACGGTGAGCAGCACCAACACTTCGCCGATGACCGGGCTTTGAAGCTCTTTCATAGCCTTTTCGGCACACTCTCGCGGCGTGAGTTTCCCTTCTTGCACAAGGCGTGAGCAGTCCTCGACCACGACAATGGCATCGTCGACCACGATTGCAATCGCAAGCACAAGCCCGAACAGCGTCAGAGTGTTGAGTGAGAACCCCAACAGCTTCATGACGGCAAACGTGGCTATGAGCGACACCGGTATCGAAATCATCGGGATTATGACCGCTCGCCAACTTTGAAGGAAGAGGAGGATGACGAGCATGACGATGAGCGTCGTCTCGACAAACGTCACGAGCACTTCCTCGATTGAAGCCGTCACATACGAAGTCGTGTCGAGTATGATTTCATATTTGATTCCTGCCGGAAAATATTCAGCCAACTCCTCCAATTTCGCCTTGACCTTGCCGGCTGTTTCGATGGCGTTGGCTCCCGGGAGTTGCTGCACACCGATAAGCCCGGCAGATTTTCCCGAGACGTGAGAGATGCCGGAGTAGTCCTGACTGCCGAGCTCGACTTTTGCCACGTCTTTCAGTCGCAGCAGCCCGCCGTTGTCAGCCGTTCGGATGATGATGTTTGAAAACTCCTCGGCTGTTTTGAGCTGATTGTTTGAAGTCAGGGTAAATTCAAACTCTACGCCGTTTTTGATGGGCGGCGCACCGATATTGCCCGCCGTCACTTCCGAATTTTGCGAGCGTATCATATTGCCGACATCCGCCGGGGTCAGATCGTAGAGGCTCAACTTGTCGGGGTCGAGCCACACGCGCATACTGTATTTACCCGCGCCGAATGCCCCGACACCGCCCACGCCGTCGATTCGCGCAAGCTCGTCGATGATGTTGAGTTGGGCATAATTGGTGAGATAGAGCGCGTCATACCTGCCGTCGGCATCCCCTTCGATAGCAATGAAGAGAATGAAGTCCGACGACTCCGACATGACCGAAATGCCTTGCTCCTTGACGGCGGTCGGCAGCGAAGCCTCGGCAAGTGAGATTCGGTTTTGAATCTTTACGGCTGCATCGTCGAGATTAGTGCCGTTTTCAAATGTCACGGTGAGATTATACGTCCCGTCGCTTGAATTTGAACTCATATACATCATTCCCTCTACACCGTTGATTTGCTCCTCGATCGGGATTCCGACGACTTCGGCGATAGTCGTCGCGTCGGCCCCCGGATAGACGGCTGAGACCATCACCGTTGGCGGCGTGATGTCGGGATACTGTGAAATCGGGAGACTTTTGACGGTCATCAACCCGACTATTACCATTAATATAGCCAACACCGTGGCAAATATCGGACGGTCTATGAAGAATTTTGAAAACATAGCTTCTTGGTGAGAGTTGTTGGTTGATTGCGTGCGCTTATTTGACTGTTCGGGGGATTACTTTGATTCCGTCGCGGACTTTGAGCATCGCTTTGGTGACATATTTTGAGTCCGGGCGGATGCCCTCATAGACCACTCTGAGCGAGTCGCGAAACAGCGGCCCGACTTTGACAGGCGTGTAGACGACGCGGTCCGAATCATTGACCGTGTAGAGATATTTGCCCAACTGGTCAGTCCCGATGGCTGCGTCCTTGACGAGTATGGCTTTCGGCATCACGCCATACGGCAGATTGACTTTGACAAACATTCCCGGGCGCAACTCGCCGTAGTCATTCTTGATTTTACATCTCAGATTCAGAGTTCCGGTCGACGTGTCGAGGGTAGGCGCGACATAGCTGAGGTCGCCGAAATATTGATGAGCGACGGCGGTGTCGGTGATTTCGATCGGAATGTTGCGCAGCGTCGTCGTGTCCGAGAGATGCGCCGCGTTTTCAATCGAAAAGTGGGCGGTGAGAATCGACGGGTCATAGATAGTGGTCATCACCACCGCCGCATCGCCGCCGTTGACATAGTTGCCTACGTTTTGAGTCGCAGCCGACGCATATCCTGAAATCGGTGTGCTGATTGTGCAGTAGCCCAGATTTGTTCGGGCGGTTTCGAGAGCGGCTTGTGCATTCTTTATGCTTGCTTCGGCTTGATGATAGTCGCTTTCGGCTTGAATGACTTCCATTTTTGAGACCGCGTCGCTTTCCAATGCACGCTTGACGGCTTCATAGTGGCTCTTGGCATACTGACACTCGCTGAGGGCGGTAGCCAAAGCCGCCTCCGCTTGCCTGACAGCGTCGCGATACTTGCCGTCTTCGATGCGAAACAGGAGTTGACCTTTACGGACATACTCGCCGTTTTTGTAGTCTTGCGACAGCAATCGTCCGTTGGCAAGCGCAACGACGTCGACCGACGTGCTTGCCGTCAGCCGAGCCGGATATGACGTTGTCAGCGTGATTGAATCGGTTTCGGGAAATGCCACGTCGACAGTCGGCATTTCCATGGCTCTACGGTCATTTTTGCCGCACGATGCGGATAGAATTCCCGTCAGGGTGGCAGCGATGAGTATAAGTGATTTGTTCATAGTCGGCATTGTGGATTAAGAGAGGTGGGGGTGAGAGAGAGAAGGTGGGCTATTCGATAAACGGCGAGCCGCCGAGTGCTTTGTAGAGATTGACGAGGTTGACGAGCGCGTCGCCGCGTGTCGCGACGAGTGAATTTGCGTAGGTCAGACTGTTGATTTGCGCGTCGACAACGTTCGTAAACGGTGTCAAACCGTCTTTATAGAGGTTGAGCGACAGGTGAAACGACTCGTCACACTGCTCGATGACCTTCGTGTAGCTGTCGATTGCGCGGAGCGACGACGAGTAGGCAATCATCGCATTGTCAACCTCTTGGACAGCAGTCATTACGGTCTGATTGTAGTTGTCGATGCCAATCCTGATTTGCTCCTTGCTTTCGGCTACGGCGGCTTTGCGGGCAAAGCCGTCAAACAGCGTCCAAGTCAGCGTCGGGCTGATTCGATAGTCCAAACTGTTGTCGCCAAACAGACCGGACACGGCTTGCGAACCGACACCGATTGAACCGTTGATTGAAAAGTCTGGCAGAAAATCCCTCTTTGCAACCTCCGACGCTTGGATATATGCCGCAATGTTTTGCTCGGCGGCAACGATGTCGGGGCGTCTGCGCAAGAGATTGGCGGGAATACCCGCAGGAATCAATTGGCGATACTCGGGCACTTCATCCGTCGCTTTCAGTCGGTGAGAAATTTCTTCGGGATAGACTCCGAGCAAGATGGCTATCGCATTGACAGCCTGCTTCACCGACGTTTGCAGCTGAGGAATCGTTGCCTCGGTCGAGTAATAAACCGTCAGAGCCTGAGTAACATCGAGTTTCGACACCAATCCTGCCTCAAAACGAGCTTTGGCTATTTCGACCACACGACCCTCTGACGTAAGGTGTTCGGTCGTGACGTAGAGTTGGCGTTGAGCTGTCCGCAAATTGAAATAGCAGGTCGCGATTTCTGCCGAAAGGCTCACCATCGTAGCCATATACTCGGCTCGACTTGCCCGATATTGAGCCTTTTTACCCTTGACTTGCCCCGTAATTTTGCCAAACAGATCTATTTCCCAGTTCATTTCCGCGCCGAGGCTGAAATAGCCGGAATTGACCGACTTCACATTCTTGCCGCTGATTGCGCCGGCATTTTGTTCGTGTGTATAGCCGGCGTTGAGGTTGATAGTCGGATAGTAGCCCGCCTCGGCTTGTTTGATTTGAGCCTTTGCCATATTCATTCGGGCAATGGCGGTGACGATGTCAAAATTATTGTCGATGCCGGTTGAAATCAACGAATCGAGCACCGGGTCGTTGAATCGCTTCCACCAATTGTCGTCGCTCGGCAGAGTTTGAATCGATTCTGACGTGTAGGCCCAACTTTCGGGCATCGGACTCCGCAGATATTTCCGGTCGGAGTCGTTTTGAGCGGCAGAGCGGGGTGGGGTGACGAGCAGAAGTGAGCCGACAACGGCTGAAACAGCTATTATTTTTCTCATATATTATTGTCAAGAGTGTGTTTTTAACAAGAATTTGGAAATAGGTTCTTAAATCAAACACTCTGACAATCCAAGAGGTTCAGTTTCGGCTATGAAAAAAAAATTCGTTGGGTTAACTTTTATTAATTTACGTGTGCAGTGTTCTTGCCCATGCTCGGTCTTAACTTTGCGGTGTAAATAATCAATCTCCTCTATTAATTAAATTGTAAGATTCCTATGATGACAGAAATTAACCGCACGGATTTGATCCATGTCACCGCTCTCAGCGGCGGCACGACTCTATTGTCGACAAGTTTCTGTGGCGCAACGTCGATTGGCGACGTGTTTCGTCACGTTGTCAATGCGAGAACCGAATCTGCCGGACGAGTCGTCACTCTGCGAATCCGCAACAGCTCTCAGGGATGGGTTCAGCAACACACGATTGTTCTCAAAAATCGTTCGTAATCCGCGTCCCGCCTTATGGATTACTCTCTTTTCACTCGTTGGTCTGAAAATTATTCAATCATCGACCGAGCAATTCAAAGTTGTCGACATAGATTTCCGTAATGTTTCGTTTGATTGCATTGCGGTCTTCCAAGATACGATAGCGGATTTTACCTTCGACATAGAGACGCGCACCTGTGCGGATGTATTTCTCGGCAAACTCCGCGTTTGAGTCCCACATGACAATCGTGTGCCATTCGGTTCGCTCCGGGATTTTTGTCCCGTCGGGTCGGGTCCGTTCTCTCTCATTGGTGGCGAGACGGAATGTAGCAATAGGGCGTGTCTCGACATATCTGATTTCCGGATTAGTCCCTACATTACCTATGAGTATGACTTTATTGACGCTCATAAAATCTTAGTTAAAAAATTTTTTGTATTCTTATGAAAACACACTTTCACTCTCATTCTCGAACTGAAATTTCAACAAGACGCTGCTTAAAAAGAGTCTTTTAAACAGCGTCTTGGCGAAAAATTTATTCGGTATGATCGCCGTCAGGTGAGACTACTTAATAACAATGTTTTTGTTGGTTCCGGTTTTGACAATCTTCTCGTCGGCAGGCGAGTTGAATGAGCAATTGGTCATTGTTGCATCGATGACATTGTTGATGGTCAACGCCGGGCCTTCCGAAGCCGTGATGCTCACGTTGTCAAACTTAATCCCGGTCGATTCCGAAAGCAGACCGCTGTTGCGCGAAGTGAATGTCGAATTTGACAGCTTCACGTTTTCGATGTGCATTTCGGGCAGACCGTTGAATTTCACCGACATTCCGGAATTGAACGACGCTACATTGCTGATAGTAATGTTTTTGAATTGAGGAGTCGTTTCGTCGACCGGAGGGATGGTCTTGGGTGCATTTTTCACCCAATAGTAGAGGTCAAAGAGCAATCCTTCACCACTGATATTGAGCATATTGATGTTGTCAATAAAAATGTTTTCAACAACTCCACCGCGACCGCGTGTGCTCTTGAAACGCAGACCGACATCCGTCCCGATGAATTGACAATCGGAAACACTGACATTGTTGACGCCGCCCGACATTTCGCTGCCGACAACGAATCCGCCGTGTCCGTGGAAGACGCGACAGTCGTTGACGATCACGTTTTCGGTCGGAATGCCGCGCTTGCGACCGTCCTCATCCTTGCCTGACTTGATGCAGATTGCATCGTCGCCGACATCGAGAGTCGAACGATAGATGATCACGTTTTTGCATGATTCGACGTCGAGACCGTCGCCGTTCTGTGCATATTCGGGATTTTTGATCGAAACATTGTCGATGATCAAGTTTTCACACATCAACGGATGGAGATTCCATGCCGGAGAGTTCTGGAAAAGCACACCTTCAAGAAATACGTTCTTACACTTGACGAATTTCAACATCACCGGACGCAGGTAGCGTTTGACTTTTTCAGCCTCCGCCTTGGTCAGAGCCTTGTGTGTGGCAGGCGAGTTGAGAAATTTCTCGCCGTCGATGTAGTCCTGACCGGGATACCAGATTTTGTCGTCGACAACGATACCGCCGGATGCAACTTGACGCTTCCACTGTCCGGCATTCATCTTGTCGCGCTTGACCTGACGCCATGCCGCGCCGTTGCCGTCGATGATACCGTCGCCGGTGATAGCAATGTTTTCGAGACCCTCACCGTAGAGGGGCGACATTGTGCGAAACGATTCAAAACCTTCGTAGACGGTTTTGATGATCGGATATAATTCGGGATTCGGCGAAAAGAGGATGATAGCTCCGTCGTCGAGATGCAGATTTATGTTTGATTTGAAAACGATCGGCCCTGTGAGCCAGATGCCTGACGGGACATTGAGCGTGCCGCCGCCTTTTGCCGCAAGTTGGTCCATAGCCTTGGCAAAGGCTTCGGTGTTGAGAGTCACTCCGTCGGCGACAGCTCCGAAGTCGGTCAGCGACACGGTGTTTGCCGGAAACACGGGCTTGTCGATGACAGGCATTTCAAACGGCAGACCGTCGTAGAGGTGACTGTATGACGATGTCTCGGCGGCGCAAACCGCAATCGAGCTGAGACAAAGTCCGAGCATGGCTGAAATAAATCTCATGGTTGTTAAATTTGTTGATTTTGAAAAAATAGGTATAAAAAAAACAAGTGATGGTTAAATAAGAAGTTTGGGATTTTTTTTCTGTCAGGATTATAAAAATCCACTGATTCTTTTTGCAAAAATACTCAATTTTTTCAAAACATACAATCAGCCTGACCTCCCCCCTCAACCGAGATCTCCGAAATGTTTCGTCGTAACATCCATTTCACAAAATATTAAAAAATATGAAACATTTTTGAAACATTTTTATCGTTACTTTGCAGAGAAATTTTTTTATTAATCTTAATTTATGGAAATATTATTTCTGTGTGTAATCATCTTCCTCTTCCTGCTGGCGATATTCGATTTGTCGGTGGGTGTGAGCAACGACGCTGTCAACTTTCTTAATTCCGCACTCGGAGCAAAAGCCGCTTCGTTTAAACGCATCTTGGCGGTAGCCGCCGTCGGTGTCTTCATCGGCGCAGCCATGAGCAACGGCATGATGGACATTGCCCGCCACGGCATTTTCCGCCCCGAGCAACTGTCGTTCTACGATGTCATTTGCATCTTCATGGCAGTCATGGTGACGGATATTATCCTCCTCGATATATTCAACAACTTGGGTATGCCGACATCGACCACCGTTTCGATGGTGTTTGAATTGCTCGGCGCAGCCTTTGTGGTTTCACTTATTAAGATTTCAAGCGATACTACCGGTCTTGGTTTTGCCGACTTCCTCAACACCGAAAAGGCTCTCTCCGTCATCCTCGGTATCTTCCTCTCGGTTGCGATTGCCTTCTTCTTCGGAGTAGTCGTGCAATTCATCTCCCGTATGATTTTCTCGTTCAACTACAAGAAAAATCTCACATGGAAAATCGGTATTTTCGGCGGTGTCTGCACCACGGCTATCGTCTACTTCCTCCTCCTCAAAGGTGCAAAGGATTTGACATTCATGACTCCCGAAGTCAAAGCGTGGATCAACGCCAACACTTCGCTCATCCTCGGCTCGTGTCTTGTCGTGGCGACCATTGTCATGCAGATTCTCCACGCGCTGAAAGTCAACGTGTTTAAAGTCGTCGTGCTCATCGGCACATTTGCGTTGGCAATGGCATTTGCCGGCAACGACTTGGTCAACTTCATCGGTGTGCCCCTCACCGGACTTTCGTCATATCAAGATTTTATTGCCAACGGCGGCGGTGACGCTCACGGCTTCATGATGTCGTCGCTCAACGAGTCGGCTAACACTCCGATCTACTTCCTCATCGGTGCAGGCGTCATCATGGTCGTCTCGCTGACCACGTCGAAAAAAGCTATGAAGGTTTCGCAGACCACTATCGGTTTGGGTAGCCAAAACGGTAGCGACGAAATGTTTGGCTCATCGCGCATTGCCCGTCGACTCGTCCGCTGGACGCTCTCTTTATTCTCATGGGTTCGCGACGTGATGCCCCTCGGGATGCGTCGTTGGTTCAGCAGTCGTTTCAATGTCGATGAATCAATCATGGAACAAGGTGCGGCTTTCGACCTCATTCGCGGTGCGGTCAGCCTCGTGCTCGCAGGCGCATTGATTGCCCTCGGAACTTCTTGGAAACTCCCTCTCTCGACTACGTTCGTGACATTCATGGTGGCTATGGGTACGTCGCTCGCCGACCGTGCTTGGGGGCGTGAAAGTGCCGTCTTCCGTATCACGGGTGTGATCTCCGTCATCGGCGGATGGTTCCTGACCGCAGGTGTTGCCTTCCTCGGCGCAGGTATCGTGGTTGCAATCATGCACTACGGCGGCTTGTGGAGTATGTATGCCCTTGCAGCTCTGACTGTCTTCATCCTCATCCACAGCAACCGTAAATTCAAGGATAAAAAATCGGAGGAACAGGGCGACACTCTCTTCCAGACTATTCTCGCTACAAAAGACCCCAAACAGGTCGAGACGATGTTCCTCATGTATATCTCCGGACAGCAAAGCAAATTCCTCACCTATGCCGAGGAGAGCTATCGGACTATCACGACGGCATTTGTCAACGACAATGTCAGTGCGTTGAGCAAAGCCGAGGGTAGCCTCGTCCGTCAGAAACGCGAACTCAAAAATGCCCGCCGCAAGGAGACGCTCTGTCTTCGCCAGCTCAGTCCGCAGGCTTCGATTGAAAAGAGTGCGTGGTTCTATCTCAGCAATAACTGCTGCATGTCGATTCTCTACAACTTGCGTCGTATCAACGAAGTCTGCAAAGAGCACGTCGAAAACAACTTCCTCCCGCTTCCGCAGACCTACGTTGCCGATTTTGAAAAAATCCGTGAGCAAGTTTCGTCGCTCTTCAACGAGTCGTTGGCGATGATGGATAGCCAAGACCTTAATTCGGTTGCTGACATCCGCAAGCACTGCGACAACATCAAAGACATTCTCTCGGAAACTTACCACAAACTCCACGATCAGCTCCGCGAGGGCGATACGTCGACGATGACTGTGCTCTACGTCTACTTGAACCTCCTCCAAGAGACTCAGGAAATGATTTCGAGCATCCGCAAATATCTCCGAGCATTTGCAAAGATTGTCGACAACGACTATTCGTCGCGTCATCCTCGTCAGCTTTCAGTCGAGAAACGCTGGTAAGCCGCCACGCCGCCGTCATCAGGCGCGAACCAAACGCAAATTCCACACATAATAACACTGATACAGACAGTGCGGAAACGGTTAGCGAGAGGTGTTCTTTATCCCTCCCGATGCCGTTTCCGCATCGTCATTTTGATTGGTATCTCGAAAAAAATGTAGATGTAATTTCATTAAATTTTTTGACAATTGCTATTATTGCTGCCACACTCACCATGAGCAGTTGCAGCAACGATGATGCACCAGTACATCACCGTAACGACCGAAATCAGCGGTATGAGCCGTGTGGCTGAGCTAACACCAACACGTGCAATCTCAGCAGATGGTAGTCTGAATGGTGAAAAAGCGACCCTTGGTCTCTATGTGGATAACACGAATGAGAGATATAAAGCCGATCACGAACTTTATACTTTAAACGAATCTGTTTGGAGTTTTACTAAAAACGGTAAAGATGACGCCCAAGTGCTTTTCAATGGCTGCTTCGATTGGATTGCCTATAGTCCATATAGCATAAGGAGGAAAAATATGTCGCCAGTTTCGAGGCTCTCATCATACTAATTCATCTTCTCTACGATTAAAGTCATACCCTCGCCCCGTCAGAGTGACACGGGCGAGGGTATGATGTTTTTTTGAGCTGATAAGCGCTTGATAGTTAGCGCGGTTGGCTTAGTATTCAATCTTGTCCTCTTTGTTCATCCACATATTGAATGCGCGGATGGCTTCGGAGTTGAGGAGGACTTCGCAGGGGAGTTTGCGTTTGTCGCGCGGGAGTTCGAGCTCGTCGTAGATAAATGAGTCGTCAAATCCGATGTTTTTGGCGTCGGTTTTGTTGTTGCCGAAGTAGACTTTGTCGATGTGAGCCCAATAGATTGCGCCCAAACACATTGGGCATGGTTCGCAAGAGGTGAAAATCTCGCAGCCGCTCAAATCGAAGGTGTTGAGTTTGGCGCAGGCTGATCGGATTGCGCTGACTTCGGCGTGGGCAGTTGGGTCGTTGTTAGATGTGACACGGTTGACTCCGGTGGCAATTATTTCGCCGTTGCGTGCAATGACTGCTCCAAATGGCCCTCCGCCGTTGACGACATTTTCTTCGGAAAGCCTGATGGCTTCTCTCATCAATTGTTCGTTTGTCATAGCAGGTGTATGTCTTTTGATGACGTCGTGGCTTTGCGACGTTTGGAGGGGTCGCAGGTGAGTCCGACACCGAGTTTTTTGAAAATCTTGTGGTCGACTTCGCCGAGCATGACGGTGGAGTGGACTTGGCAGCCGGTGAGTTCGGGGAGCTTTTCGAGCGCGAGGCGGCAGTTTTCGTCGCGGGTGCTCAACACGGAGAGTGCGACGAGGACTTCGTCGGTGTGGAGGCGCGGGTTTTGGCTACGCAGGTAGTTGATTTTCGTGTATTGAATCGGTTCGATCATGGCTTGGGGGATTAGTTTGACCGAGTGGTCGATTCCGGCAAGGTGTTTGACGGCGTTGAGAATCAGAGCTGCGCTTGGGCCGAGGAGAGGGCTTGTCTCGGCGGTGATGATGGTTCCGTCGGCGAGTTCGATGGCTGAGCAGGGGACTCCGCTGCGTTCGGCGCGCTCGCGTGCGGCTACGGTGGGTCGACGGAACGAGGTGTCGATCTTGGCTTGTTTGAGAAGGAGTGATATTTTGTTGACTTCGCCTTCGTTGTCGGCTCCTTGGGCGTATTGGTTGAGGGCTGTGTAGTAGCGACGAATGATTTCGTCTTTTGAGGCTTTGCAGCAGACTTCGTCGTCGTTGATGCAGAAGCCTATCATGTTGACTCCCATGTCGGTCGGCGATTTGTAGGGGTTTTCGCCGTAGATTCCTTCAAAGAGTGCGTTGAGGACGGGGAAGATTTCGATGTCGCGGTTGTAGTTGATTGCCGTCTTGCCGTAGGCTTCGAGGTGGAAGGGGTCGATCATGTTTACGTCGTTGAGGTCGGCAGTGGCGGCTTCGTAGGCGATGTTGACGGGGTGTTTGAGCGGCAGACTCCATACGGGGAATGTCTCGAATTTGGCGTAGCCGGCTTCGATGCCGCGTTTGTGTTCGTTGTAGAGCTGGCTTAGGCAGACCGCCATTTTGCCGCTGCCGGGTCCGGGGGCAGTGACGATGACGAGCGGTCGGGAGGTTTCGACATAGTCGTTGCGTCCGAATCCGTCGTCGGAGTCGATGAGGTCGACGTTGGTCGGGTAGCCTTCGATTGTGTAGTGGTAGTAGGTGGTGATGCCCATTCGTTCGAGTCGCTGGCGGAATGCTGCTGCGCTGCTCTGACCGTTGACGTGGGTGATGACAACCGATCCGACGAGGAATCCGCGTTTCTGGAACTCTTCGCGGAGTCGGAGAACGTCCATGTCGTAGGTGATTCCGAGGTCGCTGCGCATCTTGTTGCGCTCGATGTCAAGCGCGCTGATGACGATGACGATTTCCGCCTGATCGCTCAACTGGCTGAGCATTCGCAACTTGCTGTCGGGCTGAAAACCGGGCAGCACTCGACTTGCGTGGTTGTCGTCAAACAACTTTCCGCCAAGCTCAAGATAGAGCTTATTGCCGAACTGAGCTATGCGCTCTTTGATGTGTTCGGACTGAATTTTGAGATATTTCTCGTTGTCAAAACCGTATTTCATAACGGATTACAAAGGTAAGATTTTTCGATTGAATTATCAACCTTCGATTTCGATTTTTCTCGAAAAATTTTTTTCAACGACCCAAATTTCAGTCTACGGAGAAGTAGCGGGCGTGGGGCGAGGCGAAGTAGAAGCCTGCAACTGATGCTGAGGGGTTAAGTGCTCCGTTTTCAGTGATTTGCACTCCGATTTCGTCGGGCGAGACGAGTCGCGCAAGGGTGTGCATCAGCATTTGGTCGGGCAGCGAGGGGTAGCCGACGGCGGGACGGATGCCGCGGTATGTAATGTGGCGGATTGCGTCGAAGTCTTCCGGTTCGTCGGGCGAATAGCCCCAGAGACGGGTGCGTGTGACGAAGTGGAGTCGCTCGGAGGTGGCTTCCGCCAAGCGGTCGCACACGGATTTGAGGAGGATGATGCGGTAGTCGTCGCCGCTTTCGACGGTCAGACGCAACATTTCACGGATTTTCTCGCCGATGGTGACGACGAAGCAGCCGATGTGGTCGTCGTAGCCCTCGGGGGCTATGTAGTCGGCAAGGCTTAGGCAGACGTCGCGCGAGTCGGTGGGGCGTTGGCGAGGGGTGGGGACTTCGATGTCGCCGTCGGGGGTGTTGACGATGATACGGTCGGAGGCGGCGGTCGAGTGTGCGCCGAAGAATGACACTCGCGCTTTCATCACGGCTCGGTCGGCGCGAAGTTCGGAGAGGATGTTGAGGGCGTCCTGCTTGATTGTTGCCGCTTCTCGGCTGTCGGGGTGGACGCGCCAGCAGTTGAAGAAGTATGTCCAATTGATGTAGGGGAGCACTTCGTCGATGGGGATGTCGGGGAGGGTTTTCGCGCCGACAATGGTCGGGGCAACGATGTTGCCGGCTTTCGCTTCGGTATCCCAGTCGAGGAGGGGGCGGCGAGTGGGGTCGGAGGCGGCAGTGGTAACGGTAGCTGTGTTGGTGGAGGGGACAGTGTCGGTGGTCGGGCTGCTCATTTCGGCTTGCAATTCGCGGATGCGTTGCGCTTCGGCTTCCGGGTCGGAGAGCAGACGGCTTGCAATCACGGGGTTTTGTGCGGCATCGCCGACGCGGACGACTACGCCGTCGTAGAGCGGTGCGATTTTCAGTGCTGTATGGCGGGTTGAGGTGGCTGCTCCGCCGACAAAGAGCGGGACGTTGATGCCTGCGTCGGCAAGGGCTTTGGCTGTGACCGCCATTTCGTTGAGCGAGGGCGAGATGAGTCCGCTGAGCCCGATGAAGTCGGGTTTGTAGCGGCGTGCGGCATCGACAATGGTGGCTGCGTCGACTTGAACTCCGAGGTCAATGACTTCAAAGTTGTTGCAACGGAGGACGACGTCGACGATGTTTTTGCCGATGTCGTGGACGTCGCCTTTGACTGTGGCGGTGAGAAAGAGTCCTTTGCTTTTGCCGTTGGATTGCTGTTCGAGGTGTGGACGAAGGATTTCGACTGCGCGGTGCATCACACGGGCACTGCGTACGACCTGCGGCAGAAACATTTTTCCTTTTTCAAAGAGTTTGCCCACGATTTCCATGCCCTGCGTGAGCGGCCCTTCGACGATGTCGTTGGCTGATTTGCCTTGCGAGAGTGCTTCCGTGAGGTCGTCGACGAGGTGGGTGTCATCGCCGTTGCGTAAGGCGGTTTGCAGACGCTCGTCGACCGATTCCGGACGAGTGTCGGCGGTTGTGGCGTTGTCGGTGGCAGCGGTGGGGCCGTTAGTAGTGTCGGCGGCATATTCGGATGCCATGGCGATCAGTCGCGACGAGGCTTCGGCGTCGCGGTTCAGAACTACGTCGTCCAATGCCGTTAGTAGTTTCGGCGGGATTGCGTCGTAGGTCACTTTGGCTGCGGGATCCATGATTGCCATGCTCAATCCGGCATTTATGGCGTGGTAGAGGAAGACGGCGTGGAGTGCCTGACGGATGTAGTTGTTGCCGCGAAACGAGAATGAGAGGTTGCTGATGCCGCCGCTTGTCTTTGCTCCGGGTAGGTTGCGAGAAATCCAGTCGACCGCTTGAATGTAGTCGGCGGCGTAGGAGTCGTGTTCTGGCATTCCGGTGGCTACGGTCAGCACGTTCGGGTCAAATATGATGTCGCGAGGGTTGAATCCTGCTTTTTCGGTCAGTAGACGGTAGGCTCGGCTGCAAATCTCGATTTTTCGGTCGGCGGTGGCGGCTTGTCCTTGTTCGTCGAATGCCATCACGACGACTGCCGCACCGTAGCGGGCTATCGTGCGCGCTTCGTTGAGAAATTCTTCCTCGCCTTTTTTGAGCGAAATGGAGTTGACGATGGCTTTTCCGGCTACGTTTTGGAGGGCTTGCTCGATGACGGCGAAGTCTGATGAGTCGATCATCCACGGGATTGAAGCTGTGACGGGGTCGCTCCCGAGCAGACGCAGGAATTTGACCATCAGAGCGGGAGTGTCGAGCAGTGCGTCGTCCATGTTGATGTCGATTACCATTGCGCCGTCGGCAACCTGTTTGCGTGCAATCTCCAAGGCTTCGTCCCAGTTGCCTTCCTTTACGAGTCGCAAAAATTTGCGGCTGCCGGCGACGTTACACCGTTCGCCAACGTTGATGAATCCCATTTTGTCGCTGAATCCGTCGAAACCTGTCAACCATGGCATCTCACGGCTGTCGGCTGCTTTGCGCGGAGACTGCGCGGAGGCTTTCACGGTTTCTGCCAAGAGACGAATGTGGTCGGGGGTCGTGCCGCAACATCCGCCGACAATGTTTGCAAGTCGCTCGTCGAGCATTTGCTTCATTGCGGAGGCAAACAGTTGCGGTGTGGCTGAGTAGTTGCCCGAAAGGTCGGGCAGACCGGCGTTGGGGAAGACGATGGTTGCGAACGGTGAGAGTGACGACAGTCGACGCAGGTGGGGGAGCAGTCCTTCGGGCCCTGCCGAGCAGTTGAAGCCGATTGCCAACGGTTTGGCGTGGGCGGCAAGGGTTAGGATTGCTTCGATGGCGTGGCCTGAGAGCAATCGTCCGGATGCATCGGAGAGGGTGAACGACAAGATTAGCGGCACGTTGCGTCGGCTCTGCGTCATTGCGTCGCTTGCTCCGGCAATGGCGGCTTTGGCGTTGAGTGCATCAAATATTGTTTCGATAAGAAGCACGTCTACACCGCCTTCAATCAGTGCTGACATCTGCTCGGCAAATGCTTCTTTGAGTTGATTGAAAGTTACGTCGCGCGACGAGGGGTCGTTGACATCCGATGATAGAGATGCCGCCATGCCGGTCGGTCCGACCGAGCCTGCAACGAAGCGAGGTTGGCCGTCGAGGGCGGTGAAGCGGTCGGCTTCGCGACGTGCCAGCCGTGCGGCGGCAAGGTTGATGTCGTGGACAAGATGAGATGTGCCGTATTCACGCTGCGAGATGGCGTTGGCATTGAAGCTGTTGGTCTCGATGATGTCCGCGCCCGCTTCAAGATAGCTCCGATGGATTTGGGCGATGGCTTCGGGGCGAGTGAGCACGAGAATGTCATTGTTGCCTTTGAGCGGGGTGGGATGAGTGGCAAGCAGTTCGCCTCGAAATTCGTTTTCATCGAGGTTGAGGTGCTGAATCATTACTCCCATCGAGCCGTCGAGCACAAGGATTCTGTCGTTTAGAGCGTTGAGAAGCGAAGTCGTTGAGGAGGAGGCGGATTCGTCGAGATGCTGCATATAAATTATGTATATATATATGTGTGTGGAGAGAAGTATTAGTAGAGTTGTTCGGCAATTTTCGCTACGCTTGCCGTGGCGTGCATGGCATAGAAATGTATGCTCGGCACGTTGGCGGCTTTCAGTTCGCGTGCTTGAGCGAGTGTCCATTCGACTCCGAGTGAGCGAACGGCTTCGTCGTCCTTGCATTTTGTCAGTTCCGTCGCGAGTTCCATCGGGAGGTCGAGGTGGAAGGTGCGTGGTATCAGCTCCATTTGTCGCAGAGTGGTGAGAGGTTTGATGCCCGGAATAATTGGGACGGTTATGCCGGCTTTTCTGCAATTGTCAACGAATGAGAAGTAACGATTATTGTCGAAAAACATTTGTGTTACGATGTAGGATGCTCCACATTCCACTTTCTTCTTCAAATATTCGATGTCGGTCAGCGGATTCATTGCCTCCTCGTGTTTTTCGGGGTAGCCAGCGACGCCAAACGTGAAGGCGCGAGGGGGAATGTCGGCCTGTTTGCCGTCGCACATCAAGCCTTGATTGAAGTTTGTCACTTGACGGCATAGAGAATCGGCGTGTCGATGTCCGTCGGGGCCGGCAGTGAACACCGCCGAGTTTTTTGAACGGTCGCCACGGAGCAACAGTGCATCCGTGATGCCCAAATATGAAAGGTCGATTAGTTGGTCTTCGATTTCGATACGGCTGTATTCGCCACAAATAATGTGAGGTACGGGGCGAACTCCGTAACGCTCGCGCAGCGCAGCAGCAATTGCCACCGTCCCCGGACGTTTGCGGGAGGTGGTGGCATGAAACATTCCGCCGCCGTCGTCGTGATATGCCACCTCGGTGCGATGGGTGGTGATGTTGACATACGCAGGTTTGAATTCCAGTAGTCGTTCGAAGTTGCGATATGTCTGCTCAATGTTGTTGCCTCTGAGGGGTGGGAGGATTTCAAATGAGAAGGCGGTAGGATGTTCGGAGGATAAAAAGTCTGCTACGCTTTGCATTGGGAGTGTATTGGCTGAAAAATGGAACGTTCGTTTATTAATGGATTTTATGGAGTCACACGTTGTCAAGTGCCTGAGTCAAGTCGGCAATGAGGTCGTCGACGTGTTCGATGCCGATGCTAAGGCGCACGGTCGACTGTCGGATGTGTTGCTCAGCAAGTTCTTCGTCGTTCATTTGAGAGTGTGTGGTCGTGGCGGGGTGAATCACCAAGCTCTTTCCGTCGGCAACGTTTGCCAATAGTGAGAATATTCTGAGTGAGTTGATGAATCGCCATGCTTCATCGCGTCCGCCGTCGATGTCGAATGTGAAGATGCTGCCGGCTCCGTTGGGGTAGTATTTGTTGTATAATTCATGGTCGGGGTGTGTGGGTACGGAGGGGTGGCTCACGGATTTTACTTTGGGATGGCTTTGCAAGAAGTCGACGATTTTCAATGCGTTTTCCACATGGCGTTCAACTCGCAGTGAAAGTGTCTCCAAGCCTTGAAGAAGCATAAAGCAGTTGAATGGCGAGATGGTTGCGCCTTGGTCTCGGAGCACGACGGCTCTAATGCGTGTCACAAACGGAGCGGCGGGAGCGGCATCGGCAAAAATTGCTCCGTGGTAGCTCGGATCGGGCTTGCCGATGGAGGGGAATTTATCGGCATTGGCTTTGAAATCAAACTTTCCGCCGTCGATGATGAGGCCGCCGAGGCTTGTGCCGTGTCCGCCAATGAATTTGGTGGCAGAGTGAACCACGACATCTGCACCATGTTCGATCGGTCGCATTAAATAAGGTGTAGCAAAGGTGTTGTCTATGATAAACAGGGCATTGTGTTTGTGGGCAATTTCTGCAACGCGCTCAATGTCGGTGACATCGCTGTTGGGGTTGCCGAATGTTTCGCCATAGACTACTTTTGTTTCGGGGGTAATGGCTTTTTCCAACGCTTCGCTATCGTTGAGATTGACAATCGTATAGTTAACGCCCAATGATTCAAGAGTGTGAACAATGAGATTGTAAGATCCTCCATAAAGATTGTCGCCGGCAACAATGTGGTCTCCGGGACGGAGCACGTTGAGCAGGGCGTAGGTAACGGCGGCTGCGCCTGACGCTACAGCCAAAGCTCCCGAACCGCCTTCAAGGGCACAGATGCGCTGTTCGAGTGCGTCTTGCGTCGGGTTGGTCAAACGTCCGTAGATGTTACCCGGAGAACGGAGTGCAAAACGATCGGCTGCTTCGGCAGCATCGCTGAAAACGTAGGCTGCTGTCTGATAGATGGGCACTGCACGAGCTCCTGTAGCCGAGTCGGGTGTTTCTTGTCCGGCATGGAGTTGAAGCGTTTCAAAGTGAAGTTTGTTTTGAGCCATTGTCATTGTTTTTTGATTGGAGTTATTGTCTTATTTCTTGTCGATGCAAAGTTAATGCCGTTGAAAATTTTGTCCTATAAATCGGATGTAAATTGGAACAAATAAAAATTTTAAATTTGAAGTGATTTGAATGTGTTCTAATATTTGGCTTGAAATTAGATTCTTTTAGAATGTTTGTAAATAGATAATTTTTGTATCTTTGCGGTGGTATTAATAAGTGAATATATTTTTTTCGATGGAAAAAGAACTTGACAATGTAGATTTCGCTATTTTGAGGGCTTTGAAAGCCGATGCGCGATTGTCGGTGCGTGAACTTGCTGCGAAAGTCCACCGTTCGCCTACGCCTGTGTTTGAGCGTATGCGCCGAATGGAGTCGGAGGGGGTTATAAAGTCGTATAGTGCAGTGATCGATATGGAGAAATTGGGGCGTGGCTTCATGGTGTTTTGCAACGTGAGTTTGAAGCACATCAACACGTCGATTCATGTTGATTTCGCTCGTATGATCAATGAAATGGATGAAGTGGTTGAGTGTTACAATGTGTCGGGGTCGTTTGACTATATGCTGAAAGTGCAAGTTCCCGATATGAAGGCTTATCGGCGGTTTGTGACCGATAAGTTGGGTAATATGGATATTCTGGATTCGGTGCATAGTGTGTTTGTAATGGAGGTGGTGAAGCAGGACAATAGTATATTGGTTTAAATTGTAGCGGTTGATTTGGTTGCAATTTTTTTTGCAGATTAGGGGAATTCTTCTGAAATTTGTGAAGGAGTTACGTGCTGTTGGCATGGATTCCGAATTTTTTGATTTAAGATTTACAGATTGATTAAGATATAAAAATAGGTATAAAACTATGGCAAAAGTAGGAGATAGAGTTCGTTTTCTCAACTCGACGGGAGGCGGAGTTATCAAGAAAATCGTTGGAAATATTGCTTACGTCGATGACGATGGTTTTGAGACTCCGACGCTGATTCGCGAGTGTGTCGTTGTTGCGTCGGCTGAGGAGACTGCCAAGAAGGTGGCTCTTTCGCAGGACGAGGTGAAGCCGTCGGCAGCAGCCGTTGTCGCGCCGAAAAAGTCGGCAGCATCGACTGTCGCTGTCGAGTCGTCGGTCGATGACCTTGCCGTAGAGGAAACTCCCGAGGGCGAGAAGATCAACGTTGTGCTTGCCTATGAGCCTAACGACATAAAGCATCTCAATTCGACGACGTTTGACACGTATTTGGTCAACGATTCAAACTATTATCTTTATTTCACCTATCTTTCGCGTGCTGACGAGGCTGACGGGTGGACTACTCGCTATGCAGGTGTCGTAGAGCCGAACATCCAAGTGTTTCTCGAAGAGATTTCCGGCACTGATTTGCCATCGATGGATCGGATTGCGATTCAGATGGTGGCGTTTAAATCGGGACGAGAGTTTAAGTTGAAGTCGCCGATGGCTGTCGAGACGGCTCTCGATACGACGAAGTTTTTCAAACTCCATTGTTTCCGCTCAAACACATATTTCGACAAGGATGTGATTGCAATCGATATCGTGACCGATGACGTTGTTCGCAACCGCATGGTGCTAGATTCGTCGCAACTCGAAAAGGGTATCAAGGCGAAGAAGGCGATTGACCGACCGCTCCGCAAGCCTATCCAAAAGCATCAGCCGAAGAAGGGCGAGCGAATCGAGGTGGATTTGCACGTCAATGAGCTTGTCGACTCGACTGCGGGACTGTCGGCTGCCGATATTTTGAATCTCCAAATCGATGAGTTCCGCAAGGTCATGGATGCCAACTTGAAAAATAAGGGGCAGAAAATTGTCTTCATCCACGGTAAGGGTGAGGGTGTCCTACGCGCGGCTATCATGAAGGAGTTGAATCATCGTTACAAGGGTCACGATGTTCAGGATGCGTCGTTCCGTGAGTTTGGTTTCGGTGCAACACAGGTCACAATCCGATGATACTTTGGTTTTCCGGGACAGGAAATTCCCGATATGTAGCCGAACGTCTCGCCGCAGAGACGGGCGAGAGGGTCGTGGAGATGCGGCGTTTGTCGGTCTCGTCGCCGATTAGGGTCGACGGGAGTAATCGGCGTGTCGTTTGGGTGTGTCCGGTCTATTCGTGGGGTATTCCTCCCTACGTCAGATCGGTCATCAGCCGAGTCGGGTTTGAACTGTCGTCGGCTGACGATGGCAAGGGCTATGACGACAATGATGGCGGCGGCAAAGATCTGTCGTTGGTTCATCACTTAGTGCTTACGTGTGGCGATGATTGCGGGCTTGCTCCGGAGATGTGGCGCAAGGACATCGGTCGCCGCGGTTGGCAGTCGGGTGTGGTTTGTTCGGTTGTGATGCCAAACAATTATGTCAGCATGACGGGGTTTGACGTCGACCCGAAAGATGTCGAGCGCAAGAAACTCGCCGATGCTCCCGGCAGGGTTGCGGAAATCGCCCGTCGGTTGGCTGACTATGTGGCTGACAGGTTGCGACACGGGGGTGGCGATGACGGTAACAATGACGGCAACAATGACGTTGTCCGCGGTAGATTTCCTTGGGTTAAGACGAAGGTGGTCTATCCGTGGTTTGTTCGCCATGCAATGTCGCCGAAGCCGTTTCACACGACTGATGATTGCATCTCGTGTGGCAAGTGTGCGGCGGTCTGTCCGACCGGTAACATCGTGATGACTCTTGCCGATGAGTCTGATTCGTCGGGTAGGCGGCGCAAGCGTCCGGTTTGGGCGGATGATTGCGCGGGATGTTTGGGCTGTTACCACATTTGTCCGCGTCATGCTGTCAGATATGGCAGCGCGACGGATGAAAAGGGCCAATATTTCAATCCCTTCGTCCGAACTCTTTGACTTCGAGAGGTGTTTTAGTGGTGTGTACATGATGTTTGTGTACAGACCATAAAACTAACCATTTAAAAGTCAAAAGAATTTCTTATGGAGAAGAAATCTATCAAAGGGACTCGGACCGAGCAAAATTTGCTTGCGGCATTTGCCGGTGAGAGTCAGGCGCGTTCGCGATATGCTCTTTTTGCTAAAAAAGCACACGAAGAGGGCTACGAGCAGATTGCTCGCATCTTTTTAATTACGGCGGATCAGGAATTGAGCCACGCCGAATTGTTTTTCTCTCGTCTCGAAGGCGGCATGGTCACGATCACTGCGGGCTATCCCGCCGGTGTGGTCGCCGACACGATGACTAATCTCCGCGAAGCTGCGGCAGGCGAACGCGAAGAGTGGAGCAATCTTTACTCGTCGTTTGCCTCGACTGCTGACGAAGAGGGGTTTAAAGATATTGCTTCGATTTTTCGCATCGTCGCGAAGGCCGAGGTCAACCACGAGAAGCGTTATCTGAAGCTTCTCGAACATATAGGCAACGGCACGACATTTTCATCGTCGGATGAGGAGGAGGAATGGCAGTGTATCCACTGCGGCTACGTCCATCGTGGTAAGTCTGCGCCAAAACGTTGCCCGGCTTGTGGTAAGGAACAAGGCTATTTCGAGCGTAAAGCAGAGAATTATTAGAAGATTGTCAAGAGGGAATTTTCCTTAACTGACATCTTAATCATCTGTCGTTTTCCATGTCGACAATTCGGTTGCCGAGGAAATGACTCTGCAAAGATACAACAGAATTTGCCGAAAAAGGTGCGATAATGTAAAAGTCGGTAAATTTTTTTTTGAAAGCCCTACAATCGTTAGTGAAATCGGTTGTAGGGCTTTCAATGTTTGTATCGGTTGGCTCGCGGCTAATATCCAAGCATTGAGAGAATTAGCGGGGCGAGTAGGGCGGTCAGCAGTCCGTTGAGAGTCAGTCCGAGCGATGAGAATGCGCCGTAGCGTTCGCCTCGTTCCATGGCGGAGGCTGTCCCGACGGCGTGTGATGCTGTTCCGATTGAGAGCCCGCCGGCAATCGGGCTTTTTATTCGGCTCATTTTTACCATTTTAAAGCCTGCCATGCCTCCGAATATGCCTGTGCAGACGACGACGGCGGCTGTCAGCGACGGTATGCCTCCGACTGTCGAGGCTATTTCCATGGCGATCGGTGTAGTGACTGCTTTCGGGGCGAGTGAGACGATGACTTCGCGCGTAGCTCCGAGCAGTTGAGCGACGACAACTACTGAAACTATGCCGATGACGCAACCTGCGAGTTCGGCGAGCAGCAGAGGAATCATTTGTCGGCGTATGTTTTCGAGTTGGCGGTAGAGAGGTACGCCGAGTGCTACGACGGCAGGTTTGAGCCAAAATTCAATGAATTGTCCGCCTTCGGAGTATGACGTGTAGTCGACTCCTCCGGCTGTGAGGATTATGATGAGCAGTATGATTGAGATGAGTATGGGGTTGAGGAGCGCGATGCCTCCGGCTCGGCGTTGGAGTTGACGCGAGGCGAGGAAGATGATGAATGTCAGCGCGATGAGGAAATATTTGTTGTTGAGAAATTCCATTGTGTGTGCCTCCGTGTTATTCGGTATCGGTCGAAGCTGTTGAAGATGTGTGGCGAGAGTGGGAGAGCGTTCGGCGGACTATTTGGTGAACCCAGCCGGTTGTCGCTATTATTATAAAGGTGCTGATGACGGTTGCGCCTACAATCGGCAGCCATTGGTCGGCAATGATGTCGAGGCAACACATTAGTCCGACTCCTGCCGGGACGAAGAAAAATCCGAGGTTCTTAACCAAGAAGTCGGCAACTTTGTCGACCCACATAAGGCGTATGAGTTTCAGTCGGAGCGCGGCGGCAAGGAGTAGCATCCCGATGATGCTCGACGGAATCGGAATGCCTGTAAGGTAGACGATTAGTTCTCCTATTGCAAGGAATGCAAAAAGAACGGCGCATTGTAAAATCATTGCTTTTCGTTTCTTTGAATTATTGAACTTTGTTTACTGTCGTTTTTTTCGGCTGCAAAATTACAAAAGAATTCAATTATAATGAATGGGAATTTTAAACAATGGTATTTTTATCCGGATATATTTGTAATTTTGATGGTCGGGACTCGATAAACAAGTGGTGTGTAATGGATTAGAATTGAGGCAAAGGTGTCAATTGTGTACTGATAATGTGATGGTTAACTAATTTACTAATATTGGGAATTTGTTAGGACGGGATAAATTTTTAGTCTATGAAATATCTCTTGGTAAGAGATACTT
>CAZCCI010000005.1:0-107524 GCA_964497255.1 uncultured Staphylococcus sp.
CGCTCGCCGCTGCGAGGCTTGCTTCTCAAAAGCGAGTGCAAAGGTAGGCACTTTTTCCATTCCCTCCAAATTATCACGAGTGTTTTAACTGAATTTTAACAATTAAATCTAAATCCATCGTTATTTGTTAACAAAATTCACATTTAAACGCATATTTTACCCCGAACAGCGCATTATCCCTATCGTCATTTATCTTGTCAAGATTTTGCCATGAATGAATTAATCAGTAACTTTGAAGCAACAATCTCTCCGCGTCCACTTAACCTCAAAAATCACATCAGTCTCATGAAGAAAGCAGCCACCTTATTATATATAGTAATATTTTCACTTATTTCAACTGTCGCCATTTATGCCGAGTCGCCACAATCAGACATCAGATGGCACAATGAGGCTACCGACACCACTCGAATCACTCAGATTTTGATCAAAGCGACAGATCTCTGCGCTTCGAGTCCGAATGAGTTGATTGAATTTGTCGGTCGCCAATTTGTCGATACCCCATACAAGGGCGGGACTCTCGAAGGCTCGCCGGAGGTGCTGACCGTCAATCTTGATGAGTTTGACTGCACTACGTTTGTCGAAACGGTGACTGCTTTTGCTCTGACTGTGGACAATCACAAGAATTCATGGCAAGATTTCGTTGAGAATCTTCAAACGCTCCGCTATCGCAACGGTCAACCCGAGGGCTATGCTTCGCGCCTACACTATTTCAGCGATTGGATTGTCACCAATACTCATCGAGGTTTGATTCGTGAGGTTTCGGATCGCATTCCGCAGTCGGATTCTCAAATCAAGACGCTCGATTATATGTCGAAGCATCGCTCCGCCTACCCTGCTCTCTCGGACGATGCCGAATTTGACAAAATAAAAAATATGGAAGTCGGCTACCGTTCTCACCGATTTCCATATATAAAATCTGCCCGACTTTCTACGAAGCAAACAATCAAGTCGCTCAAAGGGGGCGACATCGTGGCTCTCACGTCGAAGGTCGATGGGCTCGACGTTGGCCACGTCGGTATTATCGTTGTCGTCAATGACCAGCCTTATCTTCTTCATGCGTCATCGAAAGAGGGCAAGGTTGTTGTCGATAAGTTGCCGCTCGTCGAATATATGAGGAAGGCTCATAATCTTACGGGTATTCGCGTCATCCGATTGCAGGCGCAATAAAAAGCCGGCAATAGACGAATCGCTAAACACATGACCGGTCAGAGGTCTATTCCGTAGTCTTTAATTTTTCTATACAATGTGCGCTCGGAGATGTTGAGTTCTCGGGCTGCTTCTTTACGCTTTCCGCCATTGCGTTCGAGTGCGCGGCGAATTGTTTCGCGTTCGGTTGCTTCAAGAGTGACCGGCGACGATGCTGCCGATGAGATTTCCTCGACCGTTACGGTCTCGCTTCCGTCGGCGGGGGCAAACGATGAGGGCAATGACTGGAATTTTACAATCGACCTTACAGAGTCTGCTTCAGGTCGCACTGACGAGATTTCGCCCAACGACCGCAGAGAGTCGCCGGATTGACGTCCTGCCGATGGGTTGCCGGTCAGTTCTTCGATGCGCATATTTAAGTCGTCGATCTGACGCTGGAGTCGGAGTATCATGCCAAACAGCATTTCGCGCTCCGATGCGTAGTCTCGTCCGCTGTCGTTAGTCGACGCTACCGGCGAGTAGCTGAACGAGCCGGCGGGCAGGAATGTCCCGACGATTTCACTGTCGAGCGTCGAGCCGGATTCAAACAATGCCATCTGCTCTACGACGTTTTTCAACTGGCGGACGTTGCCGGGCCAACGATAGCGCATGAGTTCGGCGCGTGCCGAGTCGTCAAACGAAATCGGGGGCATGGTGTAACGCTCGGCAAAATCCGATGAGAATTTCCGAGCGAGCAATACGATGTCCATTCCGCGCTCGCGCAACGGCGGTATCTGAATCGAAACCGTCGACAAACGATAGTATAAGTCTTCTCGGAATCGACCTTCGGCGACTGCTTTTGCCATGTCGACATTAGTGGCGGCGACGATGCGAACGTTTGATTTCTGGACTGTCGACGAGCCGACTTTGATGAACTCGCCGCTTTCGAGGACTCGCAACAGGCGCGCTTGTGTGGTCAGAGGGAGTTCCGCGACTTCGTCGAGAAAAATCGTGCCGCCATCAGCTTCCTCAAAATAGCCTTTGCGCGACGAGATTGCGCCCGTAAACGAGCCTTTTTCATGACCGAACAGTTCAGAGTCAATCGTGCCCTCGGGGATTGCACCACAGTTGACGGCTATATATTTGGCATGTTTGCGCGGCGAGAAGCCGTGGATTATTTTCGGGAAAAACTCCTTGCCCGAGCCGCTTTCGCCCGTGACAAGCACCGACAAGTCAATCGGCGCGACTTGAATCGCTCGCGAAATTGCGGCGATAAGCCCCGGCGCATTCCCGACAATCCCATAACGCTGCTTTGCCTGCAAAACGTCTGCCGGAATTTCTTTTAGATTAAGCTGCATGAATCAATCTCCAAAAATAATTTAAAACCTATTCTGAAAACGACTGCCCTACCCCGCTCCTTATTTCAGCTTGCCGAGCGAGTATGTGCGGTCGCGGAGGAAGTCGCTCAGTTCTTTGAGCGAGCCGGAATGGGCTTGGATTTCGTCTGGCATAATCATGTCGCCGACCGAAATATGAAGCGTGTCGCCCTTGCGGCGGAATACTTCGCCGGGGAGACGAAGGGTGCGCAACTGCCAACTGATGATTCCGAGGATTCGGAACCACCAACTGTTGTAGCCGTGGAAATAGATCGGAATGACGGGCACTTTCATTTTTTGAATCAGGCTGATAATCGATTCGCGCCATTCGCGGTCTTCAAAGCGCAGATGTTTATTGTAGTTGCCGACTGCTCCGGCAGGGAAGAATCCGATGGGATGTCCTTGGCGCACTCGGACGATTGCCTCTTTGATGCCTTTCATCGAGACGGCTTTCTTTGCAGGGTCGTCGCTCGCGGTTTGGTCAACGGCTATAAAATTGGGACGCATGGCAACGATGTAGTTCAAAATCATGTTGACCATAACTTTGAAGTCGGGACGACGACGGCCGATGATGTCGATCAATGTAATGCCGTCGAGCGCACCAAAGGGGTGGTTGCTTATCGTAATGAATGCTCCTTCGGGCAGGTTGTCGAGCACTTTCTCATTGTCGATTCTCAGTTTAATGTCAAGGTCTTCCAACAGACCGCGACAGAACTGCGGACCGGGGGTGTCGAAATTGTGATCATGTATCCAATTGACTTTGTCAACGGCAAGAAGTTTCATCAGCCATTCGACAAAGCGACGCTTCCCTTTGAAAAAAGGAGCCATCTTCACTATATCGTCATAATCAAGCACCGTGCGCTTGGCAGGAGTCGTTATTTCTTCATTTTCCATATCTACATTCTTTATTTATTGTGCAAAATTAGCAAAAATATGCCATACAATTCATATTATTGGTAATTTAAGCCCAAAACAGCGACAATCAGACCTCCTTAAACAAGCCTCGTTTCAGAAAATTAACATTAAAAAATCGCACAAATAAACTTAAAATGTGAAAAAATGCCTAACTTTGCGCTCCGTAAATAGATATAGCATAATTTTACCGTTTTTCAAAACAAGCGGAAGCAAATTACCAGTCATGAATTTACTACAAAAGAAACTGTCCAAATACACAGCACCGCAAGAAGCAAAAGCCGCAGGGATCTACCCCTATTTCCGCGCTATTTCAAGCGAGCAAGATCCCGAAGTTATCATCAACGGTAAGAAAGTGCTGATGTTTGGTTCAAACTGCTACACGGGCCTCGTCAACGATCCGCGTATCAAAGAAGCAGCTATCGAAGCAACTCGCAAATACGGAACCGGTTGCGCCGGCTCTCCGTTTCTCAACGGCACACTCGACATCCACAAGGAACTCGAAGCCAAACTCGCCGAATATATCGGCAAAGAAGATGTAATGATCTACTCGACCGGCTTCGGTGTGAACCTCGGTGTGGTTTCAGCCTTGACCGGACGCGAAGACTACATCCTTTGGGACGAACAAGACCACGCTTCAATCATCGAAGGTCGTCGCCTCTCGTTCAGCCAACAGCTCAAATATAAGCACAACGATATGGAGTCGCTCGAAAAGCAGCTCCAAAAATGCGATCCTGACAAAGTGAAACTCATTGTCAGCGATAGCGTATTCTCAATGGAAGGCGACACTGCCAACATCCCCGAGATGGTGAAACTTGCCAAGAAGTATGACGCAAGCATCATGATCGACGAAGCGCACGGTATCGGCGTATTCGGTGAAGGCGGACGCGGCCTCGTCAATCACTACGGACTCACCGATGATGTTGACCTCATCATGGGTACGTTCTCAAAATCGTTTGCTTCGCTCGGCGGATTCATCGCAACCAACAAAGAAGTTACGAACTTCCTCCGTCACCACTCTCGCTCATACATCTTCACTGCAAGCATCACTCCCGCGTCGACTGCCGCAGCTCTCAAAGCTCTCGAAATCATGCAGACCGAACCGGAACACCAAGAGAATCTCTGGAAACTCACTCGCCACGCTCTCGAAGGCTTCCGCTCTCGCGGATTTGAAATCGGCAATACTTCAACCCCGATTATCCCCCTCTTCATTCGTGACGACTTCAAGACTTTTGCAATCACCCACGATCTTCTCGAAGAAGGTATCTTTGTCAACCCCGTGGTTTCACCTGCCGTTGCCCCGTCTGACACGCTCATCCGCTTCTCGCTCATGGCTACTCACACGATGGAGCAAGTTGACCGTGCTCTCGAAACCATCACCAAAATCTTCCGCAAACACGGCATCCTCGCTTAATTCGCGAGCAAAATGCCTTGACATAAAGCAAGAAACGAGCAACACCGATGTTCCAAATGGACATCGGTGTTGCTCGTTTCGCGACTCGAATCATCCGAGTTGTGAAACGGCCGTTTCGGAAACCGCTGTTTCGCAACAGCAAAAGCTACTCGATATTTTGATTTGAAATCCGACCTAACCGAGCCATTGTTAAGATATTGCGCAAAAAATTTGTAATTGCCGACACGAAATTGTAATTTTGTAGGGATTTCGAGACCGTAGCCGGATTAAATCGCGGAGGCTGACTCTTCGCATCAAGCGCGATTTCGGTCGATTTAATAGTTTAACTTTATTTGGAATTTGAAATGAAAAAATTTTTCATATCGTTTCTCGCCTCTCTTGCCGGTATTTGGTTTTCACTGATTTTGAGCATAATCGGCTTGTTTATCCTCATCGGTGCAGCCGCAGCAAGTTCGGTCGGGAGCAAAACGGTAGAGGTCTCCAACAATTCAATCCTCAAAGTTGACCTTTCGGGCTCAATCCTCGATCGCCAACCCGAACTTGACTTCGCGACGATGCTCAACGAGCGCGACATCAAAGTTCAGATTCTCGCCGACATCACAGGCGCAATCAAAACGGCTGCGACCGACGACCGTATCAAGGGTATCGTTATCGAATGTGGCGGTGCGTCGGCCGGTCTGACCCAATATGCAGCCATCATCGAGGCTATCGAAAATTTCAAGAAAGAATCACCGGAAAAATGGGTGTATGCCTACGGCGATATGTTTACCCAAGGTGACTACTATGTGGCGTCTGCTGCCGACAGCCTGTTTATCAACCCTGTCGGACAGATCGACATCCACGGTCTCTCGGCTACGACGCTCTATTTCCACAAATTTCTCGAAAAAATCGGTGTCGACGTTCAAGTTGTGAAAGTCGGGACGTATAAAAGCGCGGTTGAGCCGTTTATCCTCGATAAGATGAGCGAACCGTCTCGCGAACAGCAGCAGCTCTATCTCAATAATATTTGGTCGGACATCAGCTCCCGCATCGCCGATGCACGCGGTGTCAGCGTCGAGAAGGTCAACAGTTGGGCTGACAATTTCATTTTCGCCCAAAATACAGAGAGCTATCTCGATGAGAAAATCGTCGACGCTCTCGCCTATCGCCACGAATTTTCACAGCGTCTCTGCGACCTTACGGATTGCAAGAAGATCAAAGATTTGAAATACGTATCCACTGCCGACTATGCCAAGACTGCCAATCTCAACAAAGTCGGCGACGGCAAGGGTGCTGAAATCGCTGTGCTCTACGCTTGTGGCGACATCACCGACGAAAGCGGCGACGGCATTTCGGCTGCCGATATGGTGCCCGAGATTCTCGCTCTTGCCGACAATGACGACATCGACGCCCTCGTCATGTATGTCAACTCTCCCGGCGGCAGTGCATTTGCTTCGGAGCAAATTTGGGAGGCTCTCGAACAGTTCAAGAAAATTACCGGCAAACCGTTCTACGTCTCAATGGGCGACTATGCTGCTTCGGGCGGCTACTATATCAGTTGCGGTGCCGACAAGATCTATGCCCGTCCGACGACGCTCACCGGTTCGATCGGAATTTTCGGTATGATTCCCAATGCCCAACGTCTTATGTCTGACAAGCTCGGAATCAACACCGGGACTGTGAAAACAAACGTCAACGGCAGTCTGCCCGGCATAATGGAGCCTATGACTCCCGCCCAATCATCGGCTATGCAAAGCTATGTCGAGCGCGGCTATGACCTTTTCACTCGTCGTTGTGCCGAAGGTCGCGGTATGTCGCAGGATTCAATCAAAACTATCGGCGAAGGTCGCGTCTGGGACGGTAGCGAAGCTCTCAAACTCGGTCTCGTCGACCAAATCGGCGGTCTCGACGACGCTATTTCCGATATGGCTAAGCATCTCAACGTCGAGACATATACCATCAGCACATATCCGAATCCGGAGCAAAAATGGTATGCCGCACTTCTCGAAGTCGGCACAAACATCAAATCGTCGCTCGTCCGTTCGGAACTCGGCGAAATGTCGTCGCTCTACGACACTCTCAACCGCGTCAAAGGAATGTCGACTCTTCAATGTCGCATGGACTTCGTAGACGTATCGCTCTGATTTCAAACAATCTCACCTCCACACAATTAAATCAAAATCCACCGTTTTGGCTCGTAACAAACTACTATCAATGCTTCTGCTCTATCCCATCTCGCGTATCTACGGGATGATTACGGCAGTGCGCAATAAGATGTTTGAGTACGGAATGCTCAAACAGCAGGAATTTGACATTCCGATTGTGGTTGTCGGCAACATCTCGATGGGTGGCACCGGAAAGACTCCTCACGTCGAATACATCGTCGAGTCGCTCCTCGGACGCTACAACATCGGTGTCTTGTCGAGAGGCTACAAACGCACGACAAAGGGGTTTGTGCTCGCCACACCCCAATCTCGCCCCGAAGACATCGGCGACGAATCGTATCAAATTTATCGAAAATTCGGGCCTGACATCACTGTTGCCGTCTGCGAAAAGAGAGCCGACGGCATCAATATGATGCGCGAGATCAATCCGAAGCTCAACATGATTATCCTCGACGACGCTTTCCAACACCGCTATGTCAAGCCGTCGGTAGCCGTCGTCCTCACCGAGTATAACCGCCCGGTGTTCAAAGACAGCATCCTCCCCTACGGGCGATTGAGAGAATCGGCTCGTGCGCTGAACCGCGCCGATATAGTCATCGTGACGAAATGTCCGCTCGAAATGAAGCCGATGCACTATCGTATCTTCGAGGAGAACCTCAAACTGTTCCCCTATCAGAAACTCTACTTTTCGAGATATAACTACGGTCATCTCGTCCCGATTTTCCCCGACGAAGCGACCGAAATCCCGATGCTCGACTCGCAGACGGCAGGCTCGTCGATACTCGTCGTCACAGGTGTCGCAAACCCCAAACCGTTTGCCCGCTATCTCCGTCGCTACAAAGCCCGTATCAAGCTCAAACGCTTCTCGGATCACCACAACTTCACGTCGGCCGACATGGAGGAAATCGCCGAGACGTTCGACGCTCTTCCCGGCAACAACAACTTCATCCTGACAACCGAGAAAGATGCCGTCCGCATCCTCAACAACCCCTACTTCCCCCACAGGTTGAAGAAATTCATTTTCTATATTCCTATCAAAGTCGAATTTATCGACCGTGGCGAATTGGAGTTCAGTCTCGGGCTTGAAAAAGCAATCCGCGACTCTCGATTGTTTAAATAACAGCCCACACATACTTACGCAACAATTCAATATCATTACTGAAATATGTTAGAAAAAATCAAGCAGACAGCAGATTTCCTCCGCACAAAAACGGACGAAATGCCCAAAACAGCCATAATCCTCGGCACCGGTCTCGGTGCACTCGTTGACCACATCGACGATAAAATTTTCATCCCCTACTCCGAAATCCCCAACTTCCCGGTATCGACCGTCGAAGGTCACAGCGGCAACTTGATTTTCGGCAAGCTCGGCAATAAGAAAGTCATCGCCATGCAAGGTCGTTTCCACTACTATGAGGGCTACGACATGAAGCAAGTCACATTCCCCGTGCGTGTCTTCAAAGCTCTCGGCGTAGAGACTCTCTTTGTCAGCAACGCATCGGGCGGCATGAACAAAGACTTCCAAGTCGGCGACATCATGACCATCACCGACCACATCAACCTCTTCCCCGAATCGCCCCTCCGCGGTAAGAACTACAACGAACTCGGCACTCGTTTCCCGGCAATGACCAATGCCTACGACAAGGAGCTCATGGCTCTCGCCGACAAGATTGCCGAAGAAAAAGGCATCCGTCTCCTCCACGGAGTCTATGTAGGCGTCACCGGTCCGACGTTTGAAACTCCTGCCGAATACGAATTCTATCGCATCATCGGTGGCGACTGCGTCGGCATGTCGACCGTCCCCGAAGTCATCGTAGCAAACCACGCCGGAATGCGCGTCTACGGTATCTCTGTCATCACCGACCTCGGTGGCAAAGACGTGACACAAGTCCCCACCCACGAAGAAGTTCAGCAGGCAGCACTCATCGCTCAGCCCAAGTGTCTTGAAATCATGAAAGAGCTCGTCAATCGCAGCTAATCGCGTGCGCTTAACGACAACACTATCAGATTTCAACCACATCACCTCGACACCTCACAACTTCAACGAAATATAACCATCCTCCATTCGCAAATCATGGAAATATCCGAAATCGGCGAATTTGGTCTGATTGACCGTCTGACAGCCGGACTCGAATCAGTCAACGCCTCTACGCTCAAAGGCGTAGGCGACGACTGTGCCGTCATTCGCAACCACGAAACCGACACTCTCGTCACAACCGACCTGCTGCTTGAAGGCGTACACTTCGACCTGACCTACGTCCCGCTTAAACACCTCGGCTACAAGGCGGCAATTGTCAACTTTTCCGACGTCTATGCAATGAACGGTCGTCCCAAGCAGATCACCGTCTCGTTGGGTATCTCGAAACGATTTACGGTCGAGCACATCGAAGCCCTTTTTGCCGGCATTCGTCTTGCCTGCGAAATCTATGGCGTAGACCTCATCGGTGGCGACACCACCTCGTCGCGCCAAGGCCTCGTGATCTCAATCACCTGTATCGGCGAAGCCGCTCCCGAGAAAATCGTGAGTCGCTCGGGCGCAAAGGACACCGACCTAATCTGTGTGTCGGGCGACCTCGGCGCAGCCTACATGGGATTGCAACTCCTCGAACGTGAAAAAGTTGCATCTGCCGGACAAAAAGACTTCGAGCCGAAGTTTCAAGGCAAAGAATATCTCATCGAACGCCAATTGAAGCCCGAAGCACGTCGCGACATCGTCGACGAGCTTGACAAAGCCGGCATTGTCCCCACCGCAATGATGGACATCAGCGACGGACTCAGCTCCGAACTGCTCCACATCTGCAAGCAAAGCAATGCAGGATGCCGAATCTATGAAGACCGTATTCCGATCGACTATCAGACCGCAATAATGGCTGAGGAACTCAACATGAACCTCGTCACAGCCGCTCTCAACGGAGGCGAAGACTACGAATTGCTCTTCACCGTCCCGCTCCGCTACCACGAGCAAATCGAAAAACTGCCCGGAGTGAAACTCATCGGCCACATAACCAAACCGTCGCTCGGTTGTGCAATGATTACCCGTGACGGCAACGAAATCCAACTTCGTGCCCAAGGCTGGAATCCGCTCGCCAAAGAAGAGGCAGAGCAATAGAATTGCTTAAAATCAGCACATATACATAAGAAAATCGGCTGTTCCCCGCATAGAGGAGCAGCCGATTTTCTTATTGCATTGATTTGCGCTGTTAATTTCTCAGAAATCTGTAGGGGCGTCGGGGTCGGTGTACCAACGAGAGTATTTCAGATAGTTTCCGGCAATCTTCTTGTTGAGTTCGCGCGACGTTTCCGGGTCGACCATCTTAATGAACTTTGCAGGCGCACCGCCCCAAAGTTCGTTCGGCCCGATTTTCGTGCGCGATAGCACGACAGCCCCGGCAGCGACGAGAGCATTTTCACCGACCTCGGCATCGTCCATAACGACTGCCCCCATGCCGATGAGTGCATAGTCACGGATTTTTGCCCCATGGATCGTCACATTGTGACCGATCGACACATCGTTGCCGATTTCAATGGTCGACTTCTTATAGAGGGTGTGGAGCACCGAGCCGTCTTGGATATTAACTCGGTTGCCGATACGAATCGAATTGACATCGCCACGGATAACGGTGTTGAACCACACACTACATTCGCTGCCCATGACGACATCTCCAATGATAGTCGCATTTTCAGCAACAAACGTATCTTGCCCGATTTCAGGCGTAAAACCTCTGACAGGTATTATAAGTGCCATTTTTAAGAATATTTTCAGTTGAGAGGAGCAGTTGCGGCAGCGAGCCAAGCGCGTTCGGAGTCATCCATGAGCGGAGCGAGACGCGAGTAGACAGTCTGATGATAGTTGTTGACCCATTCGATTTCGGCAGCCGACATGATAGAGGTGTCGAACAGCTTGCGGTCAAACGGACAGAGAGTAATCGTCTCAAAGGCATAGAATTTACCAAACTCCGTGGTCATGCAAGGCACGGTCAACACGAGGTTTTCGCAACGGATACCGTAGCGGTCGGCAAGATACACACCCGGCTCGTTTGAAGTCAACATACCCGGAGTGAGGGGCGCGAGAGTGTCGTTGAGACGAATGCTCTGCGGGCCTTCGTGAACGTTAAGGAAGTGACCGACGCCGTGCCCCGTACCGTGGAGATAGCTCTTGCCCTCCTTCCAAAGCGCAATGCGAGCGAGCGCATCGAGCTGTGCACCGCGAGTGCCTTCGGGGAATATTGAAGTCGCGATAGCAATGTGACCTTTCATGACGAGAGTGAAATCGTGGCGCATATCTGCCGACGGTTCGCCGATAGCAATCGTTCGGGTGATGTCGGTAGTACCGTCAAAATAGTTTGCACCCGAGTCGATCAGCAACAGATTGCCTTTTGAAATCGTAGCATTGCTTTCGGGAGTGGCCGTATAGTGGACAATCGCACCGTTCGCACCGAAACCGCAGATGCTTTCAAAGCTGAGATCAAAGAAAAGGTCGCCCTTGCTGCGATGTTTCAGCAGAATATCGGCAACATCAATCTCTGTCAACGGTTTGCCCGATTCGATAGTCTTTTCAATCTCAATAAACGAACGAACCATAGCCACACCGTCGCGAAAATGAGCATTGCGGATACCGGCTATCTGCACATCATTTTTGACAGCTTTCGGCATTGCCACGGGCGAATCTCCCTTGACATAGCGACCGTCGAGAACGTGGGCGATTGCACCCGACGCACGGCTGCCACTGAGATATACTTTGACATCGGCAGGGAGAGCTGCGAGTGATTTCAGAACAGAATCATAGGGAGCAACGTCGACACCGGCTTCGGCAAGATAAGCCTTGACTTCGGGGGTCAACTTGGCATCGTCAACAAAGAGAATGCCGCCTTTGGGCGAAAGATAGAGGAAAGAAGTTGCCACGGGGTTGCAAGGCACATCGTTTGAACGAATGTTCAACAGCCAAGCAATCTCGTCGAGAGCCGAAGTGAAATAAGCCTGTGCGCCATGCGAAGCCACGCATTCAAGGATGCGTGAAATCTTTGATACAGCCGACTCGCCGGCATATTTTTCGTCGTGAATAAAAATCTTATCGGAAGGCAATGCCGGGCGGTCAGACCAAATGCGGTCGATCGGGTCAAAATCGACGTTGAAATTCAATCCGCTCGCACTTAGGAGTTCACGCATTTCGGCAGTCTCGTCGATCGACATGAGCAAACCGTTGACAGCAACAGTGTCGCCCTTTGAAAGATTGCCACAAAGATATTCGCCGATCGACGGAGTGTCGGGCAGACCGTCTTTCATCAAGATGATACCCGTACCCTCAATCTGCTGTGCGCCTTGAAGAAAATAGCGACTGTCGACCCACAAGAGAGCCTCCTTGTCGGTCACGACCATTGTACCCGCCGAGCCGGTGAAACCGCTGAGATAGCGGACAATGTGCCAATGAGAAGATATGTATTCACTCAGATGAGCATCGGTTCGCGGAAGGACAACGGCCTTGACTCCAGCCGCTGCCATTTCATTGCGAAGCGCGTCAATGCGCTCGATTATAGGATTTTGCATGATTTTTAATATGTATTTATTCTATATGGTTAATAGCTTTTGAATCAAAATTATAGATTTTTTCGGTCATTCGAGGTCGATTCGCAACCCCTCGTTGGCAACAATGACCTCCGGAAACTCTTCCAAAGCCTGTTGCTTCAAAATGTCCTCCGAATTGTAGCGTTTCGAAAAATGTCCGATCACGAGCTTCTTCGCGCCGGCGGCATGAGCAATCCGAGCAGCCTGACGAGCCGTCGAATGTCCGCGTTCGCGAGCCTGCGCTTCAAGCGAATCGTCGTAGGTAGCCTCATGATAAAGCACATCGACACCTCTTACATCGTCAGCCACACGAGAATCCATCATTGTGTCGCTGCAATAAGCATAGCTCATCACCGGGTCGGGATCTGTTGTCAGCATAACGTTGGGGACGACCGTCCCGTCGGGTTTCACAAAGTCTGCCCCCTCCTTGATCGACTTCATCATGGCAATCGGGACGTTGTGAAACTTCACCATGTCGCCACGCAGATGACGGAGCTTCGGTTTCTCGCGAAAGATAAAGCCATTGCAGGGAGTCCGATGGTAAAGAGGGAAAGTCTCGACCGTCAAACCGGCATCTTCATAGACAACTCGCCTCTCACCCTCCTCGATGACATCATAGATGATTTCAAACGGAGAATTGCGATTGAAAAAATCCATCCACTCTTTCAAGAGCCGTGCGCCGTCGCGGAAAATATGCACCGTCACCGAACCGCCGACTTCATGAAGAGCCATCGTCGACAGCAATCCGGGAAGCCCGAAAAGGTGATCACCATGGAGATGAGTGATGAAAATATGGTTGAGACGCACGAATTTCAATCCCAAACGTCGGAATTGGAGCTGAGCCCCCTCGCCGCAATCGATCATAAACAGTTTGTCGCGGAAATCCACGACCTGACACGACGGTTGGTGGCGAGCCGTAGGAGTCGCCGAACCGCATCCGAGGATATTGACTTGAAACTTTGACATAACATCGCAAAGGTACACAAAAAAGTGTTTTTCTTATACTTTATACATTGAAAAATCTCATTTTAATCGTAAATTTGCACAAAACAACGCACATTATTTTTTTCAACCGAAAACCATGACAAAAAAACTTCTTTCGCTTCCGCCGAATCTTGTCGGATGCTTCCACGATATAACCGGACTGTCAAAATCCGAATTTTATTGCAACTGTGACCCCGTCGGACATCGACTCGGCAGCGGAGGTGGCACCACTTGGATTCTCGAAGAGTGTCACCGAGAGGAAGCCAAAGCGACCGAAACTTTTGAAAATTGGCTTTGCAACAAACGAAAGATAATCATCCATGCAGGCGGTCAGAGTCGCCGATTGCCATCCTACGCACCCTCCGGCAAAGTCCTGACCCCGATACCCATTTTCCGTTGGGAGCGCGGACAATCACTCTCTCAGACATTGCTCGACCTCCAATTGCCGCTCTATGAACGCATCATGAACATTGCTCCGGCAAGACTCAACACGATGATTGTCAGCGGCGATGTCTACATCCGCGCTGCCGAGCGGCTCGCGCCCGTCCCCGATGCCGACGTGGTTTGCTACGGACTATGGCTCGATGCCTCGATTGCAAGTGCCCACGGAGTCTTTTACAGCACCCACGAGCAACCGTCGATCCTCAACCGTATGTATCAAAAACCATCGGTTGAAAAACTCAACGCCATGCTCCAAACAGGCTACTATCTGACCGACATCGGCATTTGGCTTCTCAGCGACCGCGCAGTCGAGCTTCTCCGCAAGCGTTCGCGCAATGCCGACGGCCAACTGAAAGAATACGACCTCTACTCCGACTTCGGTTGCGCACTCGGCTCTGACCCCGAAATCGTCGACCCCGAGCTACGCGAACTCTCTGTGGCAATAGTCCCGCTCCAAGGCGGCGAATTTTACCACTACGGGACGGGGCGCGAAATGATTTCGTCGACACTCGCCGTCCAAAACCTCGTCAACGACCAGCGCGAAATCATGCACCGCGACCGCAAGCCGCACCCCTCGATATTCGTCCAAAACACGCTCACCGAAATATCGTTCAACTCCTCCAACTCAAACATTTGGATTGAAAACAGCCATGTAGCCAAAGGCTGGCAACTGAGCAGCGACAACATCATCACCGGCATCCCCCACAATGATTGGCAGCTATCGCTTGCCCCCGGTCAATGCGTCGACATCGTTCCCGTCCGTGACGACGCCTACGCCGTCCGCGTCTACAACATTGACGACCGCTTTGCCGGCGACGAGCAGAAACGCCCGCGCTACCCGATCACGACCGACATCGCCGAAATGGGCACGTTGGTCAAGCGAATGCTTGCAGGCGAAGAAATCACCGAAGGCTATGAGCTTATCAGTGCCGAACACATCTCGGATACAGCACGCCTCGACCGCCTCGTCGCCCAACGTCGCGACTTCCGCAAAAGCAACCGCATAGCCCTCGCCGCCAACCACCACCACAGCGTGTTCTATCAAAGCGACCTCCTCGAAGCCGCCCATGCTTTCGCCGACGAATCGCTCCCACTCCCCTCGCCTATCGACGACAACGAACCGCTGATCAAACGAGCAAGCGACTCAATGTTTCGCGCCGAAGTCAAGCGTCTGTCCGGACTCGACAGCAATGCCGACCGCGAGCGAGCATTCTCATTGCTCCGCGAGGGATTGACACGCACGGTGATCGACAACAAGCAACTGCCACATCGTGCCGTCTGCTCCGACCAAATCGTGTGGAGTCGTTCGCCGGTACGCATCGACATTGCCGGCGGTTGGACCGACACCGCTCCCTATTGCCTCATGGAAGGCGGCGCGGTGATCAACTTTGCAATCGAACTCAACGGCCAACCGCCACTCCAAGCCTACGTCCGCCCCTGTCGCGAACCCCACATCATCTGCCGAAGCATCGACCTCGGAGCAGAAGAGTGTATCGACAACTTTGATGCAATCCTCGACTTCCACCGCGTCGGCAGTCCGTTCTCCATACCCAAAGCCGCCCTTGCGCTCGCCGGATTCCATCCGCGCTTCTGCCAGACTGTCTACCCGTCGCTCAAAGCCCAGCTCGAAGACTTCGGCTCGGGACTTGAAATCACACTCTTCTCCGCAATTCCCGCCGGCAGCGGACTCGGCACGAGCAGCATCCTCGCGGCAACCGTCCTCGGCGCAATCAGCGACTTCTGTTCTCTCGCTTGGGACAAAAATGAGATTTGCCGCCGCACACTCGTACTCGAACAGCTACTGACCACCGGCGGCGGCTGGCAAGACCAATTCGGCGGAGTCATCGGCGGAGTCAAACTCCTCCAAACCGCCAAGGGCTTTGAACAAAACCCGATGGTAAGCTGGCTCCCCGACACGCTTTTCACCGACCCGGAATACGCATCGTGCCACCTCCTCTACTACACCGGCATCACACGCACCGCCAAAGACATCCTTGCCGAAATCGTGCGCAATATGTTCCTCAACGAAGGCGCGCAACTGCGTCTGCTACGCGAAATGAAGGCTCACACCCAAGAAATGTATGACGCAATCATGCGCTGCCGCTTCGACCGTCTCGGCGAGCTCGTCCGCACCACTTGGAGTCAGAAAATAGCAATCGACCGCGGCACCAATCCGCCCGAAGTCGAAGCAATCACTCGCCGAATCGACGACCTCTGCCTCGGCTACAAGCTCCCCGGAGCAGGCGGTGGCGGCTATCTCTACATGATAGCAAAAGACCCCGAAGCTGCGGCACGCATCCGTCAGACGCTCCACTCATCGCCGAGCCGTCCCAACGCACGCCTCGTAGACCTGTCGCTCTCTCGCTCCGGTCTGACCGTCACCCGAAGTTGATCAATAACGATAAATCCGATCAGCTATCATGCACAACGCTATTCATATCTACCGATTGGCTCGGTGGCTCTATCTCCACCACATTCCGCTCCTTCCGAAACTGCTGCAATTCATAATTTTCACCACTTATAATTGCAGCATCAGCTACAAAACCTGCATCGGAAAAGGGACATTCTTCAACCACGGCGGAATCGGAGTCTTGATTAATCCCCAATCGGTCATCGGCGACAACTGTAAAATCGGCAACAACGTTTCAATAGTCGGTCAAGGGCCTTACAAAGAGTGTCCGCGCATCGGCAACAGAGTCTACATCGGACCGGGAGCAGTCATCCAAGGCCCGGTAATCATCGAAGACGACGTTACCATAGCCCCGAACGCCGTGGTCAACAAAAGCGTTCACCGAAACATGATTGTCGGCGGCATACCGGCAAAAATAATCGGCGACACCACCAAACTCGACTACAACATTTTTGCAGACGAAGCGTGGAAAGACGGCTTCAAAGACTGGCTTCAATAAAGCGACCCGAATCAAACCTTACAACAAATCCCCAACGCGACTTCCGCAGGAGTAACACGTTGGGGATTTGTTATTCTTATGAGAGCGTAGCTTACTCGACCGGCATCAGTTTGATTGCGAAACCACCGCCGGAAGCGAGAGTGATAGTTGTCGACGAAGAACTGTCGACGGTCATCGTCTTGTGGCTGTAATCCTGCGCCTGCTTGTCGGCATTAATACCGTCGACCATCATTTCTGCTTTATATTTGACACCCGCCGGGAGGAACGAGAAATCAATTTTGAGATCGCGGGCTGTCCAATCGGTCAATCCGCCGACATACCAACGCCCACCGTTCTCGCGAGCTGTCACGATATACTCTCCGAGCTTGCCTGACAACACCTTGGTTTGATCAAAAACTACGGGCAATGAGCAAATGAAGTCGACACATTCCTGCTCGGCTTCATAGTTGGTCGGAGCGTCGCAAAGCATCGTAAACGGAGAGTCGTGGACAATGTAAGAAGCCAACTGGTGGCAACGAGTGCCCATACTCATCGGATTGTAGTAAATCGCCTTCCAATCATTGCGCGAAGCGTTGCGCATTGCACCCGGAGTATAGTCGACATTGCCCGCCATCATGCGGATGAATGGGAAAGTGACATCGTAGCGAGGCATATCCTTTTCGATTTTAGTCCACTTGACTTCCTCCATGCCGAACACACCTTCAAAATTGAGCACGTTGGGATATGTGCGATTGATACCGGTCGGCTTATAGATGCCGTGGAAATCAAGGAAAAGTTTATGTCGGGCGCAAGCATCGGCAATTCGATAGGTCATCTCGACAGCAGTCTGATCGTCGCGGTCAAGGAAGTCGACCTTGAAACCCTTGACACCCATTTCGGCATATTTCTTGCAAGCCTCTTCGAGTTGCGAGTCGAGGACGTTGAAAACTGTCCACAACACAATGCCGACCTTACGTTGACGACCGTAATCGATCAGTTCGCGAAGGTCGATTTCGGGAATGACGGTGAGCATATCGCCTGACGCGGGAGCATACCAACCCTCGTCGAGCACTACGTATTCAATGCCGTTTTTCGAGGCAAAGTCAATGTAATATTTATATGTCTCCGTATTGATTCCGGCTTTGAACGAAACGCCTTTCAGCCCCCAATCGTTCCACCAATCCCAAGCAACCTTGCCGGGACTGATCCACGACGTGTCGGCGACACGGCTCGGCGAAGCCAAAGCGTAGACGAGATTATTGGTGGGCATCTGCGCATCGTCCTTTGTGATTGCCATGACGCGCCACGGATATGTCCTCACGCCCTCGGTGCGGGCAATGAAATCTTCGGTCGAAGTCACTACCTCCTGACGGCGACGAGGCTTGAAGTCGGTAGCCGACGGATACTTAGCAAACACTCCTTGGATCGAACGGCTGACAGTATCGGTCTTGACAAACATTCCCGGATAGGATTCGAGATCCGATTCGAGAAGCGTGAGTTTCACATCACTGCCATAGTCGACGGTGACAGGCAAGAATGCAAGTTTGTCCTGTGCATGAGACGCAGCAGTTTGGTGATAGATATTTTGAAAAGCCATTGCCATCGGCGTGTCTTCTTTCGTCGTGTAAGGCAAATAGAGAGTAGGATCATCGGGCAGGTTCAGGCTGACAGTCTCACCCGTCACAATGACCTCGGCATCTTTCTTGCGGTCAGTGACGAAACGATAAGCAACGCCCTCGTCAAACGCACGAAACTCGACTGCCACACCGTTGTCAAACGTAGCGGTCAACCCATTGTAGGTCATCGAGATTTCTTTCTGACGATAGAACGGCGCAACAATCTGTTCGACAACGTTTTTGAGCTGCTTATTCTTCTTGATTGCCGTCGCTGACTTTACGCCCTTAATGTCGAGAGCGAGTTCCGACGGCAATACGAGCGCACGACCGTCACATTCGACCGAATAACGGATTTTTCCGCCGTCGTCACTCAACGTTGCAACAATCGACCCATCGGGCGACGCAACTTTTACATTTTTCGCTTGGAGCAGGGGCATCGTTGACACCAATGTCAATGTTGCCAGAAGCATTTTTGCTTTATCCATTGCTGATTGTGTGAATTTTTTGTTGTGTTTCTTTGGTAATGATTTTTTTCGGAATACAAAGTAAGCGATTTATTTTGAATTTCAATTAAAATCACCGACTCTCTCATCGAAATTATGAAGAAATTCTACCTATTGACCGCCCAATGATAATTGCGAAGTAGGCTGATGAGCTGCTTTTCACGTCCGTTGCAATAGCGATCGCAGAGAGCGTGGAATTTCGGAGTGTGACCCGCCTCGGTCAAGTGGGCAAGTTCGTGGCAGATGATGTAGTCGCGAAGCTCGGGCGTGAGAAAGACGTTGAAATAAGACAATCGGATGCGACGCTGAGTCGGATAGCAAGTGCCGAGGACATTGTGTCCGCCGGCAATTTCCCATCGCTCGACGCTGAGCCCGAATTTTTCGGCAAGTTGCTTGGCTCGCGGAATCAAAACTGTCGGAGCCAACTTCCGCGCCAAGACTTTCAGACACTTGTCTATACGCTGTTGGACATCGTCGGCAATAATGTCAATCGTCGCCGGGAGTGCAATGACGATACAATGAGCAGTCCCCTCTTTATGACTCGTAATCATCAAATCCGTGGCTTTTGCCGACGATTCGACTGAAACAATCATCAAATCATTCGGCAACGGGAGTCGGATTTCGATTCGAGTTCCGAAATCATAACGCGGGCGCGGTTTGATGCGCAGAAAATCGCCGCTATGACGTTCGAGTGCATCTTCGATTTGCCTAACTGACAGGCCGGAAGGGAGATTGACGCACAATCGTCCGTCGCGCCATCGAGCCGAAAGTTTGCGCGCCCCCCGACGCTCGACGACCGTCACCGTCCCCAAAACGGGATGTTGAATCGTGAGTGTGCTCATTCGTCGCGCTTCGAAATGCCCCAAAGGAGTTTGGTGCGAAGCGTGTCGACAAAATTATGGTCAGGCGTATGGACTACTTTTGTGACGAACGGTGCGCGACGCAGACGCAGTTTGACATCGATTGGAAGAATCAGCGAACGCCCGTCGAGAGTGACGCGATACGTGTCCGTGCGCGACTCGACCGAGATGTCGATGATATGGCTGTCGGCAACAACGAGCGGACGCATCGTCAGCGAATGAGGCGCGATCGGCGACAAGACCCAGCATGGAGCAGTCGGCTGAATGATAGGCCCTCCGACCGAAAGATTGTAGGCTGTCGAACCGGTCGGCGTCGAGACTATCAGACCGTCGCCTTGATATGACGCAACCGGCATTCCGTCGAGCTGAGCGTTGACGGTGATCATCGAAGCGGTGTCCTGACGCAGGATTGCAATCTCATTGAGCGCGAACCCCCACCCCGAAACTCCGGCTTTGACATGACCGCCGATGCCCTTGCCTTCGAGAAACGAACGCGACTCGATGCTGAAATCGCCCGACAGCAGACGGTCGACCATCGAAACGGCATCGGCTATCGAATGTTCGGCAAGAAATCCGAGATGACCGGTGTTAAACCCGATAATTGGAATTTCCTTGGTCGAAACCCGTCGGGCAGTCCGCAAAAATGTGCCGTCGCCACCGATGCTGAAACAAAAATCAGCGGTGAAATCATCATCCTCGAAGACATCGTCGGCATCGAGCGGCTCACCCGTCAGACGAGTCATCGCGTCGAAAAATTTACGGTCGATGCTGACAAAGATGCCAAGCTCGGACAGGCGGGCAATGAGAGCATTTATGTGGCGAACGTCGTCGAGACTTTGGCGACGCTTGCCGAAGATAGCTATTTTCATTTTGTCGGTTCTCACTATAATCCGAGATACATCATCAATTCCTCGTAGCGCGAGCGCATCAATGAATCGTCGTCAGAGTCGTCACTTCCGACTGCGTCGATGACCTCGTAGCCGTAGCGTTCGAGCGACCGACCAACGGATTCGGGACTTCGATGACTGACTCGAAGTTCGACAATCAACCGACCGTCGGACTCGGCTCTGTCTGCCGTCACGTTGAGATTCAGCAGATGGGCATCGCAATCCTCAACGGCGTGGGCGATGCGCGACGCACTGTAATCCCCCTTCGGACACGACAGCACAAGAGTGGAATTGTCGCCGACAAACGGGAACAAACGAGCGAGTCGAGTCTCGGATGAGGACGAAACTTCAAGGTTTTGAACGGATGTATCGTCTTTTCGGTGCAAAATATTTCTAAATTTGGTTTTTCTGACTAATTTTGCAATCACAAACTTGCGTCGGAATGAGCCACAAAATTACAAATAATACTTTATAAAAAGAACCGCTCTGCCCGACAAAAAGATTTCAGTGCAAGGAAAAAATGACAAATCTAAGTGTAAACATCAACAAGATAGCCACATTGCGCAATGCTCGCGGTGAGAATGTCCCCGACCTCTTGAAAGTGGCTGCCGACTGCGAATCGTTTGGCGCAAACGGCATTACAGTGCATCCCCGACCTGACGAACGCCACATCAAACGTGACGACGTCTATCGCTTGCGTCCGCTCGTAAAGACGGAATTCAACATCGAGGGCTATCCCTCGCCCGAATTTATGGAACTCGTGCTCCAAGTCAAGCCCGAGCAAGTGACACTCGTCCCCGACGCTGCCGACGCTCTTACGTCGAGTGCAGGGTGGGATGTCGAAGCCAACCTCGAATTTCTGACAGGCATCGTCGACCGTCTTCGCGATGCCGGAATCAGATCGTCGATTTTCGTCGGGACGGACATCGCCAACATCAATCTTGCAGCCAAGACAGGCACTGATCGCATTGAACTCTACACCAAGCCTTACGCCGACCTCTATCCGAAAGATCCGGAAGCTGCCGTCGCGCCCTTTGTCGAAGCAGCCCAAACCGCTCTTTCGCTCGGTCTCGGAATCAATGCCGGTCACGATTTGAGCCTTCAAAATCTCAAATATTTCCACGACAACATTCCTCGTCTGAGCGAAGTTTCGATCGGTCACGCTCTGATCTGCGACGCTCTGTATCTCGGACTTGAAACTACAATCAAGGAGTACAAGGCTTGTTTAGAATAAGCTGCTGAGAGCTTATTCATCTAAAAATGAATTAATTTCTCACTCATCACATAGCATTTTAAATTAAACAATGATTCAACAAGAATTTGTCGACACGGTGGCTACGGCTGCCATGAACTATAACGAAGCCGTGCAGACTGCCGCTGCAAGTGCGGTCGAAGAACTCTCTGTGTGGGATCTCGCGCTCCGTGGCGGATGGATCATGATTCCGCTCGCTCTGCTCTCGATCATCAGCATCTATATCTTCGTCGAACGCTACTTGGTGATCCGTCGCGCTCAGAAAGAAGACAACTCGTTCATGGATCGCATCCGTGAATATATCCTCGACGGCGAGATTGAAAACGCTCGTCACCTCTGCGCCAAGACAGATACCCCCTACGCTCGTCTGATCGGCAAAGGTATCAGCCGCATCGGTCGCCCGATGAACGATGTGCTCGTCACCATCGAAAACACCGGCAATATCGAAGTCACCGCTCTCGAAAAGGGTCTCCCGTGGCTTGCAACCACCGCTGCCGGCGGCCCGATGATCGGCTTCCTCGGGACGGTTATCGGTATGGTTCAGGCATTCTATAACCTTGCGTCGGCAGGATCGAGCGCAAACATTGCAGTGCTCGCCGACGGTATCTATGCCGCTCTCGTCACCACGGTTGCCGGTCTGATTGTCGGCATCATCGCCATGTTTGCCTACAACTTCCTCGTCGCTCGCATCACGAAGGTGATGAACGCCCTCGAAGCCAAGACTATGGAGTTTATGGACCTCCTCAACGAGCCGGCTTGATTTTTCCGCGCTGACTCGTCTCAATCTTAGTAACAATTTCAAAAATCCAAACGCAACGATTCATACGAAGCAATGGCTCTGAAACGACAAAGCACCATGATGGCAGAATTTTCGATGGCATCAATGACCGATGTCATCTTCCTGCTGCTTATTTTCTTCATGGTTACATCGACATTCGTCTTCCCGACAGCGTTGGAGGTCAATCTGCCTCAAAGTTCGAAGCAAACAGCACTGAAACCAAGCACGCGAGTGTATATCGACAAGGCGGGTGTCTTCTACGCTACTGCCGACGATAGCGAACCGACGGCTATGGACACCGCCTCGCTGCTCGACTTCCTCACAATGCAGGCCTCTCAACCCGGACAAGAAGAAGAATATATTGCAGTGTATGCCGACGAAGAAGTGACCTACGGCACTCTTGTCAAGGTTCTCGACCTCGGCGCACAAAACAATCTGAAAATGGTACTCGCCACCAAACCCGCGCCGACATCGGCTCGCCCGAGCGCAGCACCATCATTGTAACAGAATCAAACTTATCTTTCACTCCTACTATTCCTACAAGAAGTTAAGAAGCCGTTTTCAAAATGTCCGATCAAAATAGAGACCGCCGTCGACATCAAAACCTGATAGCACTGTTTGCGACAGCACTTTTCCACATCGTAGTGGCAATCGTGTTGCTCTCCGTCTATCTGCGTCCGGCAGCAACCGACACCGAGCGCACATGGCCTCCGGTTGACTCCTCGGAAGTGCTCTTCGGCGGTGAATACGTCATGATCGGCGACCAACCTGAAATCGCCGAATCGACAAGCGACCCCGCGCCGACCGTAGCCGAAACCGCATCATCTCCCTCGCCCGAAGTCGAAGCTCTCGAAAACGCAGGTGAAGAGGCTCTACCGGCTACCGTCATTTCAAGCGAACGTCCCTCTCCCGCAAAAGTCGAGAAAAAGAATCCTCCTGAAAAAACAGGGCCCTCAAAAGCCGAAATCGAAGCTGCCGAAAAAGCCAAACGCGAGCAAGAAACCCGTCAGGCTATCGCCGGCAAGGTGAAATTCGGAAAAACCGGAACAGGCGGCTCGGGTGCAGGCAAAGCCGGCAGTCCCGACGGTAACTCTTCGATGGGTGCCGTCAGCGGAAGCCCGGGTTTTAACCTCAAAGGTCGCTCGCTCGCCGAATGGCATCGACCCGCATCAGCTCCAATCGGTTCGATTACGATCCGCGTGAGCGTAAACCGTCAAGGTAAGGTAACCTCTGCGACATACGCCTCCGGTACGGGCGCAGCAGCAGCAAGCCAATCGGCTCGTCAGAGTTGCATCCAAGCTGCTCTCCGCTCTCAATTTTCAGTCGACGATGATGCTCCGGCATCACAAACCGGTACAATCACCTATAAATTCAACTGACAAACGACCATTCGGCAAGCCGTCCGGCTTCCGAGAAATGATGTCAACCCAATCATATCCTCCATAGAGTTTTCCACTACGTCTCTACGTGTTTCAGAAAACTCTATGGAGAATTTTTTTTGAATCAATTCTCTCGATTCGGTCGTTTTCTCGCGCATGAAAGAGGAGTACATTAGATAACGGACGTTATTTAATTTTTGCTCCATCTTTCAATGCCTCACCAATCCAAGAGAAAAAGCACAAAATAATTATAAGAATTGACATAGTAGTAGTTTTTTTTGAGGAGTTAATAATTATTTCTATTCAATTTTGGTTTCGGAAACTCTCAGATGTTGCCGAGATGGTATCATTAGCCTCTTATTGAGTTTCGATGCACAAAGGTAATACCATGAGTGAGCAAAATTCGTTCACACCTAAATTAATAAATGTTAAGCAGGCTGATTTTTTTTTCACTCTTCGATAATCTTATCGGAACGAGGGGGTTACAGTGAGGCTATAATCATATCGTTGGCTTTGTCGACGACGGAGGTTTCGAGGGCGGTCAGGTAGATTTGAGTTGTTGTTTCATTGTCGTGCCCGAGCCCTTCACTGATTACACTGATTGAAACGCCCTTTGATTTTGCTATCGAAGCCCATGTGTGACGGCTGACGTAGGTGGTCAACGATATGGGCACGCCTATCAGCCGGGCTATCTTCTTCAATTCGCGATTGACCATTGACAAGCGATTTTTATATTGATTGCGCGAGTCGCATTTCGATGAAGTTATCACGGGAAACAGATATTCAGTCTTGTTTTTCGGATATTTATCCAATATCGATTGTACTTCGGCTGTCCACTTGACGGAGAGCCGTTGTCCGGTCTTGCGGCGACGATAGACAACCACTCCATTGTATAAATCTGTTTTTTTGAGGTATGCAATGTCTACGAAACTCATCCCGCGCAAATAGAATGAGATCATAAACATATCGCGAGCATAGTCGGAGTTGGAATCCACGGACAAATCCAGCCTTTTCAATTTTTTCATGACATCAATGCCCACTGCTCGCTTGGAAGTTTTCTCAACGCCTGTGTAGACATGAGCAAACGGGTTGCCGTGAGGTTCGACCAAGCCTTGCTCGACGGCTCGATTGTAGACAGCCCTCAGGATGCGCATATAAAATGAGGTTGTGTTTGGCACAAGTCCTCGCTTTATGAGGTATGCCTCGTAGGAATCAATGAGGTATTGATCAATTACATCGAGCATGATGTCGCAGCCGTCGCGAAACGCCGAAAAGCTGCGCAATGTAGCGAGATATGTTTCACTCGTGCGGTATTTCCCATCATTTTTCATTTTGAGAATCAGCCCTCGCATGAATCCGAACAGCGACAGACGCGACAAGAGCAATTGATAGTCAAAAACCACGTCTTCAACCGAATAGACACTGTTGCTACGCATGAGCGATGCCACCACTCGATTGAATCGCCCGATGTCATATCTGATTCGTTCTCTTATCGAACAGAGTGTCGAGAGTCGATTCGAGCCGTCGGGGACTACTATACAACCTCGGTTTCGATCCCACTCGCAGGCATATATTTTGTAGTCGGTCAAGACTTGGCGAACCACTCGATCGTGGGAAATCTGATAATAAACCGATCCTTCAACGCCGGGAATCGAAGACGGTCGAAATTTAACTTTTACTGTTGCCATAATTAATCTTTGTAAATTCTTTCAAATTTTATTTCGTTCTGCAATCTGCAAAGATAAAATCAGCGGCAAAGATTTTCGGATTTCAAAGCTAACCAAGTCGGGCTGATCAACTACACCCTCGGCAAAAATAATATATGAATGGGTGGCAAAATAAGAGGTTTTTCAATAGTCGAGGGATTTTTTTGAGCTCTCGTTTGACCGATCGCTGAAAAAAGATTATATTTGCACATTCAAAACTATCAGTGGTTGTTTTTTACCATCTAAAAATCGCTTATAAAACGCGCTTAGGATCCAGAATTAATCAAATAAAAAAAGTATCTATACCATCCATTTCTTCAATTATGAAGCGAAATCTACTCTTATCATTACTGGCAGGACTGTGTGCTGTCACCGGTGGAGCTGTCGAGACAATCGATAAGCTCGAAGCATTTCCGGGAGCAGAAGGCTACGGACGCTACACTACCGGCGGACGCGGTGGAAAGGTCTACCACGTTACCACTCTTGAAGACAACAACCAACCCGGTTCGTTTCGCTATGCTTGCGACCAAGCCGGAACTCGCACAATCGTCTTTGACGTTTCAGGCAATATTCATTTAAAATCAGCTCTTCAACTCAAAAGCGGAAATGTAACCATTGCCGGCCAGACTGCTCCCGGCGACGGTATTTGTGTTTCCGATTACCCGTTCAGCATCAAGGCTAACAATGTCATCATTCGCTTCGTGCGCTTCCGTCTCGGCAACAAGAATGTGACGGTCAACGGCGCTGACGGTTGGGACGGTCTCGGCTCGCTCGATCAGAAAAATATCATTGTTGACCACTGCTCGGTTAGCTGGAGTATCGACGAATGTCTGTCGTTTAGCGGCACAAGCTACACTACTGTTCAATGGAGTATCGTCTCTCAGAGTCTTGTCAACTCCGGTCACTCCAAGGGCGGTCACGGCTACGGCGGCAACTGGGGCGGCGAGTATGGCTCGTATCACCACAACCTCATCGCTCACCACTCGTCGCGCACACCGCGCCTCGGCCCGCGTCCGTCGACTCAGCTCAAAGAGTATATGGATATGCGCAACAACGTGATGTTTAATTACGGTGGCAATAGTTGCTACGGCGGCGAAGGCATGAACGTCAACATCGTCAACAACTACTACAAACCCGGCCCCGGCAATAATTATACAGGCAAAGCCAAAGAAACACGTATCGCCAGTGTCGGTGTCCGCACTCTTGATTACTGCCTTGACAAAAACAATACGGCAAACAACTATAATAAAGTTTTCGGAACAAGCATCTCGGAAAGTAGCATCAGCGGTTTTTGCTCCAACGGTAAAAATTACATCAAAATTGCAGGCAAAAACTATAAGCTTTCCGACGACAATAATACTATAACTGTCAACGATAAGGAGGTCAAAATTGCGTGGAACACCTACGGGCCTGCGCTTCACCTCGTCGGCAGTTACTACGTTGACGGCAACGACAACTACAATGTCAAGTCGGTCCTCAACGACAACTGGAACTTGGGTATGTATAACCAAATGGATAGATTCGAGTTTTGCGCCACCGATGCTGACTGGAACAACGTCAAGCAGGACATGAAACGCGATCTGCCAATCGAATACGTCTACACTACGACCCACACGGCTGACAAAGCATACGAAAAGGTGCTTTCATACGCCGGTGCTTCGCTCAAACGCGATGCTCTCGACGCTATGATTATCAATGATGCTAAGAATAATGTGGCTAAATCCGGAACAGGTTCAGGGCTGGAGGCTGGTTTCATCAATACTCCCGATGATGTTGCTAAATGTTATCCCGAAGGAACTGAACTCGACGGCTATCTCCCCGCATTGAATTCGAGCGAAGCTCCCAAGGATACGGACGGCGACGGTATGCCGGACGATTGGGAAATCGCCAACGGTCTCGACCCGAACGATGCAAACGACGGCAAGAAGGCTTCTGCATCGGGCTATACAAACCTCGAACTCTATATGAACTCTCTCGTTCAGTCGATCATGGACGCTGGTAACGCCGACGGCAAAATGCTCAACGGCGAGTTGACCTACGCCGACAATGCCGTAGAGCTCCCCGTCTACAAGCCCGAAGAAACTCCCGATCAGCCCGGCGACAATACTCCTGCCGAGACATACGAATGGCTGATCTCTGCTACTACAGGCGACGAAGCCGGTATGGTTCACAAAGAATCGTCACTTCCGTTTAAATTCGGTACTGACATTTCTGTCGATTGCAACAATGCTTCAAGAAAATACAACCACGGTTCGGGCGGAACAAAAGATCATATCAAGTTTGCAAGCGGCAATACTTGGACCATCACCCTCCCCGAAGGCAAGGTTGCAACAGAGATGACATTTGAAGGCTGGGCAAACAAGGATGATCAGACGTCGTACATCTCATCGATCAACGATGACAGCTTTGAAGCAACTCAATATGTCTTCCCGTCGAGAACCGAAAGCGAATCAGAATCTTACACGATCACGCTCTCTCAACCCGCCAACGCTGTCAAGGTCATCTTCGGCAACGTCGAATCAGTCCTCCGCATAACCATCAAAGGTAAAGCCGGACAATCGGGCATCGATGACATCATTGCCGACGATGCAAACACCGGCAACGGTCGCATCTACAACCTCATGGGCATCGAGATGCGTGAACCGCTGCAACCCGGCATCTATATCCGTGACGGCAAGAAATTTATCGTCAAATAATCGCGACACTGAAAAGTAAATTTTCCACGAATTACAGCGGGGATGCTCGTCAAGGCGTCCCTGCTGTATTTTAGAATCAAACCTCTCGCACACACCTTTTTTGTGCACCCACTAAATAGTAATGAAGAAAGTTTTAATTCCGCTATTATTATCGGCAGCGACTTTGGCTGCTGACGCATCGACAATAGTATTGACCGATGACGGCGTCAACCGAATTGCAGCCTTCCCCGGAGCGGATGGCTTCGGGCGATATACCACGGGCGGACGCGGCGGAGCTGTCTACCACGTCACCACTCTCGACGACAACAACGAGCCGGGCTCGTTTCGCTACGCCTGCAATCAGTCCGGCGCAAGGACTATCGTCTTTGATGTCGACGGCACGATTTTTCTGAAATCGCCCCTGCGTCTCGAAAATCCCGACGTGACAATTGCCGGACAGACAGCCCCCGGCGACGGTGTCTGCATAGCCGACTATCCCTTTCTCATTCAAGCCGACAATGTGATTGTCAGATTCATGCGTTTCAGACTCGGCGACCGCCAGTCGGCTCACCATGAGGGCGACGGTCTCGGCGGAAGCGGTCACAAAAATATCATTGTAGACCACTGCTCGGTCAGTTGGAGCATTGACGAATGTCTGTCGGTCTACGGCATGACGGATTGCACGGTTCAATGGTGTATCGCCTCCCACAGTCTCAACAATAGCAGCCATAAAAAAGGTATCCACGGCTATGGCGGCAACTGGGGCGGCAGCGGAGCGTCGTATCACCACAATCTGATTGCCAACAACACGTCGCGCACTCCGCGCCTCGGCCCAAGCCCATACACTCAGACTGACGAACGCATGGATTTGCGTAACAATGTCATCTATAACCACGGTTCTAACGGTTGTTACGGTGGCGAGGGGATGACGGTCAACATCGTCAACAATTACTACCGCCCCGGTGCTTTCAACAATATCAATCCCGAACGCATCGCAAGCCCGGGTATCAGGACATTGAAATATTGTCTCAACTCTCGCCGTCTTGCCGAGGACTACAATCGGCTGACCGGCTCATCGCTGACTCGCGACGACATCAAGGCTTTCCGTAGCGGCACGCCGACCGAGGGCAAAAATTGTGTGGAAATCGGTGGGCGAACGTTTGAAATCGATATGTCGGACTCGACAATCGAAGTCGACGGAACTCGAATCAAACTCGGATGGAACGTTTGGGGGGCGATGCTCCACAAGTGGGGGCGCTTCTATGTCAATGGAAATGTCAACCACGAAATAGCCGCCGTCAAGGAGAACAATTGGCAACTCGGTGTCCTCGACCAAATCTATCGGAAAGACAACGATGATTTTTGGGACGCTACAATCGAACAGGAAATCCGCCTCCATTCGCCGATGGATTTTGAACAGACTACGACCCATTCGGCGGAGCATGCCTACGAACTCGTGTTGAAATATGCCGGTGCGTCGCTCCGACGCGACATTTATGATGAAATCATTGTCAACGATGTCAAGAACGGCACGGCGACTTTCGGCACTCAGGGGATAATCGACTCGCAAGACGATGTCGTCTACCCCGACGGCTCGCGGGCTTGGCCCAAGCTACGTCAAGGAAAAGCGGCAAAGGACAGCGATGGCGACGGAATCCCTGACGCTTGGGAGAAATCAAACGGGCTCAATCATCGCGACCCCGCCGACGGCAAGCTAATCACTCAATCAGGCTACTCGAATCTCGAAAATTACCTCAACTCACTCGTCGCCACTATTATTGAAGCCGAAACAGCAGGAGGAAAGACTCTGAAAGGTCGGCAAGAATATTCGTCGGTCAACTTTGACAAATATTTCAATGACAAAACTCTCCGACTTGACTATATGTTTTCAGCCTCACCGTCGGGCAAACGCGCCGTTCACCTCGTCGGGCAATCGCAGACCGATGGCTGGGCAGGACGACGTTTCCGCCTGTCGCAACTCCCCCTTCAAGGAGCAGGCGTGGTGACTGTATGCTCGGAAGCGACCGGCGACACAATTTATAGGACTTCGTTCTCGTCACTATACCACGAATGGTTGTCGACCGATGAGGCTACACAAACGCCCAAAGCGTTTGAACACTGCGTGCTTGTCCCCTACCCCAAGTCTCCTACAATCGTTTCAATCGAATTGCTCGACAGCCGCCACGAACCTATGGCTCGGATGAGCCACCGATTCGACCCTGCCGACATCCTCATCAGTCAGAAAGGAAAAGGAAAGAAACTCCCCGAGCATAGATACATCCTTCACAGCGGAGGCCCGTCGGAAGTCATCGACGTTGCAATTCTCGCCGAAGGCTACACGGCTGATGAAACCGAGGACTTCTATCGACACGCTCAAACGGCAGTAGATGCAATACTCTCGCACGAACCGTTCAAGAGTCGGGCTTCAAAATTCAATTTTGTAGCCATAGCAACCCCGTCGGACGACTCCGGTGTCAGCGTCCCGCGTCTCGGCGACTGGAAATCGACTGCATTCTCATCGAATTTCAGCACATTCTACTCGGATCGCTATCTGACCACACTCCACGTCCGCGACATCCACAATGCAATAGCAGGGATTCCTTACGAACACATCATAATCCTCGCCAACACTGATGAATATGGAGGTGGCGGCATCTATAACAGCTATACTCTGACCACCTCGCGCCACAAGGACTTCCGTCCGGTCGTGGTCCACGAGTTCGGACACAGTTTCGGCGGGCTTGCCGACGAATATTTTTATGAATCCGACGTCATGACCGACAGCTATCCGCTCGATATCGAACCGTGGGAGCAGAACATCACGACTCTTGTCGACTTTGACAGCAAATGGCAATCACTACTTCCGGACAACACTCCAATCCCAACGCCTGCCTCTGACGTTTCAAAATATCCGCTCGGAGTCTACGAAGGAGGAGGATATTCGTCGAAAGGCATCTATCGTCCTGCCGACCGATGCCGAATGCGCGACAACGGCTACCCGACATTCTGCCCCGCGTGTCAGCAATGGCTCTCCAAACTCATCGACTTCTATGTCGAATGAGTCGACGGCCTAATAAATCGAGCAGAAAATAGTGTTAATTTTCAGGCTATGGGCAAAAACGAAGGCAATATCATTTTGATAAATCAATTTAAATCATTACCTTTGCACCGCCATTACGAATCTACGCGCCCTACCAGCGCAATTCAGTAAATTCGACAATAAATAACAACGATAATAAAATGAAAGCAGATCTCCATCCTTCCAACTACCGCGAAGTAGTATTCAAGGACATGTCTAACGATGAAATCTTCATCACTCGCTCAACTGTCGCATCTAAGGAAACCATCGAAGTCGACGGCGTAACTTATCCCCTCGTGAAGCTTGAAATCACAAGCTCTTCTCACCCCTTCTTCACCGGCAAGCAGAAACTCGTCGACACCGCAGGTCGCGTAGACAAGTTCATGAGCCGCTACGGAAACCGTAAGAAGAAATAAGAACTACGACAGAAGCATCGCTATTTGCTTCCAAGAAATAATATGTGCGCTTCATCGACCGACTCTGATTCGGAGATGGAGCGCACATATTATATATAGGTGTAAGGCGAATGAAAATCTGCGCTTGGCAATCTGAATAATTCTATGTAATTTTGCACATAGTTATGCAGCCGCATCCGACGGCTCATCTGTTAAGACATCTATCCCCCCTATCCTCGAACCGAATTATATGAAATTCACTCGACTCAGCATTTTGTCGATGCTTTTGCTTGGAGCATCGTTTGCAATCGACGCCTCAATAAATGACCTGCCCGTCCGCGAAGTGAACGGGCATACATACCACTACTATGAAGTAGCCTCGAAAGAGACTGTATATTCCGTTTGTCACCGCCTCGGCATCAGTAAAGACGAATTGATTAAGTACAATCCGGCAGTTGCCGACGGGTTGAAAGCCGGCATGGAGTTGCTTTTCCCTGCCGACGACGACAAGCAGACGACCTCATCAACGTCTGCTGTGTTGTCATCTCCACAAAAACGATACAACAATGTGGTTCACCAAGTTGAAAAAGGTCAGACTATCTATGGCATAGCTGCACAGTATGGGATTTCGACCCAATCACTCATCGAACAAAATCCGATCATCAATGACGGTCTGAAAGCCGGACAGACGCTCCACATATCGACTCCCACTGACGGTGAGGCTACCAAGCCGAACGATAACAATGTTGCTTCACGCAGCAATACGACTTCTTCAATTGCGTCGACGGGCTACATCGTCAAGAAGAAAGAGACTTTCTACTCGATATCGAAAGCCCACGGTATCACTGTGGCTGAACTCGAAGCAGCCAATCCCGGTATAACCGTGCTTCGCGAGGGACAAGTGTTGTCAATTCCCTCCGCTCAAACAACTACTGCCTCTGCTTCCGCTGCCGCATCTTCGACCTCGGTTGAAAATCAGTCTGTCGCAACAACAGTCGCCACTAACACAGAGTCTCAAACGCCGACTATCAGCGTCGATGATTTTGCCGCGGCTTCGGGCATTGTGCAAGACAAAGACCTATCGGTAGCCGTAGTGCTTCCGTTTATGCTCAACGAGGAAACGATGTCAAAAAGCGCACAACGCTACACAGAGTTTTACAAAGGTTTGCTTCTTGCTGCCGACAGTTTGCGCAACAATGGCACTCCGATCCGCATCTCGGCATTTGACACCGAGGGGTCGGTTGCGAAATTCAACGAGATTCTCGCCGATCCGGCTCTTAAAAACCATCGTTTGATTATTGCCCCCGACAACGTTGAGCAACTCATCATGCTCGGCGAGTTCGGTCGAGCTAACGGAGTCAAAGTGCTCAACAGTTTCATTGTCCGCGACGAGACGTTTAAGACCAACCCCACGGTCATGCAAGCCAATATCCCGAGCGACATGATGATTGAAAAGGCTGTCGATGCAATGACACTCCACATCGGCAAAACAACTCCCGTATTCCTGACTGTTGCCGACGGTGCAAACGACAAAGCAGAATTTGTCGAAGCTCTCAAAAAGAATCTCAAAACCAAAGGCATAGATTATAAAATCATCAATGCTCCCGAAGGCTACATAACCAAAGCCAACCTCCAAGAATTGCCCGCCGAAGGCAACTACACTTTCATACCAGCAACCGGTCGCCAAAACGAGGTCAACAAGTTGCTCCCGGGTATCATCGAATGGCGCGACGAGGCAATCATGCCCGTGGTCAAAGTCATCGGCTATCCCGAGTGGATCACATTCAGAGGCGAGACGCTCGACAAGATGCACAACCTCAACACGATTGTCTACTCTCGCTTCTTCGACGACGAAAGTGCCCCGAGATCGAAAAATGTTGCAGCCAAATTCAAAAAATGGTATGGCTCGGATATGGAAAATGCGATTCCGCGTCAGGGTATGCTCGGATTTGACACAGGTATTTTTGTGTTAAACTATCTGAAAAATTCTGTCAGACGATATGACGGCGTTCAAAACGGCTTCAATTTCACCGAAAACACCGACAACACGCTTGGCGAATGTAACAGTATGCTCTATATCATCAACTACCGTCCCGGAGGCGTTGTCGAAAAGATTAATCTTTGATGCTGATGACTAATTTTAAAACCCTAATACATAGCAGTCGTTCGTCATCTGCTTTCGGATTTCGCCGATTACTAACAGGCGTCGCACTTCTTGCTGCGACAATGTTGCTCCCCGAGACAGTTTGCGCTCAGCGAGAATATTCTCCGAATTTTGCAATCGGAGGCAAAGCGGGTGCAACACTCTCGAGCATCTCATTCTCGCCGGAAGTCCACACAAAAATGACTCAGGGCGTGACCATGGGTTTTGCCGCTCGCTACACCGAGGAAAAATATTTCGGACTCATTGCCGAAGTTAACTTCTCCCAACGAGGTTGGGCGGAAGATTTTGCTCGTGACGAAGCTCCGCAATTTAACTATACCCGCACGCTGAACTACATCTCGATTCCTCTTCTGACACACATATATTTCGGCTCGGATAAAGTGCGCGGATTCGTCAACCTCGGGCCGGAAGTCAGTTTCATGTTCTCAAACTCTACTTCGGCAAATTTCGACTACGAAAACTACCAGTCAATCCCCGATTTTCCACAAGGTTATCGAACTAACGAGCAATTGAAAATGCCAATCGACCGCACTTTTGACTATGGTATCGCCGGAGGTGCTGGTATGGAATTCATCGTCAAACGCCGCCATTCATTCATGCTCGAAGGTCGCTATTACTTCGGTCTCGGCAATATTTTCAAGGATTCAAAACGCGACTTCTTCTCCGCTTCGCGCAACCAATCAATCGAAATCACGCTTAAATACATGATTCGAGTCAGATAATGTTGTCGGATTGTTCATGACATTGCCTGATCCATTCAATCAATCCTTTTGTGTCGACAATTGTCCATGAATGAGGATGATATGTTTGACCGTTATTTCTATAACCTTTGCCTGATGTTATGATCAACTCTGCTTTATCATTTCCGATAAGGCGCAAGTCATTGATGAAAGCAGTAGCATCAAGAATGTTCAGTCCGAGGACATCGGTTTGACGATTGTCAAGCCACCATTGTTCGGCCGGCTCGATGTAGTAACGTATCGGAGTGTCTTTCAGCGGCATAATTGCCTGAAGAGTCGAGTCGGAAAGCAGGTATGGCGAATCGCTGACAATCGGAGTGATGTCGTCAAGGAGTTTTACATATATACTATCGCCGTCGGCCAATCCCTTTCGATAGACTTTAACATCTCGTTCGGTTGAGTAACGAAAACGTTCGTAGTCCAACGGAGAGTCTATGGCAAAAATACATACAGGCTGATTGTCGGATGACAGCTCTGCATATCGCACAGCTGCACTTCCTCCCATCGAAAAGCCTCCGACACAATAATCGGATTCCGACAAATCGAATCTGTCACGAATATCATCTATAATATTCTGCAAATTGCGTTGATTTTCAGCGGAAAAGCTATAAGTTTCAACTCCATCTTGCAGTGTCGGAATAAATACGGCAATTCCGTCGCCGGCGACTTCAAAAGGCAAATTTGTGGCATTGAGCACATCTTCTACACTTTCCCCAAAACCGGGAATCAACAACATGTATAATCTGATTGACTCATTTTCAGGGAGAATGGCCGTATAGCAATTGACCGACGGATTTTGTTCGTCCAACGCCACTTTAATGACCTTCGGATTCTTATTTTCAGTACAAGCAAATGTGATTGCCGACAGCACGAGCGGCAATATCCATTTATAAAGGCTCTTCATTTCTGAATATATATATTTCAAGTTCAACAATTTAATGTATGGGTGCTTCCACACGAATCGCTTGAGAAACAACCATGCTAAAAATATTGGTGACGATCACCAATCAAATGGTCGCCACCAATATTTATAACTAAAAATCAGCTTCAATATTATTTTTCGCTAAAAAACTCTTATGCTTTCAAGCCTTCACGCTTCATCTTTGGGACAAGGTAGGCAAAGCCGTAGATCATCATCGAAGCCTGAGCTAAGATGCCGAATACAATGCTGGCAATGTTTACGCCGGTCGAAACCAAATTGTTGGAGAGGAAGTACCACACCATATATACCCCAAATGGTATATTAACAAACGTACTTGCCACCAAACCGGGATTATACTTAAATCCAAAGATGAAGAACATAACGACGTGGGCAAAGGCATTGAGAGCAGAGAAGTATGCAGTCCATAAGCCCCACTCTATCCCATAGAAATGCGAAACCAATCCTGCCAAGGGCAACAAAATATAGACCAACGGAATGTTGATCCAAAATGATCCCGCCTTTGTCAGAGGATAGTCTCCCAATTTCGAGCCTAACGGTTTACGGTTGAAGAAGTCGAGAAATCCTCCCGGGCAAACATACTCTTCAAATTCGTGAAACCAATAAATAGGCACCTGCATCCAAATCAGAAACAGTGCATAGTTTTGCTGCTTGACATAGAGCCATATCAGTATTACAGAATAGAGAGCCAAGAAGGGCGTTGCCTTCATCCAGTTGTCATACAACCATTGCATTGTCTTTTTCATATCTTTTCCATTTTAATATTTTTATTACTCGTCACACTTTTTACCGCGCATAGCTTTCATCCGCTCCTTGCGCTCCATGATTTTGGCTATTTCAACCTCAATATCAACCTCGGGATAATGCAGTCCGGATTTAAGAGCTTGAATCATCTGTTCGGTACGATTGCGGATTTTATATTCTTTGCCATCCTTTATAAATATATTTCCTGTCTGCCCGAATATCAAGCGAACATCGGCAGCTCGACATTGTTCGTTCAAACTCTTAATCCACTCGTAGTGAAGAGGTCGCGAACCGAGGTAGTTTTCACCACCAGCCAAAACGGTCTCGATTTCGCCCGTCGCGAGATACTTCGACAAATCAACTTCTCCAATAAAAGGCTTTATACTCACCCACTTATGTTTCGACGGAACTTTCAACAGATATGGTATGCGCTCATCAACTCGATTTTGATTCTCGGCAGAGACCGCAAACTGAACATTGTCCCAACCCGAGCCCCAATCTTTGGGCAAGTGGTCGACAATACGATCTGCTCGCTTTGTCAAGAGCGAGAATGTCACATCCGGACGTTGACGAATATATTGCCAAGCCTCTTCGCGCCATTCGTCAGCCTCTTCCAAAAAGAAATCACTTGTCATGCACACTCGCACGAAGGCTCCACTCGGCAATTTGTAGTTACCGGCCTTATCTTTCTTTATCGGATAATTTAGTGTTGATTTATTGAGAGATACTTGACTTGTATCGCGTCCGTAACGCTTATCGAGAAAGAAAGCGTAGCAATTCTGACACCCTTCGCTGCACTTATGGCAACCGTGCCACGGATTCCAAGTAAGATCGTTAATATCCATAGTATTATTATTTAATTTGTATCTACAAAAGTACACCTCTTGTGCTTTCTCGTAAAGGTCAAAATCATCGCAATATTGAGCAATATCCACGACAAGCCATAAAATAATCTTCATTCTTGCAACAATAGTGGATATATCTGACTATATTTGCAATATAAACACAAAACAATAAGTATATGACCGAGTTACCAACCGAAACTCCATTGCTATACTACTGGAACAAAGGCGGATTTACCCTCTGCACCGAAGGTTGTGCCGACATTGTTATTAATGAGCAAAAAGTCCGATTGACCCATGGGTGCATCTTCATAGTAACCCCACTCGTGCAAATAACAAGCATTGCACCGTCTGATGACTTTCGCTCCATTTCGTTTGTCAACGATCTCAAAGTATTTTACCCGATTTTCAAACTCATTGCCGACACGGGGATTCCGTTAAAAGTACGGGAATACCCCTGCTGGCAACTGACGGAAGAAGAAATCGCATATATTTTGCACCAAGACTCACGCATTCGCCAAAAGCAACAACGACTGACGGAAAATATTCTCTCCGATGAGCGCACTCTGCTTTCTCATCAAATTCATTTGATTTGCCACGAAACGATGTTGGAGGTCGTTGGCAACCATATCCGCAACTATCCTGCTCAGGTCGACAACATCAGCAAGCAAGACATAATTGCCTATCGTTTTATTCTCGCTCTACACGAGAACTACTACCGCGAGCGCAGTGTGTCGTGGTATGCTTCGGAGGCAAACCTTTCGCCGGGACACTTTACGACGCTTATCAAGGCGGCGACAGGCAAAACGCCTTCGGTATGGATCGCGACTGTCACCACCACCTATGCCAAACGTCTCTTGGAAGAACGCGACAAAAGCATCAAACAGATTGCCGCCGAGCTAAATTTCCCCGAGCAGTTTACATTCCGAAAATATTTCAAACAATACACCGGAATATCACCCAAAGAATACAGAAATCTACACACTATTAAAACAATTTCGGCAGACTTTTCAGCCCTCCGAATCAATTCTTATATTCTGAATAACAATCTCTAAGATTTTGTCGAAACATGGAGAGGAATGCGTTCCCAAATGCAATCGGGAAGCAATCGCCAAGCCTTAACGAGAAGATTCCATCGAAAATCCACCACACACACGCGCCGACGCTCAATTATAGCCCTGACGATACGGACAACGGCATAGTCCGTCGACATAGCCATCGGATAGACCTTATCCGGGTCGAGCAACGGAGTGTGTATCCACCCCGGACGAATATCCGTGACTGATATATCAAGATTTTTGATGTGAGCAAGCTGACTGAGAGCTATAAGATAAGCCTGTTGATATTTTTTAGATGCCGAGTATGCCGCAAGCGCACCGATCCCATTCGTTCCGGCTACCGATGTCACAGCCGCAATGCGTCCGCGTCCGCCTTGCAACTTGAAATAGTTGAATGCCACATCGACCATGCGCGTAAACCCGACGGTGTTAGTCTCCGCAACAGCCGTCTCACGCTCAGCTATGAGGTCTTCGCTTTCAGAATAGATTCCGGAAACATGAAAATAGATGTCCATTCCACCAAGCTCGTCAATCAGACGAAGCAACTCGGAAGAAGCGTCGGGCGAATTAACGTCGATGCATGCCGAACGAATATTTTCGGGGTAAGCGGCTTTGAGCTCCGACAATGCAGTCTCATTGCGACCTGCCACACCGACCAGCCATCCGGCTTTGGCAAAAATTTCTGCGGAGCGCAACCCGATTCCGGAAGTCGCCCCCATGATGACGATACGTTTCATTATCCAATAATATATTTTCTTGCGCAATCCATAGGCGACAGCAATGCACACTATCCCCTACTCTGTTTTTGCAAAATTACTAACATTTCTTGACTGACAAAAGTTTACATAAAATTTCACCTCTAAAACAATATTGTTATGCAATAGAAATTTCATACACTCGAAAAATGATTTCGTATAGTTGAGCAAAAAATGCTCGGCTTTACGATTTCGTTTTTATGAAATTTGCAGCTTATACGGCCACATTTTTCCACCTTTTATCAGTTTTTTTTGCGATTTAGAAATTTCCGACTATCTTTGCATTATCAATACAACCATAATCTACGGTTAACCTGAAACAAGATACAGAAATACATTTAATACCATAATCATGGCAGAAAAGAAAGAAAAATTGTTTGACATGTTTCCCCCCGTGTCCACCGCCGAGTGGAAAGCAAAGGTGGAAGCAGACCTTAAAGGTGCTCCATTCGACAAAAAATTAGTATGGCGCACCAACGAAGGATTCAACGTCCAGCCAATGTACAGACGCGAAGACATTGAAGACTTCAAAACCACAAACTCTCTTCCCGGCGAGTTCCCCTACGTTCGCGGTACACGCACCGAAAACGATTGGCTCACTCGTCAGGAAATCATCGCCGAGGACCCGGCTGAAGCCAATGCAAAAGCTCTCGACGTAATCACAAAGGGTGTTACCTCGCTCGGCTTCCACATCGGCGAACCGACTGTCGAAACCCTCGAAGCCCTCCTCAAAGGTATCGACATCGCAAAAATCGAAATCAACTTCACTTGCTGCATCAAGAAGGCTCTGCCTCTTGCAAAAGCACTTGTTGAATACGTGAAAGCCCACGGCTGTGCCGACACATTCAAAGGCTCTGTCGACTTCAACCCGTTGCGCAAACCGCTCCGCAAAGGCTCGGCGTTTGAAGCCGCAACACTCTCATCAATGGCTTGCGAAATCCTTGATGCAGTAAAAGAAGTCCCCGGTCTGCAAGTATTCTCAGTCAACAGCGAAATGCTCAGCAATGCCGGCGCATACATCTTCCAAGAACTCGGCTACGCTCTCGCTTGGGGCGCACAGTGGCTGACACTTCTGACTGATGCCGGACGCAGTGCCGACGAGATTGCTCCCCGCATCAAGTTCAATATGGGAGTTTCGTCCAACTTCTTCATGGAACTCGCAAAATTCCGCGCCGCTCGTATGCTTTGGGCCCAGATTGCCAAACAATACGGAGCATCCGACGAAGCAGCCAAGATGATGACTCACGCCGTCACCTCACGCTACAACCAGACGCTCTACGATGCACACGTCAATCTTCTCCGCAGCCAAACGGAAGCTATGTCTGCCGCCCTTGCCGGTGTAGACTCGATCACATCGACCCCGTTTGACCTCCCCTATAAAACTCCCGACGAATTTTCAGAGCGCATTGCTCGCAATCAGCAATTCCTCCTCAAAGAAGAAAGCCACCTCGACAAAGTCATCGACCCCGCAGGCGGTAGCTACTACGTCGAAACACTCACCGTTTCAATCGCACAAGAAGCATGGAAACTCTTCCTCGACGTTGAAGACAAAGGCGGATTCCTCGCTTGCTGCAACAATGACGATGTGCAGAAAGCAGTTCGTGAAAGTGCTGAAAAACGCCACACCGACGTGGCTCGTCGCAAAGAAATCCTCCTCGGCACCAACCAATACCCCAACATCTCCGAAATGGCTGCCGACAAGATTGACGAGCTCAAAGGCTCGCTCAACTGTGCTTGTGGCGGTCACAGCGACGCTTGCGAAACTCCCGCCGGACTCCCGACCAAACGTGCTGCAAGCGACTTCGAAGCCCTTCGTCTCGAAACAGAAGCCGCATCCAACCGCCCGAAAGTATTCATGTTGACCATCGGCAACCTCGCAATGCGTCTTGCCCGTGCACAATTCTCAAGCAACTTCTTCGGTTGTGCCGGATATGAAATCATCGACAACCTCGGCTTCGATACAGTTGAAAAAGGCGTTGACGCAGCTCTTGAAAAGGGTGCTGACATCGTGGTGCTCTGTTCAAGCGACGACGAATATGCCGAACTCGCTCCCGCGGCGTTCAAATACCTCAACGGTCGTGCGGAATTTGTTGTTGCCGGCGCACCCGCTTGCACCGACGACCTCAAAGCAGTCGGAATCAACGACTACGTCCACGTTCGTTGCAACGTCCTCGAAACTCTCCGTGCATTCAACGCCAAACTTCTCAAAAAGTAAACGTCACCCCCCTCCATACACAATAAGATATGAAACCCAATTTCAAAGAAATCGATATCGTAAAAGATGCTTTCGGCGAGCAGCACGTTCCCGAAACTCAGGGGGAAGACTGGCTTACCCCCGAGCTCATCCCCGTCAAACCGATTTATACAAAAGACGACCTTGAAGGACTCGAACACCTCGACTATGTGTCCGGTATTCCCCCGTTCCTCCGCGGTCCGTATAGCGCAATGTACCCCTTGCGTCCTTGGACAATCCGTCAGTATGCCGGATTCTCAACAGCCGCCGAATCAAACGCATTCTACCGTCGCAACCTCGCGTCGGGTCAGAAAGGTCTGTCGGTTGCTTTCGACCTCGCGACACACCGCGGCTATGACGCAGACCACGAGCGCGTTGTTGGCGATGTCGGCAAAGCCGGTGTCTCGATCTGCTCACTCGAAGACATGAAAGTCCTCTTCGAAGGTATTCCCCTCAACAAAATGTCCGTCTCGATGACAATGAACGGTGCAGTACTCCCCGTGCTCGCCTTCTACATCAATGCCGGACTCGAACAGGGTGCAAAACTCGAAGAAATGGCAGGCACGATTCAAAACGACATCCTCAAAGAATTCATGGTGCGCAACACCTATATCTATCCGCCGGAATTCTCAATGCGAATCATTGCCGATATTTTCGAGTACACCTCGCAAAATATGCCCAAATTCAACTCGATTTCAATCTCCGGCTACCACATGCAGGAAGCCGGTGCAACTTGCGACATCGAGCTTGCCTACACCCTCGCCGACGGTCTCGAATATCTCCGTGCAGGTATCAACGCCGGCATTGATATCGACGCCTTTGCTCCGCGTCTGTCATTCTTCTGGGCTATTGGCATGAACTACTTCATGGAAGTTGCCAAAATGCGTGCCGCTCGTCTGCTTTGGGCAAAAATCGTCAAGCAATTCAACCCGAAAAACCCGAAATCGCTTGCTCTCCGCACCCACTCGCAGACATCCGGTTGGTCACTCACCGAACAAGACCCATTCAACAACGTCGGTCGTACATGTATCGAAGCAATGGGTGCAGCCCTCGGTCACACCCAGTCGCTCCACACCAACGCCCTCGACGAAGCAATCGCACTTCCGACCGACTTCTCGGCACGTATCGCGCGCAACACGCAGATCTACATTCAGGAAGAAACCATGGTCACTAAGCAAGTTGACCCGTGGGGCGGTTCTTACTACGTCGAAGCTCTCACCAATGAGATTGCACACCGCGCTTGGGAGCACATTCAGGAAATCGAAAAACTTGGCGGCATGGCAAAAGCCATCGAATCAGGACTTCCGAAAATGCGCATCGAAGAAGCTTCGGCTCGCACACAGGCCCGCATCGACTCCGGTCGTCAGACAATTGTCGGTATCAATAAATATCGTCTCGACCACGAAGACCCGATCGACATCCTCGAAATCGACAACACAGAAGTCCGCAAAGACCAAGTGGCTCGTCTCGTAGACCTCAGATCCAAACGTGACGAAGCTGCCGTTAAGAAAGCTCTCGAAGCAATCACCGAATGTGTTCGCACCAAGGAAGGCAACCTCCTCGACCTCGCAGTCAAGGCTGCCGGACTTCGCGCTACACTCGGCGAAATTTCAGATGCCTGCGAAGATGTCGTAGGTCGTTATAAAGCAGTAATCAGAACTATTTCAGGCGTGTACTCCTCAGAAACCAAAGCTGACCCCGACTTCGTCAAGGCTCAGCAAATGTGCGACGAATTTGCCAAACGCGAAGGTCGCCAACCTCGTATCATGATTGCCAAAATGGGTCAGGACGGTCACGACCGCGGCGCGAAAGTTGTCGCAACCGGCTATGCCGACTGCGGATTCGACGTCGACATGGGTCCCCTCTTCCAAACCCCGGCAGAAGCCGCACGTCAGGCTGTCGAAAACGACGTTCACATCCTCGGCGTCTCCTCGCTTGCCGCAGGTCATAAGACCCTCATCCCGCAAGTGATCGAAGAACTTAAAAAACTCGGTCGCGAAGACATCCTCGTGACCGCAGGCGGTGTGATTCCGGCTCAGGACTACGACTTCCTCTACAAAGCCGGAGTTGCAGCAATCTTCGGACCCGGCACACGCATCCCGGTTTCTGCAATCAAGATGCTCGAACTCCTTGAAGATGCCGAATAAAAAGGAATCTTCTTAATTGACGTCTTTAAGCGACAACTAAAAAATCAACGAAACTCTTTAAACTCGAATAGGGACGCCGAAAATCAGGCGTCCCTATTTTTCAATCAAACCCAATAACGATATGAACAACTTTTCCCTATGCACCCCGACCAACTACATCTTCGGACGTGGTGTCGAATGTAAAGCCGCTGAAGAATGCGTCGCAGCTGGCTGGAAACGCATATTGATTGTCTACGGCGGACAGTCTGCTCGTCGAAGCGGTCTCCTCGACCGAGTGAAAGCCTCGCTCACCGAAGCCGGAAGCGAAACCATTGTCGAACTCGGAGGCATCAAACCCAACCCTACCGACGACAAAGTCCGTGAAGGAATCACCCTCGGTCGTCAAGCCGAAATTGACTTCATTCTCGCCGTCGGCGGAGGTTCAGTCATCGACACAGCCAAAGCGATAGCCGGAGGCATCCTCTATGACGGCGATTTTTGGGACTTTTACAGCGGCAAAGCCCACGTCGAACGAGCAATTCCCATAGGCGTCATCCTCACCATACCGGCAGCCGGAAGTGAAGGCAGTGGTAACTCCGTCATCACTCGCAGTTCCGACTTGCGCAAACTTGCTGCTCGCAACTCGATTGCCCTACGCCCTAAATTCGCTTGCCTTAATCCGGAATTGACATTCTCACTTCCACCATATCAAACTGCAAGCGGAATCGTCGACATGATGATCCACATCACTGAACGCTACTTCTCTCCGACCGAAAACGTCGAAGTCACCGACCGACTCTGCGAAGGTCTTCTGAAAGCCATCATCAACGAAGCACCCAAAGTCATGGCAAACCCGCTTGACTACGAAGCACGAGCCAATATCATGTGGAGCGGCACCATTGCCCACAACGGCATCTGCGGATGCGGACGCATTGAAGACTGGGCATCACACTCAATCGAGCATGAATTGAGCGCACTCTATGATGTCACCCATGGAGCAGGACTCGCCGTAATCGCCCCAGCATGGATGGAATACGTCAGCCGACGGAAACCGTCGAAAGTCGCACAGTTTGCCCGCCGAGTATTCGATGTCAACGAATCGGACGACACCAAAGCCGCAACCGAAGGCATAGCCCTACTGCGCAACTTCTTCAAATCTCTCGGACTCCCCGTGACCATTAACGAGCTCGGCATCTCCGACCCCGACATTCCGCTCCTCGTCAAGAGACTCCACGAAAACAACGGACCGAAAATCGGCGGCTACATCCCCCTCGAAGCCACCGACACAGAAGCAATCCTGCAACTCGCCCGATAAACATCCGAACAAAAAAATAATCTTAGGCTGCGCCGATTGATTTGATAAACATTCAACCATATCAATCTGGCGCAGCGTTTTTTTTTGAAAATATATTTTATTCAAACCGATAAACACATAAAAATACGCTATCTTTGTAGAATCATGACTCTCTACTCCATTATTTAACCGGCATGAACATTTATAAAGCATTAAAAATATTTGGAAAGATAAAGTCAAAGCGCATTAAGTTGCTTGGACTCCTTACTATGCACATCACTAAACGCCGATACATCGGAATATTTTTGGATCCCGTTATGGCTTGCAATCTGCGTTGTCGTATGTGTTATATGTCAGATTCTTCAAAAATTAAAGATTTTATCAAACGCAGACCATTTAATACTTATGAAATTGACACATTAGCTAAATCATTATTTCATCGTACATTGAAACTACAAATCGGATGTGCGACCGAACCGACCATATCCCCTATTTTGGAAAGTATTGTTGCTTGCGGGAAAAAATATGGGATTCCGTATATCTCATTAACTACTAATGGCCAACTTCTTAACGGCAAATCATTGGAAAACCTGATTAAAGCCGGTCTCAATGAAATCACATTATCCGTCCACGGGCTACGCAAAGAGACTTACGAGTATTTAATGAATGGTGCTAAATTTGAAGTATTTAAAGCATTAATCAATAGCTTAAAAGAAATAAAACGTAGTTATCCGAATTTTAAAATCAGACTTAACTACGTTGTCAATTCAATGAATCGCGCCGATTTAAGCGAATTTTTCACCGGAGTCCTGTCCGGTCTTGATTTTGACATCTTACAAATCAGACCTTTTCAAGATGTCGGCGAGACATCTTATTCCGACCATGATTTAAGCGGTGTAATCTCTGACTATTCCGCCTTAATTGAACCTATCGTAAAACGTTGTATAGCAGAAGGTCGCAATTGCCTCGTGCCTGAGCTCGAAAATCTCCAAGAAGTCAATCTTGAAACAGACGAATTTAGTGACTTCGTTGAACACTTAACTTACTACTACGTTTCACCGGCAACAGCAACCGACAACGTGCGTATAGCCGTAAACAAACCCGGATACAATCCTGCCGTTCAAACGTTTGAACAATACCACAACGAAAATCAGACTCTCAAGAAACTACTTTGTCGGCTACGCACCCCTGACGGCGACAATCGCATTGTAAACGTCAATACAACTAAAAAATTAAACTACAAAGTTAAATAATTTAGCGTCATAACCATACAACGTGTCATTTACGGCAAAAATTCGTGTCGAATAAAATTTTATTTTATCGGCATGGATAACACCGTTTTTTATTGTACCTTTGTAAGTTATGAATTTCAAGCTATCTTCTCAATACCAACCGACAGGCGACCAGCCGCAAGCAATCGAGCAACTCGTTGCAGGATTCAATGCGGGTGAAAAAGCCCAGACTCTGCTCGGTGTCACCGGTTCAGGCAAAACGTTTACGATGGCAAACGTCATAGCCCGAATCGGCAAACCGACGTTGATTTTGAGCCACAACAAGACTCTTGCCGCACAGCTTTTCAGCGAGTTCAAGGGATTTTTCCCGGAAAATTCGGTGCAATATTTCGTGTCATACTACGATTATTACCAGCCGGAAGCCTACATCCCGACCGTCGACAAGTATATTGAAAAAGACTTGATGATCAACGACGAGATCGACAAACTGCGACTGTCGACTGTCTCCGCTCTCCTTTCCGGACGCCAAGACGTGGTGGTCGTCTCATCCGTCTCATGTCTCTACGGTATGGGCAACCCTAATGACTTCGACAGCAACGTAATCGTTGTCAAAGTCGGACAGAAGATAGCCCGCAACAAATTTTTGCGGACACTTGTCAACTCTCTCTACTCTCGCAACGAAATCGAACTCTCACGAGGGACGTTTCGAGTCAAGGGCGACACCGTCGACATTCGTCTCGCCTACGAAGAAATCATCGTCCGCATAACTTTTTGGGGCGACGAAATCGAATCGATCAAAACATATCACCCCGCCGACAACACCTCGCTCGGCTCTCACGACATTTTCCAGATCTACCCGGCCAACCTCTTCGTCACCTCGCCCGAACGCATGGGCACGGCAATCGGACAAATAGAACTCGACCTTGGCGAGCAATACGGCTACTTCATGCGCGAAGCAAAAGAAATGGAAGCTAAACGCCTTCTCGAACGTGTCACCTACGACATCGAAATGCTCCGCGAAGTGGGTCATTGTTCTGGAATCGAGAATTACAGCCGATATTTCGACGGTCGACAGCAAGGTATGCGCCCGTTCTGCCTCCTCGACTACTTCCCGAAAGACTTTCTGACAATCATCGACGAAAGCCACGTGACGCTACCACAATGTCGGGCAATGTATGGCGGAGACCTCTCGCGCAAAATGAACCTTGTCGAATACGGTTTCCGTCTGCCAGCCGCGCTCGACAATCGACCGCTGAAATTTGAAGAATTTGAACAACTGACACCTCAAGTTCTCTACGTCAGCGCAACACCTGCCGACTACGAGCTTGAAAAATGTGAAGGTGTAGTCGTCGAACAAATCATACGCCCCACCGGACTCCTCGACCCCGTGATCGAAGTACGCCCGTCGCTCAATCAAATAGACGACTTGCTCCACGAAATCAACGAGCGTATCGAACGCGACGAACGTGTGCTTGTCACCACTCTCACCAAACGCATGGCAGAGGAGCTCAACGACTATCTTGCACGACTACGCATCAAGACGGCATATATCCACAGCGACGTCGACACCCTCGACCGCATCAAAATCCTCGACGGACTGCGTGCCGGCGAATTTGACGTTCTTGTCGGAGTCAACCTGCTACGCGAAGGTCTCGACCTACCCGAAGTGTCGCTCGTTGCCATCCTCGACGCTGACAAAGAAGGCTTCCTGCGCAGCCACCGCTCGCTGACACAGACCGTCGGACGTGCCGCCCGAAACCTCAACGGCACCGTCATCATGTATGCCGACAAGATTACCGACTCCATGCAGCAAACAATCGATGAAACCTCGCGCCGACGAGCCGTACAGCTCGCCTACAACGAACAGCACGGCATCACTCCGCAGGCAATCATCAAAGCCCGCAATGCAATCATCGGACTCGAAACCGATGCCGACGACTCCTCATCAGAAAGCCGCCGACAAGCGTCGACATCGCGCCGAAAAGCTCCTGAGAAGAAGTCCGGACGAGCAAATACACCCTCGATACCATACGCCGAGGAGTATAGCACAGGGGTTAACATCGCTGCCGACCCCGTCATGCCCTATCTCTCAGCCGACGCACTTCAAAAACTCATCGACAAACGTCGGCTCGAAATGGTCGATGCCGCCAAGCGCATGGATTTCATCGAAGCCGCCCGTATGCGCGACGAAATCATTGCCATGGAGGAGCAACTCGCCGAAATGCCCAAAAACGACGAGACCGAATAACAATCGATAGTCACTCGGACGCAGAATTGAACACTAATGGATAAATCAATACACAAAAAATCAACATATCCCGGAGCTGACCGCTTCCTTCCGACAAGCATAAAAGAAATGAAATCGCTTGGTTGGAACCATGTAGACGTAGTCTTATTTTCAGGCGACGCCTACATCGACCACCCGTCGTTCGGTTCAGCGGTCATCGGCAGAGTCCTGCAACGAGCAGGCTACAACGTTGCCATCGTCCCCCAGCCCAACTGGCAGGACGACCTGCGCGACTTCAAAAAATTCGGTGCGCCACGACTTTTTTTCGGTGTCTCAGCCGGTGCTATGGACTCGATGGTCAACCACTACACCGCCGCTCGCCGTCGGCGTAGCGACGATGCCTACACTCCCGACGGTCGCCACGGCGCACGCCCCGACTACCCCTCAATCGTCTATACTGAAATACTCCGCAATCTCTTTCCCGACACTCCTATCATTGCCGGCGGCATCGAAGCCTCGATGCGCCGTCTGAGCCACTATGATTATTGGCAAAACCGTCTGCGTCCGTCGCTTCTTGCCGACTGCAAAGCTGATTTGATCACCTATGGTATGGGCGAAAAGACAATTCTTGAAATAGCCCGACATCTCGACAATGGCAACCCGATCTCCGAATTGACCGACCTTCCGCAGACCGTCGTCCGCATCCCCGAAGCCGACTTCGTCGCAGCCGACGGCGACATCGTGCTACACTCGTTTGCCGACTGCCTGCGCGACAAGCGTCATCAGGCAGAAAACTTCAAACACATCGAACAGCAGAGCAATTCGATGGCAGGACACACACTTTGGCAACTCCACAAAGGCTTTTGGGTGAAAGTCAACCCTATGTATCCGCCGATGACCACAAATGAAATCGACGCATCATTTGACCTCCCCTACACCCGTATGCCGCACCCGCGTTACAAAGACAAACGCATTCCGGCCTACGAAATGATTCGCCACTCTGTCAACATCCACCGCGGATGTTTCGGAGGCTGTGCATTTTGCACCATTTCAGCCCACCAAGGTAAATTCATAGCTTCACGAAGCCGCGAATCAATCCTCCGCGAAGTCCGACAAGTCACACAAATGCCCGATTTCAAAGGCTACTTGACCGACATCGGCGGCCCGAGTGCCAACATGTATCGTATGGGAGGCAAAAACCTTGCCGCTTGCGAAAAATGTCTGCGCCCATCCTGCCTCCACCCCAAAGTTTGCCCCAACCTCAACACTGACCACCAACCGTTGCTCGACCTATACCACGCGGTTGATGCAATCGACGGCGTAAAAAAATCATTCATCGGCAGCGGTGTGCGCTACGACCTTTCGATGCACCAAACAGGCGACGATCGCATCGACCGCACCAACCGTCGCTACAACGAGGAGCTGATCACCTCCCATGTTTCCGGTCGTCTGAAAGTGGCACCCGAACACACCTCCGACACCGTCCTCAACATCATGCGCAAGCCTTCGTTTCAGCTCTACCACGACTTCAATCGTTTCTTTGACCAAGTCAACTCGCGCCACGGGCTCAAACAGCAACTCATCCCCTACTTCATCTCCTCGCATCCGGCCTGCCGAGAAGTCGACATGGCGGAACTGGCGGCTGAAACCAAGTCGCTCAACCTCCACCTCGAACAAGTCCAAGACTTCACCCCCACACCGATGACGCTATCGACGGAAATTTACTACACAGGCTATCACCCCTACACCGGCGAGCGAATTTTCACAGCCATAACTCCCGACGAGAAACTTGCCCAGCGCAAATATTTCTTCTGGTACGACCACGCATATCGCCCCGACATCATGCGCTCGCTCCAACGCCTGCATCGTCCGGATTTGCTTGACAAACTATTCCCTCATCAATCCGCCCCACGACCGACGAACTACTCCGCCGGCTACACTACCAACGGCTACGGCAACCGCCGCCCAAACAGCAATAACAAACCGTCCAAACGCAAACGCTGAGACACACACAATCACCGTCGACCACGACGCATACTAAATCAAAAATCGGCTTCACCGTTTTCAAAAATCCAACGGTGAAGCCGATTTGACATTTATAGTCTGTGAACAAGAAAATATTCTTTCAATCAAAATCTCGGAGCCGGAAATACCCCTCCTCCCGAGAAATCTATCACTTCGTCGAATCCGAATCCGGATTCATGTGAAGCGTATGCCCCATGCGCTCCTGCTTGGTGAGCATATAGCGCAAGTTATAGCAATTGGGGGCAATTTCTATACCGACATTGTCGGCAACTTCAAGACCGTAGCCTTCAAGACCGATGCGCTTCACGGGATTGTTCGTGATCAGACGCATCTTGTGGATACCAAGCAAGCGAAGAATCGAAGCTCCGACTCCATAATCGCGCTCATCAGCCTTGTGACCGAGGTGTAGGTTGGCGTCAACAGTGTCGAGTCCCTCCTCTTGGAGCTTGTAAGCCTTAATTTTTTCCATAAGTCCGATGCCGCGCCCCTCTTGATTGAGATAGACAATGGCTCCGCGACCTTCTTTTTCGATCAACTGCATCGCCTTGTGGAGCTGCTCGCCACAATCACATCGCATCGAGCCGAAAATGTCGCCTGTCGCACACGACGAATGAACTCTGACCAAAACAGGCTCATCGCCGCTGACATCACCCTTGATAAGTGCAATATGTTCGAGTCCGTTGCTCTTCTGGCGGAAAGGAATCAGACGGAAATGACCGTAGGCAGTCGGCATATCGACCTCGACACCGGCTTCAACAAGCGACTCGGTGCGCAGACGGAACGCAATCAGATCTCGAATAGAAATCAGTTTCAAGCCCCACTCATCAGCCTTACGACGAAGTTGCGGCAGACGCGCCATAGTTCCATCCTCGTTAAGAATCTCAATCAACGCCGCAGCCGGTTGCAACCCTGCGAGACGTGCAAGGTCGATAGCAGCTTCCGTGTGACCCGCACGACGAATCACACCTGCATCCTGGGCGTAAAGCGGATGGATATGACCCGGACGACCGAACATATCGGCGGTGCTTGCCGGATCTGCGAGCGCGCGAATCGTAGCCGCACGATCGTGGGCAGAAACGCCCGTAGTACAACCGGGGAGCAAATCGGCCGTCACCGTAAACGGAGTGCCGAGCATCGACGTATTGTCATCAACCTGCGAGTGAAGTCCGAGCTGCTTGCATCGCGAAATCGAAAGAGGCGCACAGAGCTCACCGCGAGCGTTGGTAATCATAAAATTGACCTCATCGGGGGTGACTTTTTCAGCCGCAATGATGAGGTCGCCCTCATTTTCGCGGTCTTCATCATCGACGACGACCACAAATTTGCCCTCACGAAAATCGGCAATGGCTTCTTCAATGGTGTCTAACTTTATATTGGTATCCATCGTTAGTCTATATTGTGTGATTTTTATGTTTTTCAAATGTAATATTTCCGTGGAATCACGGCTTTTGCACGGTCAGTGTCTCGGTCAACTGCCCTGCCACCTTCATGACGGTCGCAAGTTCGTCGCGCAATCGCGACTGAGCTTTCAGCCCGAAGAACCAAACCGTCAATCCGAGCGGGAACAATACCATCATTATCCACGACAAGCGACGGTCGGTCGACGGCTGGTGGAACCACAGACTGCGGAGTATCGGAAGATCCATCAACTTCAAAACAACCATCTTCTCGCGTGAGTTCGAAAGATACTCGACCACGCTTTCGATCGAGTCGCGCAAACGATGCAACTCGTCTCGATCATAGCCGCGCATCCAATAGTCGAAATAGCTCTGACGAGCAGACTTGTCGCGAAGATAGCCGGCTACTTCCGATTTCAAAGCGTCAAGACGCCCGACGGCGACATCTCGATCGACTTCATCCATGACCAATTCTTTCATTTCGATGTGACGCACCTCGCTTACACCAAAGAATTTGCGGAAGAAGTTGAGATAAGCATCCTTATTGAACACAGCCGAGTCGTTGACGGCTTTATATGTGAAAAATATGCCCATCGGAAGCAACACCGCGGCACTAAGCCACATACCCTCGATTACTCCCCACTTTCCGTCGCGAGCCATCTTGTAGCCCATATTATCAATAATGTAATAGAAGATAAAGAGGAAGACGGAGATGACAAGAGGCGTTCCGAGTCCGCCTTTGCGAATGATTGCACCAAGCGGAGCTCCGATGAAGAAAAATATGATGCAGGCAAACGAAAGTGTAAACTTCTTTTGCAATTCGATGGCGTGGCGACGCATCGTCTTCATATCGTCAGCCATCGTCAAGCTCTTATACTCATATTCCTGACGCATTCTCTGAGCCTTAGCCAGACCGCTGTTGAGATAGCCGAGTTTCACACCCGACGACGAACCGCGTAGGAGCGAATCGACATTGAGCGGATGTTCGAGCACCACATCCGGTCGACGCAATTTGATTTCACGACCGCTGTCGACCTTGGTATAGTAGGCTCTGACGCCCATATATGGAAACTCACGCAGAGCCGTTCCGTAGGACGTGCCGAGCGAATCAACGCGCGCACCGACAGAGTCGATCGTAGCTTGGAGTTCCTCCATATTCTTGCCGACATACTGATTGCGCATCCCCTGCTCGTCCATTCGATTAAAATTCGAGTCGAATTTCACCATGATTTCCTTCTCGGTAAACGACTCACGACGATAGGGAACGTTGCGCATATTTCCGGCTCCGGCATCTTTCAGATTTTCAAACGATTCGCCTGACCAAAGGCGAAGATAGAGATGTGTTTTGTCTGGTGTAATCGACATCTTACCGGAATCGGCAAGAATAATCGACGAGTTTTCAAAGCCTTTCGAAACGTCATAGATCATGACATCGTAGAGCACACCCGAGACCCGATTTTTTTCCTGCACAAACAGATTGTAACCGGGAATTTGGTCATAGAACACACCTTCTGGAATTTCAAGTTCCGGAGATTTCTGCCTCATCGAGTAGAGCAGCGTCCACATCTTGGTCTGTGCAATCGGGAGGACATTATTCTGGAAAAAGAATGCACCAGTGGCAATCATCACCATCAAGACGATGAGCGGAGCCATTGTCCGCAGGAGCGAAATGCCCGACGCCTTCATTGCCGTAAGCTCGAAACTCTCGCCAAGATTGCCGAAAGTCATCAACGACGCAAGTAGGATGGCAAGCGGAAGTGCCATCGGAATCATGGTCAGAGCGGCATAGAAAAACAATTCGCCGATTACGTCGATACCGAGACCTTTACCTACAAGTTCGTCGATATAACGCCACAGGAACTGCATGAGGACTATGAACAGACAGATGCAGAACGTCATCAAGAACAGAGGGACGAAACTCTGCAAGATGAATATGTCCATGCGTTTGATTCGAAACATAGTTGCGATCGGAGTCGGGGGGGATGAATTGGTGGGATGAATGAAAACTTTGAGGGTGTCGGGCTGTTATGCCCAACGTCCGCCATGCTACCCGCGTAGTGCGGGTGACATGGCGGACGGGGTTATTGTTTGTATGCTGTCAGATAGAAAGATTTTGCTGAGGTTTCACTCACACGCGCAAACAGCATCACTAATTATTTAATGCCGAGAGCTGTTTTAACGAGCGGAGTAACGTCGGTCACATCAGCACCGGTGTAGAGCGGCATTACGTTTTCAAAAATAAAAGTAAAATTGCCTTCCGCACCTACGCTCTGGATAGCCTTAACGACTTTTTCCTGAATAGGAGCCATGAGCTGACGGTTCTGATTTTGAAGATCCTGTTCGGCAGTTTCGCGGAAACGCTGAATCTTAGTGTCGATTTCTTGAAGTTCCTGAGTGCGACGTTCCTTGATTGTTTCGGGAGTCGATGCTTCGAGAGCTTGGAATTCTTGAAATTTCTTATTAAATTCTTCCTGAAGTTTCGCAAATTCGTCTTCATATTTTTTTGAAGCAACCTGCATCTGTTCGGTAACGCTTTTCACTTCGGGAAGCGACTGCATGAGCTCGGTAGTGTTGATTACACCGAATTTCTGTGCGAAGAGGCTCATGGGGAACGCAATCAAGATTGCGAGTAAAAGTTTTTTAATCATCGTTGTGATATTGTGAAGTTTTTTATTTTAAAATTATATCATTCAATTCTTTTCGCCTTTGAAGATTGACGCTGTCAGGCTCCTTATTGTAATGAGAGCACCATACGCCGATATTCAAAGCGATGCAAAGATAGGGATTTTATTTGGAATAACCTAACTTTTCAAGCACCTCGTTTGAGACGTCGATTCGCGGCGATGCAAAGATAATGTCGACTGACGACGAACGGTCGAAAATACACTGATAGCCTCGCTCTTCCGAAACCTTCTTGACGGCGTTGTAGACATCGTCTTGAATCGGCTTCATAAGCGTCTGACGTTTCTTGTAGAGTTCGCCGTCTGGCCCGAAATACTTCTGGCGCAATTCGGCAGCCTGCTTTTCCTTGCCGACGATTTCTTCTTCTTTTTTCTTCTTCTGCTCGTCGGTCAGAAACACCATTTCATTCTGATAATTCTTATAGAGCGTCTCAGCCTCCTTCGCAACAGATTCGACCTCTTTCTGCCAACGTTGCGAAATCTGATTGAGCTGTTCGTTTGCCATTTCGTAGGCGGGCACATTGGATAGGATATAATCCATATCGACAAGGGCAAACTTCTGAGCTGAAGCTCCTGCGAAGCCCGCGAGCACGAGTGCTAATGTCAATAAAAATTTCTTCATAACTAACTTTTTAAAATTTTGTTGTGGTCGGGGAATCGTTGATTTTTACTATATAGACATCCCGAACCGCCAAAAGTTTAATCCGATGGTGCGTCTCTCGCTTAGAATTCCTGTCCGAGAATGAAGTGGAAGTGCGAACCACCCTTCGTTCCGTAGACATTGTCGAAACCATAAGCCCAGTCAATACCCATCATACCGATCATCGGGAGATAGATGCGGACACCGGCACCGGCACTGCGTTTGAGATCAAACGGTGAGAAGTTTTTGACCGAAGTCCAAGCGTTGCCACCTTCGAGGAATGCAAGACCATAGATTGTCGTGGTCGGCTGCAACATGAACGGGAAGTGAAGCTCCATGCCGAGACGAGAGTAGGCATAACCACTGCGATAGTAGGGAGTCAACTGACCGTTGTCGTAACCGCGAAGTGCGATTGTCTCCTGAGCGTAGGTATAAGAGCCCGACATACCGTCACCACCGACATAGAATGTCTCAAAGGGCGATTTGAGATACTTGTTGTAGCTTCCGAGAAGACCGAAGTCGGCGCGAGTCATGAAGACGAGCGTGTGTTTGCCTTCGGGTGAAGTGAGCGGAGTGTATGTGCGCGACTTGAAACGCAATTTCCAATATTCGATCCAACGATACAATTCCTTGCGGGCTTCCTCAACTTGCGTTGTCGACTCGTTGCGTCCGGCAAGTTCCGAAAGAGCCTTCCAATTCTTCTTGCCGAAGAGCGATGCCGGAGGTGTCAATTGGAGATTGAGCGAGATGTCCGAACCGCTACGAGTGTAGAGAGGGTTGTCGATCGAGTTGCGCGCGAGAGTCAAACCGAGTGTAATCGAGTTTGATGTACCGTTCTGCATCTCAAACAGATATTCCCAGTTTTTGAGGTAATACCAACTGTAACCGAGTTCGGCTTGGAACGTGAAATAGTTGTCGGGCCAGTTCAGACGCTTACCGAATCCGACCGAAACGCCGAGCATCTGCAAGAACTTGCCGGGGTCGTAGGCATTTTCGTATGAGTTTTGGTAATAGTCATTGTAGCCGGTGTTGTAGAGACCGCTATATGAATAGTAGTTGTTGTAGTAGTTCTGATTGTAGTACGACGAGTTCACACCTGTCTGACGGCTGTAATAAGCCGAAACCGACAACGAGTTGGGACGCTTGCCGCCAAACCACGGGTCGAGGAACGAAATGCTGTAAGCCTGATAGTAGCGGGCATTCGTCTGAGCCGAAATCGTGAGCTGCTGACCGTCGCCCTGCGGGATGAGTCCGCGATAGCTGTTGGGATAGAAAAGGTTTTTAATCGAGAAGTTTGTAAACTTGATTGCAACCTTACCGATGACACCGGTCTGACCCCAACCCATCGAGAACTCAAACTGGTCGTTTGATTTCGATTCGAGGTCAAAGATGATGTCGACAGTTCCGTCCTCTTGATTCGGTTCGGGGCGGATGTCCATATTTTCAGGGTCGAAGTGACCGGTCTGAGCAATTTCACGCGCCGAACGCATGAGGTCATTTTTGCTGAAAAGTTCACCCGGCTTGACGTGAAGCTCTCGGCGAATCACCTTTTCGTAGAGACGGTCGTTACCATTGATAACAACGTTGTTGATTCGCGCCTGCGGGCCCTCGATAATTCGCATTTCGAGGTCGATCGAGTCGCCGTTGATATTTTTTTCGATCGGAGTCATATCGAAGAAGAGATAGCCGTTGTCCATATAGTAGTTGCTGACGGCATCATCATCATCTTTCGTACGTTTTTTGAGAAGTTTCTGGTTGTAGACATCACCTTTCTCCATTCCAAGGATAGCAGAGAGGAAGTCGGTCGAATAAATCGTATTGCCGACCCACGAGATGTCGTTGAGATAATATTTCTTACCTTCTTCAAGCGAGATGAAGACATCGACGGTCTTTTCATCATAGGGGACAACGGAATCCGAGAGGATTGCCGCGTCGCGATAGCCCTTTTCGTTATATTTCTGAATGATTCGTTCGAGGTCGTCCTTGTAATCGTTTTCGACAAACTTTTTCTGACGGAAAAGGTTGAGAATCTTGCCTTTCTCGTTGGTTTTCTTCATGACGCGCTGCAATTGCTTGTCGCTCATGACCTCATTGCCGTCGATATAGATTTTGTGAACCTTAACCTTCTCGTTTTTATCAACATTGATGTCGACAATCACCTCGTTGGGATGCGAAAGGTCGTCGGTCAGATTGATTTTGACAGTTGCGTTGCCGAAACCCTTGTTGCTGAAATATTTCGAGATAATTTGCTCGGCACGGTTGACAATATTTTGCGTAATCTGATTGCCCTTCATCAATTGCAGAGCCTCTTGAAGATCCTGCTGCTCGCCTTTCTTGACTCCGTGATAGTTGATTTCGCCGATGCGCGGTTGCTGGCGAAGATTAAGAGTCAGATAGACCTTGTCGCCGACAAGCTTATCGACCGTAAGCTGGACTTTCGAGAAAAGTCCCTGACGCCACAATCGTTTCGAAGCATCCGTCACGTCTGAACTCGGAATCGTAATCAGATTGCCGACTTTCAGTCCGGTGTAGCCGATGATGATATAATCTTCATAGTTGTCGGCTCCCTTCACTTGGATGTCAGCAATCTCGTAGGTCTTCGGCAGACCGGTGAAATTGATAGTCGGGTTATATATAGTGTCGTTTGCAGTCTGAGCCGACAAGCCGGCGGGCACTGTAAGCGACGAGAGCAGAAGCAGGTATGAGATGAATTTAAAACGCATTGGACTAACGTTTGGGGAAATTATATTTCGTTTAGAGGTGAAGGGTTAAAGTGATGATTAGAGGAGATTGCGAGCGGACGGACGACCTGACATCATTTAAGCTGCTCGGAGGTCAGTCCGAAACGACGTTCGCGACCACTGAAATTCTTAAGCGCATTGATGAAATCTTCGCGCGAAAAATCGGGCCAAAAACGGTCGGTCACATAGATTTCGGAATATGCAATCTGCCAAAGCAGGAAGTTGCTGACACGGTGATCGCCACCGGTACGAATGAGCAGATCCGGATCGGGATACGATGCTGTCGACAGATAGCGACAGAAAGCCTCGGCTGAGTTCATATCGGCCGACTTTGCCTTGCCGCTTTCGACATCGGCAGCAAAACGGCGTGTAGCCTCGACAATTTCCCAGCGCGACGAATAGCTGATTGCAAGGATGAGCGTAAGCCCGGTGCAGTGCGACGTATCCTTCATGCACTGACACAAGCGACCGTAAGCCTCGCTCGGCATTCGCGAACTATCGCCGATCATTTCGAGTCTGACATTATTTTTAATCAAGTCGGGGGTCTCGCGCTCGATTGCCATTACGATCAAATGCATCAGTGCATCGACCTCGGCTTTCGGACGATTCCAGTTTTCAGTCGAAAACGTATAGAGAGTAAGATAGCCTATACCAAGCTCGGATGCAACCTCAGTGATACGACGCACCGTGTTCACGCCTTCGACGTGCCCTTCACTGCGGTCAAGTCCGCGCGCCTTTGCCCATCGACCGTTGCCGTCCATGATGATGGCGACGTGGCGAGGAAGGCTGCTCTTGTCTATTTCTTCTGTCATATTTTATTTATATATCGCTGCGAACTGTGTCAAATCCTTATTATTGGAAAATGAACACCTCCGAAGCGGCTTTTGTTTTATTCGTTTCAATTAAATTCGGCTCATCACGACTGCCGACCTCCCAATTCAGGGAATCAATCAATCCTGTGGCAAGCCACACATCGTTTGCCGAACTCATAGCTGACGCTCAACATGATTGTCGAAAACCAATCGGTATTCTTGGCAAACGAACTCTTGATCAGATAGAGATCCGACAGTTCTTTGCCGTCGACATTGTCGCCAAACACCTTGGTCATGCAAAATTCGAGTCCGAGATTCAACCGCGGGCGGAGCTTATATTTCACCCCGACACCCATCGGCAGACTGACGGCTGCAAACGCATCGCCCCCCGAGCTCGACATTGTCACTCCCAATCCGAGCGACAGATACGGTGAAATCCGCGAGAGTCGCTTGTAGGTCTCCCCGATTCCATAGTTCAAGAAATTGAACTCGACACGACCGCCGAGATCATAAATCTGCGACTTGAAATCATAGACCTTGGCTTCGGGCAAGACGTTTTCCATATCTGCCGTCGTCCCGCTCAGCGATGCAGTCGTAAACAGACCGCGAATCGCCCAACGCGTATTGATCAGATAGCGAAACGTGCCGCCAAATGCCACACCCGGATGAGCAAACAGCGAGCTTTCGTTGGCATCGCCGAGATAGCCCGACATACCGACTCCGGCTCCGATGTCAAATTTATATTCCTCGACGCTCTCTTGCGTCTGAGCGTATGCCGTCGACGAAAACGCCGAAGCAAATATAGTCAGAATTATTGCGAGGAGAAAGTTTCTCATCATTGTTTATACCTCATTAATAATTTAACAGGTAAAACGCAAACTTATATCTACGTTTCCTGACGTCACCGCAATTAATAGAGCGGAGCGAAAGTGAAGCGACGAATCACGCCTTTCCAAAGCGAATTGTGGAGATCGCCGGCAGCATCCACACCTCCGAAGAGATAGATGTAGGGGCACTCCCACTCCGTCACCGGCTTGATGACACGACTTGCAGTTGCCTTGAAAGGCACGGGCGTAGCCCACACCGGCAAACGGTTGCCCGTCATCGGCATCCACCCGTCGGGCTGCACCGCCGAGCGCGGAGTCGATTCGTCGAGCGTCGTATTGATCACAATAGCCTGAGCCGAAGCAAATTCGGGCATAAACGACGGCAATTGCAGATAGTCGGAAGCCTCCTCCCAAGTGATACCCGTGTCGTATGAAACATAGACAAGGTTTGAAACGACTGCACCGTCGGCAGCCTCATATCGACCGCCCATGGCAATCATCACAGTGCGCTCGTTGACTCTCCAAGTCGACTCGTTGACTCTCGGAGTGAAATATGGGAATAAGGTGACGCCTTCACGCTCGTCGATGTCACGATTACTGATTTTTGCCCACGTTTCGCCGTCGTAGCCCCAAGTTGAGCCTACGACATTGCCCGAAGCGTCACGACCGCCGACAAACATTGCAAGCGGAGTCGCGCTCCACTTCGTCTGATAAGCCACGAGATTGCTCGTTCCGGCAACGGGACACCCCGTCGGGACGGTTTTTTCAACGGTTGCAGGATATGTGACGTGCTTCCAGCCATCGGCAGTCTTCACCGCACCAAGCAAATGGTCGGTATAGCCACCGTAGACGTAGTCCATGCGGCTACCGGTCGGAGTCCACTCTTGCGCATCGACCGAAGTGTAGATATTTCCATTCTCATCGAGGATATACATTGCTTCGGTGCTTGCGACAAACGACTCGACGTCTGCACCCACAGGCAAAGTGACATCGGCAGCCGACCAATCGTTTTCAAAAAGATTGTCGGACACAGCGATCGACGCTTTCTCGCCGTCAGAAGTCAGACAGTAAACCTTACCGCCAAACTCCACTGTCTTTTGCACCTGCGGAGCCGCAAGAGTTCCGGGCAGATCCCGACGTGCCATCTGATCCCAATAGAGCGTATCGGGAACGACCTGATGCACGTTCACCTTGATCGTATATTCATATTTCGACAATCCGTCGTAAGAAGTGATCAACAACTTGACCGGCCCGTCGGCAAAATTAATACTATCGTTGGGGCTTTCGAGATAGCTGATAGTAGTGTCGCGCGACGTTCCGGGCAGACGGAAAGTCAGATCGCAACCACTCGCCGACGACGTTCCGATTTCAACAAGAAGCTTATCAATTTTCGTACCCTTCGGAAGCGAATCGGCATTGAAAATCTCGGCATTGACCAAGTCGATTGAAAAATAGACCGAATCAAGACCGGAGAGCACACTGTCATCTTCGGCGAGACTGAATGATGTAACCGAGCAATTACCGAAATCATTTTCGGTAACAATCGTGTCAGAGTCCGAATTACAAGCACTGATAATTGCAGTCAAAAAGAGAGCAATCAACGTGTATAGCGGATATTTTCTTGTCATACGTAATATTCACGCCCTTCATTCTCAGGGCTGTTTTAATGGCTATTTATTTGGATTCGTGGCGTTTGACTACTGTCACACGCCGTTTCAAAATGCAAAGTTAACAAGATTTTCGTTAACTATCGTTTTCAACGCGTAAAAAAAAGCTAATTACAACAATGATTAACTGACCGGAAGCCCGGAGAGAGCGTCTCCGCCCCCAAACCATCGGCTACTTTCGCGGAGCTATCACCCTGTCGCCAATCAACTTCGCCAACTCCGAACGCGCGCCTTCAATCTCCCTCATGCGTTGCATCAGCGCAATCGCCGCATTGTAGTCAGATGCTTTTTCCGACAACTCCTTGCGAGCATCGGCAAGCTGAGTCCATAGGATTGCATCTTTCAGCTCATTGATTGTCCGCGGGACAAGTTCATCAAGCAAATCTTGCTCCGTGTCAACCTTGGCATATTTCGTGTGAACCTTGCTCAATATATGACGCTCGATGACGAGATCCGATGCCATATTGCGCACTATATCGTCGGGCGACGAGCACATCAGCTTCGCCAAATACGAGCAGGCAAACTCCTGCACTCCAAGCTCGTAGGCTGCATCGACTTTCTCGCGAAGAGCCCGTTCCATAGCCGAAATACTCCCGACATCGGTTGCCTTCTGTCGAATCTCCTCAACACCGACGGCAAAATCCTGCTCACGCTTAGCCGCAAGAGCCTCACACCGCAGCGCAAGGTCGGCATCCCACGTCTGACGGCTCAACTTCTGCGCCTCGCCGAAAAAGTGGGCAATGTCAGAGTTGACAAACGATATTCCGTCAGCCGCCAAATCCGATTCGACATATTCAAGCACCGTAATCGGCGAAGCATTGCCATTCTCGTCAAGACCGTCGGCAAACGTATAATTGCCATATTTCGCCACTAATCTGACCACCGCAAGCTCGTAGGTGCGCAAAAACTTCGCGTGACGAACATCTGTCACCACTTCAGCTGCCGTCGACACTGTCGACGGTGTTTCTCCGCCGCCGCCGACCGCGCCGCCGCCCGACTGGACATCGGCGGGAATTGTCGTAAACGCCGCCTCCCGCTGCTGCTCCTCGCGCGATTTCAATCGGAATTCGTTGTAATACTTCCCGACCTCACGGCGCAAAATATCCTCATCCATAAACAGGATGCGCGAACAATCCTGCACATAGACACTTCTCGTAATCTCATCGGGAATCAAAGCTATCGTCTTGACCACACGAGTGATTACGTTGGCCCGTCGAGTCGGATCGTTCGCTGCGCCCTCCATCAGAATTCGAGCCATAAAACTGATGAAATCCGTCTCATGAGTCCGGATATACTCCTCGACCTCTGTCGACGAATGATGTTGGGCAAACGAATCGGGGTCTTCCCCCTCCGGAAGCAACAACACCTTGATGTCCATACCGTCCTGCAACAGCAACTCAATACCTCGCAGCGAAGCCTTGATACCGGCGGCATCACTGTCGTAGATCAGCGTAACATTGGTCGTAAATCGCTTAATCAGCCTGACCTGTTCGACCGTCAGAGCCGTACCCGACGACGCAACCACGTTGCACACACCGGCTTGGTGCATCGAAATCACATCCATATAACCCTCGACGAGAATACACTTCTGCGCCTTGGCTATCGCCTGTTTAGCCTGAAACAAACCGTAAAGTTCACGGCGTTTCAGATAGATGTCCGACTCCGGCGAATTGACATATTTTGCAATCTTCTTCTCCGAACTGAGCGTGCGACCGCCGAACGCGACCACCTTGCCCGACAGCGTAAACACGGGATAAATGACACGCCCGCGAAAACGATCGTAAATGCGACCATCCTCAGTCTTCGTACACAAACCGGTCGAAAACAGATACTTGTCGCTATATCCGCGCTCGACAGCCGCCTTGTGGAGCAACGCCTCGCGCGAATCGAGAGCATAACCGAGGTGGAAACGCTCGATCATAGCATCATTGATACCTCGATAGCGGAAATACGACAAACCAATATCCCTACCGTCGGCAGTCTCTTTGAGATTCTTCTCGAAATAGCGCATCGCAAAATCGTTGAGCGCGAGCATATTTTCGCGATCGCCCTCAGCCCGACGCTCCTCGTCGGTCATTTCACGCTCTTCGATTTCAATATTATATTTCTTTGCAAGATAGCGCAACGCCTCCGTAAACGACAATTGTTCGAGCTTCATGATAAAGCTCACCGGACTACCGCCCTCGCCACAACTGAAACATTTACACATACCCTTAGCCTTCGACACATAGAACGACGGCGAACGATCGTTGTGAAACGGACAGAGCCCCACATAGTTGGCTCCACGCTTCTTCAAACTCACGAAATCACTCACGACCTCAACAATGTCGGAGGCATCAAGAATGCGCTGTACGGTTGCGTTGTCAATCTTTTTCATCTCAACCGCAAAGTTAGCCCAAATTCATCTAATTTCAAATTCCACACATCAAAGATACGACACAAATCCCCAAAAAATTCACCACATTCTCAACGTTTGCCAACGAAAACTATCTACTCCTAAACACATCAAACCTACTCACCTTTGCCGCCTACACAGCCACAAGCATCATCGTCGGCATCGCCGCAGTCGCAATCGGCTACTACCTGACAAGATAACCACCCATCAAATATATTCCAGCAAGGCAGCAACTTGTGAGAAATAGGGCCGACAATCAAAGCCGCAATCACCGTACCCTCACGCACGCCTTGTATCTCAGACAGAAAAACGAGAGACAAAACGGACGCAATCGACACCAATGTCACATCAAAGCAAACCTTTACGAAACCAAACTCCTTATTGAAAAAGTTAGCTATGACTTGCACCAAATACTCACCCGAGACCATTGCAACGTGAGCTTTAACAGCCAAACTGATACCCATAGCCAAGATAAAACACCCGACAAGCAAAGTCGCTATTTGAGCCGGATAATAGTCGGGCGACAGCCATGCAAGCAAATAGTGCATCGAAACGTCTATAAACAACCCGAATAAGATACCGATCGGCAATTGGCTAATAATCTCATAGCGTTTCTTGAACACCTCATCCTTTTTCATCATCGTCATTTCCAAGGAAATAAAAAGGACATTCAAACCGATGGTATATTGCCCCATCGTATAAGGTGAAAACAAACTTAATACAAAAGGAAGACTTGAAATAGCCGAAGTTCCCAACATCGCCTTGGTTATAACCGAAATACCGAAAGCATTGACAAATGCAGAGCATAGAAACAGAAAATACCTCCTAAACAGCTCTTTATCCGACATCTGTCCACTCTTGGAAACCATATTTTGCAGTTGCGCCATATATTATTGAAATTTTTCAACAACAAAGGTAGAGATAATTTAAACATTTGACAAAAAAATATTCCCAAACCACCACCCGACAACGGAGCTGATAAAGCATTGATTTTGACGGGCGGAGAGCTAAAAGGAGTCCCATCCTCTTATAATGGGATTCCAAGTTCTTACGATACTTACATAGCTAAACGATTTAAACATTAAATATGTCGAATGTGCAGCAGATGCTCCGGAATTTATTCTTCCGGCTTGTATATGGGAACAAATTCTATACACTTGATTAATTTCATTTGCACATACGGCGGTTCGAGGTCGCGAGAAATTGACACGACACACATCAAACGACAGCAAGCTGAGCATCGACGTCATCTCTTCTTGCCGGTCAGGGAGACAAGCATGAAACTGACAACGAAAATCAACAGCGTACTGATGACTATGCTGAGGTTGATGTGGACAAACTGAGGAATACCCCACCAAGCCGACAATTCGGTTTGGAGAGCAACGAGAATGAGCGACGCAACGCCGACAATAACACCGGGGACAACGTGGCGACGTCCGGCTTTCGGGCAAATGTAAGCCAAAAGAAACATACCCAAAACGCCACCCGAACAAACACTGCTCAATGCCCACCAAGCGTCAAGCGCATTGTCGACAAACAAGAAGCAGAGAGCCACGAGGATACCAGCCACACCGACAGCGACACTTGCCAATCGGAGCACCACCACCTTGCTCGCATCGCTCGCATTGGGGCGGATGTGGGAATAGAAATCGGTCATGATAATCGTGCCCGACGAGGTGACACTCGTGGCAACTGTACTCATACCGGCGCAGAAAATCGAAGCAATCAGCAGACCGATAAGCCCGACAGGCAATTCGTGGATGATGAAATATGGAAACACATAGTCACTCTTGATACCCTCGGGGAGCGACGTGGGATTGACTTCATAGAACGCAAACAGACACGAACCGATCATAAACAGAACAAAGTTGACCGGAAGCGTCAAAAACGAGCCCCAAAACGCACTCTTGCGAGCCTCGCCGAGCGACGGCGCAGCGCAATAACGCTGAGTGTAGCTTTGGTCGATAGCAAAATTATTCAGATTGGTGAACACACCGTAGATCAGACATACCCAGAACGTACTTTCGACAAGGCTGCCGCTGAAACTGCCAAGAGCAAACTTATCATTCTCCAAACAGATTTCAATCGCCTGCTTCGGCCCCTCGGGCATACCAAACAAAAGCAGAATCAGACAGACGACCGCACCGACGATGAGAATCGCACCCTGCAAAGCCTCGGTCCAAATGACCGACTTCAAGCCGCCTTTCTGACTGTAAAGAATGATACCGATACCCGTAAACGTCACCACGAGAGGAATACTCCACCCCATCAGGACATTCATCGGGACGGCGAGAAGAAACAATATTGCTCCCGAGCGACAAATCTGAGTAAAAAGATAGAAGACTGAAGCATAGACTCGCGCCCAACGCCCGAAGCGGGCTTCAAAGAAACTGTAAGCACTGATACTGCCGAGCGACCTGTAAAACGGCACAAAGTAGAACATTGCCAACAGTCCTGCCGGCAAAATCGAAAGCGTGAAGACAAACGCATTCCAATTGCCGGAAAATGCCGACGAACAATAGCCGAGAAATGAAATCGAGCTGCAAAACGAGGCAAAAATCGAGAGACCGACAACCCATCCGGGCACTTTGCCGCCTCCGCGAGTAAACTCCTCGCTGCTTTGCTTTTTACGTCCGAACAGATAGCCGAACAAGATTGTACCTAACGTAAATATGAGAAAAACGATAAGGTCGATTATATTCATGGTATATATATGATCTGAGATATGTTTTTAGATTCTGTTTATTAATCCGATTGGTTGCTATAACAAAGATGAAAAGAGAGAAGGGAATGAGCAATTAACGATATGGGGATTACTATAAAAAATTTTTTTTACAGATTTCGATTTAGAAAATCAGCTTACCGTTTTCGATCGGCAGACGATCGAGAGCCTCTTGGATTTTCCGACGTTCCGGTTCGTTAAACTTATGGAACGGCGCAGCAACAAAGTCGTCTTTAATCACTCCGAGAAGCGAGCAAGCACACTTCAAACCTTTCAGATAGCTCGACCCGTGTTTGCCGACACTGTAAATCGACGTGCTGATCTGCATGATGAACTGTTGCAGACGGAGCACCTCGCCGACATTGCCGGCCTTGGCTGCGTTATACATGGCAACGTAGAGTTCGGGGAACATATTCGCGCCACCGTTGATGCCGCCATGACCGCCGAGGAGCACACATTCGCCCGTCACCTCTTCCGGCCCCATCAACAGAGCGAAATCCGGACGGTCTTTCATCGTATACATAACCGACTGAAAGTAAGGAATATTTGCAGAACTATCCTTAAAGCCGACCACCTTGGGATTTTCGGCAATGCGATGAATCGTAGCCGGCGAGAAGTTGACCTTCACATGGCTCGGCATATTGTAGAGAAACAGCGGGAGGGGAAGCTGCGGGAGCATATCTTCATAGAACTCGGCGAGCTCGGGCTGACCGGTGGCAAAATAGTAGGGAGCGGCACTGACGACAGCCGACGCACCACACTCGGCGGCAACGTTGGCGAGGTTGATACTCTCGACAATCGAGGTGTCGGTGATGCAGACGAGGACGGGCAGACGACCGGCATTGATGCGACACGTTTCGCGAATCATTTCTTTGCGCAGACGGTAGCTGAGACTCTGTTCCTCACCCGTTGTCCCGAGGATGAAAAGACCGTGGACACCGCCGGCAATCAAATGTTCGATAAGATTTTCCAAACTTGCGACATCAAGGACATCATTGCCCAGCAGCGGAGTAACCAACGGAGGGATGATACCGCTGAGAGGAGATTTAAAGGTAGTATTCATAGCAGGATTTAAATGTAATGTTTTTTTTAGGACTTGTGTTATTGGTATATTAAATATATATATGATTTCACAAAAGTAATCATTTTCCGACAGAGTCGGGCATCAGTGACCGTTAAAGAATATATACAGCCCGACCATGACAATCGCAAGGGCAATCCAAGCGACTTTCACGCTGATCGACATCTTCGATTTGACCACCGTCATCGGAGTGCGATTCACTTCCGACTTGTCAAGAAGACTGATCATGACCATGCCTAAGATCAATGCCACAAAGATGAAAAACGAGAGCATCATGAAATGGATCTGTTCCGTCGCGCCGGGGATAATCCAAAGATAAAGCACACCGCAACCGATGCTGAACACCGTGCCGAACGTCAGGACGACGTTCGCGGCAAGCGTCGTGCATCGTTTCCAGAACACACCCATGACAAACACCGCCGCCATCGGAGGAGCGATGAAGCTGAGGACGGATTGGAAGACATTGAACAAGTCCATGCCCTTGATATTGTCGACCGCAATCGTGATGACGATCGAGACGAGCGCACCGACGACGGTGACGATGTGACCCGTGCGGACGATTTCGCGATGCGAAGCGTTAGCGCGGATGTTTTTGGCATAAATATCCATCGTAAACACCGTGCTGAGCGCATTGAGAGCCGAACCGATCGTGCTGACAAGCGCAGCAGTGAGCAATGCAATCACGAGACCGACCATGCCGTCGGGGAAGAGGTTGGTCACGAGCGTCATATAAGCATTGTCGGGGTCGATTTCGACATTGCCGAAAAATCCCGTCCGCCACAACGCAAAGCAGACGATACCGGGAATGATATAGATAGCCACGTCGAGGATTTTGAGCCAACCGGTGAAGTTTGCGCCCTTCTGCCCCTCGTTGAGGTCACGGGCGGCAAGCACGGGCTGAACCATCGACTGATCCGTACACCAAAACCACAGACCCGAAATCGGGTATCCGAGCAGGATTGGCAGCCACGGGAACTCCTTGTCGTCGTTAGGCTGGAAGAGATTCCAATAGTTCGACGGAATGACATCGGGGTTGGCAAGCGTCGAGATGCCGCCGCCAAACGAACCTCCGCCGAGATACCAAATGCCAACCACGGTCAACGCCGTCGACACGAGTATCAGCAACACCATCTGATAGACATTCGTATAGGCGATTGCTTTCAGTCCGCCGAGAATCGTGAAAAACGCCGAAATGCCGAGCAGGATGAACGCCGACAGCCACATCGGGATTCCAAACACCTGACGGATGATGATGCCGCCGGCAAAGAGCGTGAGCGCAAGCCACGAAATCAGAATTGTCACAATCGTGTACCACGCAAGCATATTGCGAGTCGATTCGCCGAATCGCTTGCCCATAAACTCCGGCAGAGTGGTGATTTTCTCACCGAGATAGCGCGGAGCAAACACGAAAGCAAGCAAGGCGATGAACACGAAGGCATACCACGCATAGTTGCCCGAGACGACACCGGTCGTGAAGCCCGCGCTTGCCGATGCAATGAGCATCGAGGGGCCGACGTTGGTGCCCCACATCGAAAATCCGATGTGATGCCACCGCAGAGAGTTTCCGGCGAGAAAGTTATGTCCGTTTCGATCGCTTTTGGAACTTGCCCAAATGCCAATCACCATTAGCAATACAAGATATGCAACGAAGACGAGCCAATCTGTCGTGTGCATTGATAAATCATTCATTATCTCAGATTTAAGTGTATGTTTTCAAATTTTTAAAATAATTCATTTCGATTCGACCTACCGGGAGGATTATTTACATCCGACAAGGCGGTCGGCAAGAGCGACGGCGGAGTTGGCATTGTCGCTATAACCGTCGGCACCGATTTCGTCGGCAAAGTTCTGACTGACAGGCGCACCGCCCACCATCACCTTCACCTTGTCGCGAAGTCCGGCGACTTTGAGCGCGTCGATGACGTCTTTCATATAGGTCATCGTAGTGGTCAGCAGCGCACTCAGACAGAGAATGTCGGGGTTGGTTCGACGAATCTCCTCGACAAACGTGTCGGCTGAAACGTCGATGCCGATGTTGACCACTTCATATCCGCAACCTTCGAGCATCGAAGCCACGAGGTTTTTGCCAATGTCGTGGAGGTCGCCTTTGACCGTCCCGATGAGCACTTTGCCCTTCGTGGCCGCCGCACCTCCGGCAAGCATCGGTTTGAGGATTTCGAGCGCGGCCTTCATCGCACGTCCTGCCATCAGCAGTTGCGGAACAAAGGCGTTGCCGTCCTGAAAACGCTGTCCGACCTCAGCCATCGCACGAATCATCTGACCGTTGATTATATCCTGAGGGACTACTCCTTGCTCTACGGCTTTGCGAGTTGCCTCGGTTGCGTCGTCCGACTTGCCGGCGACAATGGCATCAAACACACCGTCGGCAGCAGAGGCGGCTTTGTTTTCCGACGGTTTGACCGACGGACGGCAACATTCACACTCGGCTTCGCCACCGTCGCCGTGGTGGTGGTGATGTTCCGCCGATGTCCCGACAGCTGCAGGGACAAAGTCGGTAGCCGCTCCGCGACGGTGGGGCGACAGACGCAAACCCTCGACAGGCTCGCAAATTTGCGCGAGCGAACCGATGTGAGCATCGGTCGTGCCGCAACATCCGCCGATGATATTGACGATGTGACCGTCGAGCAGAGGCCACATATTGCGTTGGAAATTTTTGGCCGACAGAGTGTAAGCCCCGGTGTCGTCGGGCAGACCGGCGTTGGGGTAGACACTGACAAAGCGGTCGGTCTCACGTCCGAGTTTGACGAGCAGCGGTGTCATTTCAGCCAAATCAGTCAAGCAGTTGATGCCGACCGAGAGAATGGGATAGTCGGTCAGCGTGGCAATGAACTCGCAAATCGACTGTCCGAGCATATTGTGTCCGTCGGGGGTCTTGACGGAGAAACTGAGCATTATCGGGAGCGATTTTCCGGCTTTGAGCATAGCCGATGTAGCCGCCTTGACCGCAGCCTCGGCATTTTTGACATCGAAAATCGTTTCGATTAAGATTGCATCCACGCCGCTCTCGATGAGAGCCGACGCTTGCTCCTCGTAGGCATCGACGAGGATGTCGTAGCCAAACGTCGCCCACCCCGGTTGCACGCCCTCCGACATTAGCGAACACGTCTTGCTCGTCGGGCCCATCGAGCCGGCAACAAAACGCGGTTTCGAGGGATTTTTCTGCGTGAACTCGTCGGCAAGTCGGCGAGCGAGCCGACCGGCGGCGAGGTTTATCTCCCGACAGCGGTTTTCAAGCCGATAGTCAGCCATCGAGATGCGCTGGGCGTTGAACGTGTTGGTCGTGATTACGTCAGCTCCGGCTTCGAGATATTTGCGATGGATTTCGCCGATGGTTTCGGGGCTTGTGATCGAAAGCAAGTCGTTGTTGCCGCAAAGGGGGCAATCATGGTCGGCAAACTCCGTGCCTCGGAAGTCGGATTCGGTCAGAGAATAGCTCTGAATCATCGTCCCCATCGCGCCGTCGAGCACCAAGATGCGGTCTTCGAGAGCTTTGACGAGGGGCGATTCGGGGTCGATTTCAACGGTCGAGGCTGAGGACGTGTCGGCAGCAGCGACAAACTCGCTTTCAACCTCATCGATTATGCGTTCGACTTCGACATCGGCATCAAATTCGGTGGCAGCCGACGAGAGTCGTACACAGTCGGCAGTCTCGCGAGGCGCAGCCGGACGATAGCGATATTCCTCGACTATCTTCATCGCCTGCTCGACCTCATCTTCGTTGTGGAAATCCATTTCGAGATGCACGCCGTTGCCGCCGATGTTGTCGAGCAGCGGCTTCAGCTCGTCGAGCGTAACCCAACAAGCCATTATGCTCTTGCCGCCGTCGAGGATGCGGCGATAGAGGTCGTACCACTTCGGAGAGCCGCCCTGCGGTTCGCCGACTCCGGGAGTCCACTGGATTGCGTCAAGTTCGTCGATTTCAAGCAGAGCCGGGAGATGGTGGAGCGCGCCAACGCCGTCGAGATGATAGAGCGTATAGTCAATCTTTTGACACTGCTGGCGGATGAAGGGCTGAACGAAACGGCGATAGTCTTCGACGCTGATCATCGTCGAAATGTCGCTTTGGAGTTTGGTCATCTTGCCGGGGGCCCATGAGGAGAAGTAGCAGAACGCCATTTCGTCGCCCTCGCGGATGATGTCATACAGCTCGTCGTAGACTTTGAAATAAATGTCGTTGATCTGCTGCATCTGGTGTTCGAGGACATCGGGCTGCATAACGGTGTCGAGCAGCACCTTGTCGGTGCCCTTTATCGCCGCCAAAACGTCAAGACCTTCCATCAGGTCGGGCATACCGACATAGTAGTGACCCTGCGCTTTGGCTTTGCAAGCCTTCAACAGCTCCTTGTGGAGAATCCAGTTGGGATGGTTTTCGTCAAATTTCAGTTCGTCGCTGTAATTCGGATCGGGGTGAATCCATATCGTGTCCGGCCCGCCCTCAAAAACTCCGCCGAGAATCGCGGCGAGCGAACCCGGACCGAGTTGGGTGTTGGCTACGGGAAGAATGTCGGCTTTGAGCGAACTGTGGGCGACATACCAATCGAGATAGTCGGCTCGCCACTTCGGGTCAAACCATTTCTGATCAAGACTCACGGGGGCGGCAGGCGCAGGGATGTCGGCGTGGGGTGTCACACCCTCTTGGAAGTGCTCCCACATATTGAGTATAATCCCCTTACGATTCCACCAATCGACGTAGCGTTGCTTGGTCTCGTCAAGGTTCTTTTTCCATGTATTCATCATTGTCGGAAACGCGGATTAGTCGTTAAACAATTTTTCGTTCCAAATGCCTTTGAAATTCTCGTCGATGCGGAGGTCGACCGATTTCGAGAGGTCCATTTCGTCGGTACACTCGACGACTTCGGGATAGAACGGAATGACGCTGCCATATTTGACATAGACGGGCATATCTTCGAGGGACACTTCGACGTCTTTCAGCCAACGCTGCCCGGTGAGGACTTCGCCGGTGAAGAAGTTGACCCACTTGCCTTCGGGGAGGTAGATGTCACGACGGTTTTCGGAGTTCATGACGGGGGCTACGAGGATGCTGTCGCCGAAATAATATTCGTCGTCGATGTGGCGACACGTCTTGTCGTCGAGATGATGGAATATCAGAGCCTGAATTATGGTCGAGCCGCCGACGGTGGCTTTAAGACTCTCGGCGTAGATATAGGGAATCAATGCGTAGCGCAGTTTCCACCATTTTTTCACAATCGGGGCGATGGCGGGATAGAACCACGGTTCGCGCTTGTTGGTGCCGTGATAACGGATGTGTGACGAAAAGACTCCAAACTGAGTCCAACGGACATAGACATCGTCGTCGACTACGGAGTTCATGAAGTTGGGCAACGTGTGGAATCCGGGAACGTCGTGGCTCCAAAACGCGAAGCCTGAGAGTCCGAAATGCAGACCGCCTTTGAGCGAACCAGCCATGCCGTCCCACGAGCTGCACGAGTCGCCGCCCCAGTGGAGCGGATAACGCTGACATCCCGCCCACGCCGAGCGAGCCCAGACGATGCCGTCGCCGGTGACTTCTTTCGTAATCTCATAGGCTGCTTTCTGATAGAGAAGCGCGTAGAGATTGTTGAGAAGTTCGGGAGTCATACCCTTGTAGACGGCATCCATGTGGATGTTTTCGCCGAAGTCGGTCTTGATGCAGACGACACCCTTGTCAAGAAGGTCTTTCAACAAGCCTTTGTACCACTGCGTTGCCGCCGGATAGGTGAAGTCGATAGTTCCGGCGTAGTCAAGAGCCGAGAAGTTTGACCCCTCGGAGGCTTGCTCCTTGGTGAGAGGCGCAATGTAGGCATTTTCGCGCGCCTCGTCGATCTGCTCCGCGTCTTTTGCCACGTAGGGGAGCTGCCACAACGACACTCTGAACCCTTTGCTCTTCAAATCGCGAAGGAAGCCTTCGGGGTCGGGGAAACGTTCGGGATTGAATTTCCACTCACACAACCAGTCGGTGCGAAACCAACCGGTGTCGAGATGAATGACATCGCAAGGATAGTGCTCCTCACGCAAACGATTGCAGATGCCCTCTACCTCATCCGCGCTGAAATACGTCATTCGACTCATCCACACGCCGAAACTCCACAGCGGCGGCATCGAGGGATAGCCTGTCAGATCACGGTAGCCCTTGATTATCTCCTCAATCGAATCGCCACCGATGACAAAGGCATCGACCAAGGCTTGGTCGCTCAAAAATTGCACCGAGCGCGTCGAATGTCCCGCCAACGAGAGTTTGCAGTGGGAGGTCGTGTGATAGAACGTGCCGTAGAGTCGGCTCGACACGTAGAAGGGTATGTTTTTATACGTTCGGCGATTGTTAACGCCCTGTCCGTCTTGATTTTTTAAGAAGAACGTCTGACCGCTTAGGTCCATTTTCGCAAAGCGTTCACCCGTGCCGCTGAAACACTCGTCGGGCTTGCATTCAAACGAGAGAGTTGCACGCTCGTCGTGCCCGTCGAGTTTGCAGTAGGCAATCGGAAGCGCATCGTAGCGCGGAGGCGAAAAGTGGTCGTAGGCGGCAAGACGGATTTCACGCTTTCCGTCGGGGTAAAGGCGCAAATCGAGTGTCTCCTGCGGGTCGGGCAGAAGCTCGCTCCAACGGTCGAGTTTCGGCTCGCGCAAGTTGATGACAGCTCGACGCACACCGTCGGCAACGGTCGATATAATCCACTCACCGTCAACAAATTCGGCTTTGAGTGGCATTTTTCCGACCGCATCAGTGAGCATGAGCATTTCCGAGTCGTCGGTCATCTCCAAGTCGCCAAACCCCATGAAAATACGAGTGATTTTCGCGCCATACTGACGAAGTTTCAGCACATGAGATTCGCGAGCCGCCGACAGATCGGCTGCCATGTCATTGTCAAGAACTTGTTTCTGAAACGGGACTGTTATAAGAATGTCGCCATCCTTCTCCTCGACAGCAGTCGGCTTGCAGGCCTTCCACAGCGATTCGTTGCGTCTCAATCCCGTATCGAAATCAAGAAAATCAAATAAATGATAATTGGTCGGTTTCATTATATTCTTCTTAATGTAAATTCTGTTTCAGTTTTTTATTAGTCACTCTCAAACACACACGCTCTTGAATGTTTCACTCTGCAAAGATACGACACAAAACAGGCGAAAAAGGTGCGATAATGTAAACGGCTTGTAAAAAATTTTCTTAACGTCTGATTTTCAGCCCATTCTATTTATAAAAATTTTAAGATTTTTATTTTTTCCGGCTGTCGGTCATACATCATTCAACAATAGATCGCCACAATTTTCACGAACTTCATCTATAATTTCACGGCAACGACGCTCAGTCACCTTTATTCTTGTCCCGACAGCAAGCATATCACTCAGCGCGGGATGTCCGGTGCCGTTGACAGATGTTGCGTGCTCGCCGTTGTAGCCCTCGGTGCAGAACGTAAGGTCGTAGGCGGGCGCAAGACGCCACTTCCATTTTCCCTCGGAATCCCTATCGACATAGAAACTGAAATTCTTGCAATGATCATCCTTGTTGTCAGTAAAGTAGTTAAACACCATCCGACGAAACATTTCCTCGACCTCTTTCGGGTTTTGAGTCAAAAATCCGGTCAATGCAAGAAGATTACCATAGTCCAAAACCGGGTTATCCAACGAGATACAAAGCAAACCGCCGGCTGTGACAACATGTCGACGCTCACCCTCGGGAGAAATATCAAAGCGTCTGACCGTGAAATATTTACCATTGGTAAGTTTGAAATCAGGCACGTTTATCCCACACTTCCGAGCGATTTCATTGTAATGAAATTCCTGCACACCCATGTCTTTCGGATCGTATGTGTGGCGAAACTTCACGAGCCAATGACCGTCGGCATCCGAAAATATTGCTTTCGGACGACAACCGCCGCTATTCATACTGTTGAACAACAACAAACCTGCATCGTCATCATTTTTCTCGCTAAGCACCTCCAACGCTTTTTCTTGCAGCAGGTCGAAATCATCAACCTCTTCATCTTGAACAACAGTGGTGACGGGCTCGTAGGTCAATGCGCCCATACCACTCCTACCGACGATGCTGAGCCGATCGAGCGACGACAGATTCATGTCATTGATACCCTCTCGCAAGAGAGTTTTGTGAAGCAGATAACGACCATAGCCGTCAGGCAGACTGTCTTCAAACACACCAAAATTGCCGGCAAACGGTTGAGGCTTCGCTATGAATACGTCCGATTTCAACGGTAATTCCAACGGCGACAGACTGAATCCGGCTGCCAACCAATATTTATCGTATTCAAATGCACAAAGTTTATTGTCCGGAGAGAGAGATAAGACTCCCACTTCGTCGCCATGATATTTAACTGTCAGTTTATCTATTTTCATGTTCGGCGGACTTTTTTGCGACCCGCATTTTTGCGGATTTGAGTCAGTTCGTTCATCGTGGAGTATTTGGGCTGAGAAAATATATTCTTAACCTCCGACGTGTAGCCCATCGCCATTGCTATGCTGATCAGATTTTTGAACGAAATCAATCCTTTCTGCTCAAAGCGGACAATGTTGCTGACTGCTACGCCGGATCGCTCCGCCACTTGCTCGCGTGTCAGATTTTTCTCGATGCGACGCTTCCTGAAATCGTCGGCAACGGTCTTGCCTATATCATCAGCGTTGTCGAGCGTAAAGCCCTCCAAAACTGATAATATATTATTAGATATGCCGTAATAGTCTTCCATTCTGATAATAATTTATCAGTTACAAATATAGGAATTTTATCCGGAATCTCCGTTAATCAAAAGCAGAAATGAGGGCGACAATCCGATTTTTTTAACGATTCTTGCGACTACGTTCTACTTTCGGCTGTCGGGCAGATTCAGTTTGACTTCGACGTGAGGGCCGTTGTCGCCGACGATGAGTTTAGAGCCGGGACGGTTGTAGCCGAACTCTGCGTCGGGACATTGGTTGCCTTCGACGGTGAACCCGTCGGTGGCTTCATCGAAATATATATAGAACGCGCGACGGTTTGTGGCGTAGGGTGAACGGATGAGGTTGTCGATACGGTTTCCACTGATGACGGAGCCGGGTTGATTGGAGAGCGTGTAGATTCCGCCGGCATCGTAGAGCATGGCGGCAAAATGATGGACATAGTTGCCCGTGATGCGATTGTTAGCCATCCCGCTTTCGAGGGCTGTCCACCCCCACCCCACGCAGATGCCTGAGTAGTTGAGATGGGCGACTTCGTTGTCGGCTATCGTGAGGTCGCGGACGTAGCCTGCTCCGATTCCGACACAGCCCCAATCTTCGTTTGTCGCATCTGTGATGCGGTTCGAACGGACTGAAATCCGACTGCAAATGTCGCCGGCGACGGAGGGGATGTATGGGACGTGGGTTTCAAAGCCGCCGTCGGGGAACGTCCCGATTTGAAGGGCTGTCCCTCCGATGTCGTCAAACGAGCATCCTTCGACCGTCGCGTCGCTCACGGCTGTCACATAGTCAAGCCCCGTCGCGCCGAGATGACGGAAGCGACAATTTTTGAAGTCGATTCCAGAGGCATATTTGACTGTTACGGCTGCCTCGGGGCGTGCAATCCATGCCTGATTTTCAAGTTCAGCCTTTTCGGGGAGTCCGGGAATCGGGAGTTTGTAGGCGTCGAGCAGTCGGAAGCCGCCTTGAAGAGTGACGTGACCTTCCTTTGAGGGACGAAGCCATGCAGAGTGTTCAAACCCGACGTTTTCAAAGCGCACGTTGGCTACGGGTCGCTCACGGCTGCCGTCGACGGTCAAGAGTGTTTCGAGCAGCGGGACTACGGCTTCACAGGAGGTCATATCTTCGTCGTCGGCGGGATAATAATAGATGCGTCCCGAGGGGTAGTCTTGAAACCATTCGCCCGGCTCGTCGAGGAGTTCGAGAGCGTTGACAAAGACAAATGATGAGTTGCCACACTCGCCGCCGATGACTGGCTGCGGCCACGGATGATTAAATTCGAGGGTGCTTTCGGGGTCGTGGAAGCTGACCACGGTGTTGCCCTTGCCGTCGGCTGCCATCTCCTTGACGCGAAGCACTGCCATCGCCCACCGCTGGTGGACCAACATTTCGAGTTGGCCTGCCGACGAGAGGTCGATATCAGGCGTGGGGACTGTTATCGTGCGGTCTTCGATGTTGAAATCGACCATGCGCTCCAATACTCCGGGCGCGAACTGCGAGGCGCGACGGGCTTTGCGACCGTCGACGTAGAGCTGACGAGTTTCAACAATCCGATTGCCCGACATCGGGGCGGGAGCTGTCCAAATTTTGTCGCGCAAGGCGGGTGACACTCGCGAATCGTCGGGGCAGCCTTTCGTCCAACCTGTCACTTCAACGCCTCCGCTGATGACGGCTTCGACTCCCTCGGGGGCACAGATTATGGTCGATGAACTTTCCGTTCCGCTGTCCTCGGGACGCACAAACAATGGTGTGGTCTGACGATAGACTCCGCCGTCGAGCACAATCCGAACGTCGCCGTCGGTGGTTGCCTCCTGGCGGTTGAGCCGTCGCCACTCGCGGACTCGTTTCAATGCCTCGCCAACGGATTTAAGCGGCGAGGAGATGCTCCCCGACGCACTGTCGCTGCCCTTCGTGGCGGAGACGTAGATGTTTTCAGCTTGCAACTGCACGCCCGACGCAACCGCCAAGGCTATGAGTATGTTAAACAGCCTCATATTTATTAGTTTCAGTTTCTATAATATATATATGTATGGTTGATTTTATTCCCTATTGCAAATATACGACAAAGATATGAGAAATCGCATCGACCGAGATGCTACGACCGATGCGATTTCAAGATTCATTTCTTGGTTGTATCGATGAGTCAAACTTTTGTCAATCAGTCTTTCGCTCTACGAACTCCGTAGGAGATGATGACAAGGAAGCAAATCAAGGGCAAAACAAAGGAGATGTTGACGGCGGGGAAGCCGGCTATAACTCCACAGTCGATTATCGCGGCTTGGACCGGCGGAAGCACTGACCCGCCAAGAATTGCCATGATGAGTCCGGCGGCTCCAAACTTAGCGTCCTCGCCAAGTCCTTCAAGGGCAATGCCATAGATTGTCGGGAACATCAACGACATACAAGCCGACACGCCTACGAGACAGTAGACTCCCATGCGGTCTTGGAAGAATATTACTCCGAGAGTCAGAAGCGTGGCGACGAGGGCGAGCGAGGCAAGCAGTTTGCCGGCATTGACGTAGCGGAGCAGGAAGGTGCAGATGAAGCGGCTGCAACAGAAGATGACCATGGCAATAATATTGTATTGCTGCGAGAGCATCTCGGCACTCTTTTCGTCCATTCCTTCGAGCATGAACACTCGTGTGCCATACTGGATGATGAATGTCCAACACATGATTTGCGCTCCGACGTAGAAGAACTGAGCGATCACGCCTTCGCGGTAGCGACTGATCGAGAAGATGCGTTTGATTGTGGCAATGAAGTGGATTTCGTGGTTGTCTTCACCATTGCGCGGTGTGCGAATCATTGCAATGACGGCAAACATGATGAGCACGACCAAGCCGATGTAGAGATAGGGCGTGATGAGCACCAAGAGGTCGGAATCACGCATGGCTTCAAACTCGGCGTCGCTAAGGAGGGCACGCTCGTCGGTGTCCATCGGGTTGAGATGCGCTTGGATGCAAGTCATTGCCACCCACATTCCTATCAGCGAGCCCATAGGGTTGAACGACTGCGCCATGTTCAATCGGCGCGTGGCAGTCTTTTCCGACCCCATCGAAAGGATGTAGGGGTTACAGCTCGTTTCGAGGAACGAGAGTCCGCAAGTCAAGATGAAGTAGGCTATCAGAAACGGATAGTAGCTTCCGGTCAGCATTGCCGGATAGAAGAGGAATGCGCCGACGGCGTAGAGTCCGAGCCCGACGAGGACTCCGGCTTTGTAGGAGTAGCGACGGATGAATATGGCAGCCGGGAATGCCATGGCAAAGTATCCGCCATAGAATGCGACTTGGACGAGAGTGCCGTCGGTCACGCTCATGCGGAATATCTTGGAGAAGGCTTTGACCATCGGGTTGGTGATGTCGTTGGCAAAGCCCCACAACGCAAAGCAACTTGTAATGAGTATAAATGGCAGTATGTAGTTGACGCCATTGTGTTTAAACAATGATTCGGTTTCTTTCATGTTTCAGATTTAAAATTTTTGATTTGGAGAGTTAGTCGTAGAGATGAAACACTCGCTCCATCGGCTGCCACTTTTCGGCTGACGATGCGCCGGGTTTCGCCTGCTGGAAGACTGACATGAAGTCTTCCCACTCCTGCTGACGAGGCAGGGTGGCGAGACGGGTCATTGCCGCATCCAAGTCGAGGTCGACCGGGACTTCGAGAATCATCATCAGGCGCGTCCCGCGGATGTAAATATCCATTTCGAGGATGCCGACTTCCTTGATGCCGTCGAGGATTTCACGCCAAAAGTTTTCTTCGGCGTGGCGACGACGATATTCGGCTATCAGCTCGGGGTCGTCTTTGAGGTCGAGTGTGCGGCAATAGCGTTTGACGGGGACTTTGTAAGGCTTCATAGGATAGCCTTGCTCTTTATCGGTGTCCATTGTGATTGGTTTTCTCTTATTTAGTCAACATATAAAACACAAGGGGCGCAATGTTTTTCAGAATTACGTTGCGCCCCTTTGCTTTTTTTTTATCTGTTCAGGGAGTATCTTTTACTTGTAGATAGGGCCGTAGGCTGCACATGCGCGGTAGTCGGCATTTTCCTTGTCCATGCCGAAGGCGTTCCATGCGGCGGGACGGAAGATTTTTTCTTCCTCAACGTTGTGCATACAAACGGGGATGCGGAGAATCGATGCAAGAGTGATGAGATCCTGACCGATGTGACCGTAGGAGATTGCGCCGTGGTTTGCACCCCAGTTGTTCATCACCGAGTAGACATCCTTGAAGGCATCGCGATCGGGGCAGAGACGCGGCACGAACCATGTTGTGGGCCAAGTCGGGTCAGTGCGCATATCAAGCACTTTGTTGATTTCGGGGTCGACATCGGCTGTCCAACCTTCGGCGATTTGGAGAACCGGGCCGAGACCTTTGACGAGGTTGAGGCGCATCATGGTGACGGGCATTCCGCCTTTGGTGAGGAAGTTTGACGAGAAGCCGCCTCCACGGAAGTAGTCGCGGTCGGCAGGATACCAAGTCGTTGCGTCGAGACACTTCTTGGCGTCTTCATCGGTCATTTCCCAGTGAGGTTTCATGGTGGGTTGACCGTCGGCATCACAAACCTGTCCGGTGCCGTCGAGAGTTGTAGCTCCGGAGTTGATGAGGTGGATCATACCGCCTGCTGCTCGTCCTGTCAGTTCCTTGCCGGTCACGCGACGGACTGCTTCGGGGCTCCAATAGGTGCGGACATCGCTGAAAAATTGAGCGCGGTTGGTCAGAAGATGTCCGAAAAGCATGGCTACGCCGTTGCAAGCATCGTTTTCGGTGGCAAATACGAAGGCTTCACGAATACCGTTCCAGTCAAACGATGTGTTGAGGAGTGCTTCCGAGAAGTCGCCGTTGGGATAGAAGTCGGTCCACTGACGCTGTCCTTGGAAACCGCCTGCGATGGCGTTGTGACCGAGAGCTTCTTCGAGGAATCCCATTTCGCGGAGTTTCGGATTGCCTTTCATGAGGTCGCGGATGATGAGGGTCATTTTTACGACAAATTCCCAATCGGCATCTTTTTCTTCGCGAGTTTTTTTCTTCTCGGGACGGTTCTTGAAGTCTTCGCCTTCGTTGGGCTTGCAATATTTTTCAGTCCATGCCATTGCTTTGGCATACTCTTCGTGGTCGTAGATTCCGAGTGTGATTCGGCGCATGATTTCAGTCATGTCGACAGACTCGGTGCGCATCCCGAGATATTCTTGGAAGAAGTCGGGGTTGACGATAGAGCCTGCTATGCCCATCGATACTGAGCCGACTGAGAGATATGATTTGCCTCGCATGATGGCTACCGCGACTGCTGCACGAGCAAAACGGAGCAGTTTTTCAGCTACGTCAGCGGGGATTGTGTTGTCGTCGAGATCCTGAACGTCGTGACCATAGATGCCGAATGCGGGCAAGCCTTTCTGAGCATGGGCGGCAAGGACGGCTGCAAGATAGACGGCTCCGGGGCGTTCGGTGCCGTTGAAACCCCAAACGGCTTTGGGCCAATGAGGATTCAAGTCCATTGTTTCAGAGCCGTAGCACCAGCAAGAGGTGACGGAGATTGTTGCGCCGACGCCTTCGCGCTCAAATTTTTCAGCGCAGGCGGCTGTCTCGGCTACTCGACCGATAGTGCCGTCGGCAATCACACACTCAACAGGAGTGCCGTCGGGGTAACGAAGGTTGGTTGATATAAGGTTGGCAACTGCTTTTGCCAAGTTCATGGTTTTGTCTTCAAGACTTTCACGTATGCCACCCTGACGTGCGTCGATGATGGGGCGGATACCGATTTTAGGATATTTGTTCATGATATTAAAGAGAATAATTTTATTTCTATATATAATAACTGCCTTTCGGCAATGTCATAAAAGTCAGTATGCAAAACTACTGAAAAAAAACGAGACTTCGGTCAATCCTTATGATGATTTTTCCTTTTATAACATTGTTTAAAATCACACAGTCCGCAAGTATATTCAAGTTTGCGGACACTGTCGCCGATGCCGATGACTCCGCTGACTGATTTTATGGGGGTCATAAGGCTCGATTCGGTCAACGTCACTCCACATGGCGACGGTTCGGGGAAGAGTGCGAAGAGTTTTTGCTGCTCCGAGACGTGCCAACCGCAATACCCAGGGCTGAAACGGTTGGTGTGCTTCCAACCTGACGGGGCAATGAGCCGTCGAAGTTCAAGTTCCATTGCGTCGGCGGTCTTTTCGGCTATCACGCTTCCGATTGCGTCGGCTATGAAGATGCCCACCATATCGCCCTCGACGTTGAGTCGGTGTTGGAAGGCTTCAAATTCAAGTCCGGCGGTAGCCACAAAAAAAACGTAGCGTTGAGAGCCTCGAAGTTGTCGGGCTATGATTCGCCCGATCGAAAAATCGCGCCCCATCGCCGAAAGTGTCTCCGATTCGACCGACAGAGTTCCGTCGGTCACAAAGAAAGAGAATCCGGGGTTGAGAATGGAGCGAATCCTGTCAAGCATGGCTCGGGTTTCCGACTCTGTCATCGGGTCGGGGGCGGATGAGCCATATCCCATTTGCTCGAAAATGTCGGCAAGCGTGATTCCGAGGTCGTCAAATTTGAGCCGTTTCGCAATCATCCGTTAAACTCATCGAGCGTTTCAAAGAAAGCATCTATGTTTTCGAGTGGAGTGTGAGGCGGCGTGTCGCATCCGCTCGACAGGACGAAATTCGGGAATCGGGTCATGCGTTCGAGCAACGATCGAGTGGCGCTACGCATTTCGGCAGGAGTTGAGTCTTTGAATACCGAAACAGGGTCGAGGTTGCCCATAGTCAATGCCGTCGGCGGTACGTCGTTCGACACTTGTTCCATGTCACACTTGTTGCCGAAGTGATATGCTCCGGCTCCGGTCGCAACCATTGCCTTTGTGCAATGTCCGGTGTTGCCACAGTTGTGGAGGACGACTGTAAACGAGTCGTCTTGAACGCGATCGACGATGCGTCTGACATAGTCTGACGAAAATTTACGGCAATCGTCGTCGGACATCAGTCCGGCTGCCGGCTCTGCCATGACTACGCCGTTGGCTCCGGTGGCTTTCAGCGCGAGACAGTAGCGCAAGATGAATTCGGTGCATTTTTCAAGCAACGTGTGGGCGGCTTTCGGGTCTTGATAAATCAGGATCATGATTTCCGACATATCGTAGAGTCGTCCGGCAAGCGAGAAGGGCCCGATGCAACCGGCAAACACGGGGCGGTCGGTAATCGAACGCGAGGCGAGCAGGTTGGCTTTGAGATATTGCGGGACTCGACCGGCTTTAAGCGACGGAATTTTAAGCCGATAAATGTCGTCGATGCTCGAAAGCGAATGTCCGACGACTGCGGGGACTTCATTTTCAGGAAATGAGATCTCCGCTCCAAAGGCTTCGGCTTCGACTGTCAAGTCCATGATTACAGTTGCCGCCGCCGAGGGATATTTCGCAGACAGGGCTACGATTGCGTCGTGGTGAGCCTGACCGTCGCAAACTGCTTTGCGGACAGTCTCGCCCGTGATTTCGATTCCCGGATGGGTCATGATCGGAATTGCCGCAACTTTTTTGCTGCTGATCAATGAGCTCATCCACCGATTCATGTCAAATTTCATGGCAGATATGAGAGAATGTATCTATTATTGAGGTTTCGGAATGCAAATATAACTCTTTTTCCCTAATGCTGTCAAAAAAAGTCTGAGTTATAGTCTCGGATTTTCGCCATTGAGTTCAGCAAGCGAGCTTACATTTCATTCGCTCGTCGTGCAATTGCGGGTCAAAGTTGGCATCATAAATTTCGCCGCGAAGCATCTTTGCTTTTTCAGTATCCATTTCGATGAGATGTTCTTTCTATATATAAATAATGTGGTGGATTTGCTATGCACTAAAAAAACACAGAGCCTTTCGCCATTATTGTCGGCTGAAAGACTCTGTATCTATTTTTTTCAACAATGTTGATTTGTCCGATTTTCGAGTAGCGGTCAGAGTGAGAGGGGGGGAAGACTGTTATCCGATCTTGATACCGGAGAAGCCCATGAACGCCATTGCGAGAAGTCCGGCGCAAATCAGAGCGATAGGCACTCCGCGCATGACTTTGGGGACGTTTGTCCACGCGAGTTGCTCGCGGATTCCGGCAAAGATGCAGATTGCCATCGAGTAGCCGACTGCCGTAGAGAATGCGTAGACGAGCGATGATGCGAGGTCGAGGTCATTGCGAACGACGTAGATTGCGACTCCGAGGACGGCGCAGTTGGTCGTGATGAGCGGAAGGAATACGCCGAGTGCGCTGTAAAGAGCGGGGGCAATTTTCTTCAATATGATTTCAAGCATCTGTACGAGTGCTGCAATGACCAAAATAAATACGATGGTCTGCATGAACTCGATGCCGAGAGGAATCAAGACGTATTCTTGGAGCAACCATGTGACGGTTGTCGCGAGAACGATGACGAATGTCACCGCTGCGCCCATGCCGGCAGCCGATGAAAGTTTGCGCGACACGCCGATAAACGGACAGATGCCGAGGAACTGAGCGAAGACAATGTTATTGACAAATATCGCCGTTATGATGATGGAGATGAACTCAAGCATAATATTTCAAGTATTAAATATGGGGTATTTACTGCATCAATCAGGCTGCTGACTTCTCACGCAAGTGAGTGAAGAGGGCAATGAGAAGACCGAGGACGATGAATGCGCCGGGGGCGAGAACGAACACAAGCGAGCCGTAGGTTTCCGAGAAGATTTCAGCACCGAAGATGCGACCCGTCCCGAGAAGTTCGCGGACTGCGCCGAGAAGCGTGAGAGCGACTGTGAAGCCCAAGCCGATGCCGATACCGTCAAGGCAACTGTCAAAGACTCCGTTGCGCGATGCAAACGACTCGGCACGACCGAGAAGAATACAGTTGACGACGATAAGGGGGATGAAGATGCCGAGAAGCTCGTTGAGCGCGGGCATATAGGCTTGCAAAAGGAGTTGAAGCACCGATACGAATGTCGCAATCACGACGATGTATGCCGGGATACGCACCTTGGAGGGCACCAAGTTTTTGATCAATGAGATCACAACGTTTGAGCAAATGAGGACGCCCATGGTGGCGAGTCCCATACTCATACCTGTGACGGCACTACCGGTTGTGCCGAGTGTCGGACACATACCGAGAAGCAGGACAAACGTCGGGTTCTCGGCTATGATGCCATTATAGAGGGTTCGGAGTTTGGAATTCATTTTCTAAAATTTTTACAATGCGCTGTTAGCACACATTTATTAGTTTTTAAACCTTTCAGTTGGCAGTTTTAAACTGATTAAAGGCGCGAGAAGCGCGATTGAGAGCGTCGAGGAATGCTCGTGAGGTGATTGTTGCCGCTGTGATGGCGTCGACATCGCCTCCGTCTTTGCTGACAGTCAGATTTGCAGTCGAGGGGTTGAGTCCGATGACGTTGCGACGACCTTCGGGCGAACGGAACCACTCGCCCATTTTTGCACCAAGACCGGGCGTCTCGGCGTGGCTCATGACTTCATAACCGGTGATGTTGCCGTCGACATCGAATCCGTAGATGATTTTGATGTCGCCTGAGAAGCCGGCTGACGAATAGCTTTCGACTGCTCCGCCGACAAGGGTGTCACCTTTGCGAGCGGGGAAAACTTTGATGGGAAGTGCTTCACCTTTGGGGGTGATTTCAACAGCTTCGGCAACGGGATTGTTGTCAAATTCGGGAGTCACCGCACTGATTGCTTCGGTCTGCTTGTTGAGATCGGCAACCTTGATAGGTTCTTCGGTGATTGTATATGCCCCGGCGAGAAGCGCGGCGGCAATGACGGTGATAGTGCCGAGCGACAGCACCATGTTTACGAGTGACGATTTCATGCTGCGGCTTTCCTTTCTCCGAACTTACGGGGTTTGATGTAGCGGTTGATCAGAGGTGTGATACCGTTCATAATAAGAATTGCAAACGAAACGCCTTCGGGATATGCGCCCCACTGACGAATGATGACGGTAATGAGACCAATCATTACACCATAGACTATCATTCCGGCATGGCTCATGGGCGAGGTAACATAGTCAGTTGCCATGAAGATTGCGCCGAGGAGCAGACCGCCTGTGAGCAGTTGGACTCCGACGTTGACTCCGATGAGTGCAGAGAAGACGGCTACCGTGCCAATGATGGCTACGGGGATATGCCATGTGATTACACGAGTGCAGAGAAGATATACGAATCCGATCAACAATGCGATTGCTCCGATTTCACCCATCGAACCACCGGTGAAACCGACGAGTTGATTGAAGATGTCGACATCGGCAGCGTCAATCTGTCCGAGTTTGAGGTTGCCGAGGGTGGTGGCACCCGTTGTGGCATCAAGATAGTTCATGCGGTTTTCAATCGGGAGGGGCCAAGTGGTCATCTGCACGGGGAATGAGAGCAGAAGGAACACACGACCGACGAGGGCGGGATTGAAAATGTTGCAACCAAGACCGCCGAATGTCATTTTACCGATGCCGATTGCTACTACGCAACCGATAAGCACCGTCCAAACAGGAAGATTTGACGGGAGGTTGAGGGCAAGGAGCAATCCGGTCAGGACTGCCGACATATTGCCGATTGAAGGTTTTTCACCGAACATGAAACGCGAAATCAAGTATTCGGTAGCTACACATCCGACAATGGCGGTTACTATTACAATAGCCGCGCCAATGCCGAAACAATAGAGCGCGAGCGCAACTGCGGGAAGCAAGGCGATGATTACGTGCGTCATCAACTTCTTCACCGTGACAGAGGTCTGCGCATGAGGCGATGGTGAGATTGTGATAAGCTGGCTCATTTAAGTCTTAAAAAAATTGGGTATTAGTCGGTGCAAAATTAAGAATTTTTCAAGTAATGAACAAACGTAATGAAAGAAAAGACTTTCAAATGCGTTCGGAAAGCGGCTAAAAGACAGACCCTGCATCACTCCGACGCGATTTGACGCGCAGCGACACGGGGTCTGTCAAACTATTTTTTCTTGCCGGAGTCGTAGCTCAGATTCCGGCAAGAGTGATTGTCAATCCGATACGATTAGGGGATGACCGGTTTTTCCTTGGGAACAAGCACCTTCATGATTGCCCATGCAAGCAGATATGCGACACCGCAAACACAGAAGATGATGAAGTAGCCGGCAGGTTTGCCTTCAAAGCCCATGAACTGCATATTGGTTTCAGCAGCGTGGGTGAAGAGCATACCCGAACCTTTGTTGATAAGGAATGAACCGACACCGCCGGCCATACCGCCGATTCCGACGATGGTCGCAATTGTGCTCTTGGGGAACATATCACCTACTACCGAGTAGATGTTGGCCGACCAAGATTGGTGAGCAGCTCCGGCGATACCGATGATGATGATAGGCAACCAGTAGGAAATCTCGCCGAGGGGCTGAGCCAAGAGTGCAAGAAGCGGGAACAAGGCAAAAATGAACATTGCACGCATACGGGCTGAGTAGGCTCCGAGTTTCGGGTTCTTGTTCATGATGATTGTCGGGAGCTTTCCGCCATAGATTGAAGCCATGGTGATTGCATAGAGGACAAAGATCAATGCCATTGCGGTGGGATCGTCAGATGCAAATCCATAGACATCGGAGATGTAGGCGGGAATCCAGAAGAGGAAGAACCACCAAACACCGTCGGTCAAGCCTTTGCCGGCAATGACTGCCCAAGTCTGAGGATATTTGAAGCATTTGGCGAAAGAGATTGTTTTTTCTTCTTTCTCTGCGTCCTTGCGAGGTGATTCGGCAGCGTCGGCGTTGTCCTGCTCGATGTAAGCAAGCTCGGCGTCGTTGACACGAGGATTGGATGCGGGTTTCTTATAGTAGAACATCCAAAGACCCATCCAAATAAAACCGAGACCACCAATGATTACGAATGCCATTTCCCATCCGTTGCCGACTCCGAGTCCTTGGAAGAAACGAGCCAACGGCGGAATCGAAAGCGGAGCGGCAAGCGCGCCGACCGTAGATCCGGCATTGAAAATCGAGGTTGAGAACGCACGGTCGCGTTTGGGGAAGTACTCAGCAGTTACCTTGATAGCGGCGGGGAAGTTGCCGGCTTCACCGAGACCGAGAATCACGCGGGCTGCAATGAAGTAGTAGACAGATACCATTGCGATAGTCGATGCGAGCGCGCCGGTTGCGCCAACCATTTGGTTTGCGCTTTCAACACCTACGGTGTGTTCGGTTGCCCAACCGCAGAGAGCGTGGGCACACGCACCTGCCGACCATACGCCAATCGCCCAAAGATAGCCTTTTTTAGTACCCATCCAGTCGATGAATCGACCGGCAAAGAGGTTGGCGATTGCATAGACGATCGAGAAGACGGCGGTAATTGTACCGTAGTCGTTATCTGTCCAATGGAATTCAGGAGCAATGAAGTCTTTCCACGTCAACGAGAGCACCTGACGGTCCATATAGTTGACGGTGGTTGCCAAGAAGAGCAGGGCGCAGATAAACCAACGGAAGTTGGTCATCTTGGTCTTTGCGTGATCAGGCGAAATGTTTGATGACATGAGCTATTAGAATTTAAAATAATTTTTAGCATTGTTATAGCAGATGTCTTCAATCATTTGATTGACACGGTTCTGCTCATAGCCGGTGTAGGGGATTTCACCGTTTTCAATATCTGTGCCGACGAGGTTGCAGAGTGTGCGACGGAAATATTCGTGACGCGGATATGAGAGGAACGAACGAGAGTCTGTGAGCATTCCGACGAAACGGCTGAGAAGACCGAGAAGTGAAAGTGCGTTCATCTGCTTCTGCATACCGTCTTTTTGATCGAGGAACCACCAGCCCGAGCCGAACTGAATCTTGCCGGCTACGCTGCCGTCTTGGAAGTTGCCGAGCATTGTTGCAAGGACTTCGTTGGCGCAGGGATTGAGGTTGTAGAGGATTGTCTTGGTGAGTTTGCCACGAGTGTTGAGCGTGTCGAGGAATTTTGCACAAGCCTTTGCTGTGGTAAATTCGCCAATCGAGTCAAAACCGGTGTCAGGGCCGAGGAGCTTGAACATCTTGGTGTTGTTGTTGCGGATAGCTCCGTAGTGGAACTGCTGAGTCCAACCGGATGCGTAGTCCATCTCTCCGAAGATGATGAGCATTGCACTCTTGAATTTGAGAATTTCTTCGCCGGTGAGAGCCTTGCCGCCATAAACTTTGTCGAAGATTGCTTCGATTTCGTTGTCGGTGTAGTCTTCGGCATAAAATTCTTCGATACCGTGGTCTGAGAGACGGCAACCCATTTCTTCAAAGAAGTCGTGACGTTTTTGAAGAGCGTCGATCATGTCGGCAAACTTGTTGATTGCAACTCCTGAAACCTCAGCGAGTTTCTCAACGTAGGCGCGGAATTCGGCAGGAACTTCAACAGCCATTGCCTTGTCGGGACGCCAAGTCGGGAGCATTTTGATTTCAAAGCCACTTTCCTTGACCTGCTTGTGGTATTCGAGCGAGTCAACGGGGTCGTCGGTGGTGCAGACGGTCTCAACATTGTAGCGACGCATGAGTCCGCGAGCGGTCATGTTGGGGTCGTTGAGAAGTTTGTCGTTACATTCGTCGAAGATTTCGCGAGCTGTTTCGGGATTGAGGAGTTTGTCAATGCCGAAAGCCGTTTTCAATTCGAGGTGTGTCCAATGATAGAGCGGGTTGCGGAAAGTGTAAGGCACTGTTTCAGCCCACTTTTGGAATTTTTCCCAATCAGAGGTATCTGTACCGGTGCAGAAACGTTCGTCAACTCCGTTTGAACGCATGGCACGCCATTTGTAGTGGTCACCGCCAAGCCAGATTTCAGTGATTGATTTGAAGCGATGGTCATCGGCTACCATCTTGGGGATAAGGTGGCAGTGATAGTCGATGATGGGCATTTTTGCCGCATGTTCGTGATATAACTTCTGTGCGGTTTCTGTTTGCAACAGGAAGTTTTCGTCCATGAATGGTTTCATGATGTCGATTCTTAGAATTAAGAGTTAACAATAAGATTGAATTAGAGAGTAACGCCGTTTTTGAAGATCGAAATCTCATGGATTCCGCTCTTTTCGGAGTTAACTTGCTCGCCGGAAGCGACTTTGAGCACATAGGCAATGAAATCGGCAAGCACATCGGACATTGAGCTGTCTTCGGCAAGACGTCCGGCGTTGAAGTCGATCCAAGTCGGTTTGCGCTTAGCAAGATTAGAGTTGGTCGACACTTTCATTGTCGGGACGAATGTGCCGAACGGTGTTCCGCGACCGGTCGTGAAGAGCACCATCTGACAACCGGCGGCGGCAAGAGCAGTCGACGCAACGAGGTCGTTGCCGGGAGCCGAAAGGAGGTTGAGACCGTGGTTGTTGATGCGTTCGCCATATTCCATCACTCCAAAGACAGGGCTTTTGCCTGATTTCTGAGTGCAACCGAGGGCTTTTTCTTCAAGAGTAGAAATGCCGCCGGCTTTGTTGCCAGGAGAGGGGTTTTCGCCAACAGGTTCGCCGTGGCTGAGGAAGTATTCTTTGAAGTTATTGATGAGCGAAACAGTCTGTGCAAGAAGTGCATCATCAGCGCAACGACGCATGAGGATGGTTTCCGCGCCAAACATTTCGGGGACTTCGGTGAGCACGGTTGTGCCGCCTTGCTGTTCGCAAAGCCAATCGGAAAATTCGCCGAGAAGCGGGTTGGCTGTGATTCCTGAGAAGCCGTCGGAGCCACCACACTTCAAACCGATGCGCAGTTTTGATGCCGGTTGCTCGGTGCGCTTGAATGTGCGTGCCTGCTCGTAGAGTTCGCGCAGGATTTTTACTCCGGCTTCAACTTCGTCACCTTCAACTTCTTGACAAACCATGAATTTCACGCGATTGCGATCGTAGTCGCCGCAAAATTCCTCAAACACCTTGGGCTGATTGTTTTCGCAACCGAGACCGATGACGAGGATGCCTCCGGCGTTGGGGTGGTGGACCATCACTCCAAAGACAGGGCTTTTGCCTGATTTCTGAGTGCAACCGAGGGCTTTTTCTTCAAGAGTAGAAATGCCGCCGGCTTTGTTGCCAGGAGAGGGGTTTTCGCCAACAGGTTCGCCGTGGCTGAGGAAGTATTCTTTGAAGTTATTGATGAGCGAAACAGTCTGTGCAAGAAGTGCATCATCAGCGCAACGACGCATGAGGATGGTTTCCGCGCCAAACATTTCGGGGACTTCGGTGAGCACGGTTGTGCCGCCTTGCTGTTCGCAAAGCCAATCGGAAAATTCGCCGAGAAGCGGGTTGGCTGTGATTCCTGAGAAGCCGTCGGAGCCACCACACTTCAAACCGATGCGCAGTTTTGATGCCGGTTGCTCGGTGCGCTTGAATGTGCGTGCCTGCTCGTAGAGTTCGCGCAGGATTTTTACTCCGGCTTCAACTTCGTCACCTTCAACTTCTTGACAAACCATGAATTTCACGCGATTGCGATCGTAGTCGCCGCAAAATTCCTCAAACACCTTGGGCTGATTGTTTTCGCAACCGAGACCGATGACGAGGATGCCTCCGGCGTTGGGGTGGTGGACCATGTCGCGGAGAATCTTCTTGGTGTTTTCGTGGTCGTCACCAAGCTGTGAACAACCATAGTTGTGGGGGAACGCAAAGATTCCGTCGACACCCTCGGCCTTTGTTTCGGCGTTGAGCTGATCGACGATTTGCTTTGCGATGCCATTGACACATCCGACTGTCGGGATCACCCAAACTTCGTTGCGGATGCCGACACTGCCGTCGGCTCGTTCGTAGCCCATAAATGTGGCTTCGTCGCCTTTGCGAGCCGAACCGGGAGCTGCGGGATTGGGATTGTCGATCGAGATGTCGGAGTAGTCGAGCTGACCTTCAAGGTTGGTCTTGATGTCGTTGTGGTCAAGAAATGCTCCGAGTTTCACACTGTGACGAGCATGACCGATGGGGAAACCGTATTTGATAACGTTTTCACCCTCAGCGATGTCACAAAGAGCAAACTTGTGACCGGCAGGAATGTCGGAAACAAGTTTGATTTCGTCGCCGTCGACGTTGACAGTCGTCCCCGCAGCGAGCGGATTGATGGCGACTGCAACGTTATCGGCGGGATTGATTTTAAGAAAGTCCTTCATTCAGGGATTGCAAAATTATGCTTCAACGACTTCTTTAACTGTTTCGAGCATACCCTTCGAAGCAATCTTGTCGAGGTATTCGGTAACGAGATCGGTGAGACCGGGAACTTGGTTGAGGTCGCCGTGAACTTCGCCCCAAATGAGGTCTTTGGCTGCGAGGACACCTTCGGCAACTTTGCGAGTGTCGCCGGTAGCCCAAAGTTCGGTGAGGAGATCCATGATCTTCTGATCGTCGTTGGGTACGATTTCGGTTCCGTCTTCACGCTTGCCACCCTTGTAGTATGTGATAAGAGCTGCGAGACCGAGCACGATGCCCTTGGGAAGTTCGCCCTTGCGTTCGAGATAAGTTTTGAGACCGGGGAGGTCGCGAGTCTGGAATTTCGGGAACGAGTTGAGCATGATAGATGTCACCTGATGGTCAACATAGGGGTTGTTGAATCGTTCGAGAACGTCTGAACCGAACTTCTGAAGTTCGTCCATCGGGAGGTTGAGGGTCTGCATGAGTTCGTCGAACTGCACTTTGTGAATGTATTTGCCGACGATGGGATGATTGCAAGCGTCGCGAACGATGTTGATGCCGCTGAGGAATGCAACAGGCGAAAGGACGGTGTGCGGGCCGTTGAGAAGTGTAACCTTACGTTCGTGGTAGGGAGCTTCAGAGTCGGTGATGAGCACGTGGAGACCAGCTTTTTCAGCGGGGAACTCTGCACGGAGCTGTTCGATCGAGATGTTTGAAGCGCGTTCGATCACCCAAAGGTGGAAAGCTTCGCCTTGAACAACGATGTTGTCCTTGTAGCCGAGTTTTTCCTGAATTTCGTTGATTTCCTTGCGGGGGAATCCGGGAACGATGCGGTCAACGAGGGTTGCACAAACGTAGCAGTATTCATTGAACCAAGTTTTGAACTCAGCATAGTCGCCGTCGAACTGGTCTTTCCAAAGTTCGATGTATTTATTGATGATTTCTTTGAGGTGGTGACCGTTTTCAAAGATAAGCTCGCAAGGCATGATGATGAAGCCTTTGTCGGGAGCTCCGTTGAATGTCTTGAAACGACGGTAGAGGAGCTGAGTGAGTTTGCCGGGGTATGAAGCTGCGGGACGGTCAGCAAGTTTACATTCGGGATCGAAAGCGATACCGGCTTCGGTGGTGTTTGAAATGACGAAGCGCATTTCGGGTTGGTCAGCAAGTGCGAGGAACGCATCAAACTGAGTGAAGGGGCTGAGACCGCGGCTGATAACGTCAACACGAGTGAAAGAGTTTACGACCTCACCTTCAACACGACCTTGAAGATTAACATGATAGAGGCAATCCTGACCTTCAAGAAGTTGCATTACGAAAGCGTCGGGAGTACCTTGAACAACTACTACCGAAGAGTTGAAATCGGTTTTGTCGTTCATGTTCTTGATAATCCAGTCAACGAATGCACGAAGGAAGTTACCTTCACCAAACTGAATAATTCTTTCAGGTGCCACTGCTTTGGGAGCGGTGAGTTTGTTTAGAGCTTTCATGTCTTTAGAATGTTATGAAATTGATTAATCTATATTTTCTTTTAATGTATAATTATTTCTATTCGAGAGTATTACTCAAATTGCGCGAAGATGTTAATCCTCGGGATTCCAACCGGATTCAGAAGCGAATACTTTCTTGATGTCGAGACACTTGGCAGCCTCTTTTTTGCTGAGATTTTTAGCCCAGCCGACACGTGCGGCGTTTGACGCGCCTTCGCCGCGTGAACCATACTCTCCGTAGCGAGCTGTCTTCTCATTGTCAGAGTTACCCCAGTTGTGCCAACCTTCGGGACGAATGTGTGAGCCCATGTCGCAGTTGATGAATACGGTGTGGGCGTATGGGCGCCACGGGCGACCGAGATATACTTTGTCGACACCTTCGGCAGCACGGAGTGTACAGTTGTCAAAGATGTAGCCGAATTTCACGTCTTTCGGAGTTGAAGCGGCTGTGATATAGGAGTTTGTCTTGTTAAAGATATAGCAATCTTTAAAATAGGCTGTCGCCGGGCCGAAAATGAAGTCGGTTGTACCTTCGATGTAGCAGTCGGCAAAATAGAGACGGCTATCCTTTCCACCTGTGAAGATAGTATCCTGATTTCCAAGGAATCGGCAGTTGATGAAGCGCAATTTATCACCTTCGGTGTGGAGCGCGACCGCCTGACCGAGACGAGGTGCATTGTTTTCAATCGTAAGGTTGCGGAACGTCACTTCATTAGCATCGACACGCACGGTAAACGTGCGGAATGTGCCCATCTTGTTGATGTTGGCATGATGATCAAACGTGATGATTGTCTTATCCTTATCTTCGCCGATGAAATTGACATTTTTAAGCCACGACGGGATGATGACTTTTTCTTTGTAGACACCGTTGGCGATGTGGACAGTCACGGTATAGTCCATAAATGCACGAATGCCTTCGAGTGCGTCCGTGATGTTTGTATAGTCACCGGAGCCGTCTTGGTTGACATATATTTCATGCTTGTACTCAATCGCCGAGGCTTTGAACCCAAGCGTCGCAACAACAAGCACTAACAACAATGATATTACTTTACGATTCATTGCTATCTATATATAATAGGTGTATTATTTTTATTTCTTTGTTACACGGAACCAATCAATGTCAAGCCAACCGCTGTCATTGATGTGCCAATCGCGAACACAGAACAAGCCGACTTTCGAACCAATCCAATGACCGGGGGTGAGAGTCAGAGGTTCGCCGAAAGTTGTAAACTTCTTGCCGTCAAAACTGTAAGCAAACGTTGCGACAGGCTTGTAGTCCTCTTTCTTGTTCGGCTTCTTAACGTCACCACTCTTGACTTGGACACGGAGATAGAGCTCCTTGCCTCCGTCGACTTTCACGGCTGCGTGCTCGGCTTCGTCGCGACTCTTTGATTTGCTGTTTCCTTCAAACTGAACGAGATAGATGCCGTCTTCACGTTTTTCAAGAGCTATCGCACCATAGCTATAACCCATAATTGCAAGGCCGGCGCGCTCGCCAATCTGCTTTTCGTGGGGGAAGAATTGTACTTTTGCAGTTGCTGTGAAGTCATCAGCCGGAAGTTTTTGGAGCAAGATGTTGCTGCGGTCATAGAGGCGATGTGTTGCAGCTGTTTTCTGCGAGAAAAGGCGGAGTTTCGATGCGTTTGCATCGCAGAAGTACCACAATGCCGACGGATTGCCTTTCCACTGCCATTGCTTGCCAAGCTCGACAGAGTCAAATTCGTCGCTTTCGGCGGGGTTAACGGCTGCATATTTTTTGCCTACGTTGGGTTTACGGTATTTCATCACGGGTTCACCCTTGCCATCGCCGTCTTTGTCGACTCCGATCACGGGCCAACCGTCTTCACCCCAAGTCATGGGTTGAAGATGAACAACACGTCCGTAAGGACCTTTGTCTTGGAAGTGCAAGAACCAATGCTCTTTGCCGTCGGGGGTATCGACCCACGCCCCCTGATGAGGGCCGTTGACATCTGTCGAACCTTGATCCATCACTGTACGGGTTTCGTAGGGTCCCCACACGTTTTTCGAGCGAAGCACTTCCTGCCAACCGGTTGCAACGCCTCCGGCAGGCGAGAATATGTAGTACATATCCCCTACTTTATACATTTTTGCGCCCTCAATTGTGGTGTTGCCGATGTGACCGTCGTAGATGACTCGATCCTGACCGATTGTCGACTTGCCGTCAGGCGTCATTTCAATCATGCCAAGAATACTCTTGACTCCGGCGCGACTGCCGGCATAGCCGTGAGCAATATATGCTCTACCGTCCTCGTCCCAGAACGGACAAGTATCAATGATACCTTTCGCCTTGTGGACGTGAACGAGCGGTTCCCACGGACCTACCGGATTTTTGGTCTTCGTCATGAAGATTCCGAGGTCGGGATCGCCGTAGTAGATATAAAATTCGCCATTGTGATAGCGGATTGCCGGAGCCCACACGTGATTTCCGTGACTGGGATCGGGAGCAGCTTGTGCGTAAGACGGCATTTCGGCAATCGCATGACCAATGATTGTCCAGTTAACAAGATCTTTTGAATGAAGCACGGGCAGACCGGGAATGTCGCAAAAGCTCGATGCCGTCATATAGTAATCATCACCGACTCTAACCACATCCGGATCGGAATAGTCGGCATTGATGACAGGATTCTTATACTGTCCGTTGCCGAGGTCCGGCGACCACACCTGAGAAATATATGGCGAACCGTCAGCCCATGCGCCGGCTGCGGCGGTTGCTGCGATTGCAAGTAGTGATATACGCTTGTAGAGATTCATAAGGTAGTTGTGTAATTGTTTGTTTTTTAGTTGGAGGCACAACAATCAACGCCCTCACCGAGAGCATATAATCGTTAGTAAATTAGCCGATTATGATAAGTTTTTAAGAATTATAGATTTAAGTATGTAAAAATTCGTTCAAAGTTAAGTATTTTCCGCCAACATTCAACAAACTTTTAAAATAATTAACGCTTTACGACTCTACTTCACGCCACAACAAACGAAGCCCACAGTCCTCCGGCTCGATTTCTGCCGAAGATACTGTGGGCTTTACCATTACACTTTACAAGTCTATGCATGCAAGCGACTATCAGTCGACGACCTTGCCGTTGATAAACAGATTGTTAAATCTGATATTCTTAGTCAGACCGCTGATCGAATTTCCGCCGGAAGTTACACCGTCGAAATGACAATTGTCGACATTAATATTGTCAATATTACAGATTTCCTTGAAACCTTCAATCATAACGCCATATTTGCTTGACTTGCAAGTGATATTGTCGAGCCACACGTTTTTGACCGTCGGAGGATAGCTGCGGTCGCAAAGTTCATTCGGTTCGTAGACAAGATTAATCTTCAAAACTGATTCTTTGCACTGACCGACTTCGACATTGCGGACATAAATATCCTGAATGACACCGCCACGACAAGCATTGGTCTTGATTCGAACCACGCGATCAAGTTCGGGGCTATCCATGACGCAATTTTCAAGGAAAAGATTCTTGAAACCACCGGAAATTTCACTGCCGACAACGATACCGCCATGACCGTTCTTCATCTTACAGTCGCGGACGATGATATTTTCCGAGGGAATGCCCTGCTCGCGACCGTCGCGGTTACGACCGCTCTTGATTGCGATGCAATCGTCGCCGGTATCAAAGTAACAGCCCTCGATCAACACATTTTTACACGATTCGGGGTCACAACCGTCGCCGTTAGGTCCATCGTTCTCGATATGCACATCCTTCACGGTCAAATTTTCGCAAAGCAAGGGATGAATCACCCAAAACGCCGAACGAAGCATGGTGACACCCTCAATCAGTACGTTTTTACATTCAACGGGGTTGACCAACTGCGGACGCATACCGTAGCCCTCGCCAAGAATACGTTTCTCGACCGGCACTCCGTCCTCGTTCCACTCTTGGAGGAGCGGGCGACCGATTTTCTGAGTGATCGGACCGGCTACGTAGCCACGCTTGCCACTCATCTGCCACCAATTGTCGTTAGACGCACCGCCATCAATCGTGCCCTTACCAGTAAGAGCAATATTCTCCTGCTTGTAAGCATAGATCATAGGCTGATAGTTGAAGCAGTCCATACCTTCCCAACGAGTTCTAACGATGGGATACTGCGACGGATCGTCAGAGAAGAGCAACGTTGCCCCCTCTTCAAGATAAAGATTCACATTGCTTTTGAGAGTGATCGGACCGGTCAACCATGTTCCCTTAGGAATCACCACTCGACCGCCGCCCTCATTCGAGCAAATATCAATCACCTTATTAATAAGTTCGGTATAGAGAAAACCTTTGGTCTTCGACTTCTTGCCATAGTCAAAAATCTTGTAATCCTTATCTCGGAAAGTCGGAGCTTTGATCGACTTCTCGATTTGAGGATAAACGGTAGCCCAAGCCTCCTTTGCATCGAGGCTCTGAGTGCCTGCGCATTGCTTCTGTGCAAAACCGGTCAAACCGGCACACAAAACCGCGGCAGCTAATAAAAATTTCTTCATTGTAGATTTAATTGTCTGGATAATATTAATTAGGTAGTAATTTTAAACTTATCGTATTCTTACGAAGTACAAAATTAACATTCCGCGCTGAAATATGCAACTCACTATCAAATAATTATTTAAAGTTAACAAAATAAGCGTTGAACGACCGCCTCACAGCAACACAATTGCGATATTGTTATCCGACGGCATATTGTCAACAACATTATCATATCAAAACCGCCATCCACCGGCACACAAACCACAAAATAAAATCGAAATTTATCCACAGCGCAAATCCAAAGAGCTCAATCAATTACACATTATCAAGCACAATCACAATCCACACCCCGAAACGGCCACAAAACCCCTCAACTCCATGTCCTACTTATTGTATTTTTGCCACAATTCAAGCGTTAACATGTCATAAAGTTAGTTGCAAAATATTTTCAAATTTCCGAATAAATCCTTACTTTTGTGGCGATTTTCGCTTTTCATATCCAAGAGCGAACAACTACACATACAAGATTAACTTAATTAAAGTTAACCCAATCTATAATAATTCATTTTCAAAAAGCTTGATCACATCAATTCAAAAACAATATAATTAACCCAATTGCATGAAAACAACCCTAATTATTTTTTAACAACAACATGAAAGACTTAATCACGAGTCGTAGTAAATCACTGCGGCCGTTTTCCTTTGCGACGCATTGGAAAACCATGCTTCTCCTGTTGGTGCTCTGCTTAGGATTCAACGCCCAAGCACAGAACTTGACCGTCAAAGGTCTGGTTGTCGACGGCACCGAAGAACCAATGATCGGAGCTACCGTTCAAGTCGAAGGAACCAAGAATTTGGTTGTCACAGACATCGACGGTAACTTTACCCTCAAAAACGTATCACCCAAAGCTACGTTATCAGTAAGCTACATCGGCTACAAGACCGAAAAGGTAGCAGTCAACGGACAAACCGAAATCAAAATTACACTTCACGAAGACTCTGAGTCGCTCGAAGAAGTCGTAGTCATCGGTTATGGTAGCTCACGCGCACGCCGCGACCTCACCGGTTCGGTAGGCTCGGTTTCCGGAGCAAAACTCGCCCAAGTCCCCGTATCGTCAGCAGCCGTTGCCCTCCAAGGTAAAGTTGCAGGTGTACAGGTTACTACGGTCGACGGTCAGCCCGGTGCAGAAGTCAACATCCGCATCCGTGGTACAGCTTCCGTATCTGCCGGTGACGGTTCTGACTCCAACCCGCTCTACATCGTCGACGGTTTCCAGCAGGACAACATCAACGACATTCCCCCGTCCGACATCCAATCAATCGACATCCTCAAAGACGCCTCTCTTACAGCCATCTACGGTGCCAAGGGTGGTAACGGTGTTGTCGTTGTGACCACTAAGAGCGCTCAAGAAGGCAAGACTACCGTCACCTTCAACGGCTCGCTCTCGTTCAGCCACATCACCAAGCAGCTCGACCTCATGGATAGCTACAACTTTGTCGACTATCAATACGACCGTCTTATCGGCACATCGACTCGTTCAAGCGAAGCTAAAAAGTTCCGCTTCAACTTCGGTCACCCCTACGACCTCGCAATGTATCAGGATATGCCGACCCACGATTGGCAAGACGAAGTCATGGGCAACACCCCAATGAGCTACTCTGCCAACGTTACTATCGGTGGCGGTACTGACAAGACTCGCTACAACATCTCGATCACTCAGTCGGAAGACAAAGGTATCATCCAATCGACAGGCGTTCGCCGTACAAACATCAACACCAAATTCAACACCAAGCTCAGCAAGACGCTCACATTCACTTTCAACCCGAAAATGTCTTATCGTCGCGACAACGGCCAAGGTGGTTCACATGTAGGTACAGGCGGTATCATCGACGTACTCAAATATCGTCCGACCAACGGTCTCCGCGAATTTGGCGGCTGGCCCGAAGGCATCTTTGACGCCGACTCGGAAGCAGAGTTCTCATACACCAACCCTGTTTCAGACATCCAGCGCAACTTGTACAAAAAGCACTCTTACTCGCTTACCAACCAAGGCTCTCTCGAATGGAAGCCCATCTCGGGTCTCGTGCTTCGCACTGACTTTGCCTACGGATTGACATTCGCTCAAACCGACGCTTTCTATGCAGTAGGTACAAGCACAGCTCAAAGCAACCGCAACCTCCCCGTAGCGTCAATCAACAAGAGCCAGAACGACAAATACACTTGGACTACGACTGCAAGCTACGATTGGAGCATCAACGACAAGCACAACTTCTATGCTCTTCTCGGTTATGAAATCCAGCACAGCCAATCGAAGTCTACTGCGATGACAAACCGCTACTTCCCCCACGACATCACTGCCGACAAAGCTCTCTCAATGATGGGCATGGGTGAAAACTCAAGCGCAACTTCAAGCAAGAGCACTCCTCAACGTCTCCAATCATACTTCGGTCAGGTCAACTACAACTATGACCACAAGTATCTCCTCTCGTTGACAGCTCGTGCCGACGGTACTTCTTACTACGCAAAAGACAACCGTTGGGGCTACTTCCCCTCAGTGTCCGGCGGCTGGGTAATCAGCGAAGAAGGATTCATGAAGGATCAAAACGTCATCAACAACCTCAAGCTCCGTGCAGCTATCGGTAAGTCTGGTAAGAACCTTACGAAAGCCGACATGTGGAACAACATCTACAGCATTGCTTCGTCAGGCGGCCCCGGCTTCGGTGAATCAACCGTTGACGGCGAACTCTACTACACCATTTCAAGCTACCTCCCCAACCCCGACATCAAGTGGGAAACAACTCTCACTCGCAACGTCGCTCTTGACCTCTCGATGTTCAACAACCGCTTGACCATCACTCCCGAATTCTACTGGAACACCACAAGCGACCTTCTCCACCGTGTGACCATGCTCGCCAACACAGGCTACGCATACCAGTGGCAGAACATCGGTCAGATCACCAACAAGGGTGTCGAACTCACAATCAACGGCGACATCCTCCGCGGCAAAGACTATGTGCTCTCTGCAACATTCACCCTCGGTGCCAACAAGATGAAAGTCGACAAGCTCAACGGAACCGAAAACGAAATCGGCAACACCGCTCCCAGCTACATCAAGAACTATGATATGTATCGTCTCCGCGTTGGCGAACAAATCGGTCTTATCTACGGCTTCCAGTATGACGGCATCTATTCAGCCGACGAATTCTACTTCAACCCCCGTACAGGTAACACTGCCGAACCCCGCGACGGTAGCGACGAACTCCACATGCCTATCAACGGTAACGGCAAAACCGTTATCATCAGCAACAGCGTGATGGGTGGTTCTTATGTCGGTGACGCAACCCTCCCCGGCAAGGTTAAATTCAAAGACATCAACGGCGACGGTATGATCACAGAAGCTGACCAAACTATCATCGGTAACACCACTCCGAAACTCCAAGGTGGTTTCTCACTCAACGGTCAGTGGAAAAACTTCGACCTTACTGCCAACTTCACTTACTTCCTTGACTTCGACGTTTACAATGCCACTGCTCAGGCTCTTTCTTCTTCTACAAAGAGCAACACCACTTGGCACAACGTCCTCGCCAAGTTCTCTAACACTCGTTGGCGTTACACCTACCGCAACGACTCTGAAAACCTCTACAAGAACACCTACAACATCACTTCAGAAGACTACTGCAACTACAATGCTAACGCAACTCTCTGGAACCCCGGTGACCTTGTATCGGCAGTCCCCATGGACTACTTCGTTGAAGACGGCTCATTCCTCCGTTGTACTGACCTTACCGTCGGCTACACCCTCCCGAAAAACCTCACCTCTAAGGCTAGCATCTCTCGCCTTCGTGTCTACGGTTCACTCGGCAACCTCTTCACCATCACCAACTACTCTGGCTTCGACCCCGAAGTTGACGTCATGAGCGGTCTCACTCCATCATTTGACTACAACCGTTACCCCCGTTCACGCAGCTACGTGCTTGGAGTCAACGTTACTTTCTAATCATTAATTCATGAAAACCAAAATGAAACTACGCAATATACTTCTCGCAGGAGTTGCAGTGGCAGGTTTGGGAATGTCGTCTTGTTCCGACTACCTCGACGTGGAGTCTCCCTCGGTGTTTGAGCATGATTATGTCTACACCTCAACCTACGACATGAACTTAGCGTTAAACGGTCTCTATTCAGCACTGATGAATCCGTATTCCGGATTGCTTGTCAACAACCTCATGCTCAACAGCGACATCGACTTCGCGACATACACAAGCGACACCCCCGGAACAGGCAACACCAAACGCTTCGACATGACAGCCGAATCGTCTGACGCAAGCAACCTTTGGAAACAAGGCTACAACATCATCGAACTCTGTAACCTCTTCATCCAAGGCGTTGAAAATAGCGAACTCTATAAAAAAGGCAACGAAGACGTTCTCCAAATGCTCGGTGAAGCCTACTGTATCCGTGCAATCATCTACCACGAAATGGTTTGGTACTTCGGCGACCTTCCTTACAGCCGCGTGCCTGCCAACGTAGGTGGCATCAAGTTCCCCGTAACTGACCGCTACACCATCCTCGACGACATGATCAACGACGTCAAGGAAATCGCACCCAAAATGAAACCGACCGCCCAGATCTCGGAAGGCGTCGAACGCATCGGTCAGGAACTCGCCTACTCTCTCGTTGCTCGTATGGCACTCACTGCCGGTGGCTACAAACTCATCCCCGACAAGAACGATGCAAAGAGCTACGGTAAAATGGAGCAACCCGCCAACTTTAAGGACTACTATCGCACAGCGATGGAATATGCCGGCAAAGTAATCGATATGGGTTCACACACTCTCACCAAAAACTACGTCGACGTTTTCGTTGACGAGTGTAACTACGTTGTCAACAACACCGACGACCCCATCTTCGAAATCCCCTTCGCTCAGGACAACACAGGTAGCATCGGCTACATCCACGGCAACAAGTTCAACACCAATAACTCTCAGACCGACTTCGCTTGGGGTGCTGTCAGCGGTAACGTGCGTATCCACTCGCTCGCGCCCTACCTCTTCGACACCGAGGACGTTCGTCGCGACTACCTCTTCGGTCTTTGGACATACGCCTACGACGGAACTCCGACATTCGAAAGCAATGCCTACACCGTCTACAACAACAAGTGGTCGAAACTCTGGTCTAAATCACCCTTAGGCAACACTTCTGCCGGCAACACCGGTATCAACTACCCCTACATGCGCTACACCGACGTGCTCCTCATGTATGCCGAAGCAGCCAACGAAGTTAACGACGGCCCGACACCCGATGCGACTGAAGCCCTTCGTAAAGTTCGCGAACGCGCATTCCGCGGTTCGGAAAAAGCAGCCGAAAAGGTTGATGCCTACATCGCAACAGCAACCGACAAAGAATCATTCCTCAAACTCGTCCTCGACGAACGTAAGTTTGAATTTGCCGGTGAAAACATGCGTTGGCGCGACCTCGTCCGCAACAACCTCTACGGTCAGGAACTCTACTACACCTACCTCCGTCTTGCATCTGTTGCCGACAACGCCCTTGCAGCTCCCGACTACTCTGAATACCTCGCACTTCACGACGGTCTTCCCTCGGAATTCTATGACAACAATGTCATGTTGACTCCCTACTATCGTATCCTCGAAAACGTTGAAGCGCTCGGTGATCCGAAAGCTACAGCAGCATTCCCCAACACCCAGCTCAAATACATCGACGTTTTCCGTCTGTGGGAAAATTACAACATGAATGCAGTTGACCGTACAGTATACGATCAAACATCTCAAATGTATTCAAAACATCGTTCAGACGACGGTGTCGTCAGCGGCGAAGTTTGCTACTCGCTTTACGGTTACATCTATCGCGATCGTAACTCGGAAGATGAATACATTTCTGACGGTCGTGGCGGTTATGATCGGCTAAGCACTTCTGTTGCCCCGGAAACATTCCCGGTAGTTCGCTACATCCTCCCCTATCCCGCCACTGCAATTCGTGACGGAGCCGGAACATACGTTAACTACTATGGCTACGGTAATTAATCAACTTAAATCTTAGTTCACCGAAAACAATGAAAAAATTTCTATACGGTTTTTTAACCTTAGCTTCAATTGCTACCGTTTCGTGTAGTGATGACACCGACAATATCGGTTTCGTTGACGAAGAGGCAGTCGAAGGTCGTGAACACATGACCCTCTTCCTTGAAGACAACAACACGGGCATGTCGGACGCAGCTCACTCATCTCATGTCGATGAAACAATCGTCAACTCAATCCACCTTTATTGGTCGAAAATCGACGGTTGTGCAGGCTATCAAGTTCGTATCTGCAACGCTCAGAGCGTCCTCGGACACCCTGAAAACTGGTTGAGCGACACCTACCTCCACCTCGATACAATCTTGGGTCCCGACCAACTCTATCTTATGCTCGAACACCTCGATTACAGCCAGACTTACTACTTCTCAATCCGTACACTCTCGGAAAAAGCTCGTCAGGCTGACGGCTCTATCGACTTGGATAGCCCCTACCACTCCAAGTGGTTCGGTCACGGCAGTACTTCCGACTGGGCTAACTATTATGCTCTTACGACCGGAGACCGCTACGATGTGCCCGACGTACTTAGCTTCACCAACAAGACCGAAAATTCTTTCCGCGTGACTTTCGACAGCAATGTTGCAACAGCCGGTTTCGGTGATGCTACGCTTTGGGAAGAGCACTTCATGATGGAAGACGGCAAATTCGTATTCGACGAACTCCACGTTGCAATATCGACTTCAAACCCCGATGCAACAATGGAAGACCCGACCTTTACTTACAACCCCAACACAAAACGCTATGTCCACAAGCTCTCAAAAGAAGAAGTTGAGCAAGGATATGTTGATGTAACAGGTCTTTCGTCAAACTCGGCTTACGTTGTCAACCTCTACAACAGCCAAGTAGATGTATATGTAGATGCCGTTTACAACACCGTTTCGCCTCGTACATCAGGTAAGGTAGGAGAACCTATCCTCATCGAATGGCTTGAATCAAACGTTGCAAGCGATACAATCCCCGCAGCTCAGGAATACAAGTGCTCGCGTATCGACACGATTCTGACCAACTATATGTCAGACATCACTCTTGCCGAAGGTACTGTATTCGAGCTTGAAGGTGGCAAAGCATACTATATGTACACCAACTTGCAGATCATGAAGGGCTTCACATTGCGTACTCGCCAAGAAGATGCCGCCAAGGGTCTTCGTGCAACGGTTTACATGTCCGGTATCGACTATAACGATGCCGCTAAGCAGAAACCCAACTCTTGCAACTTGATGTTTGGTAAGGCAAAAGCATCCGGTGAAGCTGATGCCCCGATCTTTGTCGACGACGTTATCTTCGAAGACATTGATTTCAGTGTACCCCTTGCCAACAACTACAATGACCAAGAAGCAGGTCACGGCGGTGTAACCGGTAACTACTTTGCAAACATGTATTCAAGCGGTCTTGCAGTGACATTCAACTCATTCCAAATCAAGAACTGTACGTTCCAAGGCTTTATCCGTGGTTTCATCCGCGTACAAGGCACCAAACGTAAAACATTCAATAACCTCATTATTGAAAACAACATTCTTTGGAATTGTGGTAACTATGGCAACAAGGGTGGTGGCTATTCATTGATTGCATCTGACGGTAACCCCGCAACAGGTACATCAAACGTATTTGCTCACTGCGTTGTTCGTCACAACACCCTCTGCGACTCTCCGAGCGGTTCATTCTTCAACGACAACAACAAGAACTTGCCTTGGCCCAGCAGCGTGAAGTGGAACATCGAATTTGACCACAACACAATCATCAACTACAACACTGTATCTGACACTAAGATCTTCAACCTCCGCTATATGCCGACCGGATCTCAGTTTAAGATCACTAACAACCTCTTTATTGTAGCCAAAGATGAGGAAGACGAACGTTCGACAATCTTCGGTCTTGCCGACTTCCGTGAAGTCAACGGTACTCCTGTTGAAATTTTCTTTGAAGTACATGACAACTATGGTATGAGCTGGGATCCCACTCGTCAAGGCGATGACAAAGTCTTCACTTCCGGCGGTTTCTCTACATCGAAAAACTCAATCGGTAAGTTCGTAGACTACTCATTCAACGGTGGCGAACCCGGATCGGCTATGCACCCTGACAACGACCTCGTTGTTCGTGCCGGCAAAAATCCCCTCTATCCCTATCAGCTCATCCCGAAAGTGAATCCTCCTTTCCACCAGAGTGCTAATACTGAGGAGAACCGTTGGAAACATCGTCGCAAAACTCTTGACCTCTATTACAGCACAGACGCTATTGCTACCGAACACGAAATCTGCCAAAAGAAGATTGGTGACTATCGTTGGCAAATTGCTCCCAAAGAAAATTGGACTACAACATCAGGTATGCCCGCAGGCTTCCACGCTCTGAAAGAAGTAACTGGCAAAACATACTAATGTTAAAATCTAAATAACCTCTTATAGTTTGAAAGAGTGGTGCCACACAGCGCATCACTCTTTCTTCTTAAAAGGGAATAAAAATCGACTAAATAGTCTTAACTTTGCATCCGTATGCAATCTCAACGACAACAACAATGAAACACCTCTTATTTATAGCACTGACATCCGCCCTGCTCCTCGCCTGTGGCGGCTCAACCAAAACTCCGATGAAAGGCGACCTCTATCCGCCGGAATATGAAGCCGCATTCACCGACCTCCCCTATAATATTCAATTCAACAAGCGAGCCGAATATCATTATCTCGACTCTCAGAGCGAATATCGGACAATCCGCCTCAGCTACCCCGACTATCAAGCCGAAGGCAACATTGCGGTGGTCATGGTCGACTCCGCACGCCTCATCCCGACCATCGAACGCTCACTCCGTCACCTCGAAATCAACTCCGACACCGCCTACACAATCGAAAGTGACCACCCCGAGGGCGGACTCCGCCACTGGCTGTTCGTCCACCCCAACGGCAAAAATCAAATGTCGTGGATGGCAACCGACAGCTCGACAATGTTCCTCTCCGGCTACATTCATCTTGAAGCCGCAACCGACTCCACCGTCGACATCACCCCTGCGCTGACCAACATCCAAACCGACATCACTCACCTCCTCAACAACCTCACCGCCACAACCGCCAACAAATAATTAACGGGGTGGGGTCAGAAATCGAACCGCCCCACAAAAAAACGAAGTGCCCACCAATAGTTTTGAGTCTAACTATTGGTGGGCACTTCGGAAAACTTTTGGGGTGCAGTCCGAAATTTCGATTCTGAAAATAAAATTACTCCCCGCCAAATGCCCGAATCGGAACATTTGGCGGGGAGTAATTTCTATCGGCATCCGCCCTATCCCTGCCGATCCTCGGCAGCAAGCGAGAGCGGGGGCTGTCGCCCGATTTTCCGGCCAAGGGAAATACAAAAAAAAATCGCAACTGATGACTTTTATCATGCAATTGCGATTTCGTTGTTGCCTTGGAAGGA
>CAZCCI010000006.1:0-83239 GCA_964497255.1 uncultured Staphylococcus sp.
GCGACCCCAACCTTGGCAAGGTTGTGCTCTACCAACTGAGCTATTTTCGCGTTCTTTTTGTTGGCTTGGAAATGGCGTCATTTCCTTTTTGCGATGCAAAGGTAGGGACTTTTTTTACTCTGTGCAAATTTTTCCGCCCATTTTAACTTGCGTTAACATAAATCCTCATTTAGAAGCCGGTTTTGGGGTGAAATAGGCTTGTTTTAGGTCTATTTTACTTACCTCCTGCGAGTGGGTTGGGGGCTGTCAAAACTCAGAGAGACGAGAGGAGTTATTAAAATCATACCCTCGTCAGTGTCTCTTAGACGTGGCGAGGGTGTGAATCTTTTGACTTAGATTTTAAAATCAGTTTGTCGGAATGATGTCGAGAGGGATTGGAGTGTGTCAATCGATGGTTTTGATTCTGACTGAGCCTCCGGCAGATTTGTCGATTGATGAGGAGTTGACGGCAAATTCCGATGCTTGTATCGAGCCTCCGGCATTTGCTTCAAACGAGCCGCGTTTCGATGATCCGCCCTCGATTTTGATTTTGCCGGCTGCGTTTGCCTCACATTCGATGTATTGAGTCGATGCGTGGGTGATTTTAATCGTAGCCCCGGCGTTGGCTTCAAGTTCGGCTTTTTGAGCTGTCAGGCGGTCGATGTCGATTGTCGCTCCGGCGTTTGATTCCAATTCACATTTGTTGCAGGCGAGTTTGACGAACGAGACTGACGCTCCTGCGTTGGCTTCGATGCTGATGTCGGTTGTTGTAACGGTGTAGGGCTTGGTGACGTTGAGCGTCGCGCTGGCTTGCACTTCGAATTCGTCGATTGTTGCGGGAGCGGAGAGGGTGACGACTACGCCTTTGGCGTCGCGGCTTTTATTTAAACTGCGGTTGCGTTTCGGGGAGATTACCAATGTGCTCTTTTCGATGCGGATGTCGACGTTGTTGATGCGTTCGGTTGAGCCAGTGATGTTGATAGTCGACGTGCTGCCGTTGGTCGGCTGGTAGACGACTTTGATTCCGGCGTTGACTTCAAGGCCGGAGATTTTCTGGTTGAAGTTTATGGTTTCTGTCGCAGCCGATGAGGTGAAAGCGAAAAGTCCTGCGGCAAAAGTAAATAGAGAGATTAGAGTTTTTTTCATTGTGGGAAAGGCGTTTTGAGGATTATTGATTCGTTTTTTTTGAGTTGAGAGGGATGGAGAAGAGAGTCTCTCTATTATATTAGACGCAGAACTTTGGATTTAGTTACAGAAAAATGCGGATTTTTTTACAAAAAAATTGAATCGTATTTTATTCGGTTGATTTCGTGGAGGCTGTCGACGGTCGACGGTCGGTGGAGAATAGGCGGTCGATGATTGCGGCAAGTGCACCATCGCCGGTGACGTTGCAGGCCGTCCCGAAGCTGTCCATGGCGATGTAGAGGGCAATCATGAGGGCTACCAATTGGTCGTCGAACCCGAGAATTGTTTGGAGAAGTCCGATCGAAGCCATGATTGCTCCGCCGGGGATTCCGGGCGCGGCAATGATGGTGATGCCGAGCATTCCGATGAAGTGGCAGAAGAGGCTGAGGTTGTAGGGTTGCTCGTGCATGATCATGAGGGCGAGTGCGCAGGCTACGATTTTCAGGCAGCTTCCGCTCATGTGGATTGTGGCGCAGAGGGGAACGACGAAGCCTGCAATGTCGTCGCTGACACCCATTTTGATTGTCTGTCGCATGGTGACGGGGATTGTTGCTGCCGACGATTGCGTGCCGAGGGCGGTGAAGTAGGCGGGAAGCATGGTTCGCAGCATGGCAAACGGATTTTTGCGCGCAAAGAGGGCTGCAACGCCGTATTGCAACACGAGGATGAGGACGTGGAGGACGAAAATGACGGCTATTATCTTGATGAAACATTGGAGGATCATGCCGACTTGTCCTTCGAGCGTCATGCCGAGGAAGATTCCGAAGATGTAGAGAGGTAGCAAGGGGATGATTGTCTTGTCGATCGTCTTTGAGACGATGTCGCGAAACTCGTTGAAGCCGCGGCGCAAGGCAGAGTCGCCGCCGAGAAATGCTATTCCGAGTCCGATCATGAACGAGAGGACGAGCGCGGTCATGACGGTCATCAGAGCCGGCATTTCGATGTTGAAGTAGGGGGTTACTTTCGTCGCGCTGTCGGCAATGGTCGTTCCGCCGTCACTTCCGATGAGCGAGGGGAATGTCAAGGCGCCGGTGGTGTATGAGAGCAATCCGGCGAGGAATGTGGCTATGTAGGCGATTGTTGCCGTCGTGACTAAGAGCTTGCCGGCGCGTCTGCCGATGTCGGCAATGGCGGGCGTGACGAAGCCTACGATGATCATCGGGATCATGAAGCCGAGAAATTGTGAGAATATGGCGTTGAATGTCGCCGTCGCGCGGGCAAACCACATCGGAGCTATGTAGCCGATGAGGATGCCGAGCACGATTGCAATGAGTATTCGCGGAAGTAGTCCGATTTTTTTCATGGCTGATTGGTTGATGAGAGTTGGGAGTGGGTTAGAGTTTCCAAAGTGTCGATGAAGCGTCGGAGGGCATTCGCCAGTCGCCGCGGGGCGAGAGGCAGACAGAGCCTACTTTCGGGCCGTCGGGGAGGCATGAGCGTTTGAATTGCTGGTTGAAGAATCGGCGGAAGAATGTCGACAACCAATGTTTGATCACTTCGTCGGTGTATTGCTCGGGGGTGAATGCGTGGCGCGCGAGGAGGTAGATGCGCTCGGGGGTGAAGCCGAAGCGGAGTGTGTAGTAGAGGAAGAAGTCGTGAAGCTCGTAGGGCCCGACGAGGTCTTCGGTCTTTTGCTTGATTGTGCCGTCGCTTTCGGCCGGAATCAGCTCGGGGCTGATCGGGGTGTCGATGATGTCGAGCAGGCAGCGGCGGACGGTCGAGTCGGCGGCGGCTTCGTCGGCAAAGTAACCGACGAGGTATTTCACGAGCGTCTTCGGGACACCGGCATTGATGCCGTACATCGACATGTGGTCGCCGTTGTAGGTAGCCCAGCCGAGAGCAAGCTCGGAGAGGTCGCCCGTCCCGAGGACGATGCCTCCGGTCTGGTTGGCGATGTCCATCAGCAGGAGTGTGCGCTGACGAGCCTGCGAGTTTTCGTAGGTGACATCGTGGACGGCGGGGTCGTGACCTATGTCGTTGAAGTGTTGGGTGACGGCGGTGGCAATCGAAATCTCGCGGACGGTGATTCCGAGTCCTTCCATCAGGTCGGTCGCGTTGGAGTGGGTGCGAGTGGTCGTTCCGAAGCCGGGCATGGTCACTCCGACTATGCCTTTGCGGTCAAGCCCGAGACGGTCGAATGTCCTGACGGCGATGAGGAGGGCGAGGGTTGAGTCGAGTCCGCCGGAGATTCCGACCGTGAGCGATGAGCAGTGGATTGCGTCGAGGCGTTTGGCAAGGGCGGCGACTTGGATGTTGATGATCTCCTCGCAACGTTCGCGGCGGATTGCGTCGTCGGCGGGGACGAACGGGTGCGGGTCGATGTGGCGGAGGAGTGTGAAGTCGGTGTCGGCGACCGACGAGTTGTGTCGGTCGGTGTCGTCGGTAGTCGGTTCGCAGAAGATTTCGTCGCATTCGGCTTGGGCGCATTCTGCGAATGAGGTGGTGTGGAGACGGTCGTGGTCGAGGGCTTCGATGTCGATGTCGGCAATCGAAGTGTTGTCGGCCGGATTCCAGCGGCTGTTGGCTCGGAGGATAGTGCCGTTTTCGGCTATGATTGCCTTGCCGTCAAAGGTGAGGTCGGTCGACGATTCGCCCCAACCCGCACCGGCGTAGGCGTAGGCACACAGACAGCGTGCCGACTGCTGGCTGAGGAGTGATTTGAGATAGGTGTATTTGCCGATGAGGTCGTCGGATGCCGATAGGTTGAGGATTACTTGCGCACCAGCCAAGGCGAGGCGCGACGACGGTGGGATCGGGACCCAAAGGTCTTCGCAGATTTCAATGCCGACTCTGACGCCGTGGGAGTGGAAGACGCGTCCCGACGACATTTCGATGCTTTCGCCCCCGATTTCAACGTTGACGCTCTCGCCGACGGGCAGCGGTCGCCACCAACGGCGTTCGTAGAACTCATTGTAGTTCGGAATGTAGGTCTTGGCAACGAGGTTGATGCGTCCGTTGCGGATGAGGGCTGCGCAGTTGTAGAGCGCACCTTTGTGGCGGACGGGGAGTCCGACGGCAAAGTGGACGTTGAGGTCGGTCGAGAAGTTGCGGAGCTCTATCAGTGCGCGCTCGGCTGCGGTGAGCAGTGTCGCGTTGTGAAACAAGTCGCCGCAGGTGTATGCCGTCAGACTCATTTCGGGGAATGCCGCCAATTCTACTCCTTGATTTTCGAGTTGGAGTAGCTTGTCTTTGATTTGCGCGAGGTTGAAATCAACGTCGGCGACACGGACGGTCGGCGCAACTGCCGCTATGCGAAGGAATCCTAATTTCATTTTCTTAGATTGAGTATGTCGAGAGTGTGTAAAACTATATGTGGCAAGCCGATGGTCGGTCTTGCTGAAATGTTGCACGAAATTAGAAATAATTTCTTGATTTTTGGTTATTGATATTGATAATTTTGGCGGAATGCTTAACTTTGCGGTTAAAGCAATCTTGAAAAAACACGTATGCTCGCTGAATTTATAAATTTGAGCTGGACAGGTGTATGGTGGAGTCTGATCATAGGCTACGCCGTGCTGATTGTGTGTGTGATCGGGGTTGTAATCAGTGAGAACCGCAATCCGACGAAGGCGTTGGGGTGGGTGACGGCGTTGCTGCTGTTTCCCGTCGGCGGTGTAATCCTTTATTTCGTGTTCGGTCGCAGTTTGCGCAACGTCCGAATGATTTCGCGTCGCAACCGAAGGAAGCTTCTTCGTCACGAGGGAACGCAGCCGTTGCCTAAGCTGTCGGGAGAGTTGTCGGACGACAATCGCCGACGCATCCGTCTCGCATATAATATAGGTGGTGCGAATCTCTACACGGGTAATTCGGTCAAGATCTTCAACAACGGCACGGAGCATTTCGATATGCTGTTTGACGACTTGCGTCGGGCTGAAAAGTATATCAATTTGCAGTTCTATATCATTGCTTGCGATTCGCTCGGGCGAAAATTGAGAGATATTCTGATCGACCGTGCTCGCGCAGGAGTGAAAGTTCGTGTGATTTATGACTATATAGGGTCGTTTGACGCGCGTCGCCACGATTTCTTTCAGCGAATGAAGGAAAACGGAGTCGAAGTTCACTCGTTTTTCCGCCTCTCGTTTCCGTCACACGTCAATCGAATAAACTGGCGCAACCACCGCAAAGTCGTTGTGATCGACGGTCGGGTAGGGTATATCGGCGGTATGAATGTAGCTGAACGATATGTCGGCGTCGGGATTCGGTTTGGCGGCTGGCGCGACACGGCGGTGAGGTTGACAGGCTCGTGTATCGCCGCCTTGCAGTATCATTTTGCTGTCGATTGGAAATTTATCGGGCAGGATTTGCTCTGTGACCCCGTTGGCGGAGGAGGCGACGACGAATGTGTCGGAATGGGTGAGGTTGGCAATGTGGCCACTCAGATTCTTGCTTCCGGCCCGAATGACCGCTGGGGTAATATGTCGTTGCTGTTCTACAAGGCTATATCCACGTCTCGCAAGCGAGTGTGGCTTCAATCGCCGTATTTTCTCCCGAGCGAGGGGCTGTTGAGAGCTCTCGAATGTGCTGCGCTTGCCGGGGTTGACGTCAGAGTGATGATGCCGCGCCGCTCCGACTCGCAGTTGCTGACATATGCTTCGCAGAGCTATGTCGAGGAGTGTCTGCTTGCCGGAATAAAAATCTATCTTTATGATGCCGGAATGTTACATTCGAAAGTTCTCATCGTTGACAATGACTTCTCGACTCTTGGCTCGACAAATTTCGATTTCAGGAGTTTGGAACATAATTTTGAGGAAAATATCGTGATGTATTCGCCGGAAACAAACAAAATTTTGGCGGCGGATTTTGAGCGAGACTCCGAATCGTGCGAGCGATTGAAATTGTCGGATTGGAATCGCCGTTCGCGAGAGCGGAAGGTTAAGGAGTCGGTCTATCGATTGCTTAGCCCGATTTTGTGACCCCACTCGCCGGATGGCCGGCGTTGCTTATTCAGTATATATATAGAATAAAAAATAAATGCTGTCGATTTGTTTCGACAGCATTTATTTTGCTTGGGGGGTGAACAGTGGGGGTCGAACCCACGACCTTCGGAACCACAATCCGACGCTCTAACCAACTGAGCTATGCTCACCATCTTTCTTGGTTTTGCGCTGCAAAGTTAGGTAGTTTTTTTGAATTGACCAAATTTTAAACACTATTTTTGCATGAAAAATTTCATTGATATAGATAAAGCATTGATGCTTAGCGAGATGTTTGGGATGTGCGGATAGCGGATTTTGAAACAAAAAACGAAGGATGGCCTCACGGTCATCCTTCGTTGCTTACACATAGTACTTAACGTCAGTGGATTTATAAATGTCTAATAATGCAAATGTCTTTTGTTTAGTCTGTATGGCATGAGACTATATAATAATCAAGTATCGAGCAATATTGTTTTAGTTCTATTGTTTTTGAGCTTTGCTCTCCATTGATGTTATTGCAAAGTTAAATCTTAATTTTTGAAAAAACTAATAATCGCAATCTGTTTAAAAACATTATTTTTTAAAATAAATGTTTACAATCGGAGTCAAAATGAATTTTTGTCAGACTGTAGCCAATGAGAATAAACAGAATGTCAGTCGATGAGGTTAAAATTGAAACAAAATGACAGCTTGTTAAATTTAGTTAATCGTTGCGGCGCCGTACGTTTAGACCTATTTGTGCCGACAATTTGTTGCATTCTGAAAATAGGGGAGATGCGATAGGGATAGATTGGGAAAAAATTACTAACTTTGGGGTCGTTTTTGCCCTGACGGAATGTCGGCACTCGCCGGAGACGGTCGGGCTGATGTAAAGAAACAACAGAAGCACAACCAATCAAGACAGATGAAAGAAGATAGCACAAAAATAGTGTCGGTAGGACAAATTGATATAGGTATCCCTGCGGAACGAAAAGCCCCGAATTACGATGATCTCCCAATTATTGCAATGAGAGACCTCGTGCTTTTTCCCGGCGTTACGTTCCCGATCACGCTTGGCCGAAAAGATTCGGTCAACACGGCATCGGCGGCTGCCGAACATAATATTCCTGTCGGTATCTTCTGTCAGCGTGACGCGACGGTTGAGCATCCGACTATCGACGACTTGTATGACTATGGCGTTGTTGCCGACGTCTTGAAGACGTTTGACCTGCCTGACGGAACACACACTGCAATCATTGCAGCGCGTGAGAAGATTAAAATCACGGGGGTAGGCAATGGCGCTACCATCGCGGGAGCATTGTCTGCCACGGTTAAGACTGTTCGTGACACGTCGTCGCGACCCTCCGACAAGGAGTTTGCCGCTTTGGTCGACGATATTCGTCAGACAACACTCAATATCCTTCATGCCGGTAACGATAAGATGAGTGACTTGGCTTTCAATATCGAGAATATTCCAAGCCCGCAGTTGCTCATCAATATGATTTGTACACACTCGCCGTTTGAATCGGAGGTGAAAGTCGAACTGCTGCGCAAGAACAGAATGAAAGATCGTGCGCAGTTGCTGTTGACCCACCTTGCCCACAGCGAGGAGATGGCTGAAATCCGTGCGGAAGTTCATCGCAAGGCTCGTCGCAACATCGACGAGCAGCAGCGCAACGCCTTCCTGCAACATCAGTTTGAAGTGCTTCGTGAGGAGCTTTATGGCGACGATGACGACTGCAAAGCCCTCGAAGACAAGGCTGCTGACTTGAAAATGCCTGAGGCTGTCAAGCGCACGTTTGAAAAGGAACTCGAAAAGCTGCGCCGATTGAATCCGCAAAGCCCGGACTACTCGGTGCAATACACATATCTTCAATTGCTCACAGACCTGCCGTGGGGCGTGTATTCCGAATTGAACTCGGATTTCGCCTACGCCGAGGATGTGCTCGAAGAAGATCACTACGGTCTCGAAAAGGTTAAGGAACGCATATTGGAGCAACTCGCCGTGATGATGAACACACCCGACGGTCGCTCGCCGATCATCTGTCTCGTCGGTGCGCCGGGAGTCGGAAAGACATCGCTCGGACATTCGATTGCCAAGTCTCTCGGTCGCAAATATCAGCGGGTTTCGCTTGGAGGTCTGCACGACGAAGCCGAAATTCGCGGACACCGTCGGACGTATATCGGAGCAATGCCCGGTCGCATTATTGACGCAATCAAGCGCGCCGGAACTTCAAACCCCGTGCTTTTGCTCGATGAAATCGACAAAACCGGAAATGATTTCAAGGGCGATCCGTCGTCGGCCCTTCTTGAAGTGCTTGATCCCGAACAGAACAACCACTTCCATGATAACTATGTCGATGTCGACTACGACTTGTCTCATGTGCTGTTTATTGCGACTGCCAACACTCTGTCGACCATTCCCCGTCCGTTGCTCGACCGTATGGAGATTATTGACATCTCCGGCTATCTGCCCGAGGAAAAGATTGAAATTGCACGCAAGCACCTTGTGCCGCGTCTTGCAGAGGAAAACGGCTTCGGACGCGATGAAATCACGTTCACAACCGAGGCGTTGACAAAGATTATCGAAAGCTACACAAGCGAGAGCGGCGTGCGTCTGCTCGAAAAAGAGCTTGCAAAGGTGGTGCGCAAGATTGTGCTCAGCAAGATGCGTGGCGAGGATTATAAATTGAATATCGAGGAGCAGGATCTTCAAAAATATCTCGGAGTTGAGAAGTTCACCCCCGAACGCTACGAGATTTCCGACACTCCCGGCGTTGCCACCGGCTTGGCTTGGACTGCCGTCGGCGGAGAGATTCTGTTTATCGAATCGTCGTTCACGCAAGGCAAGGGCGAAAAACTGACAATCACCGGTAATCTCGGCGATGTGATGAAGGAGTCGGCAGTCATTGCCACTCAGGTTGTTAAGGCTCGCGCTTCGCGCTATGGCATCGACGCCGAGAGCTTTGAAAACCGTCAACTTCACATTCATGTCCCCGAAGGAGCAATTCCGAAGGACGGGCCGTCGGCCGGCATCACTATGTGTACGTCGATTCTTTCGGCTCTTATCGGTAAACCCGTGCGCCGTCGGTTGGCAATGACCGGCGAAATCACATTGCGAGGCAAGGTGCTTCCGGTCGGCGGTATCAAGGAGAAAATTCTTGCAGCCAAGCGCGCCGGAATCACTGATATTGTCCTCTGTGCCGACAATCGCAAGAACATCGAGGATATAAAGCCGATTTATATCTCCGGATTGACGTTCCACTACGTTTCGACCATCGACGATGTCTTTAAAATTGCAATCGGTGAATTGAAGTAACGGACAGTTCGTTTATACACATATTTATATATAAGGTATGAAAAAAATTCTCCTCCACATCGGACTGATGATGGTCGCTGCGGTGGTCGTCTGTTGGATGGCTATGCTGTGGCTTGACGTTTGGACGCGCCACGATGCGACTGTCAAAGTTCCGTCGGTCAAATCAGCCACGTTTGAAACCGCTTCGAGTTTGCTCGCCGACGAAGGTCTGACGGCAATACTCGTCGACTCGGTCTATGACAAAACTACCCGCCCGGGAACGGTCATCGAGCAGAATCCGAAAGCCGGAACCATCGTCAAAGAGGGGCGAGAAGTTTATTTGACCATCAATGCACTGTCGCCTAAGATGGTGACGCTCCCGACATTGACCGATATTTCAGTCCGTCAGGCAAAATCAATTCTTGAAGGATTGGAAATCAAAAATATGGTTGAGAAACGAGTGCCGAGCGACTACAAAGACCTCGTCCTCGGAGTCTATTGCAACGGTCGTCGACTCACTCCGGGAGCGCGTGTGCCTGTCAGTGCCACAATCGAGCTTGAAGTAGGCGAGGGGTGGGACTATTCGAGTGCCTCCGACAGCCTCGGCGTGGTTGTAGACTCCGTTGCGGAGCATTTGAACGTATTTGAATAAGAAATTTTTTTCGGACGCGATTCATGGAAAAGACTTTGAACGACGAGTTGACAGACCCTCGTGAGATGTATGATGATGATATGGTGATTGCCGACGAGGTCGACGATGAGATTGCCGATGTTGCCATCGAGATAGACTCTGCCGATGCCGACGGTGCGGGTGCACTCTACGAGCACTTTCGTTTTGTTGCCGACAAGGGGCAGCAACTGTTGCGAGTGGATAAGTTTCTCGTTTCGCGACTCGAAAAATCGTCGCGCAACCGTATTCAGCAAGCGGCCGATGCCGGTTGCATACTCGTCAACGGCAAGGCCGTGAAGTCAAACTATCGCGTCAAGCCGCTCGATGTCGTGCAGGTCGTGATGGATCGTCCGCGCTACGAGCTTGAAATAATTCCTGAAAATATTCCGCTCGACATTGTCTATGAAGATGATGATTTGCTCGTGGTCAACAAACCGGCCGGGCTTGTCGTCCATCCGGGGCATGGAAATTATACGGGAACGCTTGTCAACGCCTTGGCTTGGCATTTTCGTGACAATCCCGACTACGATGTCAGCGACCCCCGACTCGGGCTCGTCCATCGTATCGACAAAGATACTTCCGGTCTGCTCGTCGTAGCCAAGACTCCCGACGCCAAGACTCATCTAGGACGACAGTTCTTCAACAAGACCACGAAGCGAGAATATAACGCGCTTGTTTGGGGTGTGCCCAATCCCGCAGCCGGCAGAATCGAAGGAAACATCGGTCGAAATCCGAAAGACCGTCTGCAAATGGCCGTCCTTTCGCCCGATGACCCGACGGGAAAACACGCCGTCACTCACTACGAAGTGCTTGAAGATTTCATCCATGTGGCATTGGTGAAATGCGTGCTTGAAACCGGGCGAACGCATCAGATTCGTGTCCACATGCGTCACATCGGGCATCCGCTCTTTTCCGACGCACGTTATGGCGGTGACGTTATTTTGCGAGGCGAGCGCAACGGCTCGTATCAGAAATTCATTGAAAACTGCTTCGCGCTTTGTCCGCGTCAGGCACTCCATGCGCGCACACTCGGCTTCGTCCATCCGTCGACCGGCGAGGAAATGTTTTTCTCAGCTCCGATACCCGACGACATGACCGCTTTGATTGAAAAATGGCGGTCGTACACAAAGCGTTGAGCCTCGGAGCCGTTCTGAAAGTCAGATTGGCCGACACTGCCGATTGGCGAAAAATCGGGGATTTGTGTAAATTAGATGTTAAATTTTAGTTAAATCACTTGACATCGGCTTCGATCGGTTGTAAATTTGTACTTTAATATTTACTATGGCAAAAAAGCGTCATCATCTAATCCCCCTGTTCACCACGCGAGCCACTGCGACCCTCTCGGTTGCATTGGTTCTCTTCATGCTTGGACTTGCAGCGTTGATCGGACTTGCAGCTCACAGAGTCACCGAGAACATCAAGGAAAACATGGGCTTTGTTGTGCTTTTCAATGAAGACGTGACAGCATCCGACATCAATGCTGTCAAGGTTGCCGTTCAAAAGATGGGCGGAGTCAGAGAAATCGTCTACTCGTCGCCTGATGTCGTGCTCGACCGTTGGCAAAAGATGGTAGGAGGCGAGGAAGATATTGTCGGACTTGCCGGAGTCAACCCCTTTGTCGGAGAACTTGAAGTGAAAGTGCTTCCGGCTTATGCTTCGTCCGACAGCATTAATGCAATGACATCGTCGGTGGTTTTGATGCCGCAGGTCAGTGAAATTAAAGTTCATGCCGAACTCGTCGACCGCGTCAATGCGTCGTTGCGCAGCATTTCGCTGATACTCCTTTTTGTTGCTGTCGCGCTTCTGACAGTGTCTTTTATATTGATTTTCAATACGGTCAGACTGTCGGTCTACGCCAAGCGTTTCACGATCTACACGATGAAACTCGTCGGCGCGACAGCTTCGTTTATCCGTCGACCGTTCTTGTTGGATAATATTGTCAACGGTTTTGTTGCGGCACTGATTGCTTCGGCAGCCTTGGTCGCCGCCGTTGCCTACGCTCAGACCTACGAAGCGCAACTCGGAAGCGGACTTCTCGATTGGGCGGCTGTCGGCATTGTCGTGGCAGGGCTTGTCGTGACGGGCATATTGATTTGTCTGATTGCGGCGGCATTCGCAGCCAACAGATACCTGCGACTCTCTTATGATGAAATGTTTAAATAATTGAAAAATATGGCTAACAAACCTATTGGCAAACAAGATAGCGAAGAAAACAAACTTCTGATTGAAAACGAAAAAGAGTTTCCGTTGCTCAAACACAATTTCATCCTCATGGCTATTGCCGGAGTGATGATTGTGCTCGGATTCTGTCTGATGGCCGGTGGAGCAACCGACACGGAGTCGTTCAATCCCGATATTTTTTCGACGCGCCGTATCGTTGTAGGCCCGACGATCTCATTCCTTGGCTTCATATTTATGGGTTTTGCTATCATGTATAGCCCCTCGAAGAATAAGAAAGATTGAAATATTTTAACCTTATAAACATTTTTATTTGACAGAAGAATAATGGACTGTATTGATGCCCTTATTTTAGGCTTGGTTCAAGGTCTTGCCGAGTATCTCCCCATCAGCAGTAGCGGACATCTTGAAATCTGCCGCGAAATTATCGGTCTTGATCTTGCCGGAGCCGATGCGCTTGAATTTGATATTGCGCTCCACGTTGCAACTGTGCTCAGCACCATCGTCGTGTTGTGGAAAGAATTTTTGCCGCTTTGCAAATCGTTTTTCACGTTCTCTCGTGACGATAATTTTACATACGTTTGCAAAATCCTCGTTTCGTGTATCCCCGTCGCTATCGTCGGAATTTGTTTCAAGGATTTTGTAGAGCAATTTTTCGGCAGTGGACTTACGGTTGTCGGTTGCTGTCTGTTTGTGACCGCCGCACTCCTCTCGTTTGCATATTTTTTCAGAAACCCGCAGCGCGAGAAGTCGGAAGCCGACAAGGGTCACGATATAACTTGGCGTGATGCCTTTATCATTGGATGTTCGCAGGCTGTTGCAGTGCTCCCTGGCCTCAGCCGTTCGGGTACAACCATTGCAACCGGTCTCCTTCTTGGCGATAAGCGCGACAAAATTGCTCAATTCTCATTCTTCATGGTGATTATCCCGATTCTTGGTCAGGCTCTTTTGAGCGTCAAAGATTTGATTGCCGGTGAAGGTGTCGGCGAGTCGGTCGGATTGTTGCCGCTTGCCGTCGGATTCGTGGCTTCGTTTGTCGTAGGTTGCATTGCTTGCAAATGGATGCTCGACATTGTGAAGAAAGGCAAACTCATCTGGTTTGCAGTCTACTGTATCGTAGTCGGCTCTCTTTGCCTCATTTGGTAAGATAAAAATCTACTGAAATTATTTTTATGGATTTCATAACAGGAGAAATACTGTGTGTTGACAAACCGCTTGAATGGACGTCGTTTGATGTCGTCAAGCGTCTTCGTGGAGTGATACTCCACCGACTTCATCGCAAGAAGTTCAAGGTGGGACACGCCGGGACGCTCGACCCGTTGGCAACGGGTGTCATGGTCGTCGTGACCGGACGCGCCACCAAGCTCATCGAGTCGCTTCAAGCCGGAGTCAAAGAGTATGTCGCCACGATCAAACTCGGCGCGACCACTCCGTCGTTCGACCTCGAAACCGAAGTCGATGCGACATACCCGACCGAACACATCACGCTTGAAACCATCAAAGAGGTTTTGCCGCGATTCATCGGTCGAATCGAGCAAGTTCCTCCTGCGTTCTCGGCTTGCAAAGTCGACGGAAAGCGAGCCTACAAGATGGCACGGAAGGGTCACGAGGTCGAATTGAAGCCCAAAGTCTTGGTTATTGATGAAATCGAGCTTCTCGACTTCAACCCCGACGAAATGGTGCTGACACTTCGAATCGTGTGCAGTAAGGGCACGTATATCCGAGCCATTGCTCGCGACCTTGGAGAAGCACTCGGCTCGGGCGGTCATCTCATCGGCTTGCGACGCACGCGGGTGGGCGATGTCACGATTGACAAGTGTCTGTCGGTCGAACAAGCTGTCGAACTCATCCGTACAGCCGAAATCGTCATCCCCGACGATGACAACGCCGCTGCCGCCAATTAAGCCCCCCACACACCTACCTCCCTCCAACAACGATATTTTAGGTTCAAAGAAATAAACATCAAGAATTTAAATCGATATGAAGTTATCTCAATTCAAATTCCGTATGCCGGAAGAGCTGATTGCTCAACGTCCGGCACCGGAGCGTGACCAGTCAAGAATGATGGTCGTCAACAGACGAACCGGAGAGATTGAACACAAAATCTTCAAGGATATTATCGACTATTTTGACGAGGGCGACCTCTTTGTCTACAACGACACGATGGTATTCCCCGCTCGTCTCTATGGCAACAAGGAGAAGACAGGTGCCCGCATCGAAGTCTTTTTGCTTCGTGAATTGAGTGCTGAAAACAAGTTGTGGGATGTCCTTGTCGAGCCTGCGCGCAAGATTCGTATCGGCAACAAACTCTATTTCGGCGACGACGAGTCGATGGTTGCCGAGGTTATCGACAACACTACTTCGCGCGGACGCACATTGCGTTTCCTCTACGACGGCCCCCACGACGAATTTAAAAAGGAGCTCTACAAACTCGGAACAACTCCGCTCCCTTACTACATCGACCGTGAGCCGGACGAAGAGGATGCCGAACGTTTCCAGACGATTTTTGCCCGCAACGAAGGTGCAGTGATCGTCCCCGGAGCAGGACTCCACTTCTCTCGCGAATTGATGAAACGTCTTGAAATCAAGGGCGTAAACGAAGGCTATATCACAATCCACAGCGGTCTCGGCAACTATCGCGAAATCGATGTCGAAGACCTCACCAAACACCGCATGGATTCCGAGGAAATGGTTGCAAACCAAGAACTCGTCGACCTTGTCAACTCCACCAAGGACAACGGTCATCGCGTGTGTGCGATCGGCACATCGGTGCTCCGCGCCGTAGCCAGCTCTGTCAGCATGGGCGACCACATGAAGACTTACTCGGGATGGACAAACAAATTCATATTCCCTCCCTACGATTTCTCGGTCACCGACGCACTCGTGTCTAACTTCCATCTTCCCTATTCGACTATGCTCATGATGGTAGCCGCATTCGGTGGCTACGACCTCGTCATGGAAGCCTACAAGACTGCTGTCAAGGAGAAATATCAATTCGGAGTCTACGGTGATGCAATGCTCATCATATAAACAATTGATCACTCTCTCGTATTGGCAAATTATCTGACCATATCATCGCAAAGTGAAGCGGCTTTTCGTGAAAAGATGAGCCGCTTCATCTCGTTTGCGATACCCGTAACCTCGGCAGTCGAGGCGAAAGAATATATTGCGCTCTATGCCAATGAATATCACGACGCGCGTCATGTCTGTTGGGCATATATGATAGGTTCTGACCGCAAGGAATATCTGTCGTCCGACAATGGCGAACCGTCGGGAACAGCGGGAAAGCCCATTCTCGGTCAGATAAATTCATTCGGACTCACGAATGTTGTGATAATAGTCGTGAGATACTTTGGCGGGATAAAACTTGGAACTTCCGGATTGATAGCCGCTTATCGCGAAGCCGCACGTTTGGCCATTGAAGCAGCCGAAATCATCGAGGAGAAGGACATGACAACGTTGACCTTCACTTTTCCCTATCTCGCGATGAACGACGTCATGAAAGTTCTGAAAGCCCAACGTTCGCCCTCCGGACGAGAAGTTGTGCGAATCATGGAGCAGTCGTTTGACAACACTTGTCGGATCACCCTCTCACTGCCGCTCGACCTATTGCCCGAAATGTCGGGGCGCATAGCGTCGATTTCCGGCACATCGCTGCTCGATTCTGCGGAAACTACGGCTGATGCCGACTGATTCGGCAGGTTTATCACCTGTAATATTAGTAACCTTTGCGATACTTGTCCTCCTCGGAGTCGTCGAGGATTGAGAGATATGACGAGTAGCGCGACTCGGCAATCAGATGATTGTCCAACGCCTCGCGGACGGCGCAACCCGGTTCATGGGTGTGAGTGCAATCGCCGTAGCGACAATCCGCGCCGATTTTGAAGATTTCGGGGAAAAAGTGGCTGACTTCATGTTTCTCAAATTCAAGAGTGCCGAATCCCTTGACCCCCGGAGTGTCTATGATATAGCTGTCGGGCGAAAGATTGGGGATTTTAAACATCTCGGAAAACGTCGTCGTGTGCATACCCGTGTCGTGAGTGTCTGAAATCTCAGCAGTTGCGAGGTCAAGCCCGGGAATAAGATCGTTGATAAGAGTCGACTTTCCGACACCCGAATTGCCCGAAAACAGAGTTGTCTTTCCTGCGAGTTTTTCCCTCAATGCGTCGATGCCCTCACCGGTCTTAGCCGAAAGTTTGACCACCGGGTAGCCGATTGAATCGTAGAGATAGCTCACTCCCGAGAGATATTCGAGCGCGTCATCGTCGCCATCGAGAAGGTCGATTTTATTGATGACAACGATTGCCGGAACTCTGTAAGCCTCGGCTGTAGCCAAAAAGCGGTCGATGAAAGTCGTTGAGGTTATAGGGTGGAACAGAGTGACCACGAGACACACTTGGTCAATGTTGGCGGCAAGAATGTGGCCCTGCTTCGACAGATTCGTAGCTTTGCGGATGATATAGTTGCGGCGCGGCTCGATAGCCGTGATGTAGTTCGTCTCATCGTTGTCGCCGCTGACGGTGACGCGGTCGCCGACGGCAACCGGATTGGTCGTGCGGATGCCTTTGAGACGGAAATTACCTTTGATTTTGCAATTTATTTCTGAGCCGGAGTCTGTCTTGACAAGATAGCTGCTTCCGGTGTTTTTTATAACTGTTCCGGTCATGAGAGGGTGGGGTAGGGACAAGTGGAGTGATAGTTATTTTAGCGACCTGTTGTCAATTCATTGCTTAAAAATTGAGTTGCGCGAACTTTGTCGACTCCGAGTTCGACCGCTCGGCGGGCATCGGCGTCGGCATCGGCGGGACGGTAGCGCATCTTGTTGAGCGCGGCTCGATAGAGATACAGTTCGCCATCGAAAGGAGTCATTTCGAGCGCGGTGTTAATGTCGTCGGAAGCCTCTTGGAGCGAACCTGTCAGCAGATAGCAGTAGGCGCGACCGCTGTAATATTCCGGGTCTTTTCGTTCGAGGAGCACACGGCTGTAATAGGGGATTGCTTTGGCAAAATCCCCCGTCCCGCTCAGAACCACGGCTCCGGCAATCTCCGTCTCGATTTTGCCGTGGAAATTACGTTCCATAAATTCAAAATCGGCAAGCGCAGTCTTGAAATCGTGACGGCGGAGAGCATAGAGACAGTGGGGGAGACGTGCCGACAGTTCGAGTGAATCGAGCGAAATGATTGTCGAGTAGTCGCGATAAGCCTCGTCGTTCAACCCATTTGCGGCAAGCACCCGAGCTCGGTTCGACAAGATTGTGACCGACGACGGAGCCATATTGTGGGCATCGTTGAGAGTCGCAATGGCGAGAGAATCCAGCCCCATGTTGTAGCGAATGATTCCGAGGTTTGAAATCAGCAATACGTTCGACGGATTTCCGGGCTCGGAATGAAGAGCATCGAGAAGGGCTTTCTCAGCCTCATCCCATTTACCCTCGGCGCAAGCCTTGTCAGCCTCGTCGACCATTTTTATGTAGAAACTTTCAACGTTCTCGTCGGCAGTCGACGGCTGAGACGTCGCAGTTTCGGGAGGCGTAGTCGGTTCGTCGGCAGATGCGACAGCGTTGGCTGTGAAAACCGCGACGATAGCGACGATTGATAAAAATTTCTTTATGATTTCACTCATTTAGAATCCGGTTGTTCAGATGAAAGCGTGTTTCGGTAGTCGCGAGGCGAAAGCCCTGTGAGATGCTTGAAATATTTGCCGAAAAACGATTGGTTTGAGAAGTTGAGGTTTTGACTGATTTCCTGAATATTCATGCCGGTCGTCCGGAGGAGCAATTTAGCTTCGAGAATCACGCGGTGGTCAATCCATTCGCCGGCAGTCTTGCCGCTGATTTCTTTGAGCACGGCAGAGAGATGCTTCGGCGTGACAAACAGTTTCTCGGCATAGAAATTCACGGCACGTTCGGTCTTGAAATGCACCTCGATAAGTTCGATGAAATTAGAGAGCAACTCCTCGCGACGCGAAAGATGCTTTGTGTTGTTGAGACGCGAAGCATAGATGCCGAGAGTGTTGTAGAAAAGCACTTCACACATCGAATCGAGAGCCATGCCGTTAAACATTTGGTCGGCAGATTTCAGTTGGCGTTGCAACATTTCGTAGATCAGCGACTGAGTCTCCAACTCTTCGGCAGTGATTTCGATGATAGGGTTGGAATTATAGTGGAGGCTGTAAGGAATCACATAGTGGAGCGACGGTAGAATTTCATTGAGTTTTTCTTCCGACACAATTATGAAAAAGCCTTCAAAATCCGAGCTTTCGTTGCATTGGCTGATGATGTGACCGGGTCTGAGAACCAAGATCGAGCCGGGATTGAGTTTGCGTGGCGCAACGTCGATGACGGCTGAAATATGTCCGGCTTTGCAGACCGCAAGCAACATATATTCAAGACGCGATGGAAAATTGACGTAAGGAATGTCTGCCAACGAACGGAATACGTTTATCTTTTTCAGAGGCTGCTCGATTGAATTGAGGTGCATACTTTTTGTCTGTGTGGTGGTGCGCTTACCGATAGCGGTGAAGAGAGTTTTGATTAAGTGAGATTTGAGAGTTTAATTAAGACGCAAAGTTAACGAAAGTTTTTCAAAAAGTGGTCAGTTTTACCGCATTTTTGAAATTTAAACAACTTATTGAAATATTTTGAATTTCTCAATGAATCCCGCGACGGTTGAGTTCGGCTTGATAGCGACGGGCGTTAGCCTTGTGAGTCGCGAAATCAGATGCAAAATTGTGGTAGCCTGAAAAATCTTCCTTGGCACACATATATATATAGTTGTGTTGCGGAGCATTGAGCACAGCGTCGAGCGTAGCCGCAGCCGGAACTCTGATCGGCCCCGGCGGAAGTCCGTTGACGAGATACGTGTTGTAGGGCGACTTGATGGCGAGGTGTTTGCCGGTGATGCGTCGCAGCGAGAAATCGCCTGATGCAAATTTCACGGTCGGGTCGGCTTGGAGTTTGATACCTTTGTGGAGACGGTTGAGATACAGACGAGCCACTTTGGGCTTTTCGTCGGACTTGGCAGTCTCCTCTTCGACGATTGAAGCAATCGTAGCGACCTCGGTCGGAGTGATGCCGAGCGACGCGGCTTTGTCGCGACGTTTTTTGTCCCAGAAGCGGTTGCGATAGCCGAGCAGACGGCGGACTACGTCGTTTGCCTCCGCGCTCCAATAAAATTCGTATGTGTCGGGGAGAAATGCCGCCGGATAGTTTGCATGATTGAAACCGCTGTCGGGGAGCACGTCATCGCAAGCCGACAGAAACTCATCGGGAGTGCATAGGAGTTGCGAAGTGATGGCATTGGCGAGTTGTTTCATTGTCCGCGTGCCGTTAAATTTGACCTTGACAGGCGTTTGCCGACCGTAAGCAAGGTTACGGCTGATGTTGAGAGCGCTTTGACCGTCGACGACTTTGTAAGCCCCCGTAGCAACATCCGTTTTGCCGCCGAGAGCCTTCCAAATAATGTAGACACGAGTGCCCATCGACGAACCGAGGTTTGTTTTCAGCGAATCCTTGACCGCCGCCGTTGAGGCATTGCGAGGAATGTAGATCCACGCGCCATCGTTGTCATCCTCGTCGCTTGAATAGGGGATGAAAACAAAAGCGAGAGCCGACAGCGCGACTACAACAGTGGCGATAGCCGTGGTCAGAATCGCGAGCGAATGTCGAGCCGCCCACGATTGATTTTTCTTTTTCTTATTTTTATTGGTTGACGATTGTTTTTTAGCCATTTATCAATTCATTTTTTTTCATTGATGCTGCCTATCGCAGATGGTGGAGAGAGTCGATCATTTCTTGGAGTGTAGCTCTGATTTTTTTCAGACGTTCGACGGTCTCAAACTTTTTCACCACCCCGTCGCGGTTGTGCTTCAACTCATCGCGAGCCGCATCGAGCTTCATACCCTTGTCTTTGACGAGATAGGCAATCATACGAATAGCTTCGATGTCTTTGGGCGTATAGAATCGAGTCCCGCGATTGTTGCGTCCGGGGCTGAGCGACGGAAATTGAGTCTCCCAAAATCGAAGAGTCGACGTCGGCAGATCGACAATCTCCGCGACCTCGCTGATTTTGTAATATCTTTTGCTTGTTAGATCCATTTGCTCTATCTCTGATTATATTTTTTTGATTTTACAAAGATAGCGAAAAAAACTGATTTGTTCAATTCACTCTATTTGTGTAATTTTGCGAGAACATTATTTTTTTACTATTCTAAATCAAATCATAAATTTTTCTCACACCAAAATCATAAAGCCATGTCAATCGAAAAAGCAATGACTGCTGCCGAAGCTCGCGAGTGGATGAATAGCCGTGAGTGGGCAAACGGATGGAATGTAAACCCCGATGAAACCATTGATGCTGTTGAATTTGCTGCTCAGTATCGTCGCAATAAACCCCTGTGGGACAAACTGTTTAAATTTCTTGCCGAACACGACCCCATGACTCTCGAACCCGGCAAAATCGAAATCGAAAAGGGTCGCGTATGGATCAATGTTCCTGCCGAATACACTCCGAAATCAATCGAAGAGACAAAGACTGAAAACCATCGCAAGTTCATCGACCTTCAATACACATTTGTCGGCGACGAACTCTATGGTCTTGCCGACCCCGACAAGGTCACTCCGACAATGGAATACGACCCCGTCAAAGACCGCACATTCTACACTCTCGATGCGCCTGCATCATACGTCTCTGCCGGAGCCGATCGTTTCTTTCTCTATTTCCCGAAAGACCTTCACCAGCCCTCAGTGAGAGCGTCGGAAAATCCCGGTGTCTGCCGTAAGCTCGTCGGAAAAATTGAATTTGCGGAGTAAAAAAAACGAACTCCTGACAGCTAACACACACACTCTCTCTCTCAACTCACACATATCTCACACATATCAAGAATCTTATGGAATATCATGAAATAGGCAAGACCGGAATGAAAGTGTCGGCATTGAGTTTCGGCGCATCGTCGCTTGGAGCCGTGTTCCACGAAATCAACGAGCCGCGCGCGATTGAAGCCGTCCATGTCGCCGTCGAGGAATGTGGCATGAACTTCATCGACGTGTCGCCCTACTACGGTCACTACAAGGCCGAAACCGTCCTCGGCAAAGCCCTGCGCGAAATCACGCGTGACAAATACTATCTCTCGACGAAAGTCGGTCGCTACGGAAAAGACGGAGTCAACACGTGGGACTATTCGGCAAAGCGTGCCACCGAGAGCGTCTATGAAAGCATGGAGCGTCTGGGCATCGACTACATCGACCTCATCAACGTCCACGACATTGAGTTTGCCGACCTCCGCCAAGTTGCCGGCGAGACACTCCCTGCACTTGCCGAGCTTAAAGAGAAAGGACTCGTCGGTCACGTCGGCATCACCGACCTCCAACCTGAAAACATCAAGTGGGTCGTCGAGCATACGCCCGACGGGATTGTGGAAACAATCATGAATTTCTGCCACTATACGCTCAACGACGATATGCTGGTCGACTATCTTGATATGTTTGAAGAGCGAGGGATAGGAGTCATCAGCGCATCGCCGCTATCCATGGGGCTGCTCTCACAGCGCGGAGTCCCGGCTTGGCATCCCGCGCCCGCAAGCCTCGTCGAAGCCTGCCGACGCGCCGCCGACTACTGCTCCTCCAAGGGCTATCCGATCGAAAAACTTGCCGTGCAGTATGCCGTCAGCAATCCCCGTATCGCCACCACACTGTTCAGCTCGGCAAACCCCGACAATGTGCGTCGCAACTTGCAGTTCGTCGAAGAACCGATGGACGAAAACCTCGTCAAAGAAGTGCGTTCGATCATTGGCGACCAGATGAGAGTGCGTTGGAAAAACTCCTAAGAATCGTCAGCCCCCCGTATAGAGCTATGAACCATTTCATTATCGACGCCCACGCCCATCTGTGGTTGCGTCAGGACACCGTCGTCAACGGCAAACGCATCAGCCCGCTCCCCAACGGTCGAGCCGATTTCATGGGCGAAGAGCGACAGATGTTGCCCCCGTTCATGATCGACGGCAGGAACACGGCAGAAATCTTCCTGTCAAACATGAACTATGCGCAAGTCGCCGGAGCAGTGATTGTTCAGGAGTTTATTGACGGCGAGCAAAACGACTATCTTGCCGACGTAGCCCGCCGCTACCCCGAACGATTCTTTGTCAACGGAATGTGTGAGTTCCGCCGTCCCGGATTCTTGCCGAAAGGCATCGAACTGATGGATGCCGGCTTCAAAGGGCTTGCCATACCCGCCCATCGTCTTCCGCTTGAAGGCAGCGAGCGAATCATGCTCAACTCGCCCGAGATGATGAGTCTGTTTAAGGAAATGGAGCGTCGAGGAGTCATCCTCTCGATAACTCTTGCCGACGGCGACAGGCAGGTCGGCGAAATGACCGATGTGATTTCCGAATGTCCCGACTTGAAAATTGCAATCGGACACTTCGGAATGGTGACGGTCGACGGTTGGATGGAGCAAATCAGACTCGCACGCGCTAAGAACGTCTTTGTCGAGTCGGGAGGCATCACATGGCTGTTCAACTCCGAGTTCTATCCCTATCCCTCGGCAGTCAGAGCCATTCGTGAAGCCGCCGACGAAGTCGGGATGGACAAACTGATGTGGGGCTCCGACTATCCGCGAACCATTACGGCGATAACCTACCGAATGTCATACGATTTCATTTCGAAATCAACTGAATTGACCGACGATGAAAAGCTCTCATTCCTCGGCGACAACGCCATGAAGTTCTACGGCTTCTCAGCCGACCGTCTTCCCGAGCTTCCCTACGTCAAAAATATGTCGGAATAACTGAAAATAGTCAAGGTATATACTAAGAAAAAAATATATATAGCATAAAAAAATGCAATCTGTAAAAATCGTTGCTCCCGGGCGCGTAGTCGTTGAGGAGCAGTCAAAACCCATAGCCGCCCCTGATGAGGTGCTCGTAAAGATTCACTACGTAGGCTTTTGCGGATCGGATCTCAACACATTCCGAGGCAAAAACCCGATGGCAATCGATCAGGTGATTCCCGGACATGAAATCGGAGGAAGCGTTGAGGAAATCGGCTCTGATGTCCCTGCCGGACTCTTTGAGAAAGGCATGAGCGTGACAGTCAATCCCTACACCGCTTGCGGCAAATGCTCGTCGTGTCGTCGCGGTCGACCCAATGCCTGCCGCCACAACGAGACTCTCGGTGTGCAACGCCACGGCGCAATGTCCGACTACATTGCCGTCCCTTGGACAAAAATTATCCCTGCCCACGGGCTGACTCCGCGCGAGTGTGCGCTTGTCGAGCCGATGAGCGTAGGCTTCCACGCCGTTGATAGAGGTCAGGTTACAGACATCGATGTCGTAGCCGTGATTGGTTGCGGTATGATCGGGCTTGGAGCAATCGTGCGCGCATCGCTTCGCGGAGCAACGGTGATTGCCATTGACCTCGACGACGAGAAGCTCGCGCTTGCCCGCGAACTCGGTGCGACCTACTCCATCAACTCCGCCACTCAAAACCTTGCCGACGAACTCTCTCGACTGACCGACGGCAATGGCCCTGACGTGGTCATCGAAGCGGTCGGCTCGCCGTTCACCTACGTTGCAGCCGTTGAAAACGTAGCCTTCTGCGGACGAGTGGTTTGCATCGGCTATGCGAAAGACGACGTTAAGTTTCAAACCAAACTTTTCGTGCAGAAAGAGCTTGATATTCGCGGCTCGCGCAACGCCATGCCCAACGACTTTGCCGCCGTCATTCGCTACTTCCTTGCCGGCGGACGCAACAACGTCGAGAAACTCATCTCGGCGACCGTCACTCCCGCCGAAGCATCAGAGGCTCTTGAACGCTGGTCGGCAAATCCCGGGAAAATTTTTAGAATTCTTGTAAAATTTTAATCACAATAAAAATTGACCTAATCAGCTTAGAAGAGTCTGATTATGTTTGAGTTATAAGCGAGGATTGGCACTGAAATCGAGTGTCGATCCTCGCTGATTTAAAAAAAAATTGGTGGCGTTTTCCATTATCGCACCTTTTCGGCTGATTTTTGTCGTATCTTTGCAGAGTCAATCAAAAACAAACATTATAATACTAATCAAAAACACACATAAAACACACATTAAAAAACACACAAATCCCACAACCAAACAAATTAAACAATCAAAATGAATCAAACTGAAAAATTAATTATTAAAAAGAAAGGAGGTGAAACGCAAACGGGGAGTTCCTGTCAATAATACATCCGTGAAATAATCTGTCGTATAGATTGTTACGACAACTTGACTATGCAGTTTCAAACGACTGTATCATGCTTGTTGCGCTCAAAAAATCAGTTGCTGTTCGATGAAAATCAGATGCATTTCCGAACCCATCGCCCATAGGCGTATAATCAGAGCAAAAGTGTAGCGTTACGGTCAAAATATTAGGCTTTTAGGCTGAAAAAAACGGCTTGAAAATGAAATTGTATGCGAAAGTTGGTATTGTTGGCTAATTTCAGTAACTTTGTGTCTTGAAATCGAACTTAATTCCTTGCTTTTTATGTCTAAAAAATTTAATACCATTGTTTCTTGTATTGCAGTATCATTAAGTGCCTTAGCCCAGAGTAACGGACTGGCTGATATGTCGGGAAGTCGACATTCGGTTATGGTCAATACGCCGATTGATGCCGTTAAGTGGACAGGTGGATTTTGGGGCGATCGATTCGGCGTTTACAGCGCAACCTCGTTGCAGAGCATGTGGCAAACATGGTCTAATCCTGATATTTCTCACGGTTTTAGAAACTTTGAAATTGCAGCCGGGACGTGTCCGGGCGAGCATTGGGGCCCTCCGTTCCACGACGGCGATATGTATAAATGGCTCGAAGCAGTAGCAGCCGTCTATGCAGTCAACAAAGACCCCGAACTCGACAAATTGATGGACAAGTTTATCGAGCAGGTAGTGAAGGCACAGCGCGAGGATGGTTATATCCACACCCCCGTGATCATCGACGAGCGCAATCGCGGCGTCGACACTCACGCCTCACACAAGGAACAGACGGTTATAGGAACTAAGGTTGGTGCCGACGACGAAAAAGGCGCGTTTGCCAATCGTCTGAATTTTGAGACGTATAATCTCGGTCATCTGATGATGGCGGGTATCGTCCACAAAAGAGCGACGGGCAAGACTACGCTCTTCGACGCGGCAGTCAAGGCTACGGATTTTCTGTGTAAATTCTACGAAACGGCGTCAGCCGAGCTTGCACGCAATGCAATCTGTCCGTCGCACTACATGGGCGTCGTCGAGATGTATCGCGCGACCAAAAATCCGCGCTATCTCGACCTTGCCAACAATCTGATCAACATCCGCGGACTCGTCGAGAACGGAACTGACGACAATCAGGATCGTATACCCTTCCGCGACCAATACAATGCGATGGGCCATGCCGTCCGCGCCAACTACCTCTATGCAGGAGTTGCCGACCTCTATGCCGAAACCGGCGAAGAGCAGTTGATGAAAAATCTTACGAGCATTTGGACCGACATTGTGACGCGAAAGATGTATATCACCGGAGCTTGCGGTGCGCTCTACGACGGAACCTCGCCCGACGGCACTTGCTACGAACCGGACAGCATTCAGAAAGTCCATCAAAGCTACGGTCGTCCGTATCAGCTCCCCAACAGCACAGCCCACAACGAAACTTGTGCCAACATCGGCAATATGCTTTTCAACTGGCGAATGCTTGAAGCAACAGGCGATGCTAAATATGCCGACATCGTCGAAACGGCTCTCTACAACAGTGTGTTGAGCGGCGTCAGCCTCGACGGCGAAAAGTATTTCTACACGAATCCGCTCCGTATCAGCGACGATTTGCCCTACACACTTCGTTGGCCCAAGACGCGCGAAAAATACATCAGTTGTTTCTGCTGTCCGCCCAACACGCTGCGCACGATTTGCGAGGCGCAGAACTATGCCTATACGGTCGGCGACAACGCTCTGTGGTGTAACCTCTATGGCGACAACTCCCTTCGCACCTCGCTCGGCGAGAAGCGTCCGCTTGCCGTCGACCAACACACCGGCTACCCCTTTGACGGCAGAGTCGAACTGACGTTCGTCGAAACTCCCCGCAAAGAGTCGTTGAAACTCAATCTTCGAGTGCCGTCGTGGTGCGACAACGCTACGCTCACAATCAACGGCGTTGCCGAGCAGGTCGAAATCACCCCCGACAGCTATGTGACCGTCGACAGAGTCTGGAAAGCAGGCGACAAGGTCGTGTTTGACATGGAAATGAAAACCAAACTCATCGAGTCGAACCCGCTTGTCGAAGAGACTCGCAACCACACGGCTGTCAAGCGCGGCCCGCTGGTCTACTGTCTTGAAAGCCTCGACATCGCCGGCGGAAAGTCGATCGACGACGTTCTGATTCCCGCCGATGCCGTCTTCACGACAAAGGAAATTTCGATTGCCGGATGTCAGATGACCGCACTTGAAACCAACGCACGCCTTGTCGACGGCGGCGACTGGTCGGGCAAACTCTATCGCGAAGTCGGGACAGCCGACAGCAAAGTCAAAGTGACGTTGATTCCCTACTTTGCGTGGGGCAATCGCGACAAAGCCGAAATGAGCGTTTGGCTTCCGCTTTCGCGCTGACAATAGACTCTGAATCGTGACTTTCGATTGAAACAACAAGTCAGAATCACATCTTCACAATTTTTTTTTATTTGAAATCGCAAGAAAAAAATAATTGCAAGAAAAAAGTAACCTAAAAAACTGAATGAAGCACTCAATCATAACGGTGGGCATGATACTCACCGCCCTCTCTCTCTCAGCCGCCGATGTCTACGTCGCACCGACCGGTGTCGACAGCAATGACGGCAGCAAAGACGCTCCGAAAGCGACTTTGACATCCGCATTGCGTCAGGCTCGCGAGATGCGTCGTCTTGCCGCCATCGACGGCGGTGTCGAAACGGGAATCACAATCCACGTCGCTCCGGGCGAATATTGCCTCTACGAACCGCTGTTCATCCGTCCGGAAGACAGCGGAACGTCGGAGTCGCCGACCGTGATTAAATCCGACGGCGGAGGCGCGACAATCAGCGGAGGCGTGAAAATCACATCGTGGAAGCGACAGGGCAAACTCATGGTGGCCGATGTCCCGACCTTCAACGGTCGTCCGCTCGATTTCCGCCAACTCTATGTCAACGGCAAGAAGGCCGTCAGAGCGCGTGATGTCGAAGATTTTGAAAAAATGTATCGCATCATTGGCAACGACCCCGCCAACGAAGTGCTTTGGGTCCCGACGGAAGCCGTCAAAAAAATCGTCAAAGCACCTTACGCCGAAATGGTGCTCCACGAAATGTGGTGTGTGGCAAATTTGCGAATCAAATACGTTGAAATTTGTGGCGACAGTGCCGCCGTCCGCTTCCACAATCCCGAAAGCCGCATCCAGTTTGAACATCCGTGGCCGCGCCCGATGGTGACAACCGACGGTCACAACTCGGCGTTCTATCTGACCAATGCCAAAGAGCTGCTCGACGTTCCCGGCGAGTGGTATCACGACATTGACAGCCGCAAGCTCTACTACTATCCGCTTCCGGGCGAAACGATTGCCGAAGCCGTAGTCCCGGCGGTCGAAACGCTCGTGAATATCGAAGGCACGCTCGACCGAAAGGTGGCAAACGTGAGGTTTGAGAACATTGATTTTGCCTACACGACTTGGATGCGTCCGTCGCTGATGGGTCATGTGCCCCTTCAAGCCGGAATGTATATGCTCGACGGCTACAAAATCAAGCCCAAAATGGAGCGTTATCAAAACCATAAGCTCGACAATCAAGGTTGGCTCGGCCGTCCGGCAGCCGCCGTCGCAGTCAATGCCGCCGACAATGTCGACTTCATCAATTGTCGTTTCGTCCACCTCGGCTCGTCGGGCTTGGACTACGAGTGGGGGACACTCGGCGGGACGGTCGAAGGCTGTCTCTTCCGCGACATTGCCGGCAACGGAATCGTCACCGGCAGTTTCAGCCCCTCGGCTTTTGAAACGCATCTGCCCTACGACCCTACCGACGGTCGCGAAGTCTGCTCGTCGCTCACGATTGCCAACAATCTGATCACCGATGTCAGCAATGAAGATTGGGGCACGCTCGGAATCTGTGCCGGCTATGTCAAGAATATCAACATCGAGCACAATGAAATCTGTGAGGTGTCATATAGCGGCATCAGCCTCGGGTGGGGGTGGACTCGGACAGTCAACTGTATGCGCAACAATCGCGTCCATGCCAATCTGATTCACCACTATGCGCGCCACATGTATGACGTAGCCGGAGTCTACACCCTCGGTTCGCAGCCCCACAGTTGGGTGACAGAAAATTGTGTGCGCGACATCTACGTCCCCGGCTATGCCCACGACCCGCATCATTGGTTCTATCTCTACACCGACGAAGGCTCGTCGTTTATCACCGTCAAAGACAATTGGACCGAAGCCGAAAAATATCTTCAAAACGCCAACGGCCCGGGCAATGTGTGGGAAAACAACGGCCCGACGGTCAGCGACTCTATCCGTCAAAACGCCGGTCTGACAAAAGATTTCCTCTATCTCAAAAACTTGTAAAAAAATTTTTTTTCTCCTCACCGAGTTGATTGAATCTCTCTCTCTACAATCAAATTTCTTGAAAAAGTAAGTAATGACAACACATTCATCATACAGCATAATGAAAAAGCGAGTGTCGACTCTCCTCACCGCAGCGGCATTCGGGCTTGCAGCGTCGGCTCAGACATGGATTTGGTATCCCGGCGACTACGAAATTTGGCTCGGAAACCGAATGAACAACAATCGCACGGAGCGCGGAGCCTTCTTCCCTCCGTTTTGGAAAACCGACAGCCATTTCGTGACCGTCGAGTTCAGCAAGGAGCTTGATTTGAAAGCCCCCGAAGAAATCACAATTAAAGCCGAGGGAAAATACAACGTGAAGCTCGACGGCAAATTGCAATTCGGAATGCCGTCGAAGTTCACCCTCCCCGCCGGAACTCACAAACTTAACATCAAGGTGTGGAATCAGTCGACACCTCCCGCCATATATATAAAGGGTAAGACCGTCAACAGCGACGGCACTTGGAAAGTGACCAACGAGGACAAGGAATGGATTGACGAAAGCGGCAAAGCGAGCGACACGTCGGCCACGGAATATGCCCTTGCCGGAAGTTGGAATTTCGACGACATTTCAACGCCGCCGTCGGCATTCAGCCTCAAAACCCAACCGCTCGGCTATGTTTCGTCGGAAGTCAAGCCCGACGGCGGACGTCTCTATGATTTCGGGCGCGAAACGTTTGGCAGGGTAGTGATTGAAAATCCGTCGGGGACGGGTGTGGTTCATATCTACTATGGCGAAAGCCCGGAGGAGGCTTGCGATGCGGATTTTTGCGAGACGCTCGACAAAATCAAGTTTTCAGACGGCAATGCGACCGACCTCGCGACAAACGAGACTCGGAAACACACATCCGGCAACTATACGCTCGACAACACGAAGGCTTTTCGCTACGTCTATGTCAAAGCCGATGCCGGAGTGAAAGTCGGCGACATCTCGATGCTCTACGAGTATGCCCCCGTCGACTATCGCGGCTCGTTCAAATGCAGCGACTCGGAGTTGAATGAAATTTGGAACGTCGGAGCCTACACGATGCACCTGACCACACGCGAATTTTTCATCGACGGAATCAAACGCGACCGTTGGGTGTGGAGTGGCGACGCAGTGCAGAGCTATCTGATGAACTACTATCTCTTTTTCGACAGCCCGACTGTCAAGCGAACCACTCGTCTGCTTCGCGGAAAAGACCCCGTGACTGCACATATCAACACGATTATGGACTATACGCTCTATTGGTTCAACGGCATCTATGACTATTATCTCTATACGGGCGACAAGGCATTTGTCAGCGAAATTTATCCCAAAATGCAGTCGCTGATGGACTATGTGGTCGGTCGCACGAACCGCGACGGTATGCTCGAAGGCATGACCGGCGATTGGGTCTTTGTCGATTGGGCCGACTTCCCGATGAGCAAGCAGGGCGCACTGTCGTTTGAGCAGATTTTGTTCTGCAAGAGTCTCGAAACGATGAAACTTTGTGCCGACATCGTCGGCGATAAGGCCGACGCCGAGCGTTACGACAGACTTGCCTCCGACTTGCGTGCCAAACTCTTGCCGACGTTCTGGGATGAATCGCGTCAGGCTCTCGTCCACAACGTCGAAAACGGTCGTAAGAGCAGCCAAGTCAACAAGTTTGCCAATATGTTTGCAATCACCTTCGGCTATCTCGACGAGGCGACGACCGATTCGGTGATGAAAAACGTCATGCTCAACCCCGAAGTGCCTGCAATCACCACTCCCTATATGCGATTCTACGAGCTTGAAGCTCTCTGCGGTCGCGGAATGCAGACTCAGGTGCTCAAAGAGATGAAAGACTACTGGGGCGGAATGTTGCGCGAGGGAGCGACTTCGTTTTGGGAGAAGTATAATCCGACCGATTCGGGGACGCAGCATCTTGCAATGTACGGTCGCCCCTACGGCAAGAGCCTTTGCCACGCATGGGGCGCGAGTCCGATTTATCTGTTGGGCAAATATTATCTCGGAGTCAAGCCCGTCAAACCCGGCTACGAGGAATTTTTAATCGAACCGTCGCTCGGCGGATTGAAATGGATGGAGGGAAGTGTGCCGACTCCCGCCGGCGACATTTCGCTCCGTATGACCGACCGCGAAATCAAAGTTAAGGCTACCGAAGGTCGCGGCTACATCTGCTTCAAGTCGAAATCCGCCCCGAAATCCGACTATGGCAAGGTCGAAAAGACAGGCGACAAGAGCTATCGTCTCTACATTGACACCGATCGTGAAATCCTAATAAAGTATAAAGGTCTATGAAAAAAACAATATTGACATACATATTGCCGATTTTTGCGGCAGTGATGATGTGGAGTTGCGGCAGTCGCCAAACGATTGCGTTGCAATGTCCCGCCGACGCTTCAATTCGAGTCAAATTTGCCGCCGAACATCTCACCGGCGAGTTGCAAAAGCGAGGCTACGACGTGGTTGCAGCCGACAGCGATGTTGCCGCCGACGTGAAGTTGATCAGCCTGTCGGTAGCCTCTGACAGTGTCGGACCGAAAGAGGGTTTCACCATCAATTCGGCTGACAATCGCATCGACATCATCGGCAACGACGGCTCGGGAGTCATCTACGGCTGTCGGGAGTTGGTCGAACGCATCGAGACCGACGGCAATCTCGACAACCTTCCGTCGACGTTCACCGACGCGCCCGAGATGGTGCTCCGCGGAGCTTGTGTCGGCGTTCAGAAACCCTATTTCTTGCCGGGACGAAGCGTCTATGAATATCCCTACACGCCCGAAAACTTTCCGTGGTTCTACGACAAGGAACTGTGGGTGAAATATCTCGATATGCTTGTCGAAAACCGCATGAATTCGCTCTATCTTTGGAACGGACACCCGTTTGCATCGTTGGTGAAGTTGCCCGACTATCCCTTTGCGGTTGAGGTCGACGATGAGACTTTCAAAAAGAATGAGGAAATGTTTTCATTTCTCACATCGGAGGCCGACAAGCGCGGCATATTCGTGATTCAGATGTTCTACAACATATTGCTGTCCAAGCCCTTTGCCGAACACTACGGCATGAAGACCCAAGACCGCAACCGTCCGATCACTCCACTCGTCAGCGACTACACTCGCAAGAGCGTGGCGGCATTTATTGAAAAATATCCCAACGTCGGGTTGCTCGTTTGTCTCGGAGAGGCGATGGACACCTACGACGACGATGTCAAATGGTTTACCGAGACCATTATTCCCGGCGTCAAAGACGGATTGGCTAAACTCGGACGCAGCGACGAGCCGCCGCTACTCCTCCGCGCCCACGACACGGATTGCAAAGCCGTCATGGACGCTGCTCTGCCGCTCTACAAGAATCTCTACACGATGCACAAGTATAACGGCGAGTCGCTGACCACCTACGAACCGCGCGGCCCGTGGACCGAGATTCATCGCGGTCTCAGCTCGCTCGGAAGCGTCCACATCAGCAATGTTCACATCCTCGCCAATCTCGAACCGTGGCGTTGGAGTTCGCCTGATTTCATTCAGAAAGTCGTGACAGCGATGCACGACGTTCACGGAGCCAACGCGCTCCATCTCTATCCGCAGGCATCGTATTGGGACTGGCCCTATACAGCCGACAGCATCGTCGGCGGACGCGAGTTGCAACTCGAACGCGACAGTGCGTGGTATGAAGGGTGGGGGCGTTATGCTTGGAACTGTCGTCGCGACCGTCAGGATGAAATCAAGTATTGGAATCATCGTTTTGCGCGCACCTACGGTGTGAGCGACGACAAGGGTGCTGCCGTCCGCGAAGCGTTTGAGGAGTCGGGCGAAATCGCTCCGAAACTGCTCCGCCGTTTCGGTATCACCGAAGGCAACCGACAGACACTTTTGCTCGGAATGTTTGTCAGCCAATTGGTCAATCCGTATAAGTATACCATCTACCCCGGTTTCTATGAAAGCTGTGGTCCGGAGGGTGAGAAATTGATTGAATTTGTCGAAAAGGAATACAACGGCACTCCTCATGTCGGCGAACTTCCGCTCGACATCACAGCTCAGTGTATTGCCCACGGCGAGAAAGCCGTTGCCGCCATCGAAAGCGTAGGCAAGGTTCGGGAAAATCGCGATGAATTTGCCCGTCTGTGCAACGACATGAATTGCTATCGCCTTTTCGCCTATTTCTTCGACCGCAAGGTGAAAGCCGCTCGCGAGGTGTTGAACTATCAGTGGACAAAGGATTTGCGCCACCTCGACGCAGCCGTCCCGCTGCTTGAAGAGAGTCTTGACTACTATTCGAAACTCGTCGGGCTGACCGAGGGCAGCTATCTCTATGCCAACAGTATGCAGACCTCGATGCGCCGCATCCCGATTGCCGGCGATGAGGGCAAAAACAAGACGTGGAGCGAAATGCTCGTCCACTATCAGACCGAGCTTCAAAACTTCAAAAACAATCTTGCGACGCTCAAAGACAAAGCTGCCGGTAAGATAACCGAAAAGCCTGCCGCAGTCGGTCCGCTCGCCGATGCCAAGGTGCGTGTTTCCGGCTCGTGGTCGAGAGTGACGCTTACCGAGGGCGCATCGCTTCTCGAAAATATGCCCGATGCGAAAGTCGTCGGTCTTGCTCCCGAATTGGAGGGGCTTACGGCGTTCAGAGTCAACGGCGACGCTCAGCGTAAGACGGGGACTGAAATCGAATTCGAGTGCCAAACCCCTGTCCGTCTGCTCGTCGGCTATTTCAAAGACGATCAGAAGAAGTATGCCAAAGCTCCGAAACTCGAAACGGATGCTTCTGCCAACGAATACGGTCAGGCGGAGCCGGTGTTGACGAGAGCCATCCACCTCGACAAAATGCCGCTTGCCAACATCCATGCCTATAAGTTTGAAGCCGGAAAACATTCGTTGCTTCTCCCGAAGGGCTACACACTTGTGCTCGGTTTCACGACCGACGAGATTACTCCGCGCAATGCCGCTCTCGCCGGCGAGGACAAGGCTATGGACTGGCTGTTCTATTAGTCATTTATAAAAGAAAACTACCTCTCACACACTTAAATTATATCGTCAGAACAACTTGATGAAACGACTGCTATTAATAATTTCGCTCGTCTTGACCGGATGGGGAGCTGTCAGCGCACAGCGTCATGTCAGTCAAGAGCGCATGGCTGAGGTGTATCGCGAAGCCCGCACTCCGTATAAATACGGTTTGGTCGTCGCTCCGACCGACAATAATCATAAAATAGATTGTCCGACCGTCTTTCGCGAGGGCGACAAATGGTATATGACCTACGTCGTCTACAACGGACGCGGCGGGCAGGACGGACGCGGCTATGAGACGTGGATTGCCGAAAGTGACAATCTTCTCGAATGGACCACACTCGGACGCATCCTCTCGTATGCCGACAAGGGTTGGGACTGCAATCAGCGTGGCGGTTTCCCGGGGTTGATCGACATGGAGTGGGGCGGCAGTTATGCAATCAACCGCTACAAAGGCCGGTGTTGGATGACGTATATCGGAGGCGAGGGGACAGGCTATGAGGCTATCAATGCTCCGCTTGCCGTCGGGCTTGCGTCGACAAAGAAAAGTCCGGCGACCGCCCACGACTGGACGACGCTTGACCGTCCGATTCTTTCAATCAACGACAAGGATGTCCAATGGTGGGAGGCGTTGACTCAATATAAGAGCACTGTCTACGAAGATCCGTCGCAGACGCTCGGTGCGCCGTTTGTCATGTACTACAACGCCGGCGGTATCAATCCCGAAACCGGGACAAAGGGCGAGCGCATCGGCATCGCGCTGTCCGACAACATGACCAAGTGGCGTCGCTACGAGGGCAACCCGGTGTTCACCCACGAAGCGCAGGGGACAATCACCGGCGACGCGCAGATTCAGAAGATGGGCGACCTCTATGTGATGTTTTATTTCTCGGCGTTCAATCCCTCGCGCAGCTACAAGGCTTTCAACACGTTTGCGTGTAGCTACGACATGGTGACGTGGGACGATTGGCAGGGCGACGACTTGATTTATCCGACGAAACCGTTTGACGAAATGTTTGCCCACAAGAGCTACGTTGTCAAGCACGATGGAGTCGTCTACCATTTCTATTGTGCCGTCAACAATGCCGAGCAGCGAGGCATCGCTGTCGCTACGAGCAAGTTTATGGGGCGTTCGGCGGTCAAATTTCCCGAGCCGCCGGCGTCGGGTCGTCGCAAGCTCATCAGTCTCAACGAGAATTGGACTTCGTGGCTTGGCGACGATAAGGCTTCGGCTGTCAAAGTCAACGTGCCCCACAATTGGGATGACTACTATGGTTATCGCCAACTGACCCACGGCAATCTGCACGGGTCGGCGACATATATCAAGACGTTTGAAATGGCGTCGCGCACGCCAGGCAAACGCTATTTCCTCAACTTTGAGGGCGTAGGGACTTACGCCACCGTCCGTCTTAACGGTCACGACCTCGGTCGGCATCCGTCGGGGCGCACATCGTTGACTTTCGATGTCAGCGATCGACTGAACTATGGTGCGGTCAACACGCTCGAAGTCATTGCCGAACACCCCGAAATGATTGCCGATATGCCTTGGGTGTGTGGCGGCTGCTCGTCGGAGTGGGGTTTCAGCGAAGGCTCGCAGCCGATGGGAATCTATCGTCCGGTAGCTCTCGAAGTGACCGACGAGGTGCGCATCGAGCCGTTTGGAGTTCACGTCTGGAACAATTCGGCAACCGATTCGGTATTCATCGAAACCGAAATTAAAAACTACGGCTCGCAGCCGGCAGAGTTTGATTTTGTCAGCAAATATAGCGACGCCGACGGTCGACAAGTGTTCCGCTTGACTGAAAAACTGACTCTTCAACCCGGCGAAAGTCGAATCGTCAGCCAATCGTCGCCAATCAAGAATCCGCATCTGTGGAGTCCGGACTCTCCGTATCTCTACAAACTTTCGACTATGGTCAAAAGAGGCGGAAAGACTGTCGAAGAGGTGGCTACGCCCTACGGCGTATGTTCATATTCATGGCCCGTTAAGAGAAATGACGGCGACGGACGGTTTATCATGAACGGAAAGCCCGTATTCATCAACGGAGTTTGTGAATATGAGCATCAATTCGGTGCGTCACACGCATTTAGCGACGAGCAGATTGCCGCTCGCGTCAAGATGATAAAAAATGCTGGATTCAATGCCGTGCGCGATGCGCATCAGCCCCACAATCTCCGCTATCAGACGTATTGGGATCGCGAAGGTCTGCTCTTCTGGTCACAATTTTCGGCTCATATCTGGTATGACACTCCCGAATTTCGCGAAAACTTCAAGAAGTTGCTTCGCCAATGGGTCAAGGAGCGAAGAAATTCGCCGTCGCTCGTGATGTGGGGACTTCAAAACGAAAGCACTCTTCCGCGAGACTTCGCGCAGGAATGTGCCGACATCATCCGCGAAATGGACCCGATGGCGCGTGATATGCGTGTCATCACCACTTGCAACGGCGGTGAGGGGACGGATTGGAACGTAATCCAAAATTGGAGCGGAACGTATGGCGGCGATGTCTACAAGTATAACGAGGAGCTTGCCCGCCCGAATCAGTTGCTCAACGGCGAGTATGGAGCGTGGCGCACACTCGGTTTCCACACCGAGCCAGGCGATTTCGACCCCAAAGGCCCGTGGAGCGAGGAGCGGATGTGTCAGCTCATGGAGACCAAAATCCGTCTCGCCGAGCAAGCCCGCGACAGCGTTTGCGGTCATTATCAGTGGATTTTCAGTAGCCACGACAATCCCGGTCGCCGTCAGCCCGACGAGTGTCACCGTTTGATTGATAAGGTCGGGCCGTTTAACTACAAGGGGCTTGTCAGCCCGTGGGAAGAGCCTGCCGACGTTTACTATATGTATAAGGCTAACTACACGGATGCGTCGCGAGATCCGTTTGTCTACATTGCCTCTCATTCTTGGCCCGACCGCTTCGTCGCGCCGCGAAATGCAACCGTTGAGGTGTATAGCAATTGTGACTCCGTAGGGCTTTACAATTCGGTCGACGACTCGGAATTTCTCGGCGTGCGCGCCAAGGGCGGTGTCGGGACTCACTTTGTATGGAAAGACGCAGCCGTCCGCTACAACGTCGTTCGAGCCGTCGGCTATCGCGCCGGCGAAAAAGTTGCCGACGATTTGATTGTGCTCGACAATCTCGACGTCGCTCCCGGGTTCGACTTTCTCCGTTCGCCCGGTTCGACGGCGATCAAGGGCATCGACGGATACAATTATGTTTATCGAATAAATTGCGGCGGTGACGAGTATGTCGACGAGTTCGGTCAGAAATGGATTGCCGACGACTCGACCGTCTCTCGCTCGTGGGCGCAGGATTTCAAAGGATTGTCGCCCTATCTTGCGAGTCAGCGAGTGACGTATGACCCGATTGCGGGGACTGACGATTGGAAGCTGATGCAGCGATTCCGTTTCGGTCGCCACAAGCTGTCGTATAACCTTCCGGTTGCCGACGGTCGCTATCGGGTGGAACTCTATTTCATCGAGCCGTGGCACGGGACAGGTGGCGGTGAGGGCACTGACTGCGAAGGTCTGCGCATCTTCGACGTGGCTGTCTGTGATTCGACCGTCATCGACGATCTTGATATATGGGCGGAGGCCGGTCACGACCGACTGCTGAAAAAGGTGGTCGACTGCGATGTCAAAGGCGGAATGTTGACTATCGATTTCCCCGAAGTCAAAGCCGGTCAGGCCGTGATTTCGGCGATAGCCGTGGCTACGCTCGACAATGGTTTGTCCGCTCCGATTGCATCATCCGTGAAGTCTGACGGATGGAGTTGGGAGGCTGCCGACAAGGATGTAGTTGAAAAAATGCCTGCCGAATTGCTTCCGAAAGATGAAAATGCTCGCGCAGCGGTCAACTATGAGGCTGAAAATGCTGAATGTAAAGGTCGCTTCGAGGTCAAGGATTTCAAGAAAAAGACAGGAGTGTTTTTCTCGGGCAAAGGAAGTGTCGAGTGGACGATTTCGACCGGCTTGGCTCAGGTCTATGCCCTTCGATTCAAATTCATGAATGTCAACAAGGAGGCGGTGGCTGTCAATCTCAAACTCATCGCTCCCAACGGTAGTGTTTTGAAGGACGATACAATAAATCTGCCCGACACTCCCGAAAAGTGGCGAATGCTCAGCACGACCACCGGCGGATATATCAATGCCGGAACTTACAAGGTGGTCATTTCGGCTCCCGATCTCAGCGGGGTCGCATTTGATTCATTGGAGATTCAATAAGGAAAGCGACGTAGTATTTTTTATTTGAAAACGATAAACACTATGTATGGAAAACTGACAAGTGCAATTCTTCTGACGCTCGTCGCTCAGACGGCTGTCGCTGCCGGCGGCAATCGTCAGGCTCACGATTGGGAGAATCATCACATATTGCAAATCAATAGAGAGCCTGCTCGCGCGGCGTTCATCCCCTACGGCTCGACTAAGGGCGACCGCTCGATGACGCTCAACGGCGAGTGGCGTTTCCATTGGTCGCCGACACCCGACGGACGTGTCGACGGTTTTGAGAGTCCGGATTTCGACGATTCGGCTTGGGCGCTGTTTGCCGTCCCTGCCAATTGGGAGGTCAACGGCTACGGAACGCCTATCTATGCTTCGGCAGGCTATACGTTTAAGATTAATCCTCCGTTTGTCACCGATACGCCCAAGGAGAGCTACACGTCATACGTCGAGCGCAACCCGACCGGGCAATATCGTCGGGCGTTTGAAGTCCCGACGGAGTGGACTTCCGACGGGCAGACGTTTGTCCGCTTCGACGGCGCGATGAGTGCGTTCTATGTGTGGGTCAACGGCGAGCGTGTCGGTTACTCGCAGGGCAGCATGGAGGCGTCGGAGTTTAATATCACGCCTTATCTTCGCAGTGGCCGAAATCTTATTGCAGTCGAGATCTATAAGTATAGCGACGGTTCGTATCTCGAAGACCAAGATTTCTGGCGGTTTGCCGGAATCCATCGCGATGTGACGCTGTTTCACACTCCCGACGTGAGATTGCGCGATTTCACGGTGCGCACTCTTCCGGATGCCGACTATCGGGATTTTACATTGCAGGTCGACCCGCTTTTTGCCGTCTACAACGGCGAGAAAGGGGCTGACTATACGCTGCGTGTGACGCTCGGCGGACGTGATGGGGCTACGGTGCTTGACACGGCTGTCGTCATCAACGAAATTCTCGACCTCGACCACAAAGCGGCGGTGATGAATGAGTGGTATCCGCAACGCGGACCGCGTAAACTCGGACGTATCTCCCGCAAGATTGAAAATCCACAGCGGTGGACTGCCGAAACGCCGACTCTCTACGATCTGCATCTCGAACTCTGCGATCAGTCGGGGAGGGTGGTCGAACGTGCCGACTCAAAGGTAGGATTCCGCAGTGTCGAAGTCCGTGGCGGACAGGTTTTGGTCAATGGCAGCCCGATTCGTTTTCGCGGTGTGAACCGCCACGAGCACGATGTGGAAAAGGCGCGTGTCATGAGCGAGGAGTTGATGATTCGCGACATAAAACTGATGAAACAGGCTAATATAAATGCCGTCCGCACGAGCCACTATCCGAACACTCCGCGGTGGTATGAACTCTGCGATTCGCTTGGTCTCTACGTCATGGACGAAGCCGACATCGAGGAGCACGGTTTGCGCGGAACTCTCGCGAGCACTCCCGACTGGCACGCTGCGTTTCTTGACCGTGCGGTCAGAATGGCTGAGCGCGACAAGAATCATCCGTCAATCGTGTTTTGGAGCATGGGCAACGAGAGCGGCTACGGACCGAATTTTGCAGCAATCTCGGCTTGGCTTCATGATTTTGACCCGACGCGCCCCGTCCACTATGAGGGTGCGCAGGGTGTCGACGGCAATCCCGATCCGTCAACGGTCGACATCATCAGCCGTTTCTACCCCCGTGTGCAGGATGAGTATCTGAATCCCGGCATAAAAGAGGGCGACGACAAGGAGAGAGCTGAAAATGCGCGTTGGGAACGTCTGCTTTCGATTGCACAGCGCGACAATGATAATCGCCCCGTGTTGACGAGCGAGTATGCTCACTCGATGGGCAACGCTTTGGGTAATTTCAAAGATTATTGGGATGAAATTTACAGCCATCCGCGCATGGCGGGAGGTTTCATCTGGGATTGGGCGGATCAGGGCATCCAACGCACTCTCCCCGACGGCAGAGTGCAGATTGCCTACGGCGGCGATTTCGGCGACAAACCGAATTTGAAGGCGTTTTGCATGAACGGTATCGTCATGGCAGATCGTTCGCTCACACCAAAATATTTAGAGGTGAAAACCGTTTATTCACCGGTGGCAATCGCTCTCGAATCGTTTGAGCGGACGACGGGCGATGTCGCAGTCAGGTTTACGAATCGAAATCACCATGTCGGATTTTCGGATTATGAATGTCAGTGGACGCTCGTCGTCGACGGTCGGCAGGGCAAGACCGGAATGTTGACCATGCCGGAGGTTAAACCGGGCGAATCGGCTGTCACTGTTGTCAATATCGGTAAGGTCAAAGAGCGCGAAGCGGATTTGCGATTGAATCTGTCGGTTCGTTTGAAAAATCGTAAAGATTGGGCTGATGCAGGGCATGAAATCGTGGGCCGACAGTTGACGCTTGCGGATAATATGCTCGCTTCGGTTGCAAAGCAAGTCAAAGTGACGACGAAAGGCGTTGAAATCGACGATGCTCAGTCGACTCTGACGGTGACGGGCAAGAATTTTTCAGTCGTCTGGAATCGCTCGGACGGAAATCTTGCAGGAATTTCGTATGGCGGTCGGAAGATCATTGAAGGTTCGTATTTTCAAGCATTTCGTGCGCCGACCGACAACGATCGCAGTTTCGGCAACTGGCTCGCTAAGGATTGGACTAAAAACAAGATCGATTCGCCTACGGTTGAGTGTGTTTCGTTTGACCGAACGGAGTTTGTCGACGGTAAGGTCGTAGTGACAATCGGTCAGAAATACATATATTCGGCAGGTGCGATAGCCGTCAAGAGTGTCTATACGGTCTATGGCGACGGCACTGTCGATCTCCGTCAGTCCTATACACCCGAAGGTTCGCTCCCGGAACTTCCGCGATTAGGCAGTGCGTTTGTGGCGAGCCGACGGTTTGACAGCGTAGAGTGGTTTGGCTACGGGCCTATGGAGACTTATCCCGACCGTCACGAAGCCGCCGCAATCGGACGTTGGTCGAGTCGGGCAGGGGAGCAATATACCCACTATCCGCGCCCGCAGGATTCGGGCAATCTCGAATCGGTGGCTGAAATTTCGATTTCCGACAAGTCGGGAGCGGGAGTTCAAGTGACGGCGCTCGGGTTGCCGATTTCGGCATCGGTGTTGCCCTATTCAGTCAGTGACATCGCTACGGCGGGTCATGATTGTGATTTGACGGACAGCGGACGGATTTATCTCAATCTCGATGCTGCCGTGCTCGGACTTGGCAATAGCAGTTGCGGTCCGGGTGTGTTGAAAAAATATGCAATTGCTCGCGGCGTTCATGAACTGAACGTGCGCTTCACGCCGATGAAATAATCGGGGTTATATTCAAACTATAATTATTCAGAGAAAAAAATAAACAACAATCATAATATACATGAAGAAAAAGACAATAACAACAGCCTTTTCGATGATGCTCGGATTGTCGCTGATGGGACAATCCGTGGTCACTGAGCGTCAGTATCTCTCGGGAACCGGAAGCGACGACATGGTCGAGTGGGATTTTATGTGTACGGATGGAAACAATTCCGGCGAGTGGAAGAAAATCGGAGTCCCCTCGTGTTGGGAGCTTCAAGGTTTCGGAACGTATCAATACGGAATGAAATTCTACGGCAAGGCGTTTCCTGAAGGTATTGCTGACGAAAAGGGTCACTATAAGTATGAATTTGAACTTCCGGAATCATGGCGGGGCAAGCAGATCGAGCTTGTCTTTGAAGCGTCGATGACTGACACTTATGTCCAAATCAACGGTCGCAAAGCCGGCTCGAAACACTATGGCGGTTTCTATCGCTTTGTTTATGATGTCAGCGACCGTGTCTTTTTCGGCTCAAAGAAGAAAAACCGCATCGAGGTGACGGTGGCGAAAGACAGCGAGAACGAGAGCGTGAATCTCGCCGAGCGTCGTGCCGACTATTGGAATTTCGGCGGAATCTGGCGTCCGGTGTTCATGATTGCTCGTCCGGCGTTGAACTTGAAACATATCGCTATCGATGCGAAAGCCGACGGCTCGTTTACGGCTGATTGCCGACTCAGTATGCCCGTCGAAGGCGGTAAAATCACGACTGTCATCACTGATAAAAACGGCAAGAAGGTAGGCGAGTCGGTGACGGCGTTGCGCCGAGGTGCCGGCGACAGTCGCATCGACTTCCGCGTTGATTCGCCAGCGACTTGGAGCGCGGAAACTCCCGAACTCTACAAGGCTGAGTTTACGCTCGCCGATGCTTCCGGTAAGGTGCTCCACAAAGAGTATAAAAAATTCGGCTTCCGCACGATTGAGGTGCGTGAGAGCGACGGCCTTTATATTAACGGTGTCAAAGTCAACATTCGCGGCGTCAACCGCCACAGTTTCCGTCCTGAATCGGGCAGAACTCTCAGCCGCAAGCAGAATCTTGAAGACGTCGAACTGATCAAGTCGATGAACATGAACTCGGTTCGTCTGTCGCACTATCCTGCCGACCCCGAATTTTATGAAATCTGCGACTCGTTGGGGCTCTACGTGATGTCGGAACTTTCGGGTTGGCACGGCAAGCACGAGACAATCAACGGTCAGAAACTTGTCCGCGAGATGGTGGAGCGCGATGTAAATCATCCGTCGATCATCTGGTGGAGCAACGGTAACGAAAAGGGCTGGAACGACGAACTCAACGGCGAGTTCCACAAGTATGACCCGCAGAAACGTCCCGTGTTGCATCCGCAAGGCAATTTCGGAGGCTTTGAAACGATGCACTATCGTTCTTACGGCGAAAGCCAAAATTATATGCGTCTGCCGGAAATCTATATGCCGACCGAGTTTCTCCACGGTCTCTATGACGGCGGTCACGGAGCAGGATTGTATGACTATTGGGAAATGATGCGCAAACATCCGCGCTGTGCGGGAGGTTTCCTCTGGGTGCTTGCCGATGAGGGTGTGAAGCGCGTCGATATGGACGGTTTCATCGACAACTGCGGCAACTATGGCGCGGACGGAATCGTCGGCCCTCACCACGAAAAAGAGGGTAGCTATTGGACGGTCAAAGAAGTGTGGTGTCCGATTCAGATTATGAACAAAAATTTCAGCGCGGATTTCAACGGTGTGCTCTCCGTCGAAAACCGATATGACTTTGTCAATCTCAAAGATTGCAGCCTTTCGTGGCGTCAGCTCGCAATGCCTGACTGCGGTTCGAAATCGGGCGTGAAGGTTGTGGCGGAAGGCAAAGTCAATTTCCCCGACATTCCTGCTCGCGAAGCCGGAACGGTGGCAATCCCGACTCTAAAATCGGACGCGGATGCGCTTGAACTCACCGTGGTTGACAACAATGGTGAAGCTCTATTCACATGGTCGCATCAAATAGACGGTCGGAAAACTGTCGTGGCAACCGAATCGACCGGTGCGGCTCCGTCGTTGGCGGAAACTGATGATGAAATCACTGTTGCCGCCGGCGGTCGCACATATCATTTCAGCAAGACTGACGGACGACTTTCGGGTGTCGATGTCAATGGTCGTCGAATCGCTCTCACTGACGGCCCGCGTGTGATTGTCGCCAAGCGTTCCGACCGTTCGATGGACGGATTCTACAATCATGACGACAAGCAGGCCGAGAAGAAAAAGACTCAGTACACCGAATTTGAAGATTTCGGCAAGTTTGTCGGAATCAAAGCCGAAAAGGTCGGAAACAATGTCGTCGTGACCGCTGATTACAAGCTCGGAAATTTCGACAACGCGAAGTGGACAATCATGCCCGACGGAAGTGCGGCTCTTGATTTTGCCTACAATTTCAACGGAGTCATCGATCTCATGGGTGTGAAATTTGATTTCCCCGAAGATAAAGTGCTTTCGAAGCGTTGGGTGGGCGACGGCCCCTATCGCGTTTGGCAGAACCGTCTCCACGGTCCGCAATACGGACTTTGGGAGAATGACTACAATGACCCTGTCCCTGCTGAAAGTTTCATCTATCCCGAGTTTAAGGGCTATTTCGCCAACGTCGATTGGATGGAAATCAAGACGCAGGACGGAACAATCGGTATCATAAATGAAACTCCCGACAGCTATGTCGGTGTCTATGAGCCTCGCGACGGTCGTGACCATATCCTCTACAATCTTCCCAAGACGGGCATTGCAATCATGGAGGTGATACCTCCCGTGCGCAACAAGGTCAATACGACCGACCTCATCGGGCCGTCGTCGCAGCCCAAGTGGGTAGCCGGTCAGCGCACCGGTCGCATCGTCCTCAAATTTGACTAATCGAAAACAGCTATTTTGATGAACTTACGCAAAATATTGATTTCGGCAACGGCTCTGCTCGCGCTCAATGGTTCGGCGGCTACGACCTCGACCATCGAGCGGGCGTTTGCCGAGCCGCCGTTTGAAGCCAAACCGTGGTGCTTTTGGTACTGGATGTTTGGCGCGGTGACAGAGGAGGGTATTAAAGCCGACCTCGAAGCCATGAAGCGAATCGGGCTTGGCGGAACGTATCTCATGCCGATAAAGTCGGTCGACAAAGCACCTGAATATGAGGGGAAAGCTCCACAACTTTCGCCTCAATGGTGGCATTTGGTCGGGAGGAGTATGGAGATTGCCGACAGCCTTGATCTGAAACTCGGAATGCACATTTGCGACGGCTTTGCGCTTGCCGGCGGCCCGTGGATTTCACCCGAGGAATCAATGCAGAAAGTAGTCTCTGCCGATACGATTGTCGGCGGTGGCGTTGTCGAAAATCTGATTTTGCCCGTGCCTGAAAGTTATAAAGGTTATTACGAAGATATTTCGCTCCTCGCCATGCCTGTGAAGGGCGTGAAAATCGCTGAAAAACCGATTGTTACGGTCGAGAATATCGACAACGGACAAGTTGCGGCGGGCAAGGGGGGGAATATCGACGATAAGGGCGTCATCCGTTCGTCGGTCGCTTGCCGGATACAATATGAATATTCCAAACCGGTGACTGTCAGTAATATCGAAGTCATCTTGTCGGGCAACAATTATCAGGCTCATCGTCTGAAAGTTTTTGCCGGCGACGATGGCAAGACGTTTCGCGAGGTCAAGCAGTTGACTCCGGCTCGTCACGGTTGGCAGAACACCGACGAGCAGAGCACCTATGCCATCCCGCGGACTACGGCTCGCTATTTCCGCTTCACATGGACTCCCGTCGGTAGCGAACCGGGTAGCGAAGATCTAGATGCCGCCAAATGGAAACCGAATTTGAAAATCAAAGACATTGTCCTCAGCGGTGAGCCAAAACTCAATCAGTGGGAGGGCAAAGCAGGGCTCGTTTGGCGAGTCGCCGAGCCGACCGCCGACGGTGAAGTCCCGGAAAGTCTGTGTGTGAAGACCGGTGAAATCATCGACCTCACGTCGCAGATGCGCAACGGTGTGCTCTCAGCATCGCTCCCGAAAGGCGAATGGCGCATCGTGCGTCTCGGTCACACGTCGACCGGGCATACAAACGCCACCGGCGGAGCAGGGCAGGGGCTTGAAACCGACAAGTTCAGCCGTGAGGCAGTGGCAAAGCAGTTTGACAATTGGTTTGGACGAGTGTTTCGCGAAACAGATTCGAATCTTGCCAAGAGAGTGTTGAAATATATGCATATTGACAGTTGGGAGTGTGGCAGTCAGAATTGGAGCCGAAATTTTGCGTCGGAGTTCAAGAGCCGTCGCGGTTACGATCTGATGCCTTATATGCCGCTCTTTGCCGGAATCCCCGTCGACGATGTGGCAACGTCGGAGCGAGTGCTCCGCGATGTCAGACTGACGGCTGCCGAACTCGTCGTCGATGTGTTTTATGACGTTCTTGCCGAGAAAGCTCGTGAGTATGATTGTCTCGTCTCAGCCGAGTGTGTTTCGCCGACCATGGTCAGCGACGGAATGCTTCACTATCAAGCCGTAGACTTCCCAATGGGTGAATATTGGCTTCGCAGCCCGACTCACGACAAGCCGAATGATATGCTCGACGCTATTCACGGCGGTCATATCTATGGCAAAAATATAATTCAAGCGGAGGGCTTCACCGAAGTGCGCGGGACGTGGGACGAAACCCCGGCAATGCTCAAAACATTGCTCGACCGTAACTATGCGCTCGGCATCAACAGAATGTTTTATCATGTGAATACCCACAATCCCTATCTCGACAAGAAACCGGGAATGACGCTTGACGGAATCGGACTGTTCTTCCAGAGAGACAACACATGGTGGAACGATGGCGGACGCGGTCTGACCGACTATATGCGTCGCGTTCAGGCTATGCTCCAATACGGAACGCCCGTCACCGACATTGCTGTCTTTACCGGAGAGGAAATCCCTCGCCGTGCGGTGCTTCCCGACCGTTTGGTGTCGTCGCTACCCGGAATTTTCGGGCAGGAGAGAGTAGACTCGGAGCGCAAACGTCTTGCCAACGATGGGCAACCACTGCGTGTGATGCCCGTCGGTGTCACTCATTCGGCAAATATGGCAGACCCCGACAAGTGGATTAATCCGATGAGGGGGTATAATTATGATTCGATGAACAAGGATGCGCTGTTGCGTCTCGCCAAGGCTGAAAACGGACGTGTCGTCCTTCCCGGAGGTGCGTCATATCGCGTATTGGTGTTGCCGTTGGCAAGTCCGCTCATGCCCGACACAGTTTTGAGTCCCGAAGTCAAGGCAAAAGTGGCTTCGCTTGTCAAAGCCGGAGTCGTCGTGCCGCAGTTGCCCTATACCGCCGATGATTTTTCGACCTTCGGTCTCCAACGTGACTTGATTGTGCCTGAAAACGTGGCTTGGAACCATCGCCGTCACGACGGTGACAACGTCGATTCGTATTTCATTTCAAATCAAGAGGAACGCAGCCGTGAATTTACGGCATCGTTCCGCATTGCCGGGCGTGTCCCCGAATTGTGGAATCCGATGACGGGGACGATTGATAAGAATCTCGATTGGAAAATTGTCGACGGCGGAAGTCGGACGGAAGTCCGCTTGTCGCTCGACGCTGCCGAGTCGACATTCATCGTCTTTCGCGAGCCGACTACGGCTGTGTCCGGCACTGCCCCCGCAGCGACGAAATCGGTTTCGGATTTGAAGACAAAAGGAGGATGGACGGTCGAGTTTGTGACGACCGGCGAACGTGTCGAAAGCGATACTCTTTTTGACTGGACCGACTCCGAGCGTCAGAGCATCAAATATTATTCCGGGACAGCCGTCTATACGTCGTCGTTCAAAGCTCCTTCGGTCAAAAAGGGGGATAAAGTTACGATGAATCTCGACGGACTCCACGATGTGGCAACCGTGACTGTCAATGGCAAAGAGTGTGGCATCGTTTGGACAGCTCCCTATACCGTCGACATCACCGATGCTGTAAAGAAAGGACAGAATCAACTCTGTATATCCGTCACCAACACTTGGGCTAATGCAATCCTCGGCGCAGACGAGGGTAAGGCTCCGTTTGACGGAATTTGGACCAATGCAAAGTATCGTCGAGCTGAAAAGACTCTGCTCCCGGCAGGTCTGACAGGCCCGATTTCAATAACCGTTACTCGCAATAAATAAATCTGACAATGTTTATAAATAGCAAATCAATCGTTAAGGGTCTCGGTCTGATGACTGTGTTGACCTTTGGGCTGACTTCGCGCGCCGAGGTTAAAATGCCCGCATTTTTTTCTGACAATATGGTGATGCAGCGCAACACGGATGCAAATCTGTGGGGCACGGCAAAAGCCTCGTCGACCGTAGTCGTTACGCCCGGTTGGTCCGACCAAGTTTATAAAACGAAAGCCGGGAAGGACGGAAAATGGAAAATCTCGATTCCGACCACCGATGCCGGCGGCCCTTACTCGATTACAGTCAGCGACGGCGAGCCGATGACGCTCTCAAACGTCATGCTCGGAGAAGTTTGGCTCTGCTCCGGACAGAGCAACATGGAAATGCCCATGAAAGGTTTCAAGAATCAGCCTGTCGAGGGGGCTAACATGGCTACTCTCAAAAGCCGCAATCCGAACATCAGACTTTTCACCGTCAAACGCAATTCGTCGACCGTTCCCGTCGACGATGTGACAGGCTCATGGGCTGAGGCAGCTCCGGAAGCGGTCAGAAATTTCAGTGCGACCGCCTACTTCTTCGGTCGTCAGATTGAGGATATTCTTGATGTGCCGGTCGGACTCGTCGTTGCAGCGTGGGGTGGCTCGGCTTGCGAAGCGTGGATGAACGATGATATGCTGAAAGCATTCCCGGAAGCGGCGGTCAATATTCCCGCCGTCGGCAGCAAAATCAAGTCGAAAAACCGCACTCCGAGTGTGCTTTTCAAAGGTATGCTTAACCCGCTCATCGGACTGTCGATGAGGGGCGTAATTTGGTATCAGGGTGAGGACAATTGGAATCGTGCACACACATACGCCGATATGTTCTCGACGATGATCAACGGCTGGCGCAACTTGTGGGGACAGGGCGAATTTCCGTTCTACTATTGCCAGATTGCTCCCTACGACTATTCTATAATCACCGAACCGGGTAAGGAAATCATCAACTCGGCATATTTGCGTGAAGCTCAGGCTAAGGTCGAAAATATGGTTTCAAATACGGGTATGGCAGTGCTTATGGATGCAGGATGGGCTGGCGGTATTCATCCCGGCAAGAAGCAGGTGGCAGGCGAGCGTCTTGCGCTCCTCGCGCTCAACAAAACTTACGGAATCAAAGGCATCGGAGCTGAAAGTCCGGTCTATAAGTCAATGGAAGTCAAGGGCGATACGGTCGTAGTCAGCTTCGACCGTGCTCCCGAATGGATTGCAGGCAAAAACAGTTTCGAGTCGACTCAATTCAAACTTGCAGGAGAGGATCGAGTGTTCTATCCCGCAAAGGCTTGGATTTCGCGCAGCAAAGTTATGGTAAAGAGCGACAAAGTGCCCAATCCCGTAGCCGTTCGCTATGCTTTTGAAAACGATTCGGAGGGCGATTTGTTCAGCACCGACGGACTGCCTGTGTCATCGTTCCGTTCGGACGATTGGCCCGATCAACGACCGATAAAGAAATGAGATGCGCGATATGAAAATGTTGTTGCGACAAGGATTGATTGCCGCCGTTTCGTTTGCATCCTTTGCGACTCTCTCGGCAGGAGTTCCGGCTGACTATGTTTGGGACTCGATGAGCCACGATTCTTCGGCTTCGATGCCGGTCGGCGGCGGAGATGTCGGGTTGAACGTTTGGGCGGAGGATGGCGATGTCATGTTTTATATCAGCCGAAGCGGTGCGTATGACGAACACGGCACTCTGTTGAAGCAGGGGCGAGTCCGTCTGCACATCCCCGGCGACACGCTTGCTCCGTTTTCTCAACGCTTGAAACTCAACGAAGGTTATTGCCGATTGACTGTCAACGGTGCGGAAGTGTCGGTTTGGGCTGACGTGTTTCATCCTGTGATTCATGTCGAGATTGAAAGTCGGAAGGCCGTGAAGCCCGAGGTCAGTTATGAAAGTTGGCGTTACGCCGATCGCCCGTTTCAAAAAGGCGAGGGGCGGCAAAACTCATGGAAATGGTCGTCGCCCAAAAATCTTGTCACCACTCGCGATTCGATTGCTCCGCAAACCGACGGCGTAGTCTTCTGTCATTGCAATCCGCAGCAGACGGTCTTTGACGTTACCGTGGCTCGCGAGGGGCTTGACTCGGTGAAACACAAACTTTGGAATCCGCTTGCCGTGCTCGTCTCCGGCGGTCGTCTGCAAGGCGACAACCTGCGATTTGTCGGGACGAGTGATGCGGTCTATGACGGCACTGATTACCGCGCTTGGAATTTTGAGAGTGTGAAGCCGAAGAAACGTCATCATTTCTCGATTGTGCTCCACAATCGTCAGACAGCTGACGTCGGGGCGTGGCTGCAGGGTGTCGACAGTGTCGGTCGGCTCGTTGATTTGCGTCGCGATCGCGATGCGTCGCGAAATTGGTGGCGTGGATTCTGGCAGCGCAGCTACATCGAGTCGCCAGCCGGAAACGACAGCATAGTCGATCGGATGACCCGCAACTACACTCTCTTCCGATATATGCTCGGGTGTAATGCCTACGGCAAAGAGCCGACGAAATTCAACGGCGGATTGTTTACGTTCGACCCTCGTCGCGTGAAATCCGACCAAACGTTTACTCCCGACTACCGAAATTGGGGCGGAGGGACGATGACGGCACAAAATCAACGATTGGTCTATTGGCCAATGTTGAAGAGCGGTGATTTCGACATGATGACGCCTCAGTTTGATTTCTACAATCGTATGCTCGGAAATGCCGAACTGCGTTCGCGCGTCTATTGGAATCACCCCGGGGCTTGCTTTGCCGAGCAGATCGAACTGTTCGGTCTGCCCAACATGATGGAATATGGCACGAAGCGTCCCGAATGGTTCGATCCCGGTGTCGAGTATAACGCTTGGCTTGAATACGAGTGGGATACGGTGCTCGAATTTTGTCGGATGATACTCGAATGTTCCCGCTATGCCGGGGTTGATGTCGCGACGTATCGTCCGCTGATTGAAAGTTCGCTCGAATTTTTCGACGAGCACTACCGCTACCTTGCGTCGCGTCGCGGTCGCAAGAATCTCGATGCCGATGGGAAGTTGATACTATTCCCGGGCTCGGCTTGCGAGACGTATAAGATGACAAACAATGCGTCGTCGACCGTTGCGGCTCTCCGTCGTGTGACCGGTGATTATATTGACTATCTGAATGCGCAGGGCGACACTGCCGTTGCGCGGTGGACGGCATTGATGCAGCGCATCCCCGAAATTCCGCTTCGGACGGTCGACGGATATACGATGATTGCGCCCGCCAAGACTTGGGAGCGTGTCAACAACGTTGAAACTCCACAACTCTATCCCGTTTGGCCATGGCAATTCTACGGAGTTGCCGTCAGCGACAGCGCAGAGCTTGAAATTGCCCGCAATACATATTTTCACGACCCTGATGCGTTGAAATTCAGAGCAGTGACGGGTTGGAAACAGGATAATATTTGGGCTGCGTGTCTCGGCTTGACTGATGAGGCTTTTGATTTGAACTCTCGCAAGTGGGCTGACGGTGCTCATCGTTTCCCGGCATTTTTCGGCCCCGGCTATGACTGGACTCCCGACCATAATTGGGGCGGCAGCGCAATGATCGGTTTGCAGGAAATGCTCTTGCAGACGGCAGGCGACAAGATTTATATCTTTCCGGCGTGGCAGCTCGACCGCGACGTAAGTTTCAAACTCCATGCTCCGGAGTCGACGACGGTCGAGGCTCGATTGTCGGGCGGAAAGCTCGCCGAACTTCGAGTCACTCCGTCGGAGCGGGCGGCTGACATCGTTTTGCCTGACGGATTGAAAACAGTTTCAGAATAAATACCATAAATTTAAAGGATGAAAATACTATCAGCAATTTTATCAGCCATATTGTTGCCGGCGATGCTCTTTGCAGGAGAGGTCAGACCGCAGGACATCTCTGTGGCAGGATTTTTCCCGATTCAGGATGCCGGACGTCAGGTCTATGATTTCAACAACGGTTGGCGTTTCCATCTCGGAGACGTAGCCGACGGCGGTTCAAAGAATTTTGATGATTCCGCATGGGAAATCGTCTCGACTCCTCACAGTGTCGAACTCCTTCCTGCCGAGGGTAGCGGATGTCGCAACTATCAAGGTATTGCTTGGTATCGCAAGCATTTTGTGATGCCTGCCGATGTCGACGGCAAGGACGTGGTGCTTCATTTTGAAGCCGTGATGGGCAAACAGAAATTTTTTGTCAACGGCAATGAGGTCAAAACCCATATCGGAGGCTATCTCCCGATTACCGTTTCGCTGACGGCTGCCGGAGTCATGCCCGGCGACAGTTGTGTGGTCGCAGTGATGACCGACAACAGTGACGACAAGAGTTTCCCTCCCGGCAAACCTCAACATTCGCTTGATTTCGCTTATCATGGCGGAATCTATCGCGACGTTTGGATGATAGCGAAGTCGCCTGTCGCAATAACCGACCCGATTGAAGCCGGACGTGTTGCAGGCGGAGGAGTCTTTGTCCACTTCGACAATGTTTCTGAAAAAGAAGCCGATGTGATTGTCAACACTGATGTCGCCAATTCGAGTGGCAAGACCCGTAGGGTTGCCGTCGAGACATCGTTGCTCGACCAGTATGGCAGATTTGTGAAGAAAGTAGTGAAAAACGTCTCGATAAAGTCGGGCGAAACTTGTACGGTGACACAGAGTTTCACGGTTAAAAATCCCGAACTTTGGACTCCCGACACTCCGTCGCTCTATCGTGTCGAGTCGCGAATCAAGGAGGGTAAAAAGACTATCGACGGCGGTGCGACCCGTGTCGGAATCCGCAGCTTTGAGTTTGACGGTGAAAAGGGATTCATTCTCAACGGTAAACCGTTCGGACAGCTTGTCGGAGCCAACCGTCATCAGGATTTTGCCTACGTCGGCAATGCCGTCCCCAATTCTCAGCAGTGGCGCGATGCCAAGCGTCTGCGCGATGCGGGGTGTCGAATCATCCGAGTAGCCCACTATCCGCAAGACCCCTCGTTTATGGACGCTTGCGACGAGCTTGGAATGTTTGTCATCGTAGCCACTCCCGGTTGGCAATTCTGGAACAAAGACCCGAAATTTGCCGAGTTGGTTCATGAAAACACTCGCAACATCATCCGTCGCGATCGAAATCATCCGTCGGTGTTGATGTGGGAACCGATTCTCAACGAAACCCGCTATCCTAAAAACTTCTCGCTTGAAGCGTTGCAAATCACCAAGGACGAGTATCCCTATCCCGGACGACCGGTTGCCGCTGCCGATGTTCATTCGGCAGGCGTGAAAGACAACTATGATGTGGTCTACGGTTGGCCCGGCGACGATGAAAAAGCCGACGCTCCGCGTCAGACCATATTCACTCGCGAATGGGGTGAGAACGTCGATGATTGGTATGCCCACAACAACGACAACCGTGCTTCGCGCAGTTGGGGCGAACGTCCGATGAAGGTTCAGGCTCTGTCGCTCGCTAAGACCTACGACGGTCTTTATCGAACAACCGGCAAGTTTATCGGCGGTGCGCAGTGGCATCCGTTTGACCACCAACGCGGTTATCACCCCGATCCGTATTGGGGCGGAATTTTCGATGCGTTCCGTCAGCCGAAGTATGCTTACTATATGTTCCGCAGTCAGACGGCTCATGATTTCAAGCATCCGGTTGCCGAGTTCGGGCCGATGGTCTATATCATGCACGAAATGACTCAATTTTCCGACCCCGATGTAGTCGTATTCAGTAATTGCGACTCAGTCCGTCTGTCGATGTATGACGGGGCAAAGTCATGGACACTTCCGGTCAAACACGAGGTCGGTCACATTCCGTCGGCTCCTGTCGTTTTCAAAAATGTTTGGGACTTCTGGGAGGCTCGCAGTTACAGCTACACGAATAAAAATTGGAAGGCTGTCAATATGCTCGTTGAAGGAATTGTCGACGGCAAGGTTGTGGCAACCGAGCGCAAGATGCCGTCGCGCCGTTCGACCAAACTTCGTCTCCGTGCCGATTGGAACGGCAAACCGCTCATGGCTGACGGCTCGGATTTCATCGTCGTTATAGCCGAGGTGACTGACGACAACGGCAATGTCCGTCGTCTTGCCAAGGAAAACATTGTCTTTTCCGTTGAGGGTGAGGGCGAAATCATCGGCGATGCGTCGATTCATGCCAATCCGCGTCCGATCGAGTGGGGTTCGGCTCCCGTCTTGATTCGGTCGACACGCAAAGCCGGCAAGATAAAGATTTCGGCTCGCGTCGAGGCTCAGGGAACTCACGCTCCGACTCCTGCCGAGCTTACGATTGAAAGTTTCCCGACTTCGATTCCCGCTCTCTATCTCGACGAACGTCAGACGGGGGCAAATGTCGGCATTCGTCGGTCGGACAACGTCGGTTCGAAGCTCTCTGACGAAGACAAGCGTCGCATCCTCGAAGAAGTCGATGTCCAGCAGCAGGAGTTTGGTATCCAAAAGTAAAAAATTTAAACAACCCCAACAGCATAATGAAAAAAACAGTATTGATGATACTCGCCGCGATTGCAGCAGTCGACGCAGCGGCACAGTATCCGACCATTCCCGACTCGGTCAAGGTGCGCGCCGCTCGCCAAGAAGCCGAGTGGGATGCCCGCTCGGATAAAGCATGGGCAGAGGCTTTGCCTATCATCCTCAAAGAAGAAGCCGAAAACGGTCGACCGTATCGTCCGTGGGCTTCAAAACCCGAAGATTTGATTAAAAGCGACATCCTCGCGTTTCCCGGCGCAGAGGGTGGAGGCGCGTGGACTCCCGGCGGACGTGGCGGCAAAGTTTATGTCGTGACATCGCTTGCCGACAGCGGTCCCGGTACTCTTCGCGAGGCCTGCGAACGTGGTGGAGCGCGCACGGTTGTCTTCAACGTAGCCGGTGTAATCCGTCTGGAATCGCCGATCAATGTGCGTGCGCCCTACATTTCGATTTTCGGACAGACAGCTCCCGGCGACGGTGTCTGTGTGACCGGAGCATCGTTTTTGATTGACACTCACGATGTCATCATTCGTCATTTGCGCTTCCGTCGCGGTGCGCAGGACGTAGCTTTCCGTGACGACGCTCTTGGCGGCAATGCAGTCGGCAATGTGATCATCGACCATGTGTCGGCATCGTGGGGGTTGGACGAAAATATGTCGATCTATCGCCACGTCTACAATCGCGACCCCGAGACCGGTAAGGGTCAGAAACTCCCGACCGTCAACATTACAATTCAAAACTCAATCTTCTCCGAAGCTCTTGACCTTTACAATCATGCTTTTGGCGCGACGATCGGCGGACGCAACAGCACTTTTGCCCGCAATTTGTTTGCCTCAAACATTTCGCGCAACTGCTCGATTGGTATGGATGAAGATTTCAATTTCATCAACAACATTTCTTTCAACTGGTGGAATCGTTCGGTCGACGGTGGAGACCACACAAGCCGTCTAAACATCATCAACAATAACTTCAAACCCGGCCCGATCACCGAAACAAATGCACCCGACGCTCCGATTCGCTATCGAATCGTGAAGATGGAAGCCGGTCGCGACAAGGCTTTCAAGGATAAATTCGGCAAAGCCTACGTTGACGGCAACGTCGTTTGGGGCAATGAAGCCGTGACTGCCGACAACTGGGCGGGCGGTGTGCAGATTTTCAACAATCCTGTTCCAGCCGAGCGCATAGCCGAACTTCGTGCCGACCGTCCCTTCCCGATGGCTGATGTGACAATCATGGACGCCGACGATGCCTACGACTACGTTCTCAAAAATTCCGGAGCTACGAAGCCTCGCCGTGATGCCGTCGACAAACGTGTCATGAAGTCCGTCAAAACCGGCAAGGCTATCTATGTAAAGGATGCCGACAAGTATGTTGCTACTACGCCCTACGTCAAGCGTCGTCTGCCGGCTGATTCTTATAAGAACGGAATCATCACCGATCCGCGTCAGGTGGGCGGTCTGCCCGAATACAAAGGCAAATCTCGTGTCGACAGTGACAACGACGGTCTGCCCGACGCATGGGAGCGCAAACACGGACTCAACCCCAATGACTCCACTGATTCAGCCCTTGATTCCGGCAACGGTTACACTTGGATCGAGGTCTATGCCAATGAACTTGCCGAGTAAAGAAAAATCCGCAAATATTCTGAATAAATGTTGAATAAGTGTTAAATCTACACTTATCAAGAAAAGCGCCCACGTTTCGCAATTCTGCGACGTGGGTGTTTTTATGTGTATTTCATGACTGAAATCGGGTGTAATTGTCCGAAAACACAATGAAATAATTTGATTAGTAGATTTGTCGGTGTGGATGAAATTATTTACCTTTGTTTTGTTAAAAATATCATCCATGAAAATAACTTCCAAATTTCTTATTATTCCAACAGTAGCCATGTTGTCGCTCGAAGCGATGGCTGGGCAGGAACACAAGCTGTGGTACGACTCTCCGGCGCAAGTTTGGACAGAGGCATTGCCTCTCGGTAACGGTCGTCTTGGTGCGATGGTCTACGGTAATCCCGGAGCAGAGCAAATACAGCTCAATGAAGAAACAATCTGGGCGGGGCGTCCAAATAATAATGCAAATCCCGAAGCTCGCGAATGGATTTCAAAAATCCGTCAACTCGTTTTTGACGGAAAATATCGCGAAGCCCAAGATATGGCAACCGCCCACGTTAAGTCAAAGACAAATCAGGGTATGCCTTATCAGTCGTTTGGCGATCTTCGTCTGAACTTTCCCGGGCATATTCGCTACGAAAATTATCATCGCGAATTGAGTCTCGACTCGGCGCGTGTGGTAGTTCGCTATGAAGTCGACGGAGTCAACTACACTCGCGAAACATTCTCGTCGTTTACCGATCAGGTTGTGATCACGCGCATCACAGCCGACAAGCCCGGCAAGGTGACGTTTAATGCCACTCTCACATCGCCTCATCCCGATGTGATGATTGCATCCGAAGGCAATGATATTACCCTCGACGGCATCAGCTCAAATCATGAAGGACTGAAAGGCAAGGTCGAATTTCAGGGACGAGTGACAGCCGTAGCCAAAGGCGGAATCGTCACCTCACGCGACGGTGTTCTTTCGGTTGAAAATGCCGACGAAGCCGTTGTCTATACTTCGATTGCCACTAATTTCAACAACTATACCGACATCACCGGCGACGAAGTTGCCCGATCGAAAAAATATCTTGCCGAGGCTCTCAAAAAGCCGTTTGCCGACGCAAAGAAAGACCACGTCGAGTTTTATCAGAAAGAAATCGGCGCGTCGTCGCTCGACCTTGGCGAAGATAAGTTTGCCGACGTGCCGACCGATGTCCGCATCGAGCGTTTCAAGGAAACAAATGATGCGCATCTCGTCGCCAACTACTATAAATTCGGTCGCTATCTCCTCGTCAGCAGTTCGCAACCCGGCGGACAGGCTGCAAACCTCCAAGGAATTTGGAACGACAAACTTTTCCCGTCGTGGGACAGCAAATATACATGCAATATCAATCTTGAAATGAACTATTGGCCCTCGGAAGTCACTAATCTGACTCATCTCAACGAGCCGTTGTTCAGTTTGATCAAAGAAGTGAGCAAGACGGGCGCGGAGACAGCCAAAATCATGTATGGCGCTCCCGGTTGGGTGCTCCACCACAACACAGACATTTGGCGTGTGACAGGTTCGATCGACAATGCACCCTCCGGAATGTGGATGGGAGGCGGCGCATGGCTTTCGAGCCACTTGTGGCAACACTATCTCTATTCGGGCGATGTCGAATTCCTCCGCGAAGCATATCCGATCATGAAGGGGGCGGCAGAGTTCTATGACGCAACGATGGTCTATGAACCGTTCACCGGCGAACTCGTCGTTTGTCCGAGCAACTCTCCCGAAAACGGCCCGAAGGGTCACAACGCAACCACTGTCGCAGGCGCGACGATGGACAATCAGCTCGTGACCGAACTTTGGAACAGCGTCATTGCCGCTGCTGCAATCCTCGATACCGACAAAGAGTTTTCCGACCGTCTGAAAGAACGAGTGGCTCAGATTTCACCGATGCGCATCGGTAGCTGGGGACAGCTCCAAGAGTGGATGGGCGATTGGGATAACCCTGACGATACTCATCGCCACGTTTCGCATCTCTACGGAATGTATCCCTCGAATCAGATTTCTCCGTTCCGCACACCCGAGCTTTTTGATGCCGCTCGCACCTCGCTCATCCATCGCGGTGATCCATCGACCGGATGGAGTATGGGTTGGAAAGTCTGCCTCTGGGCGCGAATGCTCGACGGCGACCATGCCTACAAACTAATCACCGATCAGTTGACACTCGTGCGCAACGAAAAGAAAAAGGGGGGAACATATCCCAACTTCTTCGACGCGCATCCGCCGTTCCAAATCGACGGCAACTTCGGTTGCGTAGCCGGTATTGCCGAAATGTTGATGCAGAGCCACGATGGGTTCATCTACATCCTTCCCGCGCTACCCTCAGTGTGGCGTGAGGGAAAAATCACCGGACTTCGTGCGCGTGGAGGCTTTGAAATCGATTTGTCGTGGAAAGACGGCAAAATCGAGACCCTCACCGTCAAGTCGACAATCGGTGGCAACTGTCGTCTGCGCTCGTTGACTCCGCTCAAAGGCTCCGGGCTTAAAACTGCCAAGGGCGAGAACCCGAATGCACTCTTTGCCGTTGACAAGGGACTTGCCCCGATCATCAACCCGGAAGCAAAACTCAATCCCGTTGAGTTGAAGAAAACTTATCTCTACGATCTTAAAACAAAAGCCGGACAAGTCTATACGATTGTTGGAAAGTAAAAAAATATGTCTAAAAAAACTGTTTGGAAGGATTGTCGACCAATACCATCCAAGCAGTTTATTTGTGAGACGCAAACAAGAAATAGTAACAACAAGTTTAAAACCAACATTATATCTCTTTGAACTAAATATGAAAAAATTAAGTCTGCTCGTTAGCCTGATGATATTAGCCTTGACAGCATCGATGACTGTCAGTGCACAAGACCCCGTCAAGACATTTGAAAAGCCTTGGAAAAACGGAAAATTGCGAGTGTCGGACAATGGGACATATTTGCAACACGAAAACGGCAAACCTTTCTTCTGGATGGGAGAGACCGGATGGCTTCTCCCCGAACGCCTCGACCGCTCGGAGGTATCCTACTATCTATCCGGTTGTCGCGAAGCCGGATTTAACGTCGTGCAGATTCAGACGATCAACAATGTGCCCGCAATCAACTTCTACGGTCAGTTGTCTCACGTCGACGGTTGGGATTTCTCTGAAATTAATCGCAAGGGAGTCTACGGCTATTGGGATCACATGGACTACATCGTCAGCCAAGCCGAATCGCAGGGCATTTATATTGCCATGGTGCCCATTTGGGGCGGACTTGTCAAAGCCGGACTTATGAGCGTCGATGACGCTGAGGCTTACGGTCGATTCCTTGCCGAGCGTTACAAAGATTCGCCCAACATCATTTGGGTGATGGGTGGCGACGTTCGCGGCGACATCAATCCCGACCAGTGGAACAAGATGGCTCGCACAATCAAGTCGATCGACAAAAATCACATCATGAGCTATCATCCGTTTGGTCGCACATCGTCGATCACATGGTTTCACAATGCCGAGTGGCTTGACTTCAATATGTTCCAGAGCGGACACCGCCGTTATGACCAAGTTCGTGGCGACGGCGACGACAGAGCCGAAGCGTCGAAAGCCGAGGACAACTGGCGTTACGTCGAAGCCGGTCTCGCAATGAAGCCTCGCAAACCGATTCTCGATGCCGAGCCGAGCTACGAAGAAATTCCCCAAGGTCTCCACGACCCCTCACAACCGTGGTGGAAAGCTCCCGACGTCCGTCGTTATGCCTACTGGTCAGTGTTTGCCGGTTCGTTTGGTCACACTTACGGCCACAATTCAATCATGCAGATGCTCAAACCTGCCAACAATGGTGGATATGGCGCAACAAAAACATGGTATGAGGGCATGAAAGACCCCGGTTTCAATCAGATGAAATATTTGAAAAACCTCATGCTTTCGTTCCCGTTCTTTGAACGAATTCCCGACCAGAGCATCATAGCCGGTGAAAACGGAGTTCGTTACGACCGTCTGATTGCAACTCGCGGCAATGACTATCTCCTTGTCTATAACTACACAAACCGCTCGATGGAAATCGACCTGACCAAGATTTCAGGTAAAAAGAAAAATGCGTGGTGGTATGACGTCACCAACGGCAGTCTCGAATATATCGGCGAGTTTGACAGCAAGGTGACGACATTCCGCTTCGACGGCGGTCACGGCGCAGGCAACGACCGAGTGTTGATTGCAATCGACTCAGCAAAAGACTATATCGGCAAGGATTGGAACGAAATCTCGACTCGTTTCTAATAAAAATCTCTCTTCAAAAAAAAACTATCCATGAACAAATTATCATTACTCTTGGCTGCGACCGTGGTCGCTATGGGGGCAAATGCCGGAGTCAAAGTCGGCACACTCAAAACCGAGGGGTTGGTCAAACCGCTCAACATCGAGACCTCCTCGCCGCGATTCAGTTGGATTATCACTTCGACCGATCGCAATGTGAAGCAGACGGCCTATCATATTCTAGTGGCATCCTCGCTCGAAAATCTTGCCGCCGGAAAGGGCGACATTTGGGATTCCGGACGAGTGGAGTCTGATCAGTCCGTTTGGGTTACTTACGGCGGACCGAAACTTGCCGACAACACTCGTTGCTACTGGAAAGTCAAAGTGTCGACCACTCGCGGCGATTCGCAGTGGAGCGACGCGGAAGAGTGGGGGACAGGTATCGTCGGCGAAGGTCATTGGGGCGGTCGCTGGATCGGATGGGAAGGCCCGTTTGAGTGGGATGTCGAAGACTCCCACAGCCGCATGAGCTCGCGCTATCTCCGCAAAGAGTTCAACAGCGAAAAGAAGACTATCAAACGCGCCACAGTCCACATCTCCGGTCTCGGTCTCTACGAACTCTATATCAACGGCGAGAAGGTCAGCGACGATGTGCTTGCACCCGCACCGACCGACTATCGCCGCACGACGCTCTATAATTCCTATGACGTCACCTCGCTTCTCAAAGGCGACGGCAATGCCAACGCCGTCGGCGTGACTCTCGGCAACGGCCGTTACTACACGATGCGCCAAAACTACAAGCCGTATAAAATTGCAAACTTCGGCTATCCGAAAATGCGCATGAATCTCATCATCGAGTACACCGACGGCACCAAACAGCGCATCAACAGCGACGAAAAATGGCGATTGACAGCCGAAGGCCCGATCAGAAGCAACAATGAGTATGACGGCGAAATCTACGACGCCCGAATGGAGCTTGGCGATTGGACCAAACCCGGCTACGACGACTCGAAATGGCTCAATGCACAGCGTGCAGAGTTGCCCTACGGTTCGCTCCGAGGCAACACCGCCCCCAATATGAAAGTGATGCGCACATTGTCGCCCAAAGAAGTCCGCAAAATTGGCGACCATTATCTTGTCGATTTCGGTCAGAACATGGCTGGATGGGTCTCGATTGCTATATCCGACGTAGCCAAGGGCGACACAGTCAAGATTCGCTACTCCGAACGAATCTCAGCCGACAGCACCCGTCTCGATGTCGAAAATCTGCGCCACGCTCAAAGCACCGACAAATATGTGGCTAACGGAATGGAAAACGGACGCCGTTGGAGTCCGAAATTTTCATACCACGGCTTCCAATTCGTCGAAGTGACGGGCGTTGGAAATCTTACAGCCGATGATCTTACAGCCGAGTTTGTCTACGATAATTTGGCTGACAACGGATCGTTTTTCAGCTCCAATCCGACAATGAACGCAATCCACCGCAATGCGTGGTGGGGCGTTGCGAGCAACTATAAGGGAGTCCCCGTCGACTGTCCGCAACGCGACGAGCGTCAGCCGTGGACAGGCGACCACGTCGTCGGGACTTGGGGCGAAAACTTTATGTTTGACAATTCGACATTCTATGCCAAGTGGACCGACGACATGCGCGAAGCTCAGCGTGAGGACGGTATCATCCCCGACATCTGCCCGGCTTACTACAACTATTTCACGCCCGACATGACTTGGTCGTCGGCCCTGCCGGTCGTTGCCGACATGCTCTACGAACAGACCGGCAACTCGCAGCCCATCGTCCGCAACTATGAGGCGATGAAAAAGTGGATGAACCGTATGCGAATCGACTACACTGACAAAAACGGACTTGTAACCGCCGACAAGTATGGCGATTGGTGCGTACCGCCCGAAAAACTCGACTTGATCCACAGTCAAGACCCAGCTCGCAAGACAGACGGCAAACTCATTGCGTCGGCTTATTATTATAAAATGTGTCAGCTCATGGCGAAATTCGCACGCATTCAAGGCCTCGAAGCGGAAGCCGAAGCGTGGATAGCCGACGGCGACAAGATTAAGGACGCTTTCAACAAGCAATTCCTGACCGTGAAGAAGGGGACATCGCCTGTCACCACTCCTCACATCCTTTATCCCGACAGCATTTTCTATGGCAACAACACAGCGACAGCCAATGTCCTCCCGCTTGCCTTCGACATGGTTCCTGCCGAACATCGTCAGGCAGTTGCCGACAATCTTATCAAGACCATCATTGAAACAAACAAAGGTCACATCAGCACCGGCGTAATCGGCGCAAATTGGCTCATGCGCGAACTCTCGCGCATCGGTCGTGGCGACGTTGCAGCAATGTTGGCGTCAAACCGCACATATCCGAGCTTCGGTTATCAGATTTCAAAGGGTGCGACAACCATTTGGGAGCTTTGGAACGGCGACAAGGCAAGCCGACGCATGAACAGCAACAACCACGTCATGATGCTTGGAGATTTAATCAGTTGGTATTATCGTGATTTGGCAGGATTCAATCCCGCCAAACCCGGCTACAAAGAAATCTTGTTGAAACCCGACTTCTCGATTCAGCAACTCGACAGTCTGAAAGCAACCTACATGACCCCCTACGGACAGCTCGCGAGCAGTTGGGTGAAAACACCGATGCACATTGATTGGCACGTCGAAGTGCCGTGCAACACATCGGCTATCGTCTGCCTCCCGACCCCCGACAAGAAAGCCGTCAAGGTCTCGGGCGCAAAATATCTTCGTTCAGAGGGCTTGAACTCATATTGGAGCGTCGGCTCAGGAGCTTACGACTTTGATGTGAAAGTAGACCCCTCGCTTGGCGACAAGCGCCAAGGCATCGTCAGCGACGAGTTCCTCTACGAATCCACATCATTCCCCGAATGCCATGCATCGACAATCATCGAGCTGCCCAACGGCGATTTGGTCACTGCATTCTTTGGCGGAACAAAGGAGAAAAATCCCGACTGTGTAATCTGGGTTTGTCGCAAGCCCAAAGGCGCAAAAGAGTGGAGCAAACCCATCATTGCCGCCGACGGAGTGTTTGACCTCAACGACCCGACAATCAAAATTGCCGGACTCTCAGGCATCACAGCCGAGACAACCCTCGCAACAGCCGGCCCCATCGGCCCTAACTTCAAGGGCGACATCAATAATGCACGCCGCAAAGCTTGCTGGAACCCCGTGCTTTTCCAAATTCCCGGCGAAAAGGAATTGATTTTATATTTCAAGATAGGCTCAAACGTAGGCGATTGGACCGGATGGCTCACCCGCTCGCAGGACGGAGGCAAAACGTGGAGTCTGCGCGAACCGCTGCCCGAAGGCTTCCTCGGCCCGATCAAAAACAAGCCCGAGTACATCGACGGCCGCATCATCGCGCCGAGCAGCCGTGAAGGCAGTGGCGGATGGCGTCCGGTCATCGAAATCAGCGATGACAATGGCAAAACTTGGCACACGAAAGGCGATCTGCCCTCGGATTCGGCATATCTGACAGCCGACAAGTCGAAATTGCAACGCATCTTTGCAATTCAGCCGAGCATTCTTCGTCTTGCCGACGGACGTTTGCAGATTTTGTGTCGCACACGCAACGCACACCTCGCCACGAGTTGGAGTTCGGACAACGGCGAAACATGGTCGAACGTAGAACTTACAACCCTGCCAAACAACAACTCCGGCACTGATGCCGTGACGCTTGCCGACGGTCGCCACGTCTTGATCTATAACGATTTCCAGACAATTGACGGAACGCCCAAGGGAGTCAGAACCCCGCTCTGCATAGCCGTGTCGGACGACGACGGTTTGACTTGGAAAAACATCATCACTCTTGAAGACAGCCCCGTCAGCCAATACTCTTATCCGAGCATCATCCAAGGCAAGGACGGCAGTCTCCATGCCGTCTACACATGGCGTCGTCAACGCATCAAATATGTCAAACTTGATCTCTAAAAATTAAGCAACTCGAATGAAAAATATAGCAACAGCAATCGCAGCGGTCGGTCTGACACTCGGACTCTACTCATGCAATTCAAAGACAGCCGCCACGGCGGCGGAGGCAACCGACGACAATGTGTATGTCTTCACCTCGTTCCACGAACCTGCCGACGAAGGATTGCGATTCCTTTACAGTGACGACGGTATTCATTGGGACAGCATTGCCGGAACATGGTTGAAACCTGAACTCGGCATGAATATCATGCGCGACCCCTCGATTGTCGCAGGGCCCGACAGCACCTACCACCTCGTCTGGACAATCGCATGGAAAGGCGACACCGGCTTCGGCTATGCATCGTCGAAAGACTTGATACATTGGAGCGAACAGCGTCGCATCCCCGTAATGGATTCCATTGCGTCGACTCAAAATGTTTGGGCACCGGAACTGTTCTACGACGACGTTAAGAATCAATTCATGATTGTCTACGCTTCGTGTGTCGTCGATGCCGGCTTCGATGTCGGAATCGAAGAAGAGAAAAACAACCATCGTCTCTACTATGTGACGACCAAAGATTTCTCGACATTCTCCGAACCCAAGCTCTTCTATGACCCCGGATTCAGTTGCATCGACGCTGTGATTGTCAAGCGTGCCCCCGAAGACTATGTAATGGTTGTCAAGGACAACACTCGTCCCAACCGCAACATCAAAGTGGCGTTTGCAAAATCGGCAGAAGGCCCTTACTCGGAAGCATCAGAACCCTTTACGGAATCGTTCACCGAAGGCCCGTCGGTGGTCAAACTCGGTGATGAGTACTATATCTACTACGACACCTATCGCAAATTTATTTACAGTGCACACAAAACCAACGACTTTGTCAACTTCACGGAGGTGACCGACAGTGTGAGCGTTCCGAAAGACCACAAACACGGCACGATTTTCAGTGCGCCGCGTTCGGTTGTCGAAAAACTTATTGAAGAAAGTCAAAACAAGAAATGAAGATTTCAAAATATTTAATGCTCTCGGCAGCGTGTCTGACAGCGTTCGGCATGAACGCCGAGGAGTTGATTCACTACACCGGCAGCAAGCTCTCGAATCCCAATCGTCACGACGGAGCGCTGTCGCCGGCTGTCGGAGTCCACAACATTCAGACCATGCGAGCCAATCGTCGCTATGACTTGTATTCCTCAAACGACAACGGTTGGACTTACAATCATCAGCCGATGATGGCATATTGGAACGGTCGATTCTATATGCACTATCTCTCGAACCCCGTCGACGAGCACGTCGGAGGCGGACGCACCCTTTTGCAGACCTCTGCCGATGGCTACAATTGGACTGCTCCGGAGGTGATTTTCCCCCTCTATCCCGTCCCCGACGGATTCACGAAAGAGGGAGTCGACCAAAAAGCGAAAGGATTGAATGCCGTCATGCACCAGCGCATGGGTTTCTACGTCTCAAAAGCCGGCCGACTCTTTGCCGTCGGCAACTATGGCATCTGTCTTCATCCGAAAGACGACCCCAACGACGGTAACGGCATCGGACGTGTTATCCGCGAGATTCATGCCGACGGCTCGTTTGGCGACATTTATTTCATCTACTACAACCACGACTTCAACGAGAAAAACACCCTCTATCCCTACTATAAAAAGTCGAAAGACAAGGGACTCCGCGAAGCCTGTGAAGAAATTCTCGCCAATCCGCTCTATCGTATGCAATGGGTAGAGGAAGCCGATCGCAACGACCCGATGATACCTCTTGCGAAGCCCTACAAGGCGTTTTGTTGGTACACATTGCCCGACGGCAACATCGCAGCGTTGTGGAAACACGCTCTGACCTCCGTCAGCAATGACGGCGGCAACACGTGGTCGGAGCCGGTCAACCGAGCCAAGGGCTTTGTCAACAGCAATGCCAAAATCTGGGGGCAGCGACTCAGCGACGGAACGTATGCCACCGTCTACAATCCTTCGGAATTTCGTTGGCCTCTCGCAATTTCGCTCAGTTCCGACGGCTTGGAATACACGACGCTCAATCTTGTCCACGGCGAAGTGCCCCCGATGCGCTATGCCGGTCAATACAAATCGTTCGGCCCCCAATATGTCAGAGGCATTCAGGAGGGCAACGGCACTCCCGCCGACGGTGATTTGTGGGTGACTTACAGTGTCGGAAAAGAAGATATGTGGGTAGCTCGCATACCCGTCCCCGTCAATCTCACGGCTACAGCCCATGCCGATGAGGATTTCGGCAATTTCAACCGACTTTCCGACCTCACGATGTGGAACATCTATTCGCCCGTCTGGGCTCCTGTCTCCCTGACCGAGAGCAACGGCAAGACGTGGTTGACACTGTCCGACAAAGATCCGTTTGATGTCTCGAAAGTCGAACGCAAGATTCCGCCGACGCGCGAATTGACGGCAGAGTTCGAGCTTATGGCTGACCAAAACGACCACGGAAATCTCTTCATCGAATTTGTCGACGAGGAGGGGACGGCTTGCGCTCGTCTCGATTTGACATCCGAAGGCGAATTTCGGTCGAAAGGCGGTGCGCGCTACGGCAAAATCCTCAATTATGAAGCCGGCAAACCCTATCGCGTAAAGGTCGACGTCTCGTTGACCAATCGCAACTCGGTGGTCTATATCAACGGCGAGAAGAAAGCTACGCGAATGCTCTTCGCGCCTGTCAGCGCAATCGAGCGAGTGGTATTCCGCACCGGCGGCCATTCGACATTCCCTAACGTCGACACTCCTGCCGACCAGTATAACGATATACCCAATGCCAACGATGTCGACAAGCAGGCAACCTATCGCATCGCCGACTTCAAAACCTCGTCGCGCGATGTCGATGCGACCGCCGCAGTGCTTCGATATGATGATTTTGCCCACCATGTCGATTATTTCAACAACATGGAGGACGAGAACATTGTGCAGGCAATCCCCAATGCCGAATCGTCGGCGTGGATGAAAGCCAATATTCCTCTTTTCGAGTGTCCCGATGCCGATTTCGAGCAGATGTACTACTATCGTTGGTGGACGCTCCGCAAACATATCAAAGAGACCCCTGTGGGCTATGGAATGACCGAATTTCTCGTCAATCGCAACTATTCCGACAAATATAATCTGATTGCTTGTGCAATCGGTCATCACATCTATGAAAGCCGATGGTTGCGCGACCCGAAATATCTCGACGGAATCATCAACACATGGTATCGCGGCAACGAGGGCAAGCCGATGGACAAGATGATGAAATTCAGTTCGTGGAATCCGGATGCCGTCTACGGTCGTTATCTTGTCGATGCCGACACCGCAGCTCTTGCCGACATATATCCCGATTTGAAGGCGGAATATATGCGATGGGAGGAGACCCACCGTCTGCCCAACGGATTGTATTGGCAGCGTGACGTTGCCGACGGCATGGAGGAAAGCGTCAGCGGTGCGCGTCGCGAACATCATGCCCGCCCGACAATCAACAGCTATATGTATGGCAACGCCAAGGCGATTGCCGAAATAGCGAAGCTGCTCGGCAATGAGGCCGATAGAGCTTTGTATCAGTCGAAAGCCGACGAGATGAAGCAGCTTGTCCAAACTCGTATGTGGGATGCAGATCATAAATTTTTCGAGACACTTCGCGCCGACACGAGTGCACGAGTGCGCGAAGCAATCGGATATATTCCGTGGTATTTCAATCTGCCCGACAAGGGTGTCTACGACGAAGCGTGGCTTCAACTCAACGATGAAAAAGGTTTTTCCGCGCCCTACGGTTTGACCACCGCCGAACGCCGTCATCCCGAGTTCCGCACTCGCGGAGTCGGAAAGTGTGAGTGGGACGGCGCGATTTGGCCCTTTGCCTCGGCGCAGACTCTCACGGCTCTTGCCAACTATCTCAACAGCGAGGAGCGTCCGATCGTCAACGATTCGACTTACTTTAAGCAGATGAAACTCTACGTCGAGTCGCAGCATCATCGTGGTCGTCCTTACATCGGCGAGTATCTCGACGAAGTGACCGGCTATTGGCTCAAAGGCGATCAGGAACGCAGCCGCTACTACAACCATTCGACGTTCAACGACCTTATCATCACCGGTCTCGTCGGGCTTCGTCCGCGTGGCGACAACTCGGTTGAAGTCAATCCGCTCGTCCCCGAAGGCGTTTGGGATTGGTTCTGCCTTGACAATGTCTCGTACCACGGTCGCAACGTCACGATTCTTTGGGATAAGGACGGTAGCCGTTACCACAAAGGCAAGGGTCTCCGCGTCTATGTCGACGGCAAGGAGGTGGGTGGCAGTCCCGAACTCGGACGTGTCGTCTGCAAAGATGTTCTCTAAACGGCGTCTTAACATAGTTGAAAAAAATAATGAAACAAATAATTTATTTGATACTCTTATGCCTGTCACCTCTATGCGCTCGCGCCATAGAGGTGACTCGTATGACGTGTGAGATGTCAGAGTCGCCGCTGGCGGTCGAGACTGACACTCCGCGCTTCGGATGGCAGTTGGCGGGCGACAACGGTGCGATGCAGACAGCCTATTGCATCGAAGTCGTTACGCGACAGGGCAAAAAGACTTCCACCGTGTGGAATTCGGGCAAAGTAGACTCGTCGCAAAGTCAGCTCGTAGTCTATTCCGGACCGAAACTCGAACCGATGACGCGCTACTATTGGCGAGTCAAAGTGTGGGACGAGCGCGGACGAGCAGCCGATTGGAGTCGACATTCGGAATTCCGCCTTGCTCCCGATGCCGAATTTCTGTCGGGCGATTGGATTGGAGCTGTCAGCTATGAGCAGGCTTGTCTGCCCGACGGTCGCAACTACACTTACGACAAATGGAAGCGTCCCGAAGTCAAAGAGAAGTGGGAACGGGTCGACTCGATGGCATCGCGCAGCATCATTGTCCGCAAGGAGTTTGACGTGACAAAGAAGATTGCCGATGCGACCGCCTATATCTGCGGGCTCGGTCACTATGAGTTTTCGCTCAACGGCGCGAAAGTCGGCGACGGTGAGTTTATGCCTCTTTGGAGTGACTATGACAAGACTGTCTATTTCAACACCTACGATGTCACTGAGATGATTCGCGACGGGCGCAATGCTGTCGGAGTGCTTCTCGGCAATGGGTTCTACAATGTCGTGCGCGGCCAGCGTTACAGCAAATTGCAGATCGGCTTCGGGCCGGAAACGCTGTGGGCAAAGATTCTCGTGCGCTACACCGACGGGACTGCCGATGTCATCGCTACCGGCGGCGATTGGAAATATGATCTGAGTCCGATTACCTTCCATTCGATTTATGGCGGTGAGGACTATGATGCACGTCTCGAACAGCCGGGGTGGACGACGGCGGGGTTTGACGACAGCCGATGGAAATGCGTGGTAGTTCAGCGAGAGCCGAAGGGGCGGTTGACTCCTCAACTTGCTCCGCCGGTTAAAATCATGGAGCGTTTCCCGATCAAATCGCGCCGGAAACTGACGCTTGATGAGGTCGAAAAAGGGTCGAAAGCCACTAAGCGCACCATTGACCCGTCGGCAATCCTGCTCGACATGGGGCAAAATCTTGCAGGCTATCCCGAAATCACTCTGAAAGGCAAAGCCGGACAGAGAGTGACGATGGTTGTCAGCGAAAGCATCACCGACGGCAATGCTGCGAACCAGCGACAGACCGGGCGACAGCATTTCTACACATACACGCTTCGCAGTGACGAGCCGGAGACGTGGCATCCGCGATTTTCATACTACGGTTTCCGATATATTCAGATCGAGGGTGTAGTCTTTCCCGGCGATTCCAATCCCGACGGGTTGCCGGTGGTTGAGGATTTGAAATCTTGTTTCATCTACAATTCGGCTGCCGAGGGTGGAGCGTTTGAGTGTTCGAGTCCGGTTTTGACTGCCGCTCACAAATTGATACGCAATGCCGTCAGAAGCAATATGCAGTCGGTTTTCACCGATTGTCCTCATCGCGAAAAGCTCGGATGGCTCGAACAGGTTCATCTCAACGGCCCCGGTCTGCTGTTTAACTATGATTTGACGGCATACTATCCCAAGGTGCTCCGCGACATTGCCGACAGTCAGCGCCCCGACGGTATGGTTCCGACGGTGGCTCCTCAATATGTCGTGTTTGAGGGCCCGGGCATGGATGTCTTTGCCGAATCTCCGGAGTGGGGGGCGGCTTTGATTGTCGCTCCGTGGATGTACTACGATGCATACGGCGACGATAGTCTGATTCGCAAGTATTATCCGAACATGGTTGCCTATGTCAACTATCTCGGGACTCGTGCCGAGGGCGATCTGATTGATTTCGGTCTCGGCGATTGGTATGACTACGGCGATTTCCGTGCCGGTTTTTCGCGCAACACTCCTGTGGGGCTTGTCGCGTCAGCCCACTATTACATGGACATCTGCTACGTTGCCAAAGCTGCCGAGTTGCTCGGCAAAATCAGTGACGCTGCCAATTTCAAGGCTCTTGCTGCAAAGGTCGGCGATGCGTTCAATGCGAAGTATTTCGATTACGCGACAAACGACTATGGGACGGGCAGTCAGACGTCAAATGCGCTTCCGCTTTTTCTCGGCATTGTGCCGGAGGGGAGACGGCAGGCGGTGATTGATAATCTTGTCGGTGACATCCGTGAGCACGGTTGCCGTCTGACCACAGGCGATGTCGGTAATCGCTATTTATTCCGCACGCTTGCCGACAATGGGCTTGACGAGGTGATGTTCGATATGCACAATCATTACGAAGCTCCCGGCTATGGTTTCCAACTCAAATTCGGGGCTACGACTCTCACCGAACAGTGGGATCCGCGCCAAGGGTCATCGTGGAATCATTTCATGATGGGGCAAATCGACGAATGGTTGTTCCGTTCGCTTGCCGGAATCAAGGTCGGCGAGGGGCAGCCGGGCATGAAACACTTTGTCGTTGCGCCGTCGGTTGTCGGCGATCTGACGAGCGTTGACTGTCGGACTTCGACGCTCTACGGCGATGTAGAGGTGTCGTGGACTCGCGGCGAGTCGGGTGATTTCGCTCTCTCGCTGACTTTGCCTGCCAATGTTTCAGCCGACGTTGTCATGCCGGGGTCGTCTGTTCCCGTTAAGGTGACTTCCGGAAAACATTCGTTGTCTTCAAAGCTTTCCATTTCTGAATCAAATTAATTGCAGTGTTATAGATATGAAAGTTTCAAAAATATTTCTTGGTGTTGCTGTTGTTGCCGGAGCTTCGGTTTCGGCTACGGCTCAAAACACGTTTGAAAATCAGTTTCGTCGTCCGCTTGGCGAGGTGTTGACCGAAATCGGCGAGCGGTTTCACGTGAGGTTGAAATATGACATTGATACGGCGGGGTTGGTGCTTCCTTATGCTGATTCACGCATTCGTCCGTATTCGGTTGAAGAGTCGCTGACCAACGTGCTCGCTCCGTTTGACTATAAGTTTGTCAAGCAAAACTCGAAGACTTATAAGTTGAAACGTTACGAGTATCCGCGACGGACGGTTGCCGACGGCGAGAAGTTGATAGCGTGGCTTTCGTCGCTCTATTCCGACCGTGAGTCGTGGGAGAGACGTCGAGATTCGTTGAGGGTCGAAGTCCGCGAGCGGTTGACTATCGATGAGGCTTTGGCTAAGCGCACGGGTGGCGAGCCGGTCTATTCGAAAGTTCGCAAGTTTGACGGCTATACGGTCAGAAATTTCTATCTCGAAACCGAGCCGGGACTTTATGTCTGCGGTTCGATATATGCTCCGACTGCCAAGGGGCGTCATCCGCTGATTATTTGCCCGAACGGTCACTTTGCCCACGGTCGCTACAATGATGAGCAGCAGCTTCGGCTTGCGTCGCTCGCTCGCATGGGTGCAATCTGTGTCGACTATGACCTCTATGGCTGGGGCGAATCTGCGCTTCAAGTCGGGAGTGAGGGTCATCACACGGCGAAAGCTCACGTCGTTCAGGCTCTCAACGGCATTTCGATTCTTGATTTTATGATCAAGCGCAAAGATGTCGATCCGACGCGTGTCGGGGTCAATGGCGGTTCGGGCGGCGGTTCGCAGACGGTGTTGCTGTCGGTGCTCGATCCGCGATTCACGGCGGCGTGTCCGGTGGTCAGCCTTGCGTCGCATTTCGACGGCGGATGTCCGTGTGAAAGCGGTATGCCGATCATGGGTGCAGGCGAGGGGACGTGTAATGCCGAGTTGATGGCGGCGTTTGCTCCGCGTCCGCTGTGTGTCGTCTCCGACGGCAAGGATTGGACGTCGAGTGTCCCGGAGCTTGAATTTCCGTATCTTCAACGCGTCTATGGCTACTATGGTGCTGCCGATAGTGTGACAAATGTCCATCTTCCTGCCGAGGGTCACGATTTCGGTATCAATAAGCGTCGGGCTGTCTATGATTTCTTTATCGCTACCTTCGGGCTCGATCGTTCGATGCTCGATGAGTCGAAAGTGACCGTCGAGCCTCACGAGGCTCTTTTCGCTTTCGGAAAGGATGGCGAGAATATTCCCGAAAACGCTATTCGCTATAATCAAAAGTAGATTACGAGTCATGAAGGCTTACAGTTATATAGACACAGGTCGGTTTGAGATGCTCGAGAAGCCGAAACCGACGTTGCTCGAAGAGGGTGATGCTATCGTCAGAGTGACGTTGAGCAGTATTTGTTCGAGTGACATTCACATCAAGCACGGGAGTGTGCCGAGGGCTGTCCGAGGTATTACTCTCGGGCATGAGATGGTCGGTGTTGTCGAAGAGGTCGGTTCGGCGGTGGGCAATTTCAAGCCGGGCGATCGCGTGACGGTCAATGTCGAGACGTTTTGCGGAGAGTGTTTCTTCTGCAAACGCGGCTATGTCAACAATTGCACTGATCCCGATGGCGGTTGGGCTCTCGGTTGTCGGATTGACGGCGGTCAGACGGAGTTTGTCCGCGTTCCTCATGCGTCGACGGGTCTAAATAAGATTCCCGACGGTGTCAGCGACGAGCAGGCTTTGTTTGTCGGCGATGTTCTTGCTACCGGTTTTTGGGCGGCTCGGATTTCGGAAATCAGTGTCGATGATACGGTGTTGATCATCGGTGCCGGACCGACGGGACTGTGCACGTTGCAGTGTGTGATGCTCAAATCGCCGCGGCGCATCGTGGTTTGCGAAGCCTCGGAAGGGCGTCGGCGATTCGTTGAAAAGTATTATCCCGAAGTTATTGTTACCGATCCGACCGAGTGTCTCGACGTCGTGACGGCTGTTTCCGAACATGGCGGAGCTGACAGAGTCATTGAGGTTGCCGGCAGCGACGGTTCGTTTGAAATGGCGTGGCGTTGTGCCCGCCCGAATGCTATTGTCACTGTCGTGGCTCTCTATGACAAGCCTCAGATGTTGCCTCTACCTGATATGTATGGCAAGAATCTGACGTTTAAAACCGGAGGTGTCGACGGCTGTGATTGCGAGGAAATCCTCGGTTTGATTGCCACCGGCAAGATTGACACGACCCCATTGATAACCCACCGCGTGGCGTTGAGTCGGATTGAGGATGGCTACCGAATTTTTGAACAAAAATCAGACGGTGTGATAAAAGTTGCCGTTTATCCTGATTGATTTAGATTAAGAGACTGTTTCATAAAGGTTTATTAATTTAAATTAGTGTGTTTGTTATAGTCGGATTTAAGAGGAATTTTGTCCGACGGATTGAATTGACTCTGCAAAGATACGATACGAAATACCCCAAAAAGGTGCGATAATGTCAAATACGACGATGTTTTTAGTAAATTTTAACAATTAGGGGCGATTTATGTTCGATTTTTGCATAATAATTGGTTTATTTGACCTCATAAAATCTTTTGACGATGAGAACTAAAATATTTTTGTCTGTCGGTCTGATGGCTTTGAGTCAGGCTGTGTTTGCCAAGGTTGTTCCGTCGGCTATGGTCGGCGACAATATGGTGGTTCAACAAAATTCCGAGGCTCGGCTGTCGGGACGGGCTACTCCCGGAAGTAAAGTAACAATAACTCCGTCGTGGGACAATGTTTCGGTTTCGACGACTGCTGACAAGTCGGGGAAGTGGAGTGTCGTGATTGGTACTCCTGCCGGAAGTTTTGAGCCGCAGACGATTGTCGTCTCCGATGGTGAGCCGTTGACTATCAGTAATGTACTTGTCGGTGAAGTCTGGCTTGCGTCGGGTCAATCAAATATGCAGATGCCGCTCAAAGGTTTTCCCGGATGCTGTACGCTCGGCGGATATGATGAGATTGCTTCGTCGCGCAAGGAGGCTGGTCGCATCAGATTTTTTACGGTGCCGCTGACGCAGAGCTATGAGCCGCTTGACGATGTTGAGGCTTCGTGGACTGTGCCGTCGCCTGAAACTTCGCCGGAGTATAGTGCGCTTGCGTGGCATTTCGCTAAGCGGATGACTGATGTCCTCGATGTTCCTGTCGGCATTGTGAGTGCTGCTTACGGTGGGGCTAAGGTGGAGAGCTGGACTCGGCGTGAGATTCTTGAAACGTATCCGGATGTGTCGCTCGATCCGAATGATATCGAGAAGATTACTCACTATCTCAGACCTATGTTGATGTATAATGCTATGTTTAATCCGATTAAAAATTATACATACAAGGGAATAATCTGGTATCAAGGCTGTTCGAATGTGTCGACTTATCCGACTTATGCCGACCGACTTGCGACGATGGTCAAGGATTGGAGGCAGGAAATCGGGTTGGGCGACATCCCGTTTTATGCTGTCGAGATTGCGCCTTACGATTACAATGCTCCCGATGAGGTCGGTCGGTCTCCGCTGCTGCGCGAGGCTCAGTGGAGGGCTGTCGGGCTGATTCCCAACAGTGATATGATTTCGATCAATGATCTCGTCAGCCCGAGCGAACGGTTTAATATTCATCCTGCTAATAAGGAGGCTGCCGGTAAACGTCTCTGTGACCTTGCGTTGAATAAGACTTACGGGAAGAAGCAATTTCCGTGTGTCAGTCCGCGCTACAAGAGTCATAAGTTTAAGGATGGGGCTGCTTGGGTGGCAATAGATTCGCCGTCGGACGGTATTTGTCGCAACTATGACATTAAGGGTTTTGAGGTTGCGGGTGCTGACAGGGTCTTTCATCCTGCCGACTCTGTGTGGCTCCATTGGCAGACTAATGAGATGGTGGTTTCGAGCAAGGCGGTAGCCGAACCGGTGGCTGTGCGCTATTGCTGGCGTGATTTCCTTCCCGGCAATCTTCATGCAGGTAATTATCTGCCACTTATCCCGTTTAGAACCGATGATTGGGACTGATGTAAAAAAAAATTGTCGAAAAATCGATGGATTTGCACTGATTTAGTGATTTTTAATTTTGCTGTCAGAGGAAAAATTTGTACCTTTGTACGAATTATCTGCTATTAGTAGAACATGAGACAATTAAAAATCACTAAATCAATCACCAATCGTGAAAGCGCGTCGCTCGATAAGTTCCTTCAAGAGATCGGTCGAGAAGAGCTAATCTCTGTTGAAGAGGAAGTAGAGCTTGCTCAGCGCATTCACCAAGGAGATCAAAGAGCACTCGACAAACTCGTGCGTGCCAACCTCCGCTTCGTTGTATCCGTCGCCAAGCAGTATCAGAATCAGGGACTGAGCCTCCCCGACCTTATCAACGAAGGCAATCTCGGCTTGATTAAAGCGGCACAAAAGTTTGACGAGACCCGTGGTTTCAAGTTTATCTCCTATGCTGTGTGGTGGATTCGCCAGTCGATCCTCCAAGCACTTGCAGAACAAAGCCGCATCGTGCGTCTCCCTCTAAACCAAGTGGGTTCACTCAACAAAATCAGCAAGGCTTTATCTAAATTCGAGCAGGAAAACGAACGCCGTCCTTCACCGGAAGAACTTGCAGAAAAGCTCGATGTCCCCGTTGACAAAATCGCTGATACCCTCAAAGTTTCGGGACGACACATTTCAGTCGATGCTCCGTTTGTCGAAGGCGAAGATAACAGTCTTCTCGATGTCTTGACCAACGATGATTCGCCTATGGCTGATGCAACGTTGACTCAGGAGTCTCTTTCAAAAGAGGTGGATCGTGCGCTCAAACAGCTCCACGACCGCGAACGCGAGATTCTCAAAATGTTCTTCGGAATCGGATGTCAGGAAATGACTCTCGAAGAAATCGGAGCAAAATTCGATCTTACGCGCGAACGTGTGCGTCAGATTAAGGAAAAAGCGATCCGTCGGCTCAAAGGTCAGAAAAGCCACTTGCTCAAAGCGTACCTCGGACAATAATAATGCCGCGGTTCTTTTGACGACATTTTCATTTTAAAAAAAAAGAAACGAAGACCGCAGGAGTGATTGTTGTAGGTTTAAGATACATACACACAATCTTCTGCGGTCTGTTTTTTATCTAATAAAACGCCTAAATTTCAATTCCTTAATAGAAAAATAACCATGCTTGCTATATCACTCTTGTTATCGTTGACTGTAACTGTCAGCAATCCGATTGACAAACCGCGCGAAGCTGTCCCGGTGGTGGTTCCCGTTAAGGCTGCCGAGGGTAAAGATGTCAAGTCGGTGACGATTAAAAATCATCCTGAAATTGCATGGCAGCTTGACGATTTGAATGACGATGGTTTTGCCGACGAACTCGTGTTTCTTGTCGACCTTGCTCCGAATCAGACTGAGAAATATACAATTGATTTTTCCAATCAGTCTTCGATGACTGAATTTGAGTCGGGGACAAATGCATATATCCGTCTGAACGATAAAAATAAGAAGTATCCGAAGATTCAAGCTATTGCTTTCCCCGGCAGTGCCGACAATCGTCAGATGTATAACAGTATCTATGGTCACGGTGCGGTTCTCGAAGGTCTCCACAATGCAATCCGTGTCTATATGGACAATCGTCAGAGCATTGACTTGTATGCTAAGAATACGCCGCGCCTCGAATTGGAAAAGACCGGTTTTTACACTACTCGTCAGCAACTTGAAGAGGGTTATGGTCGCGATGTGCTTTGGGCCGGAACGTCGGTGGCTCTTGCGTCGTTCAGAGGCTATCAAAACGGTGTGCCGGTGACGATTGACACGGTGGCTACCCGTTCGCAGCGTGTGGTTACGACGGGCCCTGTCCGTTCGATTATCGAGGTTGCAGATCGCGGGTGGGTCTACAATGGTAAGCCGATAGATATGCGTCAGCGTTACACGATCTACAATCGTCATCGCGACTATGATGTCGAAGTCAGTCTTGTCGGTGTCGGGGAGAATGTGGATTTCTGTACGGGTGTGCAGAAACTTGCTATAGATAATCAAGGTTTTGTCACGAGTGACGGGCTTGCAGGTAGCTGGGGCTCGAATGTGCCTGACAAGAATATGGCTGACATCAGCGATACGGTCGGTCTCGGGCTTTGGGTGGCTGACGACAATCTCGTTTCGGTTAAGGAGGACGATGTCAACTATCTCACTATTCTTCGTCCAGACAGTAAGGGGGTGATTCGTTACAGTTTCACTTCGGGTGCCGTGCGCGAATCGGCGTCGCCTCACTCTGCCGACGATTGGTTTGATTATCTTCGCAATTGGAAGGCTTTGAAGTCGTCGCCCGTCAAAGTTCGCGTGAAGTAGCGATCGGTATGATTTTTATGTCTCGGGGGGGATTGTCAGTTTTTTTTTTATGGGGTCGGCAAAAACGAGGGGAGATAACAGGCTGATCAATGCCGATGCAAGCGTGAACCAATCCTCTGTTGGAGGTAGATGATAAAAATAGCCGATATGCAGATGGCGTTGCATATCGGCTGTTTGCTTTTTTTTATGTAATTTTGTCTTTCTCAAACGAACAGTCTGAAAAATGCAAAAGGAAAACATAAGGTCATCGTCTTCGGAGCAAAACATTGTTGTTTTGGGCGCGAATGTCAACAATCTGAAAAATATAGATGTTGAAATCCCGCGTGGAAAGTTTGTTGTCATAACCGGCGTTTCCGGTTCGGGCAAGTCGTCGCTTGCGTTTGACACGCTCTATGCCGAGGGTCAGCGTCGCTATGTCGAAAGTCTTAGCAGTTATGCCCGTCAATTTATGGGTAAGATGCCGAAACCGGAGTGTAGGGCGATTCTCGGATTGCCGCCGGCTATCGCTATCGAGCAGAAGGTCAACACGCGAAATCCTCGAAGCACTGTCGGGACTTCGACTGAAATCTATGACTATATGCGTTTGCTGTTCGGACGAGTAGGGCATACGTTTTCTCCTGTCAGCGGTGAGGAGGTCAAGAAGCATACGATTAAAGATGTGGTGTCGTTTGTTGCTTCTTTTCCGGAGGGGACGCGAACGGCAATCACTGCTCCGATCGTTCCGCCCGAGGGACGCAAATTCAAGTCGCAACTTGATGTGTATCTCAAAGCCGGCTATTCGCGAGTGGTGAAAGGACATGAGTTTGTCGATATAGATGAGCTTTTGGCTGAAATAAGTTCGTCGGAAGCTTCCGAGCAGCTGTATAAAGCCGAAGATTATCACTTGCTTGTCGATCGTCTTGTCGTGTCGAGTGAAGCGGATGAAGTCAGCCGCTTGAACGATTCGGTTGAAGCTGCTTTTTTTGAGGGGCGTGATTGCTTGAAGATAATTCTATGGACGGAGTCGGGTGTCGTAGAGCGCGATTTCTCAAAGATATTTGAAGCTGACGGAATCCGGTTTGAAGAGCCGTCGGAGATGATGTTTAATTTCAATAATCCGATTGGTGCGTGTCCGGTTTGCGGTGGATTCGGTAAGGTGCTCGGCGTCGATGAGCGGCTTGTCGTCCCTAACAATACGCTTTCTATCTATGATAATGCCGTGGCTTGTTGGCGTGGTGACAAGATGAGCGAATGGAAGCGAATATTTATAGCTGATTCGGCTCAATTCGGATTTCCTATCCATAAACCGTATCTTGACCTTACAGATGACGAGAAAAAGCTCTTGTGGCACGGGCCTGACAATCCGGAGTGTGTGAAGACGACCTACGGTGAGTTTCCGTCGCTCGACAATTTCTTTAAAATGCTCGATGCCAATCAATATAAGATTCAATATCGAGTCATGAAAGCGCGCTATCAGGGTAAGACTATTTGTCCGGAATGTCACGGCTCGCGATTGAAAAAGGAGGCTACATACGTCAAGGTCGGAGGGAAAACAATCGGTGAGCTCGTCACGATGCCTGTCGGCAATCTGCTTGAATTTTTCAATAATCTGACGCTCGATGAGACTGATTCGAAGATTGCCGAACGTTTGCTGAAAGAGATCAGGAATCGCATATCGTATCTTGAAGAAGTCGGGCTCGGCTATCTGACGCTCGATCGCTTGTCGTCGACTCTGTCGGGTGGTGAAAGTCAGCGCATCAATCTTGCGACATCGCTTGGCAGCAGTCTCGTCGGGTCGCTCTATATTCTCGATGAGCCGTCGATAGGACTTCATTCGCGCGACACTGACCGATTGATTGTCGTGCTCAAAAAGTTGCGTGATCTCGGTAATACGGTAGTTGTCGTTGAGCACGATGAGGAAATCATGCGTGCCGCCGATTATCTGATTGACGTCGGTCCGGATGCCGGACGTCTTGGTGGAGAAATAATCTATCAGGGCGAACCGTCGAATTTGATTCCGACAATGGCGGCGCAGACGGAGACCAACGGTAGTTATACGGCTCGCTATCTCACCGGTGAACTTTCGATCCTTGTGCCTCATCAGCGACGCAAGTGGCGCGACTCGGTCAACGTCATCGGTGCAATGGAGCATAACCTCAAAAATATCGACGTGAAATTTCCGCTCGGAGTCATGACGGTTGTCACAGGTGTCAGCGGTTCGGGTAAATCGACGCTTGTGCGTGACATTCTGTATCGTGCCCTCAATCGTCATCTCGGCAATCCCGGCGATGCTCCGGGTACATTCCGCAGTCTTGAAGGCGACCTCGGACGAGTGAAAAACGTTGAATTTGTTGACCAAAATCCGATCGGAAAGTCTACGCGCTCGAATCCGGCAACATATCTGAAAGCATTCGATGAAATCCGTAAACTATTTGCCTCGACACAAGCTGCCAAGCAGATGGGGTATAATGCTTCGGATTTCTCGTTTAATTCCGACGGCGGACGATGTGAAGAGTGTAAAGGAGAGGGTTTTATTACGATAGAAATGCAGTTTATGGCTGACATCACAATCCCGTGTGAGTCATGTCACGGCAAGCGTTATCAAAAAGAAATCCTTGAAGTGGAATATCGAGGTAAAAATATCTACGATATTCTCGAAATGACGATCGATCAGGCTATTGGCTTCTTTGGAGAGGCTGGCGGTGTGCAGGAAAATCGCATTGTCAAGCGACTTCAACCGCTGAGCGATGTCGGTTTGGGATATATAAAGGTGGGGCAAAATTCTTCGTCGCTTTCGGGCGGCGAAAATCAGCGCGTGAAACTTGCGTCGTTCTTTGCCGAAGAAAAAATCGAGCCGACCATATACATATTTGATGAACCGACAACCGGATTGCATTTCCATGACATTGCGACTCTGATGAAGTCGTTTGATCGCTTGATTTCGCTTGGTCATACGGTCTTGATTATCGAGCATAATTTGGATGTCATCAAGTGTGCCGACCACATTATTGATATAGGGCCGGAAGGAGGTCATGACGGCGGCTCTCTCGTAGCAACCGGTACTCCCGAAGATATCGCCCGTTGCCAATCTTCTTACACCGGACGTTTCTTGAAAGAAAAACTATAGGAAAAATAATTAGATAGTTGCTTTGCTCCCCCCCAACCATCTAAACTTAGAGTTCGACGAGTTGTAACTGGTTGTAATGTCTATATCCACTTCGCTCATTGCTTCGACTGCTTTGGGATTTATACATTCTGCAGGTTTTGTTCCTGCCGAATATACTTCCAAGTCTTTGTTGAATGATTGAAGAAAACCGTGTGCCATTTGGTTACGGCAACTATTGCCCGTGTATAAAATCAATATTTTCATAAAATCCAATTTGAAGATTCAATAACGAAGTTTTTGGGCTCAGTAGATTTTTGACCCAGAGGTCAAATTTGATGTGTTTGCCCTTTCCGAGTTAATCCAAAAAATTCTTAAAATGAATTGATTCGGGTAGCTATATGAATGATTTGAAGAAGATAATGGCGACCTTTTCAAAAGTTTTCAGTAAATTTACGGATGATTTGAGAGCGCGAGTTAAAGCTTGAGAATTGCGATAGCTTTGAATATGAAAAAAGACGTAGTGGATATACCGTTTCATCGGTTGCAAGAGTCGCTTCCGGCTATAGATAACTTCTATCTATCGGCCGATCATTTTGTGTCGCTTGATATATCGCCGCTGAATCTGAAGCATTTATTGCAACCCGATGAGCCCTATTATCTGCATGACGGAAATGTGGCGATTGCCACAAGTGGCGAAGCCTATGCTAAAATTAATATGGTGGACGTGAGTGTCAAGCGCAATGATTTGCTATTTATTCCAGCTAAAAGTACGATTGAGATACATTCGCGCACTGAGGATGTGAATTTTATGGCTTTTTCCTTCCGCAATATTCACCTTTCGCGTCAGACGAATAATTTCATACAGCTACATCTTTCGCCTGATGAGCAAACACTATTCTCGACGTACATTCGGTTGTTGTGCCATAGTATTGCTACAGAAGATGGTGTTCATGTCTATGATCGACTGGCAGAGGCAATCATTGAGAATGTATTTATGCTTCACGACCGCTTCAAAACATCGTCGATGAAGAAAAATACGCGTAATCAGGAATTGTTGCACCTATTCTTTGATTTACTAAATCAGCAGCACGGCAGGCAGCGTAATCCGGCATTCTTTGCCGATAGACTCAGTGTTACGGCAAATTACTTAGGAAAGGTAATCAAGCAGGAAAGTGGCGAGCCAATGATGAAATGGATAAATCGCTCTGTGATACAGCAAGCAAAAATAGATTTAAAACATACGTTGATGCCAATCTATGTTATAGCAGAAAAGCTTTTATTTCCGAATCCGTCGTTTTTCAATAAATTTTTCAAGCGCGAAACTGGTATGACGCCCAAGCAATATCGCGAGTTGTAGTTTAATGCCGGAAAACAAAAAGATGGGCCACCATTATTTAATGGCAGCCCATCGAGTCTAGTTTATAAAGAAATGATTTGTGATTTCTTTAATTATTTTTTTAGTGGCAATTGGAGGTAGCTTGCATATTTGCCTCCAGTGTAGATGATGTGCGAGCCTTTGTTGTCGGCGATTGCACCTGCTGTGCCGGGCATCTTACCGTTGCCCACTTCTTGGTCAGACGAGATTACTACGCGCAAAGTTTCTCCTTTTTCGAAGATTAGTCCTGTGGGGCTGAGTGCTATTTCGGCCTCGTAAACTTTTCCTTCTTCGAGCTTTTCTACTTTGTCGAAAGCATATTCGGGTACTTCATCGGTAGAGTCGTCAGCAAGGGCGCGCATCGAGATGCGTAGTTGTCCCCACGGGCCTTTGTAGCGCAGGATAGAGGCTCCATCTTGAGTGAAGTCTTGCATCAATGCGCTCTGTGTGGGTACGGTCATTTGCGAGAGAATATTGCCTAATTTATCGATTTTCTGCACCCATACGAATAGGTCCATGTTGTCGTGGCCTTTAACACCGCAATATACTTTCAGTTTCGGATAGCCTTCGAAGATTGTTTCTTTGTCGAAAGTTTTTATGAAACTTACGCGAGTCGGAACAGCCGTCACACTGTATTCTGCATGGCTTTCGTTTTCGGGTATTACATTTGCTTCCAACATCCGATTGTCAGCATTGAGGTAATATTTTGTGTATTCGATATTCTTGCCGTAGCCGAATTCTTCTTCCGGAATATTCAGCTTGTTGCTACCCTTAAAGTCATAGAGAGCCGAGCGTACTCGAGGGGTATTTTCCCATCCGTTGTCGATACCCTTCAAGAAGTGGTCGAAGAACTTGCGGCGGTCTTCTGTAGCTTCTTCGCTGTAATAGTCGGGCCATTCTTGGGTGTCATGAATGCGGAGCCATTTCTGTTTAGAGCCGATTCTACGCCAGCTACGGAATGTGCCCATAGTGTGGAGGGTGTTGCTATAGCTGGCGATAAAGTAAGCCGGAACATTGATCTTTTCAAGTTCCGCTTTCTTGTCGAGCCATAGTTTAGCTGATGCGAGCGGGTATTTTTTCATTTCGGCGCACATATCTTCGCGCATAGTGCCTTCGTTGGCGCTGCAGTGGTTGACCTGAAGGAGTTCGATGAAGTAGGGATCGGGGATGCCGCCCGGGAAGCACATGTCGCGGTAAGCATCCGATAGGCCTTCGTGCGGATTCAAGCAAGTAAGGTGCGGGGGCTGCAATGCAGCGACAAACCATTGCGAGAAAGTGAGATAGCTTGTTCCTGTGAGGGCTGTCTTGCCGTCGCTCCATTTCTGCTGTGCAACCCATTCGATTACATCGTAGCAGTCTTCTGCTTCCTGTGAGCCAATCATCGTTATGTCGCCTTCGCTATGAGCGATGCCACGAGGGTCGGGATGGCAGACTGCGTATCCATGTTCGCACCAGTAGTCAGGGTCGGGGCCCTCAACCTTAGTTAGGCCTGAGTTCCATTTATTGCCCATGCCAAGCATGTTGTAGAGACTGAAGTA
>CAZCCI010000007.1:0-72365 GCA_964497255.1 uncultured Staphylococcus sp.
CCGACAATCACCACACTCCGATCAAACTAATCGCCCGATAATTCCCCGACGAAACACCGACTATAAAACCACCGACAGAATCAAACGCCTCACGGCTTGACCTATGATTCTGTCGGTGGTTATTTTATCATCATCGGACTCAACTAAATACGACTATTGCTTATTGTCGGGGGAACAATCAGGGGGCGTTTTTTGTGGAATTACGGCAATAATACTTAACTTTGTACTCTCAAATTGCACTAATCTCCCTACAATGGACATCAATTCATTCAGCATCTCAATTTCAAAGGAGCAACTGTCGACTATGCCGACGGTTGAATTTCCCGGCTCTATAATTGTGCTTGAGAATATTCCGGATGCATTGAAAGCCCTCCGTTATCTCAACAGTTGTCAGGCTGTCGGGTTCGACACCGAGACTAAGCCGAATTTCCGAAAGGGTCAGACCAACACCGTTTCGCTGATTCAAATCTCGACGGCAGACCAATGTTTTTTGTTTCGCATCAATAAACTCGGATTTTTCCAAGAGTTGCGCGACTTTATGGAGTCGACCGACGTGTTGAAAATCGGGCTGTCGCTCCGCGACGATTTCCATGTGCTCCACCGCATAGCTTCATTTGAGCCGGCTAATTTCGTCGACCTCCAAACCGTGGTCAAGAAATATCATATCGTCGATGCAAGTCTGCAAAAAATCTATGGAATCATTTTCGGCGAACGCATTTCAAAGAGTCAACGTCTGAGCAACTGGGAAGCGGCTCAACTGAGCCACGGACAGCAGGTCTATGCGTCGATCGACGCTTGGGCGTGTCTGCGCATCTACCACTACCTCAAAGACGGTTGCTTCAACCCGACGGAATCGGCATATATCCTCCCCGACACGCCCGAAGAGGTTGCGGAATGATGCATTTACGCGTCACCCCTCTTTAATCTCAACTCTTTTCTCCCCCTCCAACCCTTAACCAAGTCTCTACCCCACCCATTTTTTCCACTATGCAAATCCGAGCCCCTCGCGAAATCACCGAAGCCGCTGCCGTCGCAGGCGCGGCAAAAGCCGCCATGACGACTTCCGGAAATATTCCGCGACTGTTGATTGCCGCCTGTCTTGCCGGCGCATACATTGCCCTCGGAGGCACTCTCTCGCTCATCATCGGCTTCGGGTTTCCCGAACTGACGGCCGGCAATCCGGCTGTCCAACGACTGCTCAGCGGGTGTATGTTTCCAATCGGGTTGATACTCGTCGTCGTGCTCGGCGCGGAGCTTTTCACGGGCAACAATGCTCTGCTGATTCCGTCGTACATCAAGGGGGCACACGGTTTTTCGACCGTGGTTCGCAACTGGACGCTCGTCTACCTCGGCAATTTCGTGGGAGCAATAGCATTCACGATCGTCATGGTCTATGCCTGCGGTCTGACAGCCGCCGAGCCGTATCACTCGGCTATCATCAACATTGCCCAAGCCAAGGTCTCGATGCCGTGGCTGACAGTCCTGCTCAAAGGCATCGGTGCAAACTGGTGTGTCTGCCTCGCCGTCTGGCTTGCGCTGTCGGGCAAGAGTTTCTTTGAAAAAGCTCTCGGCTGCTGGCTGCCTGTCATGGCGTTTGTCGCGTTGGGCTATGAGCACTCCATTGCCAATATGTTTTTCATTCCGCTCGGAGTGATGGAGGGCGCGGATGTCAGCATTGTCGACGCTGTGTGGCGCAATCTCGTCCCTGCAACAATCGGCAACATCATCGGCGGAGCACTCCTCGTCGGCGCAGCTCATTCCTATATCCACGGAATCAAACGTTAATCACCCCCCAACGCGCGCACGACGCACCGCTCACACACTTCCACCCCACCCAAAAAATTTTTTTAGTTACTTCACCCGTTTGCAGTCGGGAAATCCTGCTGCAATCAGGGCATTGCTGCGGCTTTCGGCGTCAGGGTCACTCGCCGAGAAGGGCATTTCATATATTTCTGTCACGCAAGCGTCGGGCAGAAGATTGTCCATGATCTCGCGCGGCGAGGGAGCGGCTGTCAGAGCCGCATATTCCGAGTAAGTCCAGCGTGTAAACGCCGTGTGCGGGCCGACGCCGCGACGGTCGAGCAGAAATCCGCCGTCGAGCTTCAACGGTTCGCCTCCGCGCAAATCGCCGGGCGAGGGAAACGAGACGAGCGACGTTCGCGAGGCGTTGAGCGTCACCGGGACTCGATCACTGTAATCGCCATTGGTTTTATAGACTCGTGCCTTTGCGACCGCTGCCGGCGGTCGATGTGTGGACTGCGAGCCTGTCGCATTATTGCCCCACTTCAAAACCACCGCCGTGTCGCCTGCGGATGCGTCGGGCGACACGGACGGAGCGGTTTGAGGTTTCGAGGTGGAACATCCGGTCGTGGCGACAACCATTGCCGTCACGACCGGGATGAACTTCGATTTCATCATAGATTTTTACTATCTATATAATAATGTGTGTGTGCGTCAATCACTTCTTGACAATCTTGACTGTCTCGACACCTGTGGCGGTCATGACGCGGGCAAGATAGATGCCGGGAGTGAGGGTCGACACGTCGACACGTGCTTCCGAGCCGTTGATTTCGGCAGCAGTCGAAACGACGCTACCCGAGAGGGCAATAAGGTCGACACGCGAGATTTCGCTGCCCGCCGTGATGACCGTATAGTCGACAGCCGGGTTGGGCGAGGCTACGACTCCGGCAGCTCCGTCGGCAATGATGTCGGCTATGCCCGAATAGTCGCCGATTGTTATTTTCTGTGCAAATCCGGCTTGCTGATTGTTGACAAAAAGAGCCGTCAAATACTCCTCGCCGGGTTTTGCTCCGGCAATGTTGCCTATGATCTTGACGTTGGTCTTCTGTCCGGCTTCGAGTGACACTTTTTCCGAATAGAAAGACTTTAATACAACGCCTTGCATATTGGCAATCACAAATACCACCGAATCATAGAAATATCCGCTTATGCACGCCAATGCGACATTCGCCACGATGTTGTCGGGGTTGACATTGTTGTTGTCTTCGATGCTGAAGGAGCTCGTAATCACCGTTTCGCCGGTTTTGTTTTTGAGTTCGACCGGAATAATGTCGGAAATCAAGCGGACTCCCGTCGGATTAGTCGAATCATAGACCGCCATTGCGAAATAATATGTCGTTCCGGGGACTAAATCCTTATCCGTAGGCAATCCGCTACCGGTATATTCAAACTCAACGACTTCGCCGTCTTCACCGAACTCCTGAGCCATTGCGACGTCGGCATAAAATGCCGTTTCGAGCGACGATTCAGTCATGAATACGCCCATGATTGAGTTGGTAACACTGCCTTTGCCTGTCCACGATACTTTGCCCGTGACGGCGTATGACTGACCGAGGATGACCGGGGTTTGAAATTCCAAATCTGTGGCATTGAACTCACCGCGCACAGGTTTCACGATCGAAATATCGTCGCCGGTTCGAGTCAGCGACAAGAAAGGTTCTTGGTCAGCCGTGACGGGAATGGTTTGAACAATGTCGTCGGCTAATTTTATGATAGGATATATGCGATATGTACCCTCCGGCACGCCTGCCGACGGGACTGAATATTCTCGGAAGAAATAATAGCAGTCCAACGAGTATGTATGCGGGCTGAAAATATCCTTGACCGTAGCACCGCTTTCGTCGACGAATCGCAGACCGAAAACGAATTCGATTTTATCTTTATTGTAGTTGATAAAGCCACCGCCGACGGTGATACTGTTTGACATAGCGTCAAACGTCGCCATCAAATCATCCAAACAATGCACACCCTGCTTGGGCTTGGAGTCTGCGCTCGGACGTTTGAGACCGATGACGGCATCTTGCCCACTATTATAGCCGGACATACTGCCGCCGATGCCCTGCGAATCGGGATTGAGAGCCGACAGACGGAAATAGCCGTCGCTGATACCGCCCCAACCCCAATTTATGTGGTAGAAGCCGTCGCCCTGATAACCGTCGCAGACAAAGCTGTGACCGGCAGAGGCATTGCTACCTCCATAGATGACCGGACCGCAGGTTTTCAAATCGTTATAAATCAAGTCTTCCCAATCCGAGAGGGTGTAATAATCTCTAATTGCAAGATAAGCCCCTGCGTCGTAATCAAAGTATTTGATCAAGGCTGAGGGAATGTCAAACGTGTATGCGCCCGATGCGCTCGGCGAATAGTCCATACTGACGGCAAAGCCACACGCTTTCATCAGTTGAGCGACGGCGGTAGCCTGAACATCGTCATAACCATTCTTGTAATCATCGAGCATATTGGCATAGTCAAACTCTCCTCGGAAAGTCCAACGCAGATTGTAGCCATAACTACGCCATAGGTAGTCAAACGCCGGGTTTTTGAGCTTGGCGGGCCACTCGTGGTAGTTCACGACCTGGGCCATCGACGTTGCGACGCAGCCGGTGACACAGAGGTTCATATTTTCGTCCGTCGGACACAGATTGTTGTAAGGCGCGCCCTGATTCCAACGAGTGGTCAGAAGCGGAGCGATTGCGTCGCGCTCGGCACGAGTCGACCGACCGTCAAACGCCTCGAAGCCGTTGCTGACAGCGTATTCGATTTCCGTCTGATATTGGCTGAGCCACCAACGCATATTTTCAGGCATATTCTCCGCGTCGAATTTCTCGCCGGAGCTATAACCGAGAATGGGGACGGCAACATCGTCGGCCGACACGACGAGATAACCGTTCTCTTCCGCCTCAAACACGTAGAGCACCGGACTCGCCGACTTGCCTACGGTCATGACAGGTGTCTGCTTAACCGAAATTTGAGCTGATCTTGACACTGACGAGCTTGACAACGCTCTCGAAAGTGCCTCCGAGGGGTCAAGCGAACGGGCGGCGACGCTTACAGCCGTCAGCCCCAGCAACGACAACATTAGTAAAGATTTTCGCATAGGGTTAAATTATATATATATTGTTTTAATTAGACATTCGGAGAACGGACGTTGAGGTGAGAGCGATAAATGGAGATTAGGGAGAGAGAGGGAGGGATGTAATAAATCAGATTCTTAACCGACAAAGTCCACAGAGATGCCTGAATCGGTTGTGACATCTGTGCGGACTTCGTCGTATGGATTGTTATTTCAGAGGTTTGATTGAGATTGCATAGCCACCTCCTGCGAGAGCGTTGAGCGAAAGTTTTGATTTCGACGTGACGTTTTTCTTCGTGATTACGTAGCGCGCCTGACCGTCGACAGTGTTTGCATCGGGAGCTTCGGCGTAGATCGTAGCTTCATACTTCCGCCCCGGGTCAAGGAATGAGAGCTGAATGTTGCTCTTGCGGTCGGCAGTTCCTGCGGTCGAGCCGACATACCATTCGTCGGAGTTCTTATCCTTGCGAGCGACGGTCACATAGTCCATCGGTTCGGCTTCGAGATAAACCGAGCGTTCCCACTCGACGGGCACATCCTTGATGAACTGGAAAGCGTCCATGTGGCGTTCGTAGTGCTCGGGGAGGTCGGCAGCCATTTGCAGCGGGCTGTACATCGTGACGTAGAGCGCGAGCTGACCGGGGATTGTCGACTCAATCTTATGAGTGCCGGGCGAGAAGGTCGAGAGGTCAAACTCGAAGATGCCGGGCGTGTAGTCCATCGGGCCGCCTTGGAGACGGGTGAAGGGAAGAATCGAGGTGTGCCACTTCGCGTTGCCGCCAAACGCCTGATATTCCGTTCCGCGAGCACTTTCGTTGCCGATAAGGTTGGGATAAGTGCGTGCAAGACCGGTCGGGCGGGTAGCTTCGTGAGCGTTGACCATGATTTTATGTTTGGCTGCTTCCTTGACGGCATAGAGGTAGTGGTTGTTCATCCACTGCGAGTAGTGATACTCGCCACGGGGAATGATGTTGCCCACATAACCGCTCTTGACGGCATTGTAGCCATACTTGTTCATGAGCTGATAGGCCTGTTCGAGATGACGCTCGTAGTTGCGGACGGAGGCAGAAGTCTCGTGGTGCATCATGATTTTGACCCCCTTCGAGTGGGCGTAGTCGTTGAGATACTTGATGTCGAAGTCGGGATAGGGAGTGACGAAGTCAAAGACATAGTCTTTCGACTGACCGTACCAGTCTTCCCAACCTTCGTTCCAGCCCTCGACGAGCACTTGGTCAAACCCGTGTTCGGCAGCAAAGTCGATATAGCGTTTAACCTTGGCAGTGTTTGCGCTGTGGCGACCGTTGGGCTTGGTAGCCTTGTAGTCCGTCTCGCCGAGTTTCACAGAGTAGACATCGTCGGTGTAGCTCCATGAGCCTGCATTGGTGATCATCTCCCACCAAACGCCGATATACTTCACCGGTTTGATCCACGAAGTGTCGTCGTAGGCGGTCGGGTCGTTGAGGTTATAGATCAGGCGCGACGCGAGGATGTCGCGAGCATCGTCGGTAATGATCACCGAACGCCACGGCGACTTGGTCGGGGTCTGCAAATAGCCCTTTGCGCCCTGATTGTCGGGGGTGAGATGCGAGGTGAACACCATCGTCTTGTCGTTGAGGTCGAGGTGCATGGTCGGATAGTCGACAGTTCCAGCCTCGTGGATGTTGAGATAGATTCCGTCGGCTGTTTTGAGCTGCAAAGCAGTCTGCACACCCGTGTCGGAGAACGGCGTTGTCGACGAGTTGCTCGGATTGAGCTTCGACGGCATCAAGCCGCGGATTTCACTCAGGAGCGACTTCGTGTAGTCATATTCCTGCGTATCGTAGTCGCCGGGAATCCAGTAAGCCGTATGGTCGCCGGTCATGGCGAACTCCGAACACTCCTCGGCGAGAACAAGATAGTTGAGATTTTTTTGCGTGGGGAACTCATAGCGGAAACCGATGCCGTCGTCGTAGGCACGGAAACGAACCACCATCGTGCGTCCGAACTCCGGCTGGCTGAGAGTGACCGCCATTTCATTGTAATGGTTGCGGACCACCGACTCTTCGCCCCAAACGGGCACCCAGTTTTCGTCGACACTGTCGCGAGATGTCTCGACAAGCTCGAAACCGTCTTTGAGCGACAGATTCTTGGCCGACTTTCCATTGCCTTTGCCGAAAACATTGCGACCCTTCTCGCTCAGCAACTCGAATCCGAGCCCCGAAGGAGCTATGATTGCCTTGCCTTTAAAGTCGACAGAGTAGGTCGGACGTCCGTCAAGGAGATCAAACGTCAACGCGATGTCACCGTCGGGCGACATCAACTTCTCTGCTCCTGTCATTGTGCCGACGCCGAGCGAAGCGAGCATTAGTGTCAAAAAAATACGATTAGTCTTAATCATATTGGTTTTTTTAATTAATTTGATTGAATTTTAAGGAATATAGTGTAGTATGATAATTGTGCAAAACTACAAAATTTTAATTTAACCGTCAAACGTTTAATCTTTTTTTCGCCTCCCGATTTTCCACTTTTTTTCGTCGAGACGGAATTAATTCGTAATTTTGCATCATTGATAAGTTTCGTACTATAATAAATGCCAAACACACTTTTCCTTCTCCAATTCGGCAGCCTGATATTCACGGTTGTAATGGCTCTCACTCTTTCGATTGCCGGGATGCACATAGTCAGACGTTACCGACCCTATGAGAAATCTCGTTGGATTCTTGTCTCTGCCTTGTCATTGCTGTCCGTTCACTATCTTTTGCAGATGATTTTCAATCTTCGGGCAAGCGGCGACGACGTAGGTGCTGTGATCAACATCTTGTTTTACGCCCCCGCCGCCTTCTTGGTGTCATACGCCGTGCTCAATCTCGAATGTAGCCGCGAGACGCTGAGGACACATCTGAAAGTGGGACTGTCGGGCTACGGACTGATTCTCGCCGTCTGCTGCATCGGTTGTGCCGCGAGCGGAAGTCTCCACATCGGACTTTCGCTCTATGCCATGGACGCTCTCTTCCTCATCTGTATGCTCTATTTCATATTTATTCCAATCCGAGAAATCCGCAAGACATATAAAGAAGTGGAAAGCTGCACGGGTGGCGACATGAGCTCTTATCATTCCTATGTGAAAACGAGCTTCTATCTGCTGTGTCTCTCCGCTCTGATTGCTCCGTTCAGCATCATTTCCACGACCTCGCTATGCGTCATCGGGCCGTTGCAGTTGCTGATTCTACTCTCGTTTGTGGTTAATTTCATAGTCCTCGGCTACAACTCCTCGATGCTTCAAACCATTCAAGAAAGCCAATGCGAACCACAAACCGAGGTGACGGCCAAGTCGACTGAGAAAGAACAACTATCGTCGGAGCGCGTCGCAGCTATTCAAACCATGCTCGACAAGTGGGTCGAGTCGAAAGGCTTTCTCGAAACAGAACTGTCGCTGTCGTCGCTCTCAACGTCGTTGGGAGTGCGCCGCCGAGATCTCAGCATCTATTTCGAGTTTCATCAGCAAATGACATTTCGAGTCTGGCTGTCGAACATCCGATTTTCAGCCGCCAAGAAACTGCTGCTCGAACACCCCGAATACAGCAACGACGCAATCTCAGCCGCTTGCGGATTTTCGTCGCGCGCACAGCTCTACAACATTTTTCGCAACAATGTGGGCATGACTCCCAAGGAATATCTTGCCAGCCACCACCGCGACGACGGCGGCGACTACGACGGCGACAAGTCTTAGACTCATGGGAAATTGCTCCTCAAAGTGTCTAATTTCTATCATTTTTATGTCTATTTGATGCCAATTAGACCGTATTTTGTCTCATTTTATTGATTGTTTCCTATGCGAATCGCTAATTTTGCCACCCGAAAAGTCAAAACTTTGCACCATCAGCGACAATCCCCCCAACTAAACAATCACAAAAATGTCACGAAAAAAATCACTCTTATCAGTAGTCCTGTTCATGCTCCCCTTCTTGGTTGGATGTTCGGACTCGGATTCGGATGAAACACCGGTGTCAAACCCCACACCGAAAGAGCAATGGGGAAAAACATGGGTCGGCAACGATGGCACTATATTTGCCTACCCGGACTTGTATGTCAACTATTGGGAATACACATGGCTCACAAACGATGACATAATCTTATGCATCAAAGGCGCATTTCCCTCGGCTCGTTTTTTCAGTTTCAGCCTCTACGACGATGAGTTGGGAGATGCCATCGAGGGCTTTGCCGACAAAGAAATCATCCCCGACGAAGGCTCGGTCAACCCGTATTTGGAAGAATCATCGGCAGCAAATTATTTCACCGTATATATAGCCCCCTCAACCGCAAGCGACGACATGATTGCCGGACTGCCGTCAAAAAACGTATGCAAATTGAACGACGGAGTTAACCGTGCCACCATCATAATGCGCGAATACCTCGGAATCGACGAATACGGAGGAGTCGAACTACCGACGATACAAGCCTTTGACATCCACACGCTGAAAGAAGTGGCGGCCCCGTTGCGCATGAACTCAAACGTCGTCAATTTCGCCACGAATTACACCCACCTTTGGTCTGACGAAAATCAAGACGTACCATTCTTCCTCGCCTCAAAAGGAGCTTATTACCCCAACAACTCCACCGACTACTTGTTTGCCCGCACAATATTGCCCGACGACCAAGTGCTCGTGTTCAGCTTCATCCCCGTGCCGCTGCCAAAGACCGTCGCAGACTATAAAGATGCACCCGCCCGCTACTGGTCGATGTGTTTCGGCTCGGCTCGCGACACTCATTCCTACTACTCCGTCTACGACGAGCAAGCCAACGTGCCCGACGGAAAGAAATGCACCTTCGTCGTCTGCATGAAGCAAAATCCTCGATTGGACGACATTCGTCAAAAAGTCGAAAGCGAAAAGGCTAAGGGCAAGTATGTCGAACTAATCGAGTGGGATCGTCAGCGCAAGTCGGTTGAAGGTCAAGAAATCGGCGACTGCATCGTGACCATGTATCGCAACATTCTTCCTAACAAAAATTGGGAATATTCAATCTCTCGCATGACCCCGACCCCTTACGGCGACCCCGTGAACACCTCCAAAGCCGACCCCGACAACATGATTGCCCATCTGGCATTGGGCGACTACGGGCCTTATGGATTGAAACACTCCAACTCCGAATTTCTCAACGACGAGATGTCGTTACCTCTATAATTAATATAGTCCACCAATTAAAAGATGTAAATTTAAGTGAAAATTTAATCACCTCGTAAAAAAAAACACACACACGCTTGCCCTTCCACTCATCATTCCGAGTAGAAGGGCAAGTCACATATATTACTCTTTTTTCTTAATCCTTATCTTTTGTGGCGACGCTCCGACTTGCCGACGATCGACATATCGATTTTGACCTTACCTTTCGGGTCGAAGCGGTCCGCCCAACGGTCATAGATTTCATAAAGCTCCGCCGGGGCAGAATTATACCACGAATAGCCGTTGCGACGCTCGCTGCCGATTTCTTCGAGACTTCTTTTCGGCTTGCCGTCGCGGTCACAGACAAAAATCTTGCAACTGTCAAGGTCATAGAATCGTCCCCACAGCGGCCCCGCCTTCGGGTCGGCAATCAGCCGAGTGTCGGCGGCAGGCGTGTGAGCCCGACCCGAACGACCGACGCGGTAGCCCGTCAATTTATGATCGTCAAACCATCGCATTGCGCCGTGGACAGCCGCCTTCACCCTCTCGTCGGGGTTCGGAAGCTGCATCAGCAACTTCACCAACTGCGCACTCTCGGCCGAGCAAAACGACGGCAACTCATAGGCCCTCGCAGGCGCAGGCAGCAACGTCTCGCGATAGTGTTGCTGACACCACACGGTCAGCTTGCCGTCGACTCGGATTTGAGTAGCCAAAATGCAGTCGATACCCTTATTGAACGCCGAAGTCAGGCGCGAGCGGAGCGCATCGTCGACGAGCGAACCGCCATAAGGCTCGCGCCCCTCGGCAACGTCGCGCAACACGGTCAGCGTGTTGCCCATCGCACCGTCGTTAAACGTGATATGCACCTGATAGCCCACCGGGTCGGGCCAAAACTGAGGCCAACCGCCGTTGTCGTCATACTGACCCGACAGCAGATAGTCAAGCCCCGCAATGAAAGCCAGCCGATAGCGCATATCTCCGGTCGACTGATAGAGACGGGCGAGGAAAGTCATCTGCATCGTCGTCGCATTGTTGTCGGTCGTCGAGTCGTGAGTGCGCCCGTGCTGCTCTCTGACCTCATCGAGCTCCTCGTCGGTCATCGGGCTACACATATCAATATTCTTGGGCCAACCGCCCGTCACTCGCTGAAACGCCAACACCTGCTCGCCGATGCGTCGAGCCTCATCCGTCCGGAAAAACGCCTCGTCGGTCCGACGCAGCTCGTGATTCTTACCCGGCTTGCCGACGACCGTCAGCGGCATCAACAGACAGCCGACCACAACGCCGACAGCGGCATATAACAATCTTTTATTCATGATATTCAAGCAATTAATATTTTCAATAAATAATTTTATGAGTTTCTTGTCTATTTAAGCCAATTCCAACGCTTAGCCCAGTCGGTCAACACGTCCTCGCGCCACTTCCCGACCGTCCGGCTACCCTGCCAAACGCCGTCAAACAGCTCCGCGTCGCGCTTGTCGGTAAACCACCGATTGCCCAACTTGTAGCCGTCCACGCCCGAAACGTCGCCCCAAAGACCGCCGACGACAAGCGTCCCCGTCAGCCCGTCAAGCTCACCAACCTCAGCCGACGTCGTCTCGTAGGTCAACACCGCCGGAGCTTTCGGCGAATATCTGACGCCATAGACCCCGTCGCCGAGATAGACGCCTGCCCAGTCCTGACGGTCGATGCGAAACGTGAACCACGTCTTTCCCACCTCCGACTCATCCTTGACCGGACCGCGGAAACGAAACTCGACCACCGAATAGACCGGCACCGTATCCTTGACGGTCGTAGTCGACTCGAAGCAGACACGGGGGCTGACAGACAACCGCTCAAACGCCCCGCCCCAGCTCTCGCCGCAAGGGTCGGCAGGATCACCGTCCATCATATAGAGCAGCGACGGCGTGTCGCCCATCTTCACGAGCCCGTCGTAATAATTGATGAAATCCGAGCCCATCAGCCCGGCACCTTTTATAAACTTGTCGTAATACCCCGCGTTAAACTCATCAGCCACCTTCTTACTGCTGATAAAGCCGCGATACGACGCATTATTTTCAATCATCCAAAGATTCGGGAAATTCTCGGCAACGTAAGCATAACTATTGACGCCCCACTTCTTGTTAGGGCCGCCGATCCAATAGACCCTGAGCCTCGGAGCAATATCGGGAGCATCGTGCAACGCCTGCGCCACGTCCTCCAACGTACCCCAGACCAACACATAGAGCGGACGAGGATCATCCCGCCGACCACACTCGACAATCCAATCAGACCCCTCGGTAGCCACATCATAGCCCTTGAAAGGCGCAAGACCGCGTCGACCCTGCCGACACAGTGCACGCAGCTCATCGGGAGTCATCAGCGACCTGTTAGCCGCACTCAGCTTCCCGAAATCAGCCTCATACATATCTATCATTCTCAAAATCTCCTCCTTCGACCCATTGCCAAACGAAGGCGACGACACCAATCCCTCGAGGTCAAACAAATCGCTATACATCATCAGATGCACAATCGACTGATTATCGTCAGGGTCAGTCCCGCCGATGTCCGTACTGACCAACACCCGACACTTCTCCCCGGCACTGACCGGCAGCATCGTCAACAGACAGACTAAAAACACAACTGCAATCGAAACAAGTCTTTTCATGGACCGATAAATTTAAGGATTTGATTAATTTACACTTATTTACACCACAAAATTACGCCTTTTACCCGACTTTTACAATTCTTTGTTGTATCTTTGCAGTTGAAAATGGGAAGATTACTTGCAATTGACTATGGGCGCAAACGCTGTGGCATTGCTGTGACCGACGTGTTGCAGATCGTAGCCACCGCGCTCGACACCGTGCCCTCCGCCGAACTGATCAACTTCGTCAAAACCTACGTCGCTCGCGAGCAGGTCGACGAAATCATTGTCGGACTCCCGAAGACTCTCGACGGGCAGCCCTCCGACTCCATGCGCTACATCACACCCGCAATCAACCGACTGCGCAAAGAATTGCCCGACATGAAAATCACATTCTTCGACGAGCGATTCACCTCGACCCTAGCCCACCGCGCAATGCTCGACTCAGGAGTCAAAAAAAGCGACCGGCGCGACAAAGGCGCAATCGACCGCATGGCAGCAGTCATCATCCTCAACGGCTACCTCGAAAGCCGAGCAATGAGACTCTGAGCATTGAAGCTCTGATTCATAGGACTATACAATCTCATACACTACATATATATATATATCCATACATTCATTAACGAAATGCGTTTACCCATCTATCTATACGGCCATCCCGTGCTCCGCAAAATCTCCGAGCCGATCAACGCCGACTATGAAGGGCTCAAAGAGCTCATCGAAAACATGTATGCCACCATGTATGCCAGCGAAGGAGTCGGACTTGCCGCACCCCAAATCGGACGAGCCGACCGCATCGTGGTCATCGACGCCGACCCCGTCAAAGACAGCTTCCCCGAATGTGCAGGACGCAAACTGACACTCATCAACCCCCAAATCGAAATCCTCGACGGCAACCCCGTCAGCCGCGACGAAGGCTGCCTCAGCCTCCCCGGACTCTCCGAGACCGTCAGCCGCGTCGAACACATACGCCTCACATGGGTCGACGAAAACTTCGAGCAACACGTCGAAGAAATCTCAGGCTTCCTCGCACGCATCGTACAGCACGAATGTGACCACCTCGAAGGCAAGCTCTACATCGACCACATCTCGATGATACGCAAGCAGCTCATCAAAGGCAAACTCAACAACATCATTGCCGGCAAAACCCGCTGCGACTACCCCGTCAAATACGCCCCCAAATCACGTAAATAACATATAACTCACACTCATACGACATGGCAGACGACAAGAAAATCATATTCTCGATGGTAGGAGTCTCCAAAACCTACCCCCCGCAGAAACAAGTATTGAAAAACATCTACCTATCGTTTTTCTACGGAGCCAAGATCGGCATCATCGGTCTCAACGGCTCGGGTAAATCATCACTTCTGAAAATCATCGCCGGACTCGACAAAAGCTATCAAGGCGAAGTCGTATTCTCCCCCGGCTACACCGTCGGCTACCTCGAACAAGAGCCGCAGCTCGACCCCACGAAAACCGTCATCGAAGTAGTCCGTGAAGGCGTCAAACCCATCATGGACCTCCTCGCCGAGTTCGACAAAGTCAACGAAGCCTTCTGCGACCCCGAAGTCCTCGACGACCCCGACAAGATGGACGCACTCCTCGCACGCCAAGCCGAATTGCAAGACAAGCTCGATGCCGCCGACGCTTGGAACATCGACTCAAAGCTCGAACGAGCCATGGACGCACTCCAATGTCCCCCCGACGACCAAAACGTCACCACCCTCTCAGGAGGCGAACGCCGTCGAGTAGCCCTCTGCCGACTCCTCCTCCAACAGCCCGACATACTCCTGCTCGACGAGCCCACCAACCACCTCGACGCCGAATCGATCGACTGGCTCGAACAACACCTCCAACAATACCCCGGCACAGTCATCGCCATCACCCACGACCGCTACTTCCTCGACCACGTCGCAGGATGGATTCTCGAACTCGACCGTGGCGAAGGAATTCCGTGGAAAGGAAACTACTCATCGTGGCTCGACCAGAAGACCAAACGAATGGCTCAGGAAGAAAAACAAGCCTCGAAACGCCGCAAGACCCTCGAACGCGAACTCGAATGGGTGCGCATGGCCCCAAAAGCTCGCCAAGCCAAAGGCAAAGCACGTCTGTCGAGCTACGACCGACTCCTCAACGAAGACCAGAAAGAAAAAGAAGAACGCCTCGAAATCTTCATCCCCAACGGACCCCGCCTCGGCAGCAAAGTCATCGACGTCCAAGGCTTCTCTAAATCATTCGGCAAGAAACAACTCTTCAAAGACCTCAGCTTCTCGCTTCCTCAGGGCGGCATCGTAGGCGTAATCGGCCCCAACGGAGCAGGCAAAACGACCCTCTTCCGACTCATCATGGGACAGGAAACCCCCGACGAAGGCACATTTGAAGTCGGCGAAACAGTCAAGATTGCCTACGTCGACCAGACCCACCACGACCTCCTCCCCGAAAAGAGCGTCTACGAAGTCATCTCCCAAGGAGTTGAATCATTCCGCATGGGCGGACGCGACGTCAACGCTCGCGCCTACCTCTCGCGCTTCAACTTCACCGGAGCCGACCAAGAAAAGAAAATCTCAGTCCTCTCAGGCGGCGAACGCAACCGACTCCACCTCGCAATGGCACTCAAAGAAGAAGGCAACGTGCTCCTCCTCGACGAACCCACCAACGACATCGACGTCAACACCCTCCGCGCCCTCGAAGAAGGCCTCGACGACTTTGCAGGCTGCGCCGTCGTAGTCAGCCACGACCGTTGGTTCCTCGACCGCATCTGCACCCACATCCTCTCCTTTGAAGGCGACGGCAACGTAGTCTTCTACGAAGGCTCCTACTCCGACTACGAGGACTACAAACGTGCCCACAACGACGGCAAAGAACCCACCCGCCGCCGCTACCGCAAACTCATGGAATAACTCCCCCGGAAATCCCCCTCGGGAGCACCCCCACAAAAAAAATTAAAAAAATTTTGCCGGCGACCCGTCCACCCCGACGATACCCCGGCAACAACGATAAAAGCGTGAGTTTCAGACCGAAAACTCACGCTTTTACCATCTAATATCATTGCGACTTCATCATCCCTCTAAAAAAAATTTCACCCGGTTTTCCATTATCGCACCTTTTCGGCGAAATTCTGTTGTATCTTTGCAGTCGGAAAACATAAAAACCCGAGATCAAAGATAAAAATTCGAGATCCGAAATCTATAATCTAAACAATAACACACATTAAATTATGAAAAATGCACATCCATTAATTATGAAAAATGCACCTCACTCACGCGCTGCTACACGCCGCGCCCCATCTCAAACGCCTGAGCCATAGCCGGATGGCCCTCGATCGCACCGCGTTCGTAGACACCCTTGCCGCAAATGACGCCCCTTTCGACAGAGCCTTCAAGACACTCTGCCAAACCTCGCATACATTCCAAAGTGCAATCCATCACGGTGTCAGAATCTTCGGCAGCAGTCATGATATAGTAAAACTCCTTGTCCCTGAACTCCAACCAGCGAGCCACCGTGCGGTCAATCACCGCCTTCAACTGCGCTGAAATCGAATAGAAATAGACAGGCGAAGCAAGCACAATCACATCGGCTGCAAGCATCTTGCCCAAGATCTCACCCATATCATCCTTAACGGCACACTCACCCGAGTGATCTTTGCAATAGTAACAAGCGAGACAAGGCGCAACGCGTTTGCCTTGAACCCAAACCTTCTCAACCTCGTGACCCGCCTCCTGCGCACCGCGCATGAAGCAGTCACAAAGCGTGTCCGAATTGCCACCCTTGCGCGGCGACCCCGACAAAATCAAAACCTTCTTAGCCATCTTAATCTTAATCTTTTAACTTTTAAATACTTATGAGATAACACTTCTATTTTTTTCAAATCACTCGCGACCGCGTCGGCTGACCACCAGCGAATCCATCATCTCGACAATCTTCGGATCAGCGTGCGAAAAGAAAAGACTCTCGCCGCGGTCGAGCGACGCAATCGTCGCCATATCCTCATCGGAAATCACGAAGTCAAACACATCGAAATTCTCCTTCATGCGCGCCTTATTGACCGTCTTCGCGAGCGCAACGACATCGCGCTGCATCAGCCAGCGCAACACGATCTGAGCCACGCTCTTGCCATACTTCTCACCGATAGCAACAAGCGTCGGATTCGAGAACATATTGTCGCGACCCTCGCCAAACGGAGCCCAAGCCTCGATTTGCACGCCATACTTCTTCATAGTCTCCTGCGCCGCAAACTGAGCATTGACCGGATTAGTCTCAACCTGATTGACCTGCGGGACAACCTTGCGGTCAAACAGACAGATGTCCGCCAACCTATCGGGATAGAAATTTGAAACCCCGATAGCCCTCACCTTGCCCTCGGCATAAAGCTCCTCCAACGCACGGTAAGCACCATAGTAGTCGGAAAACGGCTGATGAAGCAAAATCAAATCCAGATAATCGACTCGCAGCTTCCTCATCGACTCCAAGACCGACGCACGACACTTCTCGTAACCGTAATTATCGATCCAAACCTTCGTCGTAATGAAAAGCTCCTCGCGAGCCACGCCACACTCGGCAATAGCCTCGCCAACCTCCGACTCATTGAAATAAGCCTGAGCCGTATCGATCAGACGATAGCCCGACTCGATAGCATCGAGCACACAACGCCGACACTCGTCTTTCGACACCTGATAGACACCGTAGCCCAACTTAGGCATACGGACACCATTATTCAATTCAACGTATTCCATAACTGTTTTTTTTATTTCCGTAAAATTATTTATAAAACAATTCCCGACCAAACTTAGTCAGCCCGAAACCATAATTTTGGTACTAAAAACAATAATTTGTATCATCTCGCCGCCACGGCGCAAAAAAAAAAAAGAATCGCCTGCAATCCGCCGACTCACACAGTCAGTGGGAGGGGGGATTGCAGACGACCTGAAAAAACTTATCTGTTATGCCAATGAAATATCAATCAATATCTGAACGACGAACCGCCCAAAAATTCGCGCAAAAGCGAAGTCGGAGGAATCTGAGCCGACGGAATCGAACGGAATCGGCTGAGGAACTGACGGAGACGATAAGCCTCGGCATATTCCGGAATGTCGCGCGGGACACTGCGCAACACCTCGTCAGCCTCATCGCGGATGACACCGAGCTCAAACAGCAACGACGAATTAAACATCGAATCGGCATTCTCCTGATAGGGGAAAATCCACTTCTCCTCGCCGCGACGCACACTCGCCCAGCGGCGAATCGTGTCGAGCGCACTCGTCCCGCGATACTTATAGTCGCGGATGATGCGGCGGAGCAGACGATTGTCGGTCGTCGAAATCCAATTGTGACCGTCGATGGCAAGAGTCGTGAGAGCCGAAACATAAATATGATACTTCATCGACTCCTCGACCGCAGCCGTCAGCTCGGGATTCAATCCGTGGATACCCTCGATGAGAAGCACCGAATTTTCGTCGAGCTTCACACGATTGCCGCGAAACTCACGCTCACCGCGCTCGAAATTATAGTAGGGAATCTCAACCTCCTCGCCGGCAATCAGCTTGTTGAGGTGCTCATTGAACAGCGCAAGGTCGAGAGCATAGAGCGACTCATAGTCATAGTCACCGCTCTCGTCGAGCGGAGTCTTCTCACGGTCGACAAAGTAATCGTCGAGCGAAATCATCACCGGTTTCAGCAGATTGGTCAGCAATTGGACAGCCAAACGCTTGGTAAACGTCGTCTTGCCCGACGACGACGGGCCCGCAATCAACACAACTCGCGCACCGCCCGCCTCATATCGCTCGGTGATGCGATCGGCAATCGCCCCGATGTGCTTCGTGTGGAGAGCCTCGGCGACATTTATCATCATTGCCGTGCGCTTGGCAGCGACAGCCTCATTGACATCGCCGACATCACGGATGCCGATGATGGAATTGAATGTCAGATAGTCGGTAAACGCCTTGAAAACCTTCGGCTGAGCCACCGGGACAGTCGGACGCGACAAATCAGCCATATCGGGCCCCAGCAACAGCAACCCGTCCTCAAACCTCACGAGGTCAAAGACCGTCAGCAGCCCCGTCCGCGGGACGAGATTGCTGCTATACGTATCGCTGACACCGTCAAGCGTATAGTAAACCGTATAGAGCTCGTGGAGAGTCCTCATGAGCTTCACCTTATCGTCAAGCCCCTGCGAACGCATGATTTCAATCACGTCGGAAGTCAGACGCTCCTTGCGGACAAACGGAAGATTTCGACCGACGAGCTCCTGCATCTCGGCTTTCAATCGCCGACACACCTCATCGTCGACATCGACACCCGTCAGACGGCAATAATAGCCGCGAGCGACGGCGTGGCTGATGACCAATCGAGCATCGGGATAGAGAGCGACCACAGCACGATAGAGCACCATGCAAAGCGACCGAATGTAGCAACGATAGCCCGACGGAGAGTCGACGGGAAGATATTCGACCTGCTTGGGCATGAACACGGGAAACGACAAGTCTTCCGACTTATTGTTGACCCTCGCACATACGGGGACAAATGGGATGCGCTCCTTAATACGTTCGTAGATTTCGCTCAGCGTCTCGCCTCCCGTAATCGGGAGATACTCACCGAGATTGGTGCAGTAGACTTTCAATTGGTTGCTCATTGGTATATTACGGATATAGGTATGATTATGTTAAAAGAGAGGGGATGATTCCTCCCGACGGCTCTCGCGAAGGAGAGGTCGTTAGGATTCCCCAAATTTAACTCCGAAAATTCAGAAAACCGACAAACTCGGGCTTAAACAGTGTTAACACGACCGAGGTTTTCCGAAAAATTCCAACTTGAAAGCCGATTTCGATAGAGGATACGCCTCGCGCGCCCCCCCTCTACCCGACGATTTCTTGGAGGACGGCGACAGCGGTCTCAACGGTGTCGACCCCGGCAATGGCAAACGACCGCTTGCCGTTGCGCTCGCGAATCTGCACCCGGCGCGGATTGGCGGTCAGATAGCCGAGCATCTTGCCGAACATCTCCGACTGATAGTAGGCAACGTTGCTCTCGTCGACGAAATAGGTGAACATCTTGCCCTGTTTCAACGCCACTTTCTCGATACCGAGACGGCGGGCGAGACGGCGCAGACGCGGGATGCGAAGCAACTCGGCGGTGACTGCCGGAATTGCACCGAAACGGTCGGTCAGACGGCTGCGGAAGGCTTGGAGATCCATCTCGCGCTCGATACCGTCGAGTTCCTGATAGAGTGCGATGCGCTCGCTCTCGGTCGGAACATAGTCGGCAGGCAGGAGCAGCTCCATGTCGCTCTCGATGACGCAGTCGGCAACGTATTCGGTCGACTCTCCGTCGTCGCCGAGGCGGTCGGCTTGCTCGACGCCCGAAAACTCCTCCGTGCGGAGTTCGGTGACGGCCTCTTTGAGGATTTTCTGATAAGTCTCGTAGCCGAGGTCGGCAATGAAGCCCGACTGCTCCGCTCCGAGCAGATTGCCCGCACCGCGGATGTCGAGGTCTTGCATCGCAATGTGGATTCCGCTGCCGAGGTCGCTGAAACTCTCGATGGCTTGGAGTCGACGACGCGCCACGGGCGACAGCGGAATGTGGGGCGGGACGAGCAGATAGCAAAACGCCTTGCGGTTGCTTCGCCCGACACGTCCGCGAAGCTGGTGGAGTTCGCTGAGACCGAAGTTTTGGGCATTGTTGACAATGATGGTGTTGACGTTGGGCATATCTATGCCGCTCTCGATGATTGTCGTCGCAATCAGCACGTCGAAGTCATGGTTGGCAAAGTCGATGATTGATTTTTCGAGCTTTTCGGGCGGCATCTGTCCGTGGGCTACGATTGTCCGAGCGTCGGGGATGAGGCGTTTGACCTGCGCTTCGAGTTCGTAGAGCCCCTCGATGCGGTTGTTGATCATGAACACCTGTCCGTTGCGCGACAGCTCGAAGTTGACGGCTTCGTAGATGACATCGTCGCTGCCGGCGCAGACCGACGTGACAATCGGGTAGCGATTGGCAGGCGGAGTGTTGAGCGAAGTCAGGTCGCGCGCTCCCATGAGCGAAAATTGGAGCGTGCGCGGAATTGGGGTTGCGCTCATCGTCAGAGTGTCGACGCTGACTTTCATCTGTTTGAGCTTCTCCTTGACGGCTACGCCGAATTTCTGCTCTTCGTCGACAATCAGCAGCCCGAGGTCTTTGAATTTCACGTCCTTGCCGATGAGTTTGTGAGTGCCGATGAGGATGTCGATTTTGCCGTCGGCGAGGTCGCGGACGATTTCGCGGACTTGCTTGGCGGTGCGGGCGCGAGAGATGTAGTCGACACGGACGGGCAGCTCTTTGAGGCGGTCGCGGAACGTGTTGTAGTGTTGATATGCGAGGACGGTGGTCGGGACGAGGACGGCGGTCTGCTTGCCGTCGGCAGCCGCCTTGAACGCGGCTCGGATTGCGATTTCCGTCTTTCCGAAGCCTACGTCGCCGCAGATGAGTCGGTCCATCGGCTTGTCGCTCTCCATGTCGGCTTTGACCGCCTTGGTCGCGGTGAGCTGGTCGGGGGTGTCCTCGTAGATAAACGAGGCTTCAAGTTCCTGCTGCAAATAGCTGTCGGGGGCAAAGGCGTGGCCTTTCTCCTCCTTGCGTGCGGCATAGAGGCGGATGAGGTCGCGGGCAATGTCTTTGAGCTTGGATTTGGTGCGCTCTTTGAGCTTGTTCCACGCGCCCGAGCCGAGTTTGTTGATTTTCGGCGGAACGCCCTCTTTGCCGCGATATTTGGCGAGCTTGTGAAGGGCATGAATCGAGACGAAGATAATGTCGTCGTTGGCATAGACGAGTTTTATCATCTCCTGCGTCTTGCCGTTGACATCAGTGCGGAGCAGTCCGGCAAATTTTCCGACTCCGTGGTCGACGTGGACAATGTAGTCGCCCGGCTCGATTGCACTCAGCTCTTTGAGCGAAAGTGCGAGCTTGCCGGAGCGGGCACGGTCGCTTTTGAGGGTGTATTTATGGAAGCGGTCGAAAATCTGGTGGTCGGTGAAGACGCAGATTTTGCGCGCGCTGTCGGTGAAACCCTCGTGGAGAGTCGAGATGACGGGTTGAAATTCAATCTTGTCGCCGCGGTCGGCAAAGATGGCTTTGAGGCGTTCGATTTGCTTCTCGCTGTCGCTGAGGATGAAGATGCGGTAGCCGTCGGCGAGGAAGCGGGTGAAGCTCTCGCCGATGAGTTCGAAGTTTTTGTGGTAGATGACCTGCGGAGAGCAGGTGAAGTCGATTGCTGCTTTTGCCGCCGGGTCGGGCTGAGCCGCCGAGGTGAATCGGAGCTGCGAGAAGGTGGCGAATTTTCGGGCAAAGGCTTCGCCGTCGACGACTTGGTTCATCGCGTTGGTGTCGGCTTCGCCTGCGACGAGTGCGCTTTCCGACAGTTCTTCGCCGGCAATGGCGCGGATGCGCTCGACGGTGAAGGCTGCGTCGCGGACTGCAAAGAGTGTCTGCGGGTCAACGTAGTCAAGGAGCGATTCGCCCGACGATTGCGAGGCTACGCCGGAGGTGATGGCGACTTCGGAGAGCTGACGTTCGGAGAGTTGTGTTTCGATGTTGAAGGTGCGAATCGAGTCGATTTCGTCGCCGAAGAAGTCGATGCGGAAGGGCAATTCGTGGCTGTAACCGAAGATGTCGAGGATTGAGCCGCGTGAGGCGAACTGCCCCGGCTCGTAAACGTAGTCGACTTCGAGGAAGCCGTTTTCGCGCAACCATTTGATGGTTTCCATGAGGTCGGCTCCCGATGACTGCCGGCGGAGGTGGAGCGTGTGTTTGTCAATCACCTCGCGCCGCGCCACTTTTTCGGCGAGTGCTTCGGGATAGGTGACGACGTAGACGGGTGCGCGGTCGGTGTGCCATGTGTTGAGGGCTTCGGTCCGCAGGATTTGGGAGGGAGCGTCGACTTGTCCGTATTTGATGTCGCGCTTGTAGCCCGAGGGAAACATCATGACTTTGTCTTCGCCGAGCAGACGCGAGAGGTCGTGGTAGAGGTAGCCGGCGTCGTCAAGCGAGTCGCCGACGATGACGGTCGGGACTTTGCGCGCGGGCATGGAGCCGAGCATCATCGCGACGGATGAGCCGGCGAGGTTGTAGACCGACACTATTGCAGCCTCGCCGCCGAGAGCCTTTTGGATGGCTTCGCGACGGCGAGGTGTCATAAATTCATCACTGAGTTGACTTATTGTCATGGCGTGAGGGTATGGTGGAGGTGTGTGGGGGGGGGAGGTTACTTTTTGCGAAGGATTTCTTTGAATCGCGGTGTGGTGAGGACGGCGGTTGCGGAGTCGACGGCTGCATCGTCGCGAAGCGAGTAGATGACTTCACCACGGCTGAAATAGTAGCGGTTGAGGATTTCGCCGGCGATGTAGGGGGCGAGGTTTTTGCGGTTGATGTCGAGGTCGTGGGAGAGGTCGTGTTTGAGCATATTGGCGAGGACGTCGAACTGGGCTGCTGTTGAGTCGTTCATGTAGCCTTCGAGTTTTGCGAGCTCGCGGAGCTGCTCGACGGCGCTTTCACAGACTTTGTCGTAGTTGAATTTCTTCGGGTCGATGAATGATTTGAAGCTGTCGTAGATTTCATCGGTGACGACGAAGGTTTCGGGCGAGGGGATGGTGTCGTGTTCGGCGGCATATTTGTTGGCGAAGTCAAATGCCCAGTTGTCGCGGACGACGTTGTAGGTCATGCGGTTGACGTCGGGGTAGTCGACTTTGATGTCGGGGGTGATGCCTCCGCCGTCGCGGACTTCACGTCCGCCGGCAGTCTTGAAAACGGTGGTCAGGCTGTCGGGGATTCGCGCTACCGAGCCGTCGGGGTTGCGGTGGGAGTAGTCGATGGCTTGGATGAGTCGGCCGGAGGGGATGTAGTATTTCGCCGTGGTCACTTTCAGCAGTCCGTCGTAGGGGAGTTCGCGTGTGCTTTGGACGAGTCCTTTGCCGAATGAGCGGCTGCCGATGATGACGGCGCGGTCGAGGTCTTGGAGAGCGCCGGTGACGATTTCAGCGGACGATGCCGAGCCGCCGTCGACGAGGACGACGAGGGGTATTTTCGTGTCGAGTGGTTTGACGCTCGTGCGGTAGGTCTTCTCGTTGAGCACGCCTTTGCCTCGTGTGGTCAGGACGGGTGTGCCTTTGGGGAGGAATATGCCGAGGATTTCGACTGCGCTTTCAAGGAGTCCGCCGCCATTGCCACGGAGGTCGAGAATCATGCCTTTGACTCCTTTGGCGAGGAGCGATTCGACGCCGGTGCGGACTTCGGTGTAGCTTTTTTCGGTGAATGATGTCAAGCCGATGTAGCCGATGTTGTCGCGGACGATGCCGACGTAGCTGACGGAGGGGAGCTGGATTTTGGCTCGCTTAAATTCGAAGGTCAAAATCGAGTCTTCGACCCACGGACGGTCGACGATGATGCGGAGCGAGGTGCCGTTCTGTCCGCGCAGTTTTTCGGTGACTTTGTCGGAGGTCCAACCGACTACGCTGTCGCCGTCAATCATCAGGAATCGGTCGCCGGGTTTGAGGCCTGCGAGCTGCGAGGGGGTGCCTTCGTAGGGTTCGGAGACGATGACTCCGGCGGGTGTTTGCTGGATGACTGCTCCGATGCCGCCGTATTCACCGGTGGTCATGGTGCGGAAGTTGGCTTGTGCCTTGGCGGGGATGTATTCGGTGTAGGGGTCGATGTCGTTGAGCATGGCGTCGATCGCGGTGTTGATCGACTTTTCGGCGTCGATTGAGTCGACGTAGAATGTTTGCAATTCTTTGTATAAGGCGTTGAAAATGTCGAGGTTGCGCGAGATTTCGCTTTTTTTGCTCCGCGTTGCGGCGGAGGCGAGGACGCTTATGACGACAAATAGGGTTGCGATCAGTGTCAGTTTTTTCATATTTACAATACGAGCCTTGATTTTTAATGAGATTGTGGGCTGAGCCGTTTTTTTTCGTTTGAGTTTCTCTCGCTTTTTTAATATACGTGAGAATCAAAGACCAAAGGTAGTCAATAATTACAACAATCGAGCTACGGATTGGTCAGTTTTTTGAAAATTTCACAAGTGTCGGGGACGCGGTCGACTCGCAAATGTCCGAGAGGTCACTTAAACAGTTGCGATTGAGAGCCTAATCTCACAAGATCAATTTGATCGGCTTCTCTGTCAAACCATATCAACAAGAAATCGCCCTCAATATGACGACATTCCATATACCCGGCATAATTCCCCACGAGCATGTGTGGGTTGTTTTCTTCCGGAATTGGCTGCTCTCGTTGAAGTTTGTCAAGAACGACCATTAACACTCGGATTGTTTCGGAATCGTTTATAGTCTTTCTTGTACTGTGAGGTCGGATGTAGTTTTTTCATAGTCCCATCGATCGCTCCATTGCTTCAATCGTTCGATTAATTCAACCGACAAACGAAAACTTTGATTTTTTTAGCGAGTGCAATTTCCATGCGTTACGATGTATTATTTTATAATGCAAAGTTAGTGTATTTGTAATATAATAACAATTATTTCTTCGCCGGGGTTGCAATATCGGAATTTTCATACGGTGGGTTGGACGAGAGGGGGCTATCGGGGGATTTTTGGGGCGGTTTTGAGACGTTTTTAGGAGAAAATACGTCAAGATTTGGATTTTTTCGCGAAAAAGGTTGCATAATAAAAAAAAACAATGTAATTTTGCATCGCAAAAATCAAAGGAGAGCCTTGATTTTGAAATTTTACCTGCTTCAGTAGCTCAGTTGGTTAGAGCACCTGACTGTTAATCAGGGGGTCGTTGGTTCAAGCCCATCCTGAAGCGCAAGATTCACCAAAGGACAAGAGTTTTCATGACTTTTGTCCTTTGCTTGTTTTCCCCAATCCCCCCTCGCTCGTCTCTCCCCCCTCCCACCCTCTCTGCTCGGCGGACGCGACGAGGGTCGTTGGTCCGACTCAAAATGCCTGCCAACGGCTACGATGTTGGCTCTGCCGACTATATATAAATATGTGGTGCGGCGGGGATTTTGCAGAATTTTAACATTTATGACATATATTGTCAAAAATTTATGCCTACCTTTGTGATATTATTAAGCGCTATTCATTCTGAATAATTACATTTATATCAATACTTTAAAATCTACTTTTGTATGAAAAAATCTTTACTCTCATTGGCACTTATCCTGTGCTTCGCCCTCCCCGGTGCCGCAAAAGCTCTCTACACGCTTAAATTCGGCAAAGATTTCAATCAAGAATCAGTCAGCGCATACAACAAAACTTGGCAAGTCAAAGTCGATGACAACACTTGGACTATCGAAAATTTCAACAACAACAACAATGGTTGGTCATACGTTAGATGCGGTAGCAAAAACTCTGCATCCGTAGCCAAAATCACTACTGACTTTGCTATCCCCGGGGCTGTCAACTATGTCACTGCAATAATCGACAAAATTACAGCTACGTCAATCAACAGCATCAAGCTTGAAACATCAGAATCAGCCGATTTTGCTGCAATCGCTGAGACCGTAAATATCGCAAGCGACAATTTTAAGACAGGCGACATGGTCTTCAATCTTACCGCGCCCAAAGCAAATCTCTACTATCGTCTCACTTTTGACTGCGCCAAAGGCTCAGCTAACGGCTTGATTCAACTCAGTGCAGTCACTTACAACGACAATGCGGTTGCTGACCTCGAAGAAGTTGCCGATCTTGCAACGTTCATCAAAAAAGCAGACTCTGCAAATGCTGTCATCGTCAAAGGCGATGTTGAAGTCATCAATCAGATCGACTATTATTTGTATGTAAAAGATGCTTCCGCTCGCCTGCTCATCTACGGCAAACCCGACAAGACTTACAAGCCCGGCGATGTAATCCCCGGTGGATTCCAAGGCAAATATTCTACTTACGGTGGTCTTCCCCAGATGGTTAACGCTACAAACCTTGCAGATGCTGCCAAGAACAACGAAGTTACTATCCGCGAAGTGAAACTCAGCGAAATTACTGCTGACGATGTGTTTGACTTCGTAGAGATCAAAGGCGTTTCAATCTCGAATGTTAACGGCAATAATTTCACTCTCAAACAAGGCGAGACCGATTTTGCCGGCTACAAACAATTCTATTCTGTAACTCTTCCGAGCGAACTCGATGGCAAGACTTTCGACGTCAAGGCTATGATTGGTAGCTACAACGGAAATATCCAAGTTCAACCCGTAGAAATCATTGAAAATTCTTCGAGCGCGATCGACGAAATCGGTGTGGACGAGAATGCTCCCGTTGAGTTCTTCAATCTCCAAGGCGTTCGCGTTGAGAATCCCGAAAACGGGATCTTCGTGCGTCGCCAAGGTGGCAAGGTCAGCAAGGTGGTGATTCGATAATTTTAAATTTCTTTATAGGGCTCTGATAGGTCTGCCAAGGCTGACAGAAGCCCTATTCAATCCATCTGAAAATAAACCGATCCGATAGGTTTGATGCCTGTCGGATCGGTCTTTTTTATTTTGATTTATTGCTGTCCGATGAAACTCGGATTGCAATAATTTTGATTATCGTGTCGATTTTTTAATCGCCTCGCGCTGCGGAGCTCAATCAAGAGGCTGGGAGAGCCGGCTGCCGCGTCCGTTTAGTTGTCGCGCGAGATGACGAAGTCAAAGAGGGCGGCGAACTGGGCGGTGACAGGCGATTGGAAGCGCGCGAGGATGGTCATGGCTTCGCTGCGCATTCGCTCCATGACGGCGTAGGCGTAGTCGATGCCGCCGTGTTTGTGGGCAAAGGCTATGAGCTGTTGGATTTCGTCGTCGGTCAAGGAGGATTCGCGACTGAGGATGGCGCGCATGGCTTCTTTTTCACTCTCGGGGGCGGGGCTTTGGGTGACGGCGTAGAGGAGCGGGAGGCTGACTTTGCCTTCGCGGAGGTCATTGCCGGTCGGTTTGCCGATGACTTTCGAGTCGAAGTAGTCGAAGATGTCGTCTTTGATCTGGAAACAGAGTCCGAAGAGTTCGGCAAATTCGCGGATTGCGTCGAGACGCCAGTCGGTGACTCCGCAACAGTATGCGCCCATGGAGGTGCAGGTCACGAAGAGTGAGGCTGTCTTGTGGGAGATGACTTTGAAGTATGCCTGCTCGTCGAGTTCGTGGAAACGGGCGTTGTAGACTTGGTCCATTTCGCCGAGCGAGAGGAGCTTGCCGAGTTCGGCTATTGCGCGAATCACGCGGATGTCTTCGGTGCGCGTTGCGAGCGCGAGCGAGTTGGAGACGAAGAAGTCGCCGACGAGGACGGCAATGTGGTTGTCCCAAACGGCGTTGATGGTGGGGTGTCCGTGGCGACAGTCGGAGTCGTCGACCACGTCGTCGTGGATGAGCGATGCGTTGTGGAGGATTTCGACGGAGGCTGCCGCAGTCAAAGCCGCTTCGTTGACTTCACCGCCAAGGAGTTTGGCAGTGAGCATGACGAGCATGGGTCTCAACTGTTTGCCTTTGTGACTCATGTAGCCGTCGATGATTTGATTCATCATTGAATTTGACGAATCAAGCGAACGGCTGATCAGGTTGTCGAGCCGTTCAAGCTCGTGGCTAAGAGATTGTCTGATGTCTTCAATCGCGCTCATAATCGGGATGCAAAGGTACGAATTTTAGTCGAACTGCAAAAGTGATGAGGATGCTTAGTTGTAACAATTTTGACAAACTGACAATTTTATGAACAGCAATCGCAAATTTATGGCATAGAATCAGATAAAAAAGTATCACTCAGCCGTCGAAATTTTACATAATTTTGCAAGCGTAAGCCTGACACATCAAATTTTGACAAATCTTCTTACCTCTATAATAAGAATATTATTAACGGAATATTATCAAAACCATTAAAAACATCTATTTTGCTTATGCTAAAACATTTACTCGCAAGTGCGATCGTCGCTGCGACTTCGCTCTCAATCTCCGCTACAACCATCAAGGTGTGGGAAGGCAATACCAAACTCACAGGATGGAGTGACAAGGTGTCGGTTTCGGCTTCGGAATTTGTCGCTGCATCCGAGGGTTGCCAAATCGTGGTCAATATCACCGTGGATATGACTCTCGACCCGAGTATCAACTACACGACTCTCGGTGTCAAAACTGGCGCAGACAATTGGCCCGAACTCGACGGCACAGAGTTTAAGAATCCGACAGGCGACAGCCAAGCATGGGACATCAATGCTGCGGCCGCCGAGCAACTTAAATCGACCGGTTTGATTGTGCAGGGTCAGAACATCGTGGTTACGTCGATCGACTTGATTTCGGCTGCCGACATCGATCCTAATCTTCTCTTTGAAGGCAACTTGGTCATCAACGGCTGGAACAGCGGCGTGGAAGTCAGCACTTCAAAGGTTAAAGCCGGCGACGCTGTCAAATATACTTTCACCTCTGCCGGCTCGCAGATTCTCGTCAAGAACAGCTCTTGGGCTAATCTTCTCGGCACTTCTAAAATCACCGATAAGGATATGGAGACCGGTTCGGTCATTGTCGGCATCACCAACGATGTGATTGCCAACGCCGGCAATAAGTTCTTCATCCAAGGCGACGGCGGCGCAACCATCACCAAGGCTGAGCTCGTCTCCAATGCGTTCAATCCCGAGGGAGTAATCACTTACGGCAAGCGTATCCCCGGTTCGAGCGTGTTTACTAACCTTCCGGAAGGCACTACGAAGCTCGCCGTTGTGTTTGAAAAGACTCCGAGCTGGGCACAAATCTGCACTTCGGGCTGGGAGGCTCTCCATTCAAACGACGAAGCCACCGTCACAAACAATGCCGACGGTTCGGTCACTATGGTGTTCCCCATCACTGCATCTGACATCACTGCCATCAATAACAAGTCGGAGTTCGTGATCAACGGTGATTCAAGCGCAGGCGTTCTCTCGGTTTACATTCCCGGTGAGGAGAGCGGTATTGAAGCTATCGAAGCTGCCGACAGCGATGCTCCGGTTGAATATTTCAATCTCCAAGGCATCCGCGTCGAGAATCCCGAAAACGGCATCTTCGTGCGTCGCCAAGGTGGCAAGGTCAGCAAGGTGGTGATTCGCTAATTATCGAATATTCTCAATAGGACTAATAAGTCAATTTAGGTCAACTAAGGTAAAATAAAGACTGATATAGCCGGCAAAAATTACGACTGATTTGTTGTAATTTTTGCCGGCTTCATAAATATTATCTATAATTTGCGTCGACCAATGATAATAACGGCGCGGTTAGTAGCGCAGGCGTTCGTCGTCGACGGAGTATTGTCCGGCTTGACGGCGGGCGGCGGCGTTCATGAAGGGATCGTCGAAGAATTCATCGTCCTCTTCGTCGTCGGTTTTGCCTTCATCCGTCTCTCCACGTTTGCGCTTGGGTTTGTTTTTCTTGATTTCAAGCGGCTTTTGGAGGTCGAGGGGCAGTTCGTAGATGTTCCACGATTGCTCTATGCCCCAATTTTTCTTCAATTTGACTTTCTTGGGGTAGTAGTAGACCTCTTCGGGCTGTATGGAGTCGAGCAGACCGGTCGTGTAGACTCCGTTGCTGTCGGCATCGATGAACAGTCGGGCGTAGTAAGTGCCGGGGGTTAGGTATTCGACTTTGCCCAAGTCGTTTTTGACGGGAGCGGTTGCCACAACCTTGTCCGAGCCATTGAGGACTTCGAGGATTGCCGGACGACCGTCGAGCCCCGAGACGTTGAACGACAATGTTGAGTATTCTTCGAGCTTCTTGACCGTAAATTCGTGGGAAATCGGGGCGTTGGTCAGACCGTAGACATCGTAGACGGCGGCAGTGTCGATCGAGAGACGATATTTCTCGCCCGGCATCCATTTGTAGTCAGCCTTGAATTTCAGCGGGCTGAGCGGATTGATCTGTTTGATGACGGGGGCTTCGAGGGGATACCACGTCGAGTCGACGTAGTATTCCAAGCGTACAGCCAAGGTGTCGAGACTCGCTACGGGGGTTTCGGAGGCGAATGTCAGGGGTCGGTGCACGTCCTGACTCGCAGGCGAGGTCACTTTGAATTTGATCGGCTCGGGACGCGGCGGGATGGTGTCGGCAGCGTCGAGCGAGTCGAGGTTTACACCCTGTTTTGCAAGTTCTTTGCGTTCTTTCTCGCGCTCTTTGGCTTTTTGCTCGGCTTCTTTTGCTTCCTGACGGCGGCGAGCTTTCGCGCCCTTGTCGACGAGACGAAGGGTGTCGACGGTCAGCGAGAGCTGTTCGAGGGTGTCGGTCAGCATATAGCGGGCTTCGACCATGAGAGTGTCGAGCGACATGAGTGCCGTATCAGTGATCCAATAGCGCAGGGAGTCGAGCGTCGGGCTGGCGTCGATAGCCGCCCATTTTTCGATGCGCTCGCCGGCGCGGTGGGTGTTGAGCAGAGTGATGATCGGGAGCGAGTCGGCTTTGGTTGAGAATTGGAAGTCAATCAGATGCTTGTCGGTGCGTCCGTATTCTTTGAGGTATTGCGAGACGTAGCCCTCGTTGAACCACGTCAGCAGGATGTCGTCGGGGAGGAAGCGCGTCCCGTCGCGGACGATGATCGAGTCTTCACCGGCGGCGTTAAGCAGGGTGTCGGTAAACTGTGCGGGGACGGCGGAGGGAGAAACCGTGAGGTCGTAGAATGCTACGTCTTCCGAACGATCCCAATGGTAGTCACGATTGACATCGTTGACAGCATAGATGCGATATGTCCCCTCTCGCAGACCGCGAATCGTGAACTGACCGAGCTGGTTGGTCTTGGTGATGCGTTCGAACGGGAGGGTGCGGATTGCAGTGTCGGAGAGGTTGGAGTAGACACCGACGACGACGTTTTGGGCAGGTTCGAGCGTGCGCGCCTCAAAGAGCATTCCCGAGACGCGGAGGGTGTCGATCGAATTGCCGGTAGAGAAATCCGTGGCAAAGCCGTCGAGGACGTTGCTTTCGTTGAGGTCTTTGATTGCGTCGGCAAAGTCGATTGTATAGGTAACGTCGGGGATGAGGGTGTCGCGCAGCTCAACGGTGACGCGCCGACCGGTTGCGCTGACCACGGGGGTGGTGCGCTGTGCAGGCGAGACGACGACTTTGTTCATGGCATCGTCGAGCGACACGTTTTCGTCAAACTCTATGACAATCTTATTGTTGGAGACATTGAGCTCGCCGGGCGACGGGTTTGAGCGCACGAACACCGGCGGAGTGAGGTCGCGCGGCCCACCCTCGGGGTGTCCCATGCTCGCACACGCCGCAAGAATTGCGGTCACAACGAAGAGAAACAATAATCTTAATGCCGAATCTGAGCGCATGAATTATATATTTTTTTACTTTGGATTGGAAACTGAGTTGAAAAATATTCAATTGATTTTAAGGGCATAGCGCACCCGTCGGCGGCTATCGGACTGCAAAATTAGGAATATTTCCGAATTAAATCGGCGGTTGGACGTTAAAAATATCATATTAAAACCCCGACACCTCTCTCTGCAACCGAATCTGCACGGAAATTAGCCTGATTTTATGAGTTTTCAGCGGTTGATTGCTGATAGTTTGCCGAGATTTAGTAACTTTGCACATTAATTAAACAATCAGTATATTCCAACCATTGTCATGAATATATCATATAACTGGCTAAAAAAATATCTTGACTTCAATCTCAGCCCCGAAGAGCTGTCTGACGCACTCACGTCGATCGGCCTCGAAACCGGCTCGGTTGAAGAAGTCGAGTCAATTCGTGGCGGGCTTCGCGGCATCGTCATCGGCAAAGTGCTGACCTGTGTCGAGCACCCCAATAGTGACCACCTTCACATCACGACAGTCGACCTCGGCGACGGAGCCGAGACGCAAATCGTCTGCGGCGCGCCCAACGTGGCTGCCGGACAGACCGTTGTCGTTGCCACCGTCGGAACTACCCTCTATGACGGCGACAAAGAATTTGCAATCAAGAAATCGAAGATTCGCGGCGTTGAATCGTTTGGCATGATCTGTGCCGAAGACGAAATCGGCGTCGGCGCGTCGCACGACGGCATCATCGTCATCAACGAAGACGTGAAGCCCGGCACTCCCGCTGCCGAATATTTCGGTCTGACATCGGATTGGCTGCTTGAAGTCGACCTCACCCCCAACCGCATCGACGCGGCATCGCACTTCGGCGTGGCTCGCGACCTCTCGGCTTGGATGACTGCCAACGCTACGCCCGGCAAGCTCAACCGCCCGTCGGTCGACTCATTCGCAATCGACAAAGCCGAAGGCGGCATCAGCGTAGAGGTTGAAAACACCGAAGCCTGTCCGCGCTACTCGGGCGTGACCGTCCGCGGCGTGACCGTCAAGGAGTCTCCGAAATGGCTCAAAGACGCACTCTCGACAATCGGCCTGCACCCGATCAACAACATTGTCGACATCACCAACTATATCCTCCACGGCATGGGACAACCCCTCCACTGCTTCGACCTCGCGAAAATCAACGGAGGCAAAGTCGTGGTCAAAAATGCTCGTGAAGGCGAAAAATTTGTCACCCTCGACGGCGTTGAGCGCACTCTCAGCGAGCGCGACCTCATGATCTGCAATGCAGAGAAGCCGATGTGTATCGCCGGCGTGTTCGGCGGACTCGAATCGGGCGTGACCGAGTCGACCACCGACGTGTTCCTCGAAAGCGCATACTTCCACCCGACCTGCATCCGCAAGACTGCTCGCCGCCACGGCCTCAACACCGACGCATCGTTCCGCTACGAGCGCGGCATCGACCCCAACGGCACTCTCTATATGCTCAAGCTCGCGGCTCTCATGGTCAAAGAGCTCGCCGGCGGCGAAATCTGCGGCCCGCTCTGCGACGTCTACCCCACTCCGTTTGAGCCCGCACAAGTCAGCCTCGGCTTCGACTACCTCAACAAGCTCGTCGGCAAGGAAATCCCCTCGGAAACCGTTGTTTCAATCCTCAAAAGCCTCGAAATGGAACTGACCGACGTGACGGCAGAGAAAGTCGACATGAAAGTGCCGACCTATCGCGTCGATGTCACCCGCCCCTGCGACGTGGTCGAAGACGTGCTCCGCATCTATGGCTACAACAACGTTGAAATCTCGAAATCGGTCAGCTCCGCGCTCTCGTCGCAGTCATTCGAGGATCAGGACAACAAACTCCGCAACCTCATCAGCGAACAGCTCACCGCTGAGGGCTTCAACGAAATCCTCAACAACTCGCTGACAGCCGAATCGTACTACGCCAACCTGTCGCTCTATCCTCTCGCCAACTGTGTCCGCCTCGTCAACCCGTTGAGCAACGACCTCTGCGTCATGCGTCAGACGCTCCTCTTCGGCGGTCTCGAATCGCTCGGCCACAACATCAACCGCAAGATGGCTGACTTGGCAATGTATGAGTTTGGCAACGTCTACTTCTGCAATCCCGAAGCCGAAAATACGGCCGACAATATCCTCGCGCCTTACCGCGAAGCCTCGCGTCTCGCAATCTGGCTCACCGGTGCTCTCCGCCCCGGCAACTGGGCTCGCCCCGAACAGCCTGCGACCGTCTACGACATGAAAGCCGTAGTCGCCAACATCTTTGCCCGCCTCGGCATCAACAGCGCAGAAATCAAACTCACTCCGACCACCGACGAAATCTACTCTGCCGGTCTTGACATCGTCACCCGCTCGGGCAAGAAGCTCGGTGCGCTCGGCATCATCACCAAGAAACTCGCGGCAAGCCTCGACATCAAGCAGGAAGTCATCTACTGCGAACTCGATTGGCACACCCTCGTGAGCCTCTCGCTCCGCAAGAAGGTCAGCTACTCGGCTCTCGCCAAGACCATGCCCGTCAAACGTGACCTCGCCCTCCTGCTCGACAAGAACATCAGTCTCGAACAGGTCGAAGCCACCGTCCGCGAAAGCGAACGCCGACTCCTCCGTGACATCACCCTCTTTGACGTCTACGAAGGCAAGAACCTCCCCGAAGGCAAGAAGTCGTATGCAATCGCAATCACGCTCCAAGACGACGAAAAGACGCTCCAAGACAAGCAGATTGAAGCCGTCATGAGCAAAATCATCGGCAACCTCACCAAAAAACTCGGCGCGGAACTCCGATAATCCCCCCTCTCTCCTCTCGACCAACCAAACGAAATAATAAAAACAAAACACAATAATACTCAACAGAAACAATCATGGGAAGAGCTTTTGAATACCGCAAAGCACGAAAACTCAAACGCTGGGGTAATATGTCGCGTACATTTACCCGCATAGGTAAAGAAATCACCATCGCTGCAAAAGCAGGCGGTCCCGACCCCTCTACCAACCCCCGTCTCCGCGCTCTCATGCAGAACGCAAAGGCAGCAAATATGCCCAAAGACACCGTCGAACGCGCTATCAAGAAAGCAACAGATAAGGACGCTGGCGACTACAAGGAAATCACCTACGAGGGATACGGCCCCCACGGTATCGCTATCTTCGTTGAAGCCGCTACTGACAACAACACCCGCACTGTTGCCAACGTGCGCTCTTATTTCACCAAACACGGCGGAACTCTCGGCACACAAGGCTCGCTCACATTCCTCTTTGACCACAAGAGCGTATTCAAAATCAAACCCAAAGAAGGCGTTTCGCTCGAAGATCTCGAACTCGAACTCATCGACTACGGCGTTGACGAACTCGAAGACATCGTCGACGACGAAAGCGGCGAAGAGCAAGTGATTCTCTACGGTGCATTCGAAGAATATTCCAACATCCAGAAATATCTCGAAGACAACGGCTTTGAAATCATCTCGTCGGAATTTGAACGCATCCCCAACGACCTCAAAGAAGTAACCCCCGAACAGCGTGCCGCCATCGAAAAACTTCTCGAAAAAATCGAAGAAGACGAGGACGTGCAAAACGTGTTCCACAACATGAAGGAAGAGGAATAATCCCCTCCACCTTTATTAAAAGGGGCATAAAAACGACTACCCCTCGGAGAGACATTTCTCCGAGGGGTAGCTGTTTTTGTTCGTATTATGAATTAATAATTACCTTTGCTATAAAATTCCAATAAATTAATGCCATAACAAAGATTACCGTCCAAAATACGCAAATAACAGCCCTGCAATGGGACGAACAAGACTATATTTCTCTTACAGATATGGCTTCTGCCAAAGAGGGCGACAGCCGAGCGGCAGATATAATCAAAAATTGGATTAGGAATCGTTACACGATTGAATTTCTTGGAACTTGGGAAGTAATCCACAACCCTGATTTTAAAGTGGTCGAATTTGACCACTTTAGAAAAACACCCCTTACGATTGCGCCAAGAAATCGAGTTCATCGAGCATTGTTTGGCAAAGCTGACCGGTCAAACGCCCTGCTCCCGACTTCAATTCCGCCTCTACAAACGGGCGCACCTCCGACGGACGCGCATACAAGAGGTTAAACATCAGTCGGAAACCACCGTAGCGCACAAGCTCGTCGGCATCGGCCACGGCATCGGCAGCAACGGCCATTGCAAACGGCAGATGACGGAGCAAACGATGACAAAGCACGTCGGCAACCTCGGTTGTCAACGTCTGACGAAGCATTTCCGACGCCCGTTGGCGCGTCACAGCCTCGCGAGGATAGATCATCGGGGCGAGCAACTTGCTTTCGCGTGTACGCTCGTCAGCCCAAAACGTCTCAGCCAACTCCCGGTCAGGTTCGATTTCCGAAGCCACTTCGACAATCTGCGGCAGATTCAGCCCGAACGCCATTTTATAGTCCAACCCGCCCTTTCGCAACGAATCGGCAACAATCCCGTTGCGCAGCGCGTAAAGCCGACGCTTTATCTCTTGCACACGGTTGAACTTCGGCGTTTCATTATTATTATTTTCGATATTCATATACTCGATTGAGACCTTTTACTTTGTGAATTATTTATTTTCAAGAAAAATTTGATAGAGAGCCACAGGCCCGTAGTGCCACAATTTACGACTCTCATCCTCCAACTCACGATATATCTTCGATTTATAGATTCGTTTCATCGCTTCGATCAACGAAAGCCCCGAATCGGCGGCATACATCATAGCCATTCGGCTGACCTTACCGGGAAGAATCAAATAGAGATTTTTTTGATTGATTTCGCGTGAGCTCATTTCGTGAGCTCATTTCGTCACCTCCTTTGCTTCAAGCCATTTCACGCAAGCCAATGCTCACTCGAATTCTCTCGCAAGATACGAATAATATTTTGAAGATTCATCTTCAAATCTCATTTAAAAAGCCTAATCCACCCGATTTCAATTGGTCGGAGGCCATGGGCGGCCGGTGAGGAGGGCGGTTTGGCAGCCGAGGGCGCGGGCGGGGAGGATGTCTTTGTCAAGACTGTCGCCGACGACGAGCACTTCGCTCGCCGAAAGCCCGAGAGCATCGAGTCCGAGGCGGAATATAGCCGGATCCGGCTTGCGAACGCCGACCGTTGCACTCTCTACGACGGCTTTAAAACAGTCGGAAATGCCGAAATCTTCGATGACGGCACGAAGATTGCCATAGAAATTAGACACCAGCACCATCGGGTAACGCTCGCGCAGTCGATGCAACACGGCAGCCGATTCGCCGACACATTTCCGGGCGTGCTCGTAGCACCAATCGGCAATCTCATTGCCCTTTCCACACTCCGACAATGTGACCGCTCCGCATTGCCGACTCTCGCCGACTAACTCAAAGCCTTCGCAATGCTCCGCAAGCCATTGCATCTCGACGGCAATTTTCTTGCGCATCAGCTCGCGAAAAGTATCGGCGGGGCATATCAGCGGATTGGCGGCAAGAGCGCGCTCGGCGTGGACATACGCCTTGATGAAGTCATCCAAACCGACGTCAACCCCGGCGGCGAGGTAGGCATCGCGAATCACTTGCGCCCAATGGTCGCCACGCGAATCAAGAGTGCCACCATAGTCAAAAATCAGCCCCTTGACACTGCTACCGATTTCAATCGAATCAATAGTCGCCATCGGTAAGTTTGCGCGTAAGACAGCGGCAAATGTGCTCATGGCGCAACATCATGCCGACAAGTATCACATTAAACACCGTAAGCTCCGCAACGAAATAGAGCCACGGCTGTCCGAGAAAAAGCGATGTAAACAGAGTGATTGTCCGCCAGTTGAACGACAGAATATTGGTATATTTCATCAGCGGGAGCGAACGACGGCGGAAATCGTCGCGAAACGACTGCGGAATGCAGCCCGACGGGTATCGGCGATAAAGCTCCCAACGGAGTCGCTGCATGGCGGGGGTCATAGCCTCCTGCTGACGAGTGTAGCCGAGGTAGACAGTCATCGTCAGACGCTTCCAAAAGTCGCTGCGCCACGTGACGTCGCTCTCGTCGAGCTGCTTGCGAAGCTGAGCCGAGCAGTCAAGTTCGCTCCCCTCCTCGCCTTTGAGGAAGTAGAGGTGAAACTGACGGTAGTAGTCAGCCATCGACGCCTGCTTAGCGTGGCAGACACCGGTGACACTCGCCAATGTCCATATCACCCACGTATGCTCGCCGAAAAACGATGAGCAGGCGATTTCACGCAAGACGATGGCGATGTAGATGACGGCAAACCAAATGTCGCCGCAAACACCGTCGAGGATACGCCCGAGGCGCGAATATTGTCGGGTCAGGCGTGCAAGCTGACCGTCGGCACTGTCAAACGAATTTGCCCAAATCAACAGCAACATTCCGACGACATTGAGACTCAACTCAGGGAAATAGAACAACACTCCCGCCGCTATGCCGAGAAATATCGCGGCAATAGTTATGGCATTGGGGCTGACACCCAAACGTGCAGCCAGACAAGCCCATCGGTAGCCGATCGGACGATAGAACATCAAATCGATACCCTCTTCAGTGTCGAGCGATTTGAGCGAGCGTTGATAATCTTCCTTTTTGAGTCGCGACTTTGTCATCGGCGGAGAGATGTTGGAGATGAAATATAAGATTTATATGAGTCGATAAACCGTGCAAAAGCAGGGATTTTCATCAGACCGTATTCAAAGATTAGATAGCCGATCAGAGTGCAGGCAATGCCCGAAAGGACATCGATGATGTAGTGGTGCGACGTATAGACCGCCGTAAACCAAATGCCCATGCAGATGACAGCAAAAAGCACGCGCATCCACAATCGGCAGTCGGCTTTCAAAGCATAGATGAACGCGATGAGCATATAAGCCGAGTGGAGCGACGGCAGCGCGGCAAAGACATTGGCATTGCGAGAATAAAGACCGTGGAAGATGTTCAGCCCCATCATCTCGTCCCAACGACCAAGCCCTGCGACCTCGCCGGGAGTGCCGACGATGAAATCGAAGCCGTGAGATGCGACATACCACGGCGGAGCAGCCGGATGAACATAGTAGAACGCAAAGCCGAGGAGGTTGACAAAGAGGAAGACTATCGAAAAATGGAGATAGACCTTGTACTGACGGCGGAAATAGAGCCACAAACCGAACAAAATCGGGACGGGCACCCAACAGAGATAGAACACGCCGGCAAAGAAGTCCATCACGCGGCTCGTATGGATAGCAAAAAATTCATTGGGGGTCAGCGTCCCTGCGGCGGTCGCGATTCCAAACAAATTCTTTTCACTCTCATAAAGTCCGCGGATGTCGACGGGGTTCACTTCATAGTTGGGCAGGATGTTCATCCAATCGTATGAAATCCCGAACAAGGCAAACGGCAACATTGCCACGACAAGACGGCGCGTCGTCGCCGTCGCAAAGAGCAACAGCGTCAACCCGACAGCCAGATAGATGTGCTCCGGACGGAAGCCGACACACAAGCAAGTGACGACAAGCCACACGAGCACTGCCGGAATGATAATCATCGTCTCCCGGCGCGACGGAGGTGTAAACACTGACATTTATAACGTGTTATATTTCTTTATCTTTGAGTATGTTTTTTTCTCGAGCCTGCGCGGAGTCTCACTTGCGGTTGGCAAGCAGACGACGGCAGTGATTGACGCGGGCAAAGGCAGTGATGTTGGCAAACACGGCGATGACACTCATGCAGACAATCAGAATGATGACGGCATTGAATTTCTCGGGGTCGACACACATACCTGTCACACCTGTTGCAAACGCTCCGATCGTCGTCACGACGACACGTTCGGGGCGCTGCATGAAGCCGACCTTACATTCAAGGCCGAGACCCTCGGCGCGCGCACGCACATAGCTGACCATAATCGAGCCGACGAGAGCGACAAAGGTGATGAGCGCACCGATGATGTAGCCCGTCTGGATGAGATAGTAGCTGAGACCGCCGAGCGTGAACAGTTCGCAATAGCGGTCGAGCACAGAGTCATACATTGCTCCAAACGTCGATGTCATGTTGCCGAGACGAGCCACCTGACCGTCAAGCATATCAAACATCGAGAAGAGGATGATGACAACGCCGCCCCAAGTCAACAGATCGTATTTCATGTCGGTCGACGTTGCCGTGTAGCCGGCATAGACAAAGATGAGGGCGGCTGCAATGTTGCCGAGCAGACCTATGGTCGTCACCATGTTGGGGGTGACACCGATGCGAATCAAAAACCGCACAAACGGATTGATTACAAAGTAGATGCCTTGTTGAAGGCTGTCGCGGAAACGCTTAAACATAGTTGTGTTTTGTTTTATTTCGTTTTCAGACATTTTTTATTCGCTTTTATGAAATTTGTAGATATATGGACTGAATTTAAAAATCATTTCTTAACCTTTCGCCGAGTCAGGAAATCGACGAATCGAATAGCGTATGAGTCAAACGACGTCGGGCGGTAGACAAAATTGCGTTGCAGGACGAAATTCCAACACCACGAGACGGCGAGCGACGCGGCAAGACGCGACGCGGCAAAAATACCGTCGGGCTTGAATCCGATGCCGATCAGCCACTCCCAGTGTGAGAGCAGCGAGGCAAGCCCCGTCGTCCCATACATGTTCAAGAGCAACGAGCCCGTCCAAACGAGGAAATATTTCACCCCGACAGCCTTGACACTCTGTCCGGCGGCATGAAAGGTGAAACGATAGTTGATGCAGCAGTTGACCACACCTCCGGCTATCGCTCCCAACGCCACCGAAAGATTCGAGCGGTAGAATGGGTCAAGGGCTATGAACACGAAGGAGTAGAGGAGCATACTCGTGCCGAGATCGGTCCACGATGCCACTTGCGACGAGACTGACGAGCGCAGAAATGTCGACACCAATCCGCCTCCGTGAAGAAATTTATCTTTGAGTTGCGAAAAGTTCATTTTCGGGAATTAAATTAAAACATATACATCGCCACAGCAAGCAGAATTGCACCATAGATGCCGGCAAGAATATCATCAGCCATGATGCCGAGTCCGCCCGGCAACGCCTCCATCTTTCTGACACCGAGCGGCTTCACGATGTCAAAGAAACGAAACAATGCGAGCGACAGCAGAGTCCAGCCCCAGAACGCGCCGGTCGACAGCGGTTCGACCGTCCCGGCATAGACCGAAAGCGGGAGCATCGTGATCCACTGCCCGACAGTCTCATCCATCACCACTCGCGAGGGGTCTTCGCCCCAGAATCGCTCGGCAACGCCTGCCGACCAGATTCCGAGAGCCGTAAAGACGACAATCAGACCGAGCGTCGACAGCAATGCCGTCAACGGCGACCCGGTCAAAGCCAACGGAAGCCACAAAATCAGACCGACGACGGCTCCTGCCGTCCCGGGACCCCACGGCCAATAGCCTGCGCCGAACGTCGTGGCTATAAATCGCGGCAAAAACGGAAATTTTTCATTCATGCGGTTCATTTCTTCGATGATTTAGCTGCGTTGTGTTTCTTGATTTCCGAAAGAATCATGCGGGCAATGACTCCCGACGCTTCGACGCGACAGGGCGCAAAGCTGGGCCAATCGTTGAAATCAATGATCGAGTAAGACCCATCGGGGAGGATGATTGCATCGCCGCCGTAGATTTTGATGTCGAGAGCCTCGGCTGCACGAGTGCAGACGGCTTTAAACTCCTCGTGGTCAAACGTCGGCTTACCCTCGTCGGTCGCCTGCTTGTCGCGCGAACCGTGGTGATAGAAGCAGTAGAACCACGGAGTCCCGTAGACACCGTAGAATTTCAGCAACTCACCCTCGATGTGACGGCAGACGACGGCACGTTTTATTCCCCTGAGGAAATATTCCTGCACCACCTCCTGAGCTTCCTCGGGGTGACGGACGTAGGTGACGTCCTCCTTGTGCATCGTGTGGAAGTCGCCGCGTTTGACCCACGCATTGGTCATGCCGAGACTATTCATGCGGTCGATGACACGCTCGTCGGTGTTGACCATGATGCTCTCGGGCGTAGGGATATTGCTGCCGATGAGGATACGAGTCAAGCGTTCGCGCGTACAGTTTTCGACACCGTAGCCCGAGTTGATGACGAGCGCACCCTCGTCCTCTTTTTGTTGCAAAATCGGAAACGAGCGGTGATGACGACACATATTAATAATAATGTCCTCGCTCACGGCACCTGCCACGAGCTGCTCTTCACTGTAAATTTTCACCTCGCAGCCGCGTTTGCGCAACTGATCGGCTGTGAGATTGAGAATCGAGGCATCATTCCCGATGTGGTTCGGCGAGAAAATGCCGGCTCTCATAATTCCGGCTATTTTAATTTCAGCCATGATTTTTTAAGTTTTCGAGACCCGTCCGCTCGGAAAGGCAAGGGGGCGAATCCCATTGAAATATGATTTTATTAATCTCTTTTCAGAAAATTATTCGGTCAGCGGAGGAAATCGGCGGCTTCGTCGAGGTCGGCGGGACGATCGACATCGATGATTTTCGAGAACTCCCACGCTTTCAACTTCATCCCGGCTGCTACGAGCGCACGCTGGAAGTCGCGCATACGGCTGACTCCTGATGCCGCACACTCGGCAAGCACTCCGAGAGCTGCCGGACGCAAAGCATAGATGCCGCCCGACACATATCCGACACCCTGACGCGGCTCGTCGAGAAAACCCGTGATCACATCGTCGGCATCGGCAGCCACATAGAGCGGCTTCTCGTCGGCAACGTAGGTCGTCACCGCCATATAGCCATCGGCCTCCGTGTCAGCCTCAAACTCGGCTATGAATCGGCGAAATTCTTCGGGACGGAAGACCGTGTCGACCGTCAGCAGGCAAAACGGATGCTCCTTGTCGAGCACAGCCGACAGCTCCATGAAACTTTCCATCGACCCTCCGGTCGACTTTTCCATGACACGCAATTCGGCTCGTGGCGAAAGCCCGCGCAAATGTTCAGCCACCTCGGGCATAGCCGGATTGGTGACAATCGCAATGCGTTCGCCGCCCGACGAGTCGAGAATCCCGATCAGACGCTCGATCATCGGCTGCCCGTCGAGCCCGACGAGCGGTTTGCAGCGTTCGACGCCGCCCACACGAAGCCGCGAGCCCTCGCCGGCAGCAATTATTGCGAAATCCATTTGTGCGCGTTGATTTCCGGTGGTTATTATTGTCAGCGACTATCTCTCGCCCCTTTCAGGCGGAAGTTTGTCGTTGCCCTTGTCATAATTCTGTCGGCGGAGCGGATTGGCGGTAGCCTCAGCCTCGCGACAACGGTTGCGATAGATGTCGAGAGCCATGTAGATAGCCTCGCGCATCGACTGCTCGTCGGCCTTGCCCTGCCCGACGATGTCGTAGGCAGTTCCGTGGTCGGGCGAAGTTCTGACCACAGGCAGCCCGGCAGTGAAATTGACACCGCTTTCGCCGGCAATCACCTTGAACGGGATGAGACCTTGGTCGTGATACATGGCGAGAACACCGTCAAACTTGCGCCACGCGCCGCTGCCGAAGAAACCGTCGGCGGGATACGGGCCAAACGCAAGCACCTTGCGCTTCGACGCCTCGGCAATAGCCGGCTCGATGATTTCGGACTCCTCCGTCCCGATGACACCCGAGTCGCCGGCATGGGGATTCAGACCGAGCACGGCGATGCGCGGGCCATGGATACCGAAGTCCTCGACGAGCGAGCGGTTGAACGCCACGAGCTTCTCGGCAATCATCTTCGGCGAAAGCTGTGAAGCCACGGCGGCAATCGGCTCGTGGATTGTAGCGAGAGCGACACGCAATTTGTCGGCACACATGATCATCAACGCCTGTCGACCCTCGCCGACACGCTCTTGGAGATACTCCGTGTGACCTGCAAAGGCGAAATCCTCGCCGTGGATGGCGTGCTTATTGATTGGAGCGGTGACGAGCACATCGATCAGCCCGTCGCGGAGGTCGGCGGTAGCGCGTTCGAGAGCAATGAGCGCAGCCTTGCCGCCCGCGGGGTCCGACTGACCCGGTTCGAGCTTGCAATCCTCACCGACCACATTTATAATATTGACTTCCGTCTCCGACGCATCGTCGGGACTGTCGATTTGAAACAGTTTATATTCCGGGAGTTCCATTCCCTTGCGATAGTAGGCGGCAATTTTAGCCGAGCCGTAGACTATCGGAGTGCATAATTCGACCATGCGCGGATCGCTCAACGCCTTGATCAGCACCTCATAACCGATGCCGTTGATGTCGCCGTGAGTGATGCCTACGCGCAGTTTCTTATCTTGTTCCATTGCTTGATTTAAAGTTAATTGACGCGGATATGGAGCTCGATTCCGACGCGAAATGAGCCTACTATCCTTAAATAAGTGGTAAAATTACAAAAATTTCACTCATTTCATCAACAAACGTCCCGAGCGCAAGCCTTTTTAACATATTTTTACCCTTCAATCATTTCTCGATGCCCGACGAGAAAAAAAGTCCGCCCGCAACCAAGTGTAAAATATTGTTAATTAGAGTTAACTGCTTGGGGGGGGTGATTTTTATCCGTAAATTTGCAACCTAATGTGCATTATTGGCTACGACCGTTTGTAAACATTTCTTAATTTGCAAACGATTAAAAATAATACCTAAAAAACTCTCTCTCACCGACTAAACAAATCAGCAATAGTACTACTTCTATTACCGAAATCACAATCCGAAACAAAAAAACAATCTTTAAACAGAATAAATCTAAAACATGAGTGTAATGAACCTAAGTCAGAAAACTCGTTACTGGTTAGTCATGCTGCTGACAGTAACATTTTCACTTTCAGTCTACGCCCAGAACATCACAGTGCAAGGAACCGTAACCGATAACACGGGCGAACCGCTTATCGGTGCAACTGTCATGCAGAAGGGCACACAACACGGAGTCGCTACCGACATCGACGGCAACTACTCGATCAGCGTCCCCGCGAAATCGACTCTCCAATTCACCTACATCGGCTGTGACAACAAAGAAGTGGCGGTCAACGGACAGACCCGCATCGACGTTGTCCTCGAAGCCAACTCGACAGTCCTCGACGAAGTCGTTGCCATCGGCTACGGCACAGTCAAGAAAAAAGACCTCACCGGCGCCGTCAGCTCCGTCTCCGGCTCCGAACTCGCCAAAGTCCCCGTGACCTCGGCAGCAGCAGCCCTCCAAGGCAAGGCAGCGGGTGTCAACATCGTCTCGCAGAACGGCGCTCCCGGCTCGTCGATGAACGTCACCGTCCGCGGTGGTGCATCGCTCACTCAGGACACCGAGCCGCTCTACATCGTCGACGGCTTTGCGATGTCCAACGCCCTCCAAAACATCGACATCAACGACATCGAGACCATCGACGTCCTCAAAGACGCCTCGTCGACCGCAATCTACGGTGCTCGCGGTTCTAACGGTATCATCGTAATCACCACCAAATCAGCCACCGCAGGCAAAACCAAGGTCGACTACAACGGCTATATGTCGTTCGACGTTCTCTCGAAGAAACTCGACGTGATGCAAAACGTCAGCGACTACGTCAACTATCAATACGAACTCGCCGAGCTCCAAGGCAAGACATCTATTTGGTCGACCGTCTACGACGATGCCTACGGTGTCGACATGGACGACTTCTACTCCGGTGTCTACGACCGCATCAACTCGCGCTACGGCAACAACCCCTACTCTGTCGACTGGCAAGACGAAGCATTCGGCGGCCACGCTACGACTCAGAACCACAACGTATCGCTCTCGACCGGCACTGAAAAGACCCGCATCCTCCTCAGCTACAACCATGTTAATCAGGACGGTCTTCTCGCCAACCACGACTATCGTCGCAACTCTGTCCGCGCAAAGATCAACTCCGAGCTTTGGAAAGGCGTAAAGGCTGACTTCTCAACCTTCTTCTACGACAACAAGACTCACGGCGGCGGTGCTTACAGCGGCATGACAAACGTGCTTCTCCAGCCCATCAACGGCGGAACATACTTCACACAAGACGAATTGATGAATTCCGAAACCTCGATCACATTCAAACAATTCGACAGCTTCTACAACCTCTCCAACCCCCTCGTACAGAACCTCGCCTCGACCTCCGAAAGCCACTCTCGTCGCTTGGAAATCAACGGCGGCATCACCATCGACTTCCTCAAAAACTTCTCGTGGCGCACTCAGGGTCGCTACCAAACCTCTTGGAGCCGCGGCAAGAGCTTTGCCGACGAACGTTCGACTGGCTACCTCTCCGACCCCGAAAACACCGGTATGACGGGTAGCATCTCTAACTCCTACGGTTCGAGCTGGAACATCTCAAACACCCTCAACTTCACCAAGACATTTGCCGAGAAACACGACCTCAACATCATGATCGGTCAAGAATACTCATTCTCGAAAAGCGAGAAAAACGGCATTTCGCTCAAACGCTTCCCCTACCCCAACCACGGTCTCTACGACATCTCAAACGTTGACGTAGCTTCCAAATCGTCAGGCTACTCCGAAAGCAATATGCTCTCATTCTTCGGACGTGTCAACTACAGCTACGACGACCGCTACATCCTGACAGCCACAATGCGTGCCGACGGCTCTTCAAAATTTGCCAAAGGCAACAAATGGGGCTACTTCCCCTCTGCTTCGGGTGCATGGCGCATCTCGCAAGAAAAATTCTGGCAGGAAAACTCCATTGCCGAATGGTTCAACAACCTCAAATTCCGCGTAGGCTACGGTATCACAGGTAACAACGGCATCGGCTCGAACCTCTACGTCACCAACGCCTCGATGACCACCTATCCCGTCGACGGCGACGAAAACTCGCCCGCCTACGTCGTCGGCTCGACCCTCGGCAACGCCAAACTCAAATGGGAAACCCTCCACGCAACAAACATCGGTCTCGACCTCGGATTGTTCAACAACCGCATCAGCCTCACCGCCGAGTGGTACAACAACCAAATCTCCGATATGCTCATGAACTGCGTCATCCCCACATCGACCGGCTACAGCAAACAATATCAAAACGTCGGCAAGATGCGCAACCGCGGATGGGAATTCTCGCTCAACACCGTCAACATCACGAACCGCGACTTCCAATGGTCGACATCTATCAACCTCTCGCTCAACAAATCGAAAGTCATCTCGCTCGAAAACGGTGAAGACCACAAGACATTCAGCGCAGGCAGCAACCGCTCGGGAACAGTAACCTACTATGCAACCGTCGGCGAAAGCCTCGGCGATATGTACGGCTACAAATATGAAGGCATCTACACCACCGACGACTTCGAACTCAAAGAAGACGGCACCTACGGCGCACTCAAAGAAGGCGTAGTCCTCCCCTCGTCAGGCACTCCCAAACCCGGCGACATCAAGTTTGCAGCCGACACCGAAAACGAGGACGGAACCAAGCAATTCACCCGCAAACTCGTCAAAATCGGCAACGGCACGCCCGACCTCATCGGCGGTTTCAGCAACACATTCTCCTACAAGGGCTTCGACCTCAACGTCTTCATGAAATTCTCGGTTGGCAACGACATCTACAACGCCACCAAGCACTCCATGAGCCCCTATGCGCCCTTTGCTAATGTTCTCAACGAAGTCGGCAACAACTACTACCGCCTCATCGACCCCGCAACCGGACGTGAGACCAAAAACGTAGCCATCCTCAAAGCCCTCAACCCCGACGAAGCAGCTCGCACATGGGCACTCTCTACCAACAACTCGAACACAATCACCTATCCGTCGTCATACTTCGTTGAAGACGGCTCATATCTCCGTCTCGCTCAGGTGACACTCGGCTACTCACTCCCCTCGAAGTTGTTGAAGAAAGCCCACATCAGCAAACTCCGCGTCTACTTCACCGGCAACAACCTCGCCACTATCACAGGCTACTCAGGCTACGACCCCGACGCATCGGCCAAGAACGACAACATCATCTGTACGCCCGGCTACGACTCGTCGACCTATCCCCTCTCGCGCAGCTACGTTGTCGGCGTAAACCTCTCATTCTAAACCATCGACCTTACAATCAAGACCTATCAAGAATCAGAATATGAATAAAAAACATATATTCAGTGTCCTCACCGCAGCCATGATGCTCGGGACGGCAGCCCCGATGCTGACATCATGCGAGGACACTCTCGAAAAACCTTCGTACACAGCCGATGACCTCGACTTCGTCTTTGAAGACGAGGGTAAAGCCGAGCTCTTCATCAAGGGTTGCTATCGCACACTTGTCTACTCCGAGCTTTGGCGTCCGTTCATCGACCCGGGTGTAACCGCAATTTGCGAGGAAGACCTTGTCGGCGGTCGTCCGCGTTCGGCTAACTTTGCCTACGACCCCATCCTCCCCGCAACCGCTACGAGCGTCTACTCGCAGTCCTACAAGACCATCGAATCATGCAACGTGGCTCTCGAACGTCTTGCCAAACTTCCCGAGACCGAGAAACGCAACGCCCTCATAGCCGAAGCAACGTTCATCCGCGCGTTTGCCTACAACGAACTCATCCGCTTCTACGGCGACGTCCCCTACGCATTCTCACCGATCAGCCAGTCGCAGGACGAATCTTGGTATCCCAAACGCCACGACCGCGACGAGATCTACGACCGCATCATCTCTGAAATGCAAGCCTGCGTCGACGATCTGCCTTGGTTCTCAGAGTCAAACTACGGCTCAGCCCCCGAACGCCTCACCCGTCAGGCAGCCAAAGGCATCCTCGCCCGCATCTGTCTCTACGCCGGCGGCTACTCGCTCCGTTGGGACCTCAAAACCAACGCCCCTTCGTCGCTCCACATCTCGCGTCGTGCCGACGATGCAAAAGTGCGTGAGTTCTACACCATCGCCGACAACGCCCTCGCCGAAGTCATCGCTAAGGGCGAAAACGACCTCCTCCCCTCGGCCGACGACATGAACGGCTACCGCCGACTCTTCTACAACTATTGCCAACGCAACTTCGGAGTGACCTCTCAGGAAATGATGTGGCAGATTGCACAGCTCGGCGAGACCACCAACTCTGACTTCGGTCTCTACAACGGTCAACCCGGAAGTAAGGGCGGCGCATTCGGCGCGCGCAAAACCCTCCAAGTCAAACTCCCGACCTACTATCTCTCGTTTGACGGAAATGACGCTCGCCGCGATGTCAACTGCGCCAACTATTCTTATACATTTTATAAGGACGGAGACAAATTCGACGGTGTAAACTGCGCAACAACACTCTCAAGCGTGATGCCCGGCAAATTCCGCATCCAGTGGTGCAACGAGCCGTTTGCCGCCGCCAAGCGCAACGTCGATGTGCCCCTCCTCCGCTACGCCGACATCCTCTTGATGTATGCCGAAACCCAAAACTTCCTCAACGGCGGCCCGACCGACGCAGCAAAAGCCGCAGTCATGAAAGTCCGCACTCGTGCCGGAATCGGCGATATGTCCATCACAGCCAACAACTTTGACGACTTCCTCGACGTAATCATGCAGGAACGTAAATGGGAGCTTGGCGACGAGCTCGTATTCCGTGGCGACTTGATCCGCACCAACCTCCTCGAAAAAGAAGTCCGTCAGTCTCAGCAAGACATCAAAGACCTCTCTGACCGCACCGGTAAATATGCAGACGTTGCTAAAATCCGCCTCGTCAAGCTCGAAATGAGCACCAATACCTACGGCGAGAAATTCTTCTCTGTCCCCTACATCGAAATCACCGATGAGGATGAAATCACCAAGTTGACAGCGATTAAAAACGCCAACACCGCTTCAAACCGCAACAAACACAACGCCGCTATCAGCGAAGTCCTCGCCGCCCACGGAATCACTCCGGCGGAAGGCGAAGTTTGGTACACCGTCAATATGTTCCAAGCATGGATCAGCACCTATAATAAGAACTGCCGTCGTTGCGCAGGATTTGCCCCCGCGGCAAGTGATATGCTCAACATCGGAGCGTCAATCTACACCAAGCCGCTCGGCAGTGCAGAAAACGGCGGTGAGTACCCCGAATGGGTTGCAGGCGAACACGGTATCTACTACGGATTCGAGAAAAACAAAACCGAACTCTGCCCCCTTGCCGGCAAGAGCGCAGGACACCCGTTGATCGACAATCCCAACCTCACCCAACACCCCGCTTATCTCTAAGAATCTATCCGCATGACTCGGGAGCGGACACTCTCCGCTCCCGGTCATTCATAGAAATTAAATATTACTTATTTTCTAACTCAAAATTCTTACCCTTATTAAACACTTCTACACAATGAAAAAATCTTTAATCCTCTCAGCAGCTCTCTTTGCTGCACTTGGAGCAAATGCAGAAGTCTTCACCTACGACTTCTATCAAACTCCTATCTTCTGTAAAGCTATCTGGGCTCCCGCAGGAGAAATCGTTGACCCGGCTACCGAACTCGAAGGTCTTGGAACTGCCGCAAAAAGCAACTATGACTTTATCGACAAAACAGGCTCGATCTATCAAACCGGAGAAATGGTTTGCGAATCATATATGGAAGGCGAAACTAAAAAATGGAAAGCAACCACTACAAACCGCGCCATTTCGCTTCTCGACGGTCAAACCTATTCTTTTACCGAGGACGCCAAAGTTGAAAACGGCATCATCCCCTCAAACCACCCGTTTATTGCTTGGGACGAACAAGGCCCCTCTCGTGTAACTGTCATGGCAGGCTGGGACACCCCTCTAACAGATGGTTTTGATCCGACTAAAAATTACAACGCTTTGACCGAAGCCGATTTCGTCGCTACCAAGCAAGCTCTCACATTCATCCGTAACGACAACTCGGGTCAGCGCGGTCACACTTACGTTCAATTCCCCGCAGTAGTCGGACCGGCTACCGTAAATATTTGGATTGGCACTGCAAGCGACTCTAATCGAAGCAAAAATCAGAACCTCGAATGTGAAGTGACTCCCGTTGTCAATGGTGTTGCAGCCGAACCGATTTTGACCGTTTCCGAACCGGAAGACGCAGCTACTGAAAAGAGAATGCGTAAATACTCCTGCACTTACACCGGCGAAGGCCCCGTTGCATTCCGTGTAGGTAGCAGCAAGAACAAAATTCTCCACGTTTACCACGTGACTATCGATGCTAAAGCCGACGCATCAGGCATTGAAGACATCATTGCAGCTCCCGCCGACGAAAATGCACCTATCTACAACGTCATGGGTGTTCAAGTTGACGAAAACTACAAAGGTATCGTCATCAAGAACGGCAAAAAATATGTTCAGAAATAATCAGCCCCTCTCGGTCTGAATTAACGGGCAAACCAACCGACCCCGCAGTGCCTCGTCTCTGCGGGGTTTTTCAAAATCATAAACCACTGACTTTCACACACTAAGCAAAAATATTCAAAAAAAATTGGTGCGATATTATAAAACGTGCACTTTTCGGGTAGTTTTGTGTCGTATCTTTGCAATGTGGAAAGAAAAAAAGCAAACTCAAACCGTTAAAACAATAAATTTTTTAACCGTGAAACTCATCAATCAACTTGCCGTAGCAGCGAGTCTCCTCTCATTAGGACTCGGAGCACAGGCAGCCGAGAGCGACATATTGGCGTTTCCCGGCGCAGAAGGTTTCGGACGCTATGCCAAAGGCGCACGCGCCGTCGACAACCCCGAAATCTACCATGTCACCAACCTCAACGACTCGGGCACAGGCTCGTTTCGCGACGCCGTCAGCAAAGAGGGACGAATCATCGTCTTTGACGTCGCCGGAACAATCAAATTGAAATCAGCCCTCGTCGTCAAAGGCAAAAACACGATTCTCGGACAGACCGCTCCCGGCGAAGGAGTACAAATCTACGGAAACCGTGTTTCATTTTCCGGAGCAAACGACCTCATCGTCCGCCATGTGCGCTTCCGCATGGGCGAAAACGGTGACAGCGGTAAAGATGCTTGCGGCATTGCCAACGGCACAGACATGATTTTCGACCACCTTTCAGTCCTCTGGGGTCGCGACGAAAACTTCTCCGTAAGCTGGGACAACAAAGGTGTCAAACCCGGCAACATTACTATTCAGAACTCAATCATCGGTCAGGGATTGCAATCTCACTCCTGCGGCGGACTCATCCAAACCGACGGCGGCGTGACCCTCTATCGCAACCTCTACATCGAAAACAAGACCCGCAACCCGAAAGTCAAAGGTCTCAACCAATACGTCAACAACGTTGTCTACAATTGGGGCAACGGCGGTTGCTACATCATGGGCGACACAGAAGGCGCATCGTGGGCACACATCGAGAACAACTACTTCATGAACGGCCCGTGGAACAACGCCACTGCCCCCTTCACTCGCGGCAGCTCGGCATTCCACTACTATGGCGCAGGCAACTATCTCGACTCCAACAAAGACGGCTCTGTCAACGGCACTCTGATGACCGAGGAGCAAATGAACGGACTCCAATCCGACGGTCGCCACTCGACTTGGGTCGAAAGCCTCGATGCATTGAACAACAAAGTCATTCATGAAGTCATCCATGAGGGCACCGGTTCAAGCATTAACTACGATGTTATCATCTCCGAACAAGACCGCACTATCCCCCAAGCAATCCCCGCGATTGCCGGAATGATGACAGCCGAAGAAGCCCTCAACTGGATTATAGCCAACGTCGGCCCGAGCCTCCCCGTCCGCGACGAAGTTGACCAATATCTCATCGACGAACTCACATCGTATGGCAAGAATGGCACTAAAAACGGCATCTCGACCGAATTTCAGCTCGCCCACAAGGGCACAGGCGTGATTTCGGGCGGTGTCAAACCCCTCGACACCGACGGCGACGGAATGCCCGATGCCTACGAAACATCTGTCGGACTCAACCCCAACGACGCTTCCGACGCATTGGCTCTCAACAGCGACGGCTACACCAACCTCGAAGCCTACTCGTTTACAATCAACGCGGCCTACCCCTACATCAAAAAGCCGCTCAAACTCACCGTCAGCGAACAGCAGAAAGAAGCACTCGTCCTGACATGGGACGCCAACAAAAACACCGACTACGGCTTTGAAATTGAAACGTCGGTCGACGGCGGCAAGACTTTCACCGTAGCCGCAACCGCCCCCGCAGGCTCGACGACAGCCACCGTCGGCGGCCTCACCCCCCGCACCGAATACTCAGTGCGCCTCCGCGCCGTCGGAGCTGACGGACTCGCGTCGGACTACACCGACATCGTCGCCACCGAAACCATCGGCGACCCCTCAGCCCCCTCGCCCTCGACCAACCCCTATCCGGCAGTCGGAGCGAAAGAAGGTGTCGCCTCGGGCATCACATTCACTTGGGAAGACAACATCAAAGCCTACGGCGGTGATGTCACCTACGCCCTCTACCTCGGCACTTCACCCGAAGCACTCGAAAAGAAAGCCGACGGTCTGACCAAAACCGAGTGGGCAGCCACCGGTCTCGAAGCCGGCAAGACATACTACTGGCGCGTCGACGCCACCAACTCGCTCGGCACGACCACAGGAACAGTCTGGAACTTCTCGACCACTGCCGGCGGAGTCCTCTTCTATGCCGACTTCACCACCTCGCCCGCTGAATATGCCGAAGTCTACGGCAACCTTTCGGGCAACACCGACATCTTCAAAAAAGGCTCGAAAAACGGCTCGAAAGAATTTGGCGGCATGGTCATCGGCGTGGGTGCTACCGCAAGCCGCGTAGTCGCAATGCCCGGCTGCTACTCCGACGACCCGACCAAAGACTACGGCCCCGCATCCGATGACGACGCAGGCGCGACAGCCAACTGCATCCAGTTTATCAACGGCAGTGAATACGTCACCACCCCGACCGTCCAAGGCCCGTGTGTCATCACCTACTATCTCGGCAACCCCACAACGTCGCAGCAGACGGTGAAACTCGTCACCATCGCCGGCGGCTCGGAGACAAGCCAAGACCTCGTCCTCGGCGCAAAGAAGAGAATCTTCAAATTCACTTCGACCTACACCAATGCCGGCGAAGTGCAATTCCGCCTCGAATCAAACGGTAAGAAAATCGATGTCAACGACATCATCGTCGAACGCTACATCGCCCCCGACGGCAACGAACCCCTCGAACTCAAATCGGGCGACCTCGTCAATAATGTCGACTACACCGACGGCTCCGTCACCCTCACTTTCAATCAGGAAGTGAAGCTCAACGGCGAAGTTTCAATCGACGGCATCCACCAATATGAAGCCATCACCGCAGGCGCATCGGGCACCAAGCTCAACATCGCCTACGAAGCTCTCGATGCCAACTCGACCTACACGCTCAAATTTGCCGAAGGCACTGTCACCAACGTCAGCGGCGACAAATCGTTTGTCGGCGAAGTGAAGATCGTCACCGGCGACTTCCCCCGCGCCAAAGCCGACGGCGAAACCCACTGGGGCAAAGCCATCAAGACCCTCCCCGCCAACTTTGCGCCCTTTGATGCCACCGCACCCTTTGAGACCGTAGGCTCGCTCGTCCAGACCAAGCAAAACGACTACCCCCACTGGTGTCAGGTCGGCGGCGGCGACAATGCAGGCGAAATCACGGCAGACAAAGTCGTGTTCCGCTCCGCATCGAGCAACGACAAGGTGATGACCTACTTCGACTCGACCGCCAAGAAAATCTATCTTGAAATCGACGCCGAAACCGGCTCGACCGTCCGTCTCAAAATCCAAGAGACCCGCAACGCCGACATCGCCCCGACATGGCGCACAATCCGCATCCTGACCGAGAAAGACCTCCCCTTCAAAGGCGAAATAGACCTCAACCCCGAGGCGCGTTTCGTCAAGATTACGCCTGCATCGGTTTCGGGAGCAGTCAGCCTCAACGCCTTCCGCATCTCTGATGCCGAGGGCAACTTCGGCGACGGATTCACAGGTATCGCCGACATCACTGTCGACAACGACGCTCCGGTCGAATACTTCAACCTCCAAGGCATCCGCGTCGAAAACCCGACCTCGGGTCTCTACATCCGCCGTCAGGGTGCACACACTGAAAAAGTAATCATCCGATAATCGAACGTCCAAGCCGCCAACCGGCTGAATCTCATCGGCGAGGACGACAAAAATTCCTGCAAATCAAAGAATTTTTGCCGCCCTCGCTATTTTTTGTGTATCTTTGCACCCAAAACTCTACATACCACATTTTTACCAATCAAGAATTCTCAATGGCAAAACTTGCAAAAAGATTGTTGGCAGCGACCGTCGTCGCAGTAGCCGCCGCGATGCCCGCCCTCGCAGCCGACAAGGGCGACAACGACTATCTCTATCGCGACTATGACGCGCTCCTCGGCGGTGTCACCGCCCAACTCCGCGACTTCATGGCGGCAAACCCCGGAAAATATGAAGCCGACTCGCTGCGCAGCCACGTCCTCGAAACGCTGACCGACGGCTCGGTCGGGAAAGCGTCGCAACTGACCCCTGCCCGCAAAAAGAAACTTTCTGCCGACAAGCTCTTTGAACTCTGCCGTCAAAGCTCGCTCGTGTTCGGCAAGATGGACTATACACCCCAAATCAACGCCGACACGGCCTACTCGACCGCATCGGCCGTCGCACTGACCGCCGACGGCATTTGTGCCACCAACTTCCACGTCGTCTTTGACATCGTCATGACCGGCGCACTCGATCATAAGGTCAGCGGCGACAAGATGCGCTTCGTCATGGACTACGAGGGCAAAGCCTATCCGGTGACCGGCGTGCTCGCCGTCGACCCCGTCAACGACTTGGCAATCATCAAAGTCGACCCGCTCGGAGGCAAGTTCGTCCCCGCTTCGATCGGCTCGGACCTCCGCCCCGGCGAGAAAGTCTACTGCCTCGCCCACCCCAACGGAACCTACTATAACTTCACCGAGGGAATGGTCAGCAACTCGACCCGCGTCGTCAACAAGCGCAACGGTCAGACTCGCTACAACCTCGAAATCACTGCCGAATACGGCTCCGGCGCAAGCGGCGGCCCGATTTTCGACGAATGTGGCAACCTCGTCTCGCTCGTCAGCACAACGCTCTCGCTCTATGCCAAGCCCGAAAAATATATCGACTTCCAGATGGCTTACAAACACACCGTCCCCGTCTTTCTAATCAAAAACCGATTCAACGACTGATCACCACTCCATCCACCACACACATACATACAGACTAATCATGAAACGAACAATCCTTGCAGCAGCTTTTGCCGTCGCCCTGTCGCTCCCGACATACTCTCAGCAGCAACCCGACGGCAACCGAAACAGCCAAGCCGACCGTCAGGCGCAGATGGATCAGTGGATGGCGCGGATGAAAGAAGAGGCCCGCACATACTATGCCAATGCGGACACTGCCGCCTACGGCATCCGCTATCGCATGAAATATCTCTACAACAAGGAGCGCAATCTGACGTTCTATGAAGACCGCGTGGTCCTCATCTCGACCCACGTCAACGTCGACCAAAGCTATGAGCCGATCGGCGAATCGCGCTGGTTTAAAGCCCACCCCGGCACTCAGGCAGGCGACCCCGGTCTGGCTTACAACCTCACCCCCTCGTTCCACTTCTACTATCCGGAATATCGCCGCTGTGTCGACACCTATCGCGTCATCACCGAGGAATTTCTCCTTGCCGACGAAACGTGTGACAACAAATGGAACGTCACCGACGAGCGGATGAAAATCGGAGTCTACGAATGTCGGAAGGCCACGCTCGAACGCGGCGGACGTTTGTGGACGGCATGGTTCACCACCGACCTCCCCAATCAAGCCGCCCCCTATAAATTCAACGGACTCCCCGGAGTGGTGCTCCAAGTGACCGATGCCGACAATGAAATCGGCTGGTATTTCAACGGACTCGTCGAGAACCTCCCCGACGACACTCTGTTTGTGAAATACCCCGACAGCTTCACCAAAATCCCCGTCAGCCACTTCCCGAAACTTCTGAAACTCGTCGCCGTCGCTGACGCTACGGGTCACTCCTACGCCCAACGCTCGGGAGTCATGAACAAACGCTCGGGCATCTATCCCGAAAAATATCACCCCTCAAAAGGCATCGACGCTTGCGACATCGACAACCCAATCGAACGATAAACACCTATCCGACAGACGTTAGGAAAGATTAATTTTGTCGCTATCAGATTTTTAGCTAACTTTGCAGCCGAATTAGCAGCCAACATTATGAAAACCAATATACTTACCGGGCTGATTGCTCGCCAAGCCAAGGGCTATGGCGAACGTGTCGCTCTCAGTGCCCCCGATGCAGAGGGGAAATGGTATGACATCTCGTGGAACAAACTTTCGGCAGATGTCGACACAGCTGCAGCAGCTCTGGCTGCACTCGGAATCAAAGAGTCGGACAACGTGGCGACCTTCTCGTCAAACCGTCCTGAAAACATCATCAGCGACTTCGCTTGCTATCTCAACCGTGCAACGACGGTTTCGATCTACGCGACAAGCTCGCTCGAACAACTCGCCTACATCGTCAACGACGCTTCGTGTCAGTTGCTTTTCGTCGGCAATGCGACGCAGTTTCGCATCGCTCTCGAAGCCTCCAAGCAATGTCCGTCGCTGAAACACATTGTGGTCATCAAATCGCTCGGTCGCGATGAAGTCAAGGGCGACTGTGGCGACGTGAAGATTATGACGTGGAGCGAGTTTATGAAACTCGGCAGCGAAGCCGGCGACGATGTCAAGGCAATGGTCAAGAAACGTTCTGCCGAAGCTACGCCTGACGACCTCGCAACTCTCGTCTACACGTCCGGAACCACCGGCGAGCCCAAGGGAGCGATGCTCACCCACTCAAATTTCGACTATGCGATGGAGAGCCACTTCCGCCGCATCACGATGGTCAACGACAAGGATGTCTCGATGGCATTCCTACCGCTCAGCCACATTTTCGAAAAGGCGTGGACTTATTTCTGTCTCTCTATGGGCATCAAAGTCGCCGTCAACCGCGACCCGAAGCTCATTCAGGAGACAATCCAGCAAGTGAGACCGTCGTGCATGTGTTCCGTGCCCCGTTTTTGGGAGAAAGTCTATGCCGCCGTCAACGAAAAGATTGCGACAATGAGCCCGATTATGCGCGGAGTGGTCAACATGGCTCTCAGCGTCGGCCGTCGTCGCAACATCGACTATGTCCGCAGGGGCAAGAAAGTCCCCATGTGGCTCGAATTGCGCTACAAGTTTTTCAACGCCAAAGTGTTCAGCCTGCTTCGCCGCGCAATCGGCATCGACGACAGAGCGACGCTCTTCCCGACTGCCGGCGCAGCCGTCTCGCCCAAAATCGTTGAGTTTTTCCACTCGTGTGGCATAAACATGGTGGTCGGCTACGGACTTTCGGAGACGACAGCCACCGTCACCTGCCTCCCGCAATCGGGTTGGGAAATCGGCTCGGTCGGCACAACGATTCCGTTTGTCGAAGTCAAAATCGGCGAAAACAACGAAATTTTGATCAAAAGCCCGATGGTGCTCCGCGGCTACTACAACAAGCCCGAGGCAACGAAAGAGGCATTTACGCGCGACGGATGGTTCCGCACAGGCGATGCCGGATATATCGAAAACGGCAATCTCTATCTGACCGACCGTATTAAAGACCTCTTCAAGACGTCAAACGGCAAGTACATAGCCCCGCAGATGATCGAGACGCTTCTCGGCGACGACAAATACATCGACCAGCTCGCTGTCATCGGCGACCGTCGCAAATTCGTGTCCGCCCTCATCGTCCCCGACTATGCCGCGCTCAAAGACTATGCCGCTACCGAAGGAATCAAATATGATTCGATGGAAGAGCTCGTCGGCAACGAGCGCGTCCGTGCCCTCCTGACCGAGCACATCGAGGCATTGCAGAAAAATCTTGCGTCCTACGAACGAATCAAGCGTTTCACCCTCCTCCCGCGCCCGTTCTCGATGGAAAGCGGCGAGCTGACCAACACTCTCAAAGTCAGACGCCACGCAATCTACGAGAATTATGCCAAGGAGATCGACGCTATGTATGAAGATTGATCCGCAGCTCAAACCAAACAACTCATTATCATACACAATATACACACATTCTTAATATAAACGATGAAAGTAGCAATCGTTGGCGTCAGTGGCGCCGTAGGTCAAGAATTTCTCCGTGTTCTTGACGAACAGAATTTCCCCATCGACGAACTCGTGCTCTTCGGCTCCGAACGAAGCGCAGGCAAGACATACTCATATCGTGGCAAAGAGTACACGGTGCAACTCCTCCAACACAACGACGATTTCAAAGGCGTAGACTTCGCATTTGTATCGGCAGGCGCAGGAGTGTCGCGCGACTTCGCTGAAACCATCACGAAACACGGCGCTATCATGATCGACAATTCGAGTGCGTTTCGCATGGACGAGAATGTCCCCTTGGTTGTCCCCGAAGTCAACGGCGAGGATGCGTTCAACACCCCCAAGGGCATTATTGCCAACCCTAACTGCACGACGGCAATCATGGTCGTAGCCCTCAAACCGCTCAACGACATTTCGCCCATCAAGCGCGTCCACGTCGCAACCTATCAGGCTGCATCGGGTGCGGGCGCAGTTGCCATGCAGGAGCTTGAAAACCAATATGCCGAAATCCTTGCCGGCAAGACTCCGACGGTCGAAAAGTTTGCCCACCAGCTCGCTTACAACCTCATCCCCCACATCGACGTGTTCCTCGACAATGACTATACGAAAGAGGAAATGAAGATGTATCACGAGACGAAGAAAATCATGCATGCTCCCGACCTCGATGTCAGCGCAACCTGCATCCGTGTCCCCGTCATGCGTGCCCACAGCGAAGCCGTTTGGGTCGAAACCGAAGAGCCTATCAGCGTCGAAGCCGCTCGCAAAGCTTTTGAAGCAGCCGAAGGTCTCGTCGTGGTCGACGAACCCGCCGCTAAAAAATATCCCATGCCGCTCGACGCTGCCGGAAAAGACCCCGTCTATGCCGGACGTCTGCGCAAGGACATCGCTAACCCCAACGGTCTCACGTTCTGGCTCGTCGGTGACCAAATCAAGAAGGGCGCGGCTCTCAATGCCGTCCAGATTGCTCAATACATGATTGCTCACAAACGCTGATTGCTGTTCAAGCACTCAACACGCGCATAACTTTTACGCCCCTCTGCCGGGAGAAACGCTGACGCTGAAATCTGCAAAAAAATTTCAGAGAGCGATTCTTCCGGCAGAGTGCGTTCTGACACCGTTAAAAAATCGAAAACTTCAATACGGTCGCCGTATATTTTTGAGTACGAGAATTTTTTTGTATTTTTGTGGCGATAAAAATAGCAAGATAGACAATCTTCACAGTCACGACCGCTGGCTAAGCGGTCAGTATTGGCACTTTTATACCGACTTTGAAAAACTATTTCGTATAATTTATTGAACACTAGTTTCTATTTAAATAGATTTAATTAACCACTATGAGTAAAGAAAAAAAATTCTTGACCTGTGATGGTAACCAAGCAGCTGCTCACGTGAGCTATATGTTCTCGGAAGTAGCCGCAATCTACCCCATCACACCCTCGTCAACGATGGCAGAATACGTCGACGAATGGGCAGCCGCCGGTCGCAAAAACATCTTTGGCGAAACCGTGTTGGTACAGGAAATGCAATCAGAAGGTGGAGCCGCAGGTGCAGTCCACGGTTCACTTCAAGCCGGTGCACTCACTACGACTTACACCGCATCGCAGGGCCTCCTGCTCATGATCCCGAATATGTATAAAATCGCCGGCGAACTTCTCCCGTGCGTATTCCACGTATCGGCTCGTACACTTGCATCACACGCCCTCTCAATCTTCGGCGACCACCAAGACGTGATGTCTTGCCGTCAGACAGGCTTCGCAATGCTCGCCGAGGGCTCGGTTCAGGAAGTTATGGACCTCGCAGGTGTCGCACACCTCGCAACCATCAAGAGCCGCGTGCCTTTCATGAACTTCTTCGACGGATTCCGTACGTCACACGAAATCCAGAAGATCGAGGAAATGGATCAGGACGATCTCGCACCGCTCGTTGACCAAGAAGCACTTGCCGAATTCCGCGCACGCGCTCTCAACCCCGAAAATCCCATTGCTCGCGGCATGGCAGAAAACGGCGACGTATTCTTCCAGCACCGTGAAGCTTGCAACGAATACTACAACCGCGTCCCCGAAATCGTCGAGGCCTACATGAAGGAAATCACCCGCATCACCGGTCGTGAATACGGTCTCTTCAACTACTACGGCGATCCCGAAGCAGAGCGCGTCATCATCGCTATGGGTTCAGTTACCCAAGCAGCTCAGGAAGCAATCGACCACCTCCGTGCCAACGGCGAAAAGGTAGGTCTCGTTGCCGTTCACCTCTATCGTCCCTTCTCTGCAAAGCACTTCCTCGCAGCAGTTCCCAAGACTGCCAAGAGAATCGCCGTGCTTGACCGCACCAAGGAACCCGGAGCAAACGGAGAGCCCCTCTACCTCGACGTCAAGGAATGTTTCTACGGTCAGGCTGACGCCCCCATCATCGTCGGCGGTCGCTACGGTCTCGCATCGAAAGACACCACTCCCGCTCAGATCATCTCAGTGTTTGAAAACCTCGCCCTCCCCATGCCCAAGGATCACTTCACCCTCGGCATCGTCGACGACGTTACATTCACTTCACTCCCCCTCAAAGAGGAAATCGCTCTCGGCGGCGCAAGCACTTTCGAAGCTAAATTCTACGGCCTCGGTGCTGACGGTACGGTCGGTGCAAACAAAAACTCTGTCAAGATTATCGGTGACAACACCAATAAATATTGCCAAGCATATTTCGCATACGACTCGAAGAAATCGGGCGGCTTCACTTGCTCACACCTCCGCTTCGGCGACGAGCCCATCCGCTCGACTTATCTCGTGACCACCCCCAACTTCGTTGCTTGCCACGTTCAGGCATATCTCCACATGTATGACGTCACTCGCGGTCTCCGCAAGGGCGGCACATTCCTTCTCAACACTATCTGGGAAGGCGAAGAACTTGCCAAGAACCTCCCCAACAACGTCAAGAAATATTTCGCTGACAACGACATCACTGTCTACTACATCAACGCAACCAAGATTGCACAGGAAATCGGCCTCGGCAACCGCACGAACACCATCCTCCAAAGCGCATTCTTCCGCATCACCGAAGTGATCCCCGTTGACCTCGCAGTTGAGCAGATGAAGAAATTCATCGTCAAGAGCTACGGCAAGAAGGGTCAGGACGTTGTCGACAAGAACTACGCAGCAGTTGACCGCGGTGGCGAATACAAACAACTCCCCATCGACAAGGCTTGGAGCAACCTCGCCCCCGATGCAGCAGTTGAAAACAACGACCCCGCATTCATCAACGAAGTCGTTCGCCCCATCAACGCTCAAAACGGCGACCTCCTCAAAGTCAGCGCATTCGCAGGTCGCGAAGACGGCACTTGGGAACAGGGCACCGCAGCTTACGAAAAACGCGGCGTTGCAGCCTTCGTCCCCGAATGGATCGAAGAAAACTGTATCCAGTGTAACAAATGTGCCCTCGTCTGCCCCCACGCAGCAATCCGTCCCTTCGTCCTCGACGAAAACGAAATGGCCAACCTCCCCGTCAAGGCAGGTATCCCCGCCATCGGCAAGCAATTTGCAGGCATGTCGTTCATCCAGAGCGTCGACGTCCTCGACTGTCTCGGTTGCGGCAACTGTGTTGCAGTCTGCCCCGGCAAGAAGGGCGTGAAGGCTCTCGAAATGAAGCCCCTCGAAACCCAGCTCGAAGTGCAGAAAGAATGGGACTACTGCGTAAACAAAGTAGCTTCAAAGCAAAACCTCATCGACATCAAGAGCAACGTGAAGAACTCACAGTTTGCAACTCCGCTCTTTGAATTCTCGGGTGCTTGCTCGGGCTGCGGCGAAACTCCCTACGTCAAACTCATCTCACAACTCTTCGGCGACCACGAAATCGTTGCCAACGCAACCGGTTGCTCGTCGATCTACTCAGGTTCAGTGCCCTCAACCCCCTACACTCGCAATGCCAAGGGTCAGGGCGTAGCTTGGGCTAACTCACTCTTTGAAGACTTCGCCGAATTCGGTCTCGGTATGTCGCTCGCTCACGAAAAACTCCAGAGCCGCATCGCCGACCTCATGCAGAAGGCAATCGACTGCCCCAACTGCAGCGCAGAAATCAAAGAACTCGCTGCCAAGTGGCTCGCAAACCGCAACGACTTCGCTGCAACTTCGGAAGTAGCTGAAAAGATCGTTCCCCTCTGCGAAGCTTGCGGCTGCGACATCTGCAAAGCAATCGTTGCAAACAAGAACCACATCACCAAACGTTCGCAGTGGATCATCGCCGGCGACGGTGCATCGTATGACATCGGTTTCGGCGGTCTCGACCACGTACTTGCAACCAACAAGAACGTCAACGTCCTCGTAGTCGACACCGAAGTTTACTCTAACACCGGCGGTCAGTCATCGAAAGCAACTCCGCTCGGCGCAATCGCAAAATTTGCTGCATCAGGCAAGCGCATCCGCAAGAAAGACCTCGGTCTCATCGCGTCGACCTACGGCTACGTCTACGTCGCACAGATCGCAATGGGTGCTGACAACGCTCAGACTCTCAAAGCAATCCGCGAAGCAGAAGCCTACGACGGTCCGTCGCTCATCATCGCCTACGCTCCCTGTATCAACCACGGTATCCGCACCGGCATGGGTCACGCACAGGAAGAACAGCAGAAAGCCGTTGAATGTGGCTACTGGCACCTCTGGCGTTACAACCCCGCCCTCGAAGCAGAAGGCAAGAACCCCTTCACTCTCGACTCGAAAGAGCCGGATTGGGACAAGTTCATCGACTTCCTCAAAGGCGAAGTGCGCTACGCATCCGTAATGAAGCAATATCCCGCCGAAGCTGCCGAACTCTTCGAAGCAGCCAAAGCCAACGCACAGTGGCGTTACAACAACTACCGCCGCCTCACACTGCAACAGTGGGGTGTCGATCCCGAAGCTGACAAGTAAGAATCCTCTTACTTAAACAGATAAAATCAACCGTCAGCCCTGCGGAAAATCAATCCGCAGGGCTGATTTTTTTGTTTATCAGCCATGATTCGTCGCCTATACCTTGGGCACTTTGCGAATTTTTTGTAATTTTGTCTCCATATATACCATACAAAACCGACAACTCATGGCAACAACATTGGTTAACACCGATTTTCAGTTTCCCGGACAGACAGCAGTCTACCACGGCAAAGTACGCGACGTCTACACCATCAACGACGACCTCCTCGTCATGGTCGCAACCGACCGCATCTCGGCATTTGACGTAATCCTCCCCAAAGGCATCCCCTTCAAAGGACAGGCACTCAACCAAATCGCCGCAACATTCCTCGACGCAACAGCCGACATCGTCCCCAACTGGAAAATAGCCGTCCCCGACCCGATGGTAACAGTAGGCTATCGCTGTGAAGGCCTCCGACTCGAAATGATCATCCGCGGCTACCTCGCCGGAAGCGCATGGCGCGAATACAAGAACGGAATGCGCGAACTCTGCGGCGTCAAACTCCCCGAAGGAATGGTCGAAAACCAGCGATTCCCCGAGCCCATCATCACCCCGACAACAAAAGCCGACGCAGGCCACGACGAAAACATCTCGCGTGAAGAAGCAATCGCTCAAGGCATCGTCACAGCCGAACAATTCGACACAATGGCAGCCTACACCCGCGCCCTCTTCAAACGCGGCTCCGAAATGGCAGCCGAAAAAGGCCTCATCCTCGTCGACACCAAATATGAATTCGGACTTCGCGACGGAAAAGTAATCCTCATCGACGAAATCCACACCCCCGACTCTTCGCGCTACTTCTATGCCGACGGCTACGAAGAACGCCTCAAAAACGGCGAACCCCAGCGACAACTCTCCAAAGAATTCGTCCGCGAATGGCTCATGGCCCACGACTTCATGGGCAAAGAAGGACAAACAGTCCCCGAAATGACCGACCAATTCTGCGACGAAGTCTCCGAACGCTACATCGAACTCTACGAACACATCACCGGCAACAAATTTGCCAAAGCCCCCGAAACAGACCTCGCAGCCCGCATCGCAGGCAACGTCGAAACCTGTCTCAAAACACTCTAACCCCCTCAGCAAGCTAAACAACACCCGACACAAACCGCATCCGGATGCAGCAGGTAGAAAAAATCAACCCCTACACCGACGACACTCGCCACAAAGCCGAGCAAGTCCGCGAAATGTTCGACTCAATCGCCCCCGCCTACGACTTCATGAATCGCGCGATGACGTTTGGGATCGACCGCCTGTGGCGTCGGCGAGCCGTCCGACTGATGCGCAACGTCAGCCACCGCGACATCCTCGACATCGCAACCGGCACCGGCGACCTCGCAATCCTCATGGCCACCCACCTCGCCGACTCACGAATCACAGGAATAGACCTCTCGGAAGGCATGATCGAAATCGGACGTCGGAAAGTGGCCGACAAAAAGCTTGACCAACGCATCTCGCTCCGCACAGCCGACTGTCTCGACCTACCCTTCGACGACAACACCTTCGACTGCATCACCTGCGCCTACGGAGTCCGCAACTTCGAAAACCTCGCCGCAGGCTACCGCGAAATGCACCGAGTGCTCCGACCCGGAGGCATGGCAATCATAATCGAACTCTCGACACCGCCATCCCCCCTCGTCAAACCCCTCTATCGACTCTACACACGCTGCATAATCCCCACCGTCGGACGACTCATCTCCAACGACACGCGAGCATACAGCTACCTCCCCGAATCGATAGCCGCCGTCCCACAGCGCGACGCAATGACAGCAATAATGACCGACGCAGGCTTCACCGACTGCCGCCACATCTCCCTGACATTCGGCACCTGCACCATCTACGTCGCAACCAAATAGCCCCCACTCACGAGGGATAGAGGACGCCCCCTAAAAAAACAGACAAAACATTAACCCACATTCTAATAACACAAAAAAACAAACTTAAAAATCATGGCAAACAATAACAACAACGCAAACGAAATAAAAATCGAACTCACACCCGAAGTCGCACGCGGCATCTACTCAAACCTCGCCGTCATCTCACACGGCGCAAACGAATTCTTCGTCGACTTCATCACCATGGCCCCCAACATGCCCCAAGCCAAAGTACAGTCACGCATCATCATGACCCCCGAAAACGCCAAAAACCTCCTCGGCGCACTCATGGAAAACGTGAAAAAATACGAAGCAACATTCGGTGAAATCCGACCCAAACACCCCGTAAACAAGGGCGGCAACAACGGCGGCAACGGCGAAATCCCCAACCCCTTCATCATGGGCGGCAAAGCATAAGCCGGAGGCAACAGCCCCAATCGACACAACACCTATTAAAACAACAACATCCATGATGCACATGACCCACCGCCACCACAGTGGTGAGCCATGTGCATCACAGATTATATAATCCCGACACAATGATAGACAACAACTTAACAATCTACAACACACTGACGCGCACCAAACAGACCTTCAAGCCAATCCACGAAGGAAGAGTCGGGATGTACGTCTGCGGCCCGACCGTCTACGGCGACGGACACCTCGGACACGCACGACCCGCAATCACATTCGACATCCTCTTCCGCTACCTCACCCACCTCGGCTACAAAGTCCGCTACGTCCGCAACATCACCGACGTCGGCCACCTCGAACACGACGCCGACGAAGGAGAAGACAAAATTGCAAAAAAAGCACGGCTCGAACAACTCGAACCGATGGAAGTCGTCCAACACTACCTCACACGCTACCACAAAGCAATGGAAGCACTCAACGTGCTCCCACCCTCGATCGAACCCCACGCATCGGGCCACATAATCGAACAAATCGAATACATCAAAAAAATCATCGAAAGCGGCTACGCCTACATCTCCGACGGCTCAGTCTACTTCGACGTACCCAAATACAACCGCGACCACCCCTACGGCAAACTCTCCGGTCGAAACATCGACGAACTCTACGCCAACACCCGAACCCTCGACGGACAAGACCAAAAACACCACCCCGCCGACTTCGCACTCTGGAAAAAAGCCGCACCCGAACACATCATGCACTGGCCCTCACCATGGAGCGAAGGATTCCCCGGATGGCACCTCGAATGCTCCACAATGGGCGAAAAATACCTCGGCGAAACATTCGACATCCACGGAGGAGGCATGGACCTCATGTTCCCCCACCACGAATGTGAAATCGCACAATCCGTAGCCCACAACGGCCACGAAACCGTCAGCTACTGGATGCACAACAACATGATCACCATCAACGGCAAAAAGATGGGAAAATCACTCGGCAACTTCATCACACTCGATGAATTTTTCAACGGCTCACACCCCCTCCTCCAGCAGCCCTACTCGCCGATGACAATCCGATTCTTCATCCTCCAAGCCCACTATCGCGGCACAGTCGACTTCTCAAACGAAGCCCTCAAAGCCTCCGAAAAAGCCCTCAGCCGAATGCTCGAAGGCTACCGCCGCTTGCAGGAACTCACCGCCGCCGACACCTCCACAATCGACGTCAGCGACATCAGCCGCCGATGCTACGAAGCAATGGACGACGACCTCAACACACCCATCGTCATCGCAACACTCTTCGACGCACTCCGACTCGTCAACCAAGTCAAAGACGGCAACGCCAAAGCAACACAAACCGACATCGACACCCTCCGTCAAATCTTCGACACATTCCTCATCGACATCCTCGGAGTCCGAACCGAAATCGCAGGAACAACCGACAACCCCGAAGCACTCAAACCCTTCGAACAAGCCGTCGACCTCCTCCTCGAAATCCGAGCCAAAGCAAAAACAGCAAAAGACTGGGCAACATCCGACCTCATCCGCGACCGCATGGCAGCAATCGGATTCACAGTCAAAGACACAAAAGACGGAGCCGAGTGGAAAATCAACTGACAATGACCGAAAGCTATCTCAACTCGGCAATCAACCTATTGCGCAGTTGGGGAGTAGGCAACGACCTGCTCCCCTCCTGCGCAACTTTACTCATTGCAGGCAGCGCAATCCTCCTCACGTGGCTCATCTACTTCATCCTGACCCGCCACATCATCACCATCCTCCTAAAAATCGTCAACCACACCGACACCCGTTGGGACGACATACTCCTCAACAACCGCCTCCTCCGCGTCATCGCCGAACTCACCGCCACCCTCTTCCTCAAAGCAACACTCCCCGCCTCACTCACCCTCTACCCGACAGCCCGCGAAATCGCCACACTCACCTGCAGCATCCTCATCGTCGGAGTCAGCGTCCACCTCGCCAACCGCTTCATCCTCGCCATCTACGAACTAATCGAACACACCTCATCCGGACGAGCCTCATCACTCAAAGGCATCCGCCAGATGCTCCAAGTCATAGCCGTCTCCGTAGGCATCATAATCACCATCTCAATCCTCGCCGACAAAGACCCCCTCGCCGTCATCACCGGACTCGGAGCCGCAGCCACAGTCCTAATGCTCGTATTCAAAGACTCAATCATGGGCATGGTCGCAGGCATACAACTGACACTCAACGACATGATACGCCCCGGCGACTGGATCACCGTCGACTCACGCAACATCAACGGAACAGTCCTCGAAGTCGGACTCACGACAGTCAAAATCCAAAACTTCGACATGACAATCGTCACCGTCCCGCCCTACACCCTCGTCAGCGAATCATTCCAAAACTGGCGCGGAATGAAAGACTCACAAGGCCGACGCATCAAACGAGCCCTCACAATCGACACAACCACCGTCACCTTCCTCTCCCCGCAAACCCACGCCCCAATGCACAACGAACCATGGTGGGGCAACCTCGACACAACCACACCACACGTCAACCTCACACTCTTCCGCCACTACATCGAACACCACATATCACTCCTCCCCGAACTCAAAACCAACGATCGAATGATCTACATGGTACGCGAACTCCAACCCACACCCGAAGGCATACCCATCGAAATCTACTTCTTCACAACCCTGACCACTTGGAAACCCTACGAACACCTCCAAGCCCGCGTCATCGACCACATCGTCGCCTCCGCCCCACGCTTCGGACTCCGCATCCACCAATCACCCTCCACAGCCGACATCGCCCGCCTCACCGCCAACACACGGCAATAGCAACACACGGCAAAAAAGAGAGAGCGTGTGAAAAAAATTCCCTCAAAACCCTTGCCAACACCCCCGATAATCACTAACTTAGCAAACGGAAAGGCAAACCACGACAAAAAATCAACCCCGTTAACATCAATTAACTTGCCTATATCCAAATCTTGCCCACCCCGCGCATTAACTTTGCACCGCAAACCAAAAATAGAAATCCCCTCTAAAACACAATAAACACCACCATGGCAAAAAAAGAAACAACCATAAAAGGAGTCAAAGACACCGACCCCGCAAAAGCCAAACTCAACGCCCTCGCCCAAGCCCTCGGCAACATCGAGAAAAACTTCGGACGCGGAGCCATCATGAAACTCGGCGACGAAAACATCGAAAACGTCGAAGTAATCCCCACAGGCTCAATCGGACTCAACCACGCGCTCGGAGTCGGAGGCTACCCACGCGGACGAATCATCGAAATCTACGGCCCCGAATCATCAGGTAAAACAACCCTCGCAATCCACGCCATCGCCGAAGCACAAAAAGCAGGAGGCATCGCAGCAATCATCGACGCCGAACACGCATTTGACCGCTTCTACGCCGAAAAACTCGGCGTAGACGTCAACAACCTCCTCATGTCACAGCCCGACAACGGCGAACAAGCCCTCGAAATAGCCGAACAACTCATCCGCTCATCAGCAATCGACATCCTCGTCATCGACTCCGTAGCCGCACTCACACCCAAAAGCGAAATCGACGGCGACATGGGCGACAAAAACGTAGGCGTACAAGCACGACTCATGTCGCAAGCAATGCGCAAACTAACAGGCACAATCTCACGCACAAACACAACCTGCATCTTCATCAACCAACTCCGCGAAAAAATCGGCGTAATGTTCGGCCCCTCCGAAACAACAACCGGAGGCAACGCACTCAAATTCTACGCCTCAGTCCGCATCGACATCCGCCCCTCGACAGCAATCAAAGACGGCGACGAAATCCTCGGCAAACTAACCAAAGTCAAAGTCGTCAAAAACAAAGTTGCGCCCCCATTCAAACGCGCCGAATTCGACATCATGTTCGGCGAAGGCATCTCGCGCAGCGGCGAAATCATCGACCTCGGAGTCGAACACGGCATCATCAAAAAAAGCGGCTCATGGTTCTCATACAATGACGCAAAAATCGCACAAGGCCGCGACGCAGCCAAACGCGTAATCCAAGACAACCCCGAGCTCGCCGACGAACTCGAAGCCCTCATCATGGAAGCCCTCAAAGGCAAAAACGCCCCCGAAAAACCCGCTGCAAAACCCGCCGCCAAAGCAACCAAACCCGCCGCCGACACCGACGAGCCCACCGCCGACGACCTCAAAACCATCGACGACACCCTCTTCACCGACGACGACGACGCCGACCTCCCCGACGACTTCTCAATCGAAGAAGACATCTAACCCCCACCCTCACTCTTCACTACTAACTCCTCACCCCCCTCACTCTCTCCCTATAAGTCCTATTCGACCTATAAAACCTCTAAAAAAAAAACCAAAAGCCGAGAGAGCGACACCCACCCGTCACCCTCTCGGCTTCCTCCTAAATAACCTTTATTTTAACATTTAAAACAACATTTTCAAATCAATCGAAAGAAACTCCTCATCCTCCGCAGCCACCATCAGCGGTGAGCCTTGACAGCGAGGAGGCGATGACCGAGGCGGCAGAAAAGACACTTGCGCATCTGACAATAATTGCGGCGAAGCTGAATGAGAGCCTGCGACGTAAAAGCATCGCGACACGGCAAACCGGCGTTGACAAACAGCGACACAATCGAATTGCTCTCCGACGGAATCTCGTAGAGCATCGCAAACGCACGGTCACACAACCCCTCGTCGCCATGAAGCGAACCATAGGCAACCATCAGCGGCACGGCAACATTAATCAGAATAACATCCACCGAACTGCGGCTCAGACACTCGTAAGACCGCTCACTCCCCGCCCCGCCAAACGTGAAATGATTAGCCCAATAGCCCGTCAGCGGCGCGCTGAAAATAGCCCTCAGCTCATCGACACCGCCAGCCTTCACAATCCGGCTGACCAAACGCGAATCGTCGGCGACAAGACGCGCCAGAAGCGCAATGCGGCGATGTGGGAAGTTGTGAGGGCGCAACCTTGCCATCTTCCACCCCAAAGGCTGCAACGGCGACAGAGCGAATTTATGAGCCAAAAAACGATGCTCCCCGACAAGGAGATCAACATAAGCCTCCCCCTTGGGCGCATCATCGAGAAAACCGCCTTGCCCGAACATCAACGCCTCGATAGCCACCTCCGAATCGCTGTGTTTGCGCAGAAAATGAAGCGGAAGCGACATAGCCAACCGCTCCATAGGCTCCGAATTAGTCCCAAACCCCAGCGCACGGGCAAGCACGACATAACACGTCTGCTCCCAATCGCCGGCATACCGCTCCAACAACTCCTCGATATGCCCCGCCTTATCATAGACACGCTCATAGGCAAGCGACGTCATCCAATCGGCAACGTGGAGCGGCGACAACGAACGAAATTCACACCCACACGGCAAATCAATGTCCGCACGGTCGACAAGCTCATGGTAGCGGAGATGAAACTCCGGCGAACACGTCAGACACATCTGCGGAATCACCTCACCATTCGAGCGGCAGACCTGCGCATCATCGCGATCGACCACATGGAGAATCACCGAGTCATACGCCCTATCGCCATCGTGACCATGTCGATGCCAATCGCTCGCACGGACGTGGACTTCGACATCGCCGACCCACATCTGCCCGTCGATTTTCACCTTCGCATTGAAAAAGTCAGGCCCCGCATCGGAATTAAGCCGACCGGGGTCTATGACCGACACTTTGCGACCGTCGACCGTCGTCAGATCAGTCGACACAAGCAACCTGTGTTGCCACACATATTGCATCAGTCGCTCCATGCTAACTAAAAAATAAACAAAATGACGTCGAAGAAGAAGAAGAAGAAATGACTACAACCGAGAAGGGAACGAACCTTAAAGCTCGTCAGCCGAACGATTGAACGCCACCATTTTGAGAGCCGCCTCGGCAGCCTCCGCACCCTTGTTGCCAAGGCAACCGCCGGCACGATCGAGAGCCTGCTGCTCCTCATTGACGGTCAGGACACCGAAAATCACCGGAATATCGCAATCCGAATTGAGCGACGTCATGCCCTGAGTGACGCTCTGACAAACGTAGTCAAAGTGAGGCGTATCGCCCTTGATGACACAACCGATGATGATGACCGCATCAAAATTACCCGTCTCGATAAGCTTCGAAGCGGCAAACGTCAGCTCAACCGCACCGGGGACACTGACCACGGCTATATCATCGTCCGTCAGACCGTTATTGTGGAGAAGTTCGACCGCACCATCGCGAAGCGCGGAAGTGATATGACCGTTCCACTCGGCAACGGCAATCGCAATGCGAACATCATCAAGTTTCGGAGGAGCACTTTGGGGAGTATTCTGTGACATAATTCTAAAAATGTTTTTTTAATTTCGTCGTGAGAGGGAAAAAATGTTTTTATTTCGGGAAGATTTTATACCAAAGGCCGAGGATGTCGAGCGAAGAGCTGCG
>CAZCCI010000008.1:0-70682 GCA_964497255.1 uncultured Staphylococcus sp.
CTGTTGAATGTAGAAACACCGCAAAGCCTTCAACATCCTTTGCGTCCGAAAAATCCACTTCGGCTATGTCAAATGCCGTAGCTGTCATATTCATGTGATAGATATCTGCTAATTAGCTTTAACCGACATCTGTTGTGACATTGCGAGAGCCAGACGAAAAGCCTCTCGGTCATAAAAATTCAAGTCTGTTCGTTTGCCAAATTCTTCAAGGATATTGCAGTCTACGGCTATATTTTCATTAAAATCCATAATATAAGGATATAATGAAGAATTAAACTGTCGATAGCTGCGGAGCATACGAGTGCTCAACGAGGATATGTCGTTGACTTTGTTACAGTCATACCAATGCCGTTTTTCATCAATTTCACCATCTCCGAGAAATCTCGACAGATTCGTGCGCATCACGATTGCCAATCGATGAAAATTTTCATCGGCAGTAGTGTTTGGGAAGCAGTCACACTTCATTAAAGTCTTAACCCAACGATCGATAACATCTTCATACGCTTTTATTCGCGAGGCGGCCACACTGTTGCGCGAAAACAATATTTTCGGCTGCAACATTGAGATAATTAGGCTTTCTTCAATCTCCTTATCTCCGGCTAACCAAGCATTGAAAACACGTTCATCTTGTCGCTTGACAAAATCTTGCGAAGGCTTCTTCCTAAAACCGATACGATATGCGATGTCATAAAACTCCAATAAAATTTGAACATCTTTTGTCATGCAACATTGGAGTAAATCTTCTATCCGAGTTGCCATAAATTTAGCCTCCTCGGTTACTCGAAGTTCATTTTCATCGGGCTTGTGTTCGTCGAACGTAAGATTCCCACCGGTTTGAGCCTTCATTAACAATAGATGAGTGTATGCCACGACATCTTCAATATTGTTGAAGTCGACTAATGAAACGCCAAAATCCGAACCTATTGCCGTCCTATTCATATCGTAACTATACATGCATTACCGGCTCTATGAAAATCTCATCAACATCTTCGACCGTCCACACTGCACCTACGTTTTCTGCAATTCGGAGAGTATAAGTGCGCGTACCGTCAGCATTCTTTACGCTTTCAATTTTTCCGATGTGACCTGCCAACTTACCGCCACCGTTAATAAGGACTTCCGTACCTTTATCGTAAGCCTTTTCATGAGTGACAAGTTCCATTCGTACGTCGGGCGAAATCTTGCCTATATGCCTTTGAAAACACTCCATTTCAGTTTTAGGAATAAAACAATATGGGCTGTTCGGATTTGCCGAGCGACGGTAACACCACGCAATATTTCCGATCTTATTGAAAAGCATCCCGACTTTGTCGCTACGAAGTTTGAAAAACAAAATTCCGGGCAGATACGGAGTATCCTCAAATCGAGCCTTTTGCCCCTCTTCTTTAATTGTGCGAACGTATGTCGGATAGTAATAAGCAATATCTTTAAGCTGGTCTCCGAAATTTTCATTTACGGCTACTTTTACATCTTCCGAATTTACGCCGGCCCTCATTCGCATGACAAACCAGCGGGTAGAAGTATTATTGACCGAATCCGCAACCTTGCAAATAATCTCAGCCTTGCGATCGTCGTCAATATTCTTTGGCTGAATTAATCTCAGACACGAAAACTCCGTCGGAACATCATCTTTGATGATACTGCAAATCTCAGAAACGCCGACATTGCAATTCAAAGCACCCTTGATCCACAACGCCTTGATTGAGTTGCGTGAAAAAGCCCCCTTAAAATCCATTTCTACGGATTTTAAAACCTTATTCATACCAGAAATGAGATTTTCGGAAACCTTTTTAGGCGTAGTCTTCCCTTGTTTTAGCGGAAAAACATACTTTGATTCGGGACGGGTGTGCATTTCATCCACAATATCATCAACTTGCGGACAAACCGAGTTATATTCCTTATATTTAAGGTTGATCACGTCATCAACACCGATTCCCACATTATAAAACAAATATAGAAAGGCATTGATGTAAACCCTATCGTCCGATGCTGCTGATTTTTTCAGCAACCGCGAAATATAGCCAAAATTAACAGAAACATCGTCCAACGCACAGACCATATCTTCATTGACATCAGCAATTACATCAATGAAAGGATCTTCCACAGTGTTATCCGAGTTCCAACGGCTAAACAGCGTATGCAAACTTCCTAAATAACGTCTGACAGTAGCATACTTCATTCTCGCAATAAACATTTCAACGACCCAAATACGGAGATTCAAATCTGAAACCTCTGCAAAACCGTTACGTCGGGCCGATGAAAGAAACGACGGCAAGATGCGAGTCGCCACCTTTTCTGGTAACAGATCCGAAGGAACGCTTTCGAGAAACTGCAAGAAAGGACTAATCATATTTTGCTGAATATCAACGACTGCGATTGTTGTGTGGGGGTGGACGAAAACGTCTCCGACCTATATACTCTTTCTTCCCTCATATTCGGCAACAAACGTCCAAAAACAAGGGATTTACGAATCAAGATATTTAGGTTTAATACCGTCATTTGCAACGCTGATAGGCTATATCGAATTGCCATCTCTTTGTAAGAGATCTTTCGATTAGGTATATTGTTGATTTATGGAACTTTGAAAAATTCGGAATGATACATTTGCAAAACAAAAGCCAAATTTCAAAAAGCAGAGTAGAAATAAAAAGTTGTATTTGGCTTGCTCCATTTGACGTTTTTTAGTAACTTTGCATTGGGTTAAGTATCTCTTACAAAGAGATTTTACATAAGAGTGTTATTAGAACCTAATTTTCACCAATAGAGCCTTGAATATATAGTTTAACATCTGGCGTTTCCAATTTTGTGGTACTATTTGCGCCCTTTTTATTTGAAAATATGCAAAGTCTTGGTGATTTCAATATTTATTACGAATTTTGAATCTACATACAAAACTAATACCTTATTAATTGATAATGATTATGCTAAAGCAAGGGATATACGAACATATTGTTAATCAAGAAACCGAACATCTGATACAAGAGGCGGAGCAATCCGGATTGGTGTGTCAAATGCATCCAATTGACAATGCTGAATCTCCACAGATGTTGGCAAATTATCTTGCCGATGCAATACGCCGAAAACTTGAAGATACCGAGGAGCAGCTTGATCGTGTAAATCTCATCAATCGTATAATGATTGAAGCAGGACTGCTTGATGATAAGCAAATCGTAAATTCATCCGATTTGCTTGCCGAAGTCATGAGTCGGCAACAAGCCACATTGCAAAGCGAAAGTAAACAACTGACAGTTCGACCAATATCCGGTTTTCGCGTAAGTAATCTTTTCACTGGAGGTAATTCATCAATATCGCTTAGTGAAGAAATTCGTCGAGAAATAGCAAGTGCTGATGAGATATGTTTTATTGTGTCATTTCTCAAAATTTCAGGAGTTCGCATACTGCTTGATGATTTAAAAAAGTTTTGTAGTCGAGGAAACACTCGTCTACGCATAATAACAACAACATATTGTGGCGCCACTCAAGCAAAAGCAATCGAACAGTTAGCATCCCTCCCCAACACCGAGATCCGAATTTCATATAATACTGAAATCGAACGTCTCCATGCTAAATCATATATTTTTGTTCGTAATTCCGGGATGAATACAGCATATATTGGCTCATCAAACCTATCAAAGTCCGCTCAGACTGATGGTTTAGAATGGAATATGCGTGTGACAAGTATTGAGAATCCTCACATAATAAAAACAGCTTTGGCAACCTTTGAAATATATTGGAATAGCCCCAATTTCGAAGATTTTCGTATAGGAGGAATCGAGAAATTTAACAATGAGATTAATCGAAACAAATTCCGTACAGATACTTCTGATATGATATATCAGAAATATACATTATTGCCACATCAGAAACAGATACTTGACAAACTGCGTGTCGAACGAGAAGATCGAGGTAATTATCGAAATTTGATTGTAGCCGCAACCGGAACAGGCAAAACAGTGATCTCTGCATTTGACTATCAAGAATTTTCCCGTACTCATCCACGAGCAAGAATCCTTTTTACAGCACATCGCGAAGAAATACTACGACAATCGCTAAACACCTATCGTTGTGTTTTACAAGACCATAATTTTGGTTCATTATGGGTCGGAAACAATCGACCACAAGAGACAGATGAATATGAGCATCTATTCATATCAATCTCGATGTTCAACTCTCGTTTTGACGAGTTTTTCACTAAATTAGATTCAAACTATTATGATTATATAGTTATAGACGAAGCGCATCATAGTCAGGCGGATAGTTATCGAAAACTATTTAATCATTTTAAACCACAATATTTAATTGGCCTGACAGCAACCCCCGAGCGTATGGACGGCAAAGACTTACGTCCTGATTTTGGGGGCAGAATAAGTGCAGAGATTCGCTTACCACAAGCCTTGCAAGCAGGATTACTTACACCATTTCAATATCTATGCGTTTCGGACAACATAGATCTTAGTAACGATAGTTTGTGGAATGGCCGAAAATATAATATTGAACGTTTGGCAGACAAACTATGTGACAAATCACGAGCTCAACTTATTGTTAATGCTCTTAAAAAATACTTAGCCGATGAATATAAGTGTCGAGCATTGTGTTTCTGTACAAACAAGCGACATGCCGATTTTATGGCCGAGCAATTATGCCTATATGGATTCAATGCACAAAGCCTAACCTCCGATACTCCGTCAGAAGATCGCAAACGACTTGCAAACAAACTCAGAGAGGGCTCTCTAAACTATCTCTGCGTTGTCGATATTTTCAATGAAGGTGTTGATATACCTGAAATAGACACCGTATTGTTCCTTCGTCCTACGGAAAGTTTGACTATTTTCCTTCAACAACTAGGTCGCGGCTTGCGCCTATCGGCAGGAAAAACCGAACTAACAGTTCTCGATTTTGTTGCACAAGCAAATCGTAAATATGATTTTGCTAGTCGGTTCAGAGCTCTAACGTTACAACCCGAGAAGAATATTCAAAAACAGATAAAAGATGGATTTACACTTTTACCGTTTGGGTGTAGCATAGTAATGGAAAAGAAGGCTCGACAATATATTCTTGAAAACATTTCAAATGCAATATACAATAAATCAAGAATTGTACATGAGATAAACACTTATACATCACTGCCGACTCTATCGCAATTTCTTGAAAACAATGGTCAAGATATTAGAATACTCTATGCCGGGTCCAACTGTTGGTCATCGCTAAAAAGAGCCGCCGGTAGAATCCATTACAATGATGATAAAATCACAAAGCGGTTTGAAAAGGGCATATCAAATCTAATACATCACAACACTAATTCATTTCTGCGTTTTGTAGAACAATTTATCTCCAATGAAAACGAAATTTCTACGGAAATAGATTCGCCCTATGCTACAATGCTTTATTATGCTTTATTTCAAGATAAAATAAGCAAAGCCGGATTTAAATCAATCAATGAAGCATTGCAACTGATTCATGCGCCGCAATATGCATGCTTCAAACAAGAAATTTCAGAAGTCATATCTTATAGATTAGCACATCTTGAAATCAAAACTCGACCGATAGAAGATCTGGGAATAATCCCGAAATTAGAGCTATATGGTTGCTATACGCGAGAAGAAATATTTACTCTTGTTGGTCGTCAAACGGCCGACGTTAAAATGCAAGGAGTAGCTTCCGGCGTCTTTAATTTACAAGAGCTCAATGCCACACTTCTTTTTGTTACCCTCAATAAATCGGAAAAAGACTTCTCTCCATCGACACAATACAATGATTTTCTTATCAATGAAAAATTTTTTCATTGGCAGTCGCAAAATACCGATTCTCATACCAATAATGGAGGACGTCGTTATACGGACCAACTGCAAACAAAAAACAAAATCATACTTTTTGTACGCGAAGAAAAGAAAGATGGGTTCGGCAACACCTCTCCGTTTCATTGCTTCGGTTTGGTAGATTATGTCTCTTCTAATGGCGATTTCCCAATGAACGTCACGTGGAAACTACAAAAGCCGGCAATGGCTCAATACTTAAAAGCCATTTAAGTTTTGAATCATCAAGTTGTTAGAGGAATAGTTTGTAAAAAAAATTACATTCCTGTTATTGGTCAGCAATAAAAATAATACAGGTTGCGTTTTGGGGCGCAACCTGTATTATTAATGTGGTTGATGTAGGGGAATTGTTACTAATAGAGCATCTTGTGAACTGAGCCGTCTTGTTCGCGGACGATGTTGATGCCGGGCACCGGTGTATTATGACGATTTCCCATTATGTCATAATATTCTTTTTCACCGGTGCCATCAACGAAAGGGACTTCAACCGCAGTTTGGTCGTTGCCAAAGAGGGTTGTAAGTGTATCTGCAGCTTTGCGGATACGGTCTTCGTCGAATTTCACGATTTCGCGGTCATAGGTCATGATACCGTTGACCTCGGTTTCGATGTCGGTAGTCTGTGTGTAGACAGCTGCTCCGTAGGCAATTTTGTTGCCGTTGCTTTCGTAGCCGTTGGCAATTTCTTTGATTTGACCGATGAGGGTGACGTAGGCATCGGTGATTGCTTTTTCAGACGTATAGGTGTTGTAGGTCTGAGAGTTGCGTTCAAACCAGCGATGTCCGGGCATGTTTCTGCCGAGACCTCCGTATTCGCCGAGGACGAGGGGACGAGTCGGGTCAACGATGCCTTCCCAAACGATAACGGGTTGGTCGTAGGAGTGTTGGTCGACAAATGTGCCTTCGCCGAGTCGGTAGTGGTTGCCACCACTTGCGGGGTTGACGAGGCGAGTCGGGTCAAGTTGCTGAGTGTAGGAGGTGATTTCAGCGGTTTTGAACTGTCCCCAACGTTCGTTGAAGGGAGTCCAGACTACGATACAGGGGTATGAGTAGTGTTGATCAATGATCTCTTTCCATTCAGCTTTGAAGTTCTTTTCGAGGGTCGGGTCTTGGCTGCAATTATGGTCGCGATAGTAGTCGCGAGTGTTCCAATCGTTTTCGTCGGTGCGGTATGCCGAGGGCATATCTTGCCAAACGAGGAGACCGAGGTTATCGCAGTGCCAATACCAGCGGGCGGGTTCTACTTTCATGTGCTTGCGAACCATGTTAAAACCCCATTCTTTGGTCTTTTCAAGGTCGTAGCGCAGAGCTTCGTCAGTCGGAGCAGTCATGATGCCGTCGGGCCAGTAGCCTTGGTCGAGCGGACCGAACTGGAAGTAGTCTTTGTTGTTGAGTTGCAGACGCCAGTAGCCGTTTTCGTCTTTTGCGTAAGAAATTTTACGGAGTGCGGCATAGCTGTCGACCTTGTCAACGTTGTCGCCGTTGTCGTAGGTTACGGTTACGTTGTAGAGATAGGGTGATTGAGGACTCCAAAGTTTTGCGTTGGGAACGTCGAGTACGAGGTTGGTGACGTTTTCAGCGGGGACACTCTTTTCAGCTACGATGTTTTCGCCATCCTTTACGGATACTTTCACATTGCCGCCGATAGTGCCTTTCAAGGTTACGTCGAATGTCAGAGTGCTGTTGTCGACATTGGGAGTTGTGCGAACGTCGGAGATATAGGCTTGTTCGACGGGTTCCATCCATACAGTCTGCCAGATTCCTGATGTAGAGGTGTAGAAGATGTCACCACCGCCGGCGGGGTAACGACGCTGTTTGCCCACGGGTTGCATATTTTCGTCAGTGTTGTCAAGTACTTTAACATAGACTGTCGCTTTGCCGTCTTTAATGCGGTTGGTGAGGTCGATGGAGAAAGATGAGTGTCCGCCGATGTGACTGCCGACGCGGTTGCGACCGGTGACTCCGTCGACAAATATTTCAGCTTGATAGTCGACAGCACCGAAGTGGAGAAGGATTTTTTTGCCGTCCCAATCTTCGGGGATTGTGATTTCACGTTTGTACCAAAGGGCTTTGCCGGGTTCGAGGGGGCGCATTACGCCGGAGAGACTTGATTCGATTGCGAAGGGAACGAGAATTTTGCCTTCAAATTCCGACGGGGTGGTGTTGGCGCTGGTGATGGCATATTCCCAAAGACCGTTAAGGTTTTGCCATGCATCACGTTTCATGATGGGGCGGGGATATTCGGGAAGTGGACATTCGGGGTCGACTTTTGAAGCCCAACGGGTTTTGATGTGGTTTCCTTGGGGTGCCCATTCGGTTGTTTCAACTTTGGGGGCATATTTGTCCATCAAGATTTTCATCCAGAGACCGCCGATAACCGAGCGAGCACTGAAGTTGACATCGACTGCGTTGTCTACTGTGTAGAAGTCGCTCAACGGAATGCGATGGGGCGCTTCGTTCACATAGTCGTAGTGGCGATCAGCGAATTTGAGGAATGTTTCAGTGTCGGGCGACATTGATGCTGTCCAGATAATCCAGTCGCTCTTGGTCATGAGGTCGCGGCTGTCGAGCGGCAGACCGTATTTTTCTTGTTTGGTCAGATAGAAGTTGATTTCACGATCAAGGACTTCACGCGGGAAGATGTTGAGACCCCACATTTTGTCCCACACAAGGTTGTATTTCTGGCTCCAAGTGCCTGATTTGTGGAATTCCATGCGGTAGTGGTCGCCGTCGCGAGCATCGGCTTCCCAAAGGATCGCCATTTCTTGGGCATATTGATTGAATTTGGCAATATCACGGCTGTTTCCTCCGATGTAGGGAACGAGGTCGGCATAGGCTGCAACTGCAATGATTGCTTTGATCGAGAGATTGGTGTTTTGTTCGCTCGGGCCTTTGAAGTCGTCGGTGCAGAGTTGGTTGCCGGGATTCTGACCTTCGGCACGGCAATAGTCTGCCCATTTTTTTAATACGTTGCGATAGGGTTTGAGCCATTCGCCGTCACCGGTGATGCGGCAGATTGCGTCAGCAAGAATGAGAATGTTGGCTGATTCTTCGAGGGGCATTGTGTCGCCATAGACCTGACCGTTGGCCAAGGGATATTGACCGAGGTCGTGAGCGGCGCAGTTCTTATTCTTACGTTCGTCGGACATTGCATAGTCAAGAATCGAAAGAATCATGCCTTTCTGCAATTCGGGATTGTAGAGGAGGTAGAGCGGGCAACTGGGGTAGGTGAGGTCGACAGTGTTGACGCAGCCGTTCGATTTATTTTCTTTCGAGAAATAGAGGACTTTGCCGGTGTTGTCTTCGAAGAGTTTGTGGGCAGCCATGACATGGCGATAGCAACCTGAGAGGAGTTCGGCGTATTTCACGTTGCCGGCAGCAAGAGCATCGTCGTAGATTCTCTTGTCAAGAGCACGGCAGCGGCTCATGATGCTTGAATAGTTGTCGCGGAATTCTTCAAAAGCCTTGAAGATGGTCTTGCCGTTGCGAGCATAGTACGCTTTATAATTCTTGCGCATATACTGCATGTCATAGATTTCATCATAGCCGATAAGCATGAAGTTGCGAGCATCTTTGACTTTGCCATGGTCTTTCACAAAACTGATTGTCGGCATATTCGAAAGATTTGTGCTGCGCACGGTTTCGGTTGAGCTTTCGGGAAGTTTGCCGGTCGAGATGAATGTCGATTCGGCAGAAACCGACGATGCAACGCTGACCTCACCGTTGATTGCGGGAATGTAGAGGTAGCCCCAGTCAATAGAAATGAGGTCGCCCGAGCGTCCGAGTACGTTTTGAGCTTCCGAACCGGCTTTGGCGTAGGTTACACTGCCTTCTTTAATGGTACTCGTCAGAGTCGGCTGATTCATTTCGTTGACAGTCAACTGAGCTGTTGTGCCGAGATAGAATTGCACATCGTGTTCCTGACCGTCTTCGGCTGTCACCTGATAAGAGATATAATTAATAGGTGTTGAAATCAGATCGAGATCGTCGATAAGCATGGGAGCTGTGAACACGAGGTCGAGTTTCACGGGACCACACGAGAATGTGTAGTAAGTATTAGTAGCGAGCACGTCGACAGATGTTTGCTTAGCCATCTGAGTCGACTCGCCCTCTTTTTTCAGATTTTCATACAATCCGAAGTCGACAAACGCACCGCCGGTTGTGTTGTGGCAGTGTGCGGCGATGATGTTTTCTCCGTTTTTCAACAAGGCTTTTTGTTCGTTGGTCAGTTGTTGCTTTTCGCCTTGTTTCCAAGTCAGACCGGTAGAGACTACTTTGGTGCCGTTGATGTAGAGTTCAAAGACATCGTCATGCGAGAATTTGACCCAAAGATCTTTGGATAGATCGTCGGCGGTCAGATTGACGGTACGACGGATATAGATGTCAGAATTTTCGGCAGTCCACGGTTCGTTGACGTTGCCATATTCGTTAGGAGTGCCCCAAGCTGCTTTTTGGGTTTCCCATCCGCCATCGTTGAATCCGGGTGCAGTCCAATTTGTTCCGGATTGTGTCTCGTAATTCACTTTGCCGCTCCAAGCGTCGCCGTCGACGGTCATTCCGGCAATAGGTTTCAAGATGTCGCCTTGCCCTTGTCCCATGAAGCGGTAGGATGTTCCATCGACACGAAGGATACCCTCGATGGCTTTTTCGTGTTCACACCAATGACAAGTCGGGCCACCGTTGAGCTCATCGTAGTTTGACCAAATAGAAAAATACGGGTCGTTCAACAGTAGCGGCACTGACGGCAGACGTAAATCTGTCTGTGTGTATGGTATGAAATCGTCAGGACTTTGAGCCATCAATGTTACGGAAGCAAGAGCTGCCAACGACATTGATGAAAAAATTCGTTTAATGTTTGTCATGTGATTTTAAAAATGGTTTTTAGACTTCTGATAATACAAAATTAATATATGTGATTTCAAGCTCACGAAAACTACTGTTCAAAATATGATGTTTAATGGTCAATTGTGGTAGTTACCCCATACATTAAGGTTTTTTGGTTTGAATTTTGCACTAAATGAACAGTATTTTTTGACCGCGAGACAACTTTGTCTATAATTTTGCAAGCGTAGTTTTATCTCATCTATATTATGGGATTTGGCTATAAACTCATCAACAATTCATCAACTAATCTTAATCATCATGAAAAGAGATTTACTCTTAGGAATCGCAGTCTTTGCCGGATTCTCTGCTCAGGCCCTAACGTCGCCTTACACGGGCAGCCAAGCAGGTGAAGGCACTTACTATCTTTATCAGGTGGAGACCGGACAGTGGTTGCAGACCAACCGCTCCGATTTCAATCAATGGACAACATTTGCAACTCTCGATGATGTCGGCTTTGACATCGAGCTGAGAAAACAGGAAGGATTTGAGGGCTATCAAATTTTCTGTAATTTTACAAACAATGGTAGCTTGAACGGCGCGAATGAAGATCGTTTCTTTCTTGATCAACCGGATCGCGATATCACTGATTGGATTTTTGAGCCCGTGACTGTCGATGGAGTGACAAATGCCTACAAGATTATGGCAAAAGCGACTCCCGAAGGTACGGCTGATCGCAGTAAAATTCAGGAGGACTTTTATATCGGTGCAAACGATGGCTCATTGTCAGACCAACCGACCGATATGACTTGGCAGCTTGTCAGCCGCGAAGAACGTCTGAATCGCATGGTTGCTGATGCTGCAAACGGGCCTGTCGATGCAACATGGCTTATACCTTGGAATGATAGAGGTCGCAATGACTTGCGTGATCAGCTATGGGATAGAAATGAAGTTAATATTAATGGTGGTGCTATGGGCGTTAGCGGTGAAGACGCTAAGGGTTATCCCATTCAGGAATATTGGCATCTCATTACTCTTCGTAACTCTATAACACTTAGTGGTCTTCCTACCGGAACATACGCTTTCAGCGTGCAGGCATTCTATCGCGACACTGAAATTGAAAGCCTTGAACTTGTTCAACGTTATATCGATGGCACTGAAAATCTTCGTGCAACCTACTTTGCCGGAGCTTCTACCGGAACAGTGAAATCTATTTTTGCTGACGCTAAGAATGAACAAAGTGACGGCTATAGCTATTATGTAGCAGATGCCGACAAGTGGGTGCCCAATAATATGTATGATGCAGCCGTTGCAATGTTTAACGGTGCTTATATCAATGAGTATATCAAAGCACCCGTAACAGACGGCAAACTCACAATCGGTATCGAAAAATCAAGCGCGGATCATCGTGACTGGTTTATTGTCAAGAGATTCTTCCTTCAATATGTCAGCACCGAAGCAATGGAAGAAGATCTCTCCGCTCTTCAATCTCAAATAGCCGACTTGCTCGTTAAGGCTGAAGGTTTGCCTCAGACTCCGACTCTTGTTGCAGCTATCGCAGAAGCAAAATCCGCTAAGGAAAGTGCAACAACATCAGTCGCTCTCCTTGAAGCAATCACGGCATTGAAGAGTGCAGTTGATGTTGTTGAGCAATCGAAAGACATCATCATTGCTTTCAACGAAACCAAGATTATCACAGACGCAATGGGCGTGGATTCGTCAGACGCTGTTAAAATGTTTAACACTGCAACAACCAAGGGTAATTATGAAGACGCAATCAAGAGTCTCCGTTATGCTCGTCGCATTCATGTTGCCGATCGTCAAGAAGATATATTTGCCGGACAACAACCCGCACCCGGTAAGTTCTATCTCTATAACGTAGGTCGCGGTCAGTTCCTTTGTGGCGGTTCTGATTGGGGTGCACACGCAGCCCTCGGTATCCCCGGCATTGAAATTGAACTCCAAGATGCAGGCATTGGTGGAACCGGTCTTCAAAAATATTATATTGAGACCGGTCTCGTAAACGGAGACAACCATTGGCTCAACTATCGTGGCTATATGGACGCTCCTCAAATTGACGGTTTCGCATTCGTACCCGTAGATGGCAAAGAAAATGTATTTAATATCGTTCAAGGCGACTATCCCGACGTCCACATGGCATGGGATCCGTATGCATCAACGGATATGAATAACAATGACGAAACGACAGTCGGCACCGAATGTCGCAATCTTGATCTCGCTGATCTCAATGCACAGTGGAAACTTGTGACTCGCGAAGAACGTGAAGCTCTCATCGCAAAGGCTTCGCTCAAAAATCCTGTTGACTTGACGTTTATGATCGGCAGCCCCAACTTCAATCAAAGAGAGCATGCTGACTCTGAATGGTATATTAATAACGGTTTCTCAGTTTGGGAATATGGTGCAAACCACTATGATTTCGCATGTGAATCATACGATACTCCTGCCGGAGCGGATATGAGCCAGCCTATCGCAGGTCTTCCTCTCGGTATTTACAAAGTCAGCGCACAAGGTTTCTATCGCAATGGTATGTTTGGGGATCAACCGAATAACGAACCTTTGCAAAATGCTGTGCTCTTTGCCGGTGACAACGAAGAAGATGACGCTTTGCTTCCCAATATCCTTTCAGAAAGTGGAAATGCTCCCGGTGAAGGTAACAATGCTACATCTGAAGCCGGTGTGACTTACAATACTCCTGACGGAATCGTTCAAGCTACCAACTTCTTCAAGAGCGGTCTCTATAAGGTTTATACTGTTATTGAAAAGTCTGATGAGAATGACCTTAGTATCGGTGTTATTAAGCTTGATAAAGGTCTTGACGGTGACTGGATTGTGATTGATAATTTCCGCCTCGTTTATTATGGCGCAGATACAACCAAGGATGCTGTCAAAAATGAACTTTCTTCAGGAATCGAAGACATCGTAATCGATGCTCCTGCTCGTCCCGAAGACAATCGTATCTTCAACCTCCAAGGTATCCAAGTGACCAACCCCACTGTTCCCGGTATTTACATTCAGAACGGAAAGAAATTTATCGTAAGATAATGTATTAATCAAACATTTAAATAATAGCCCCGCATCGGAGAATATAAATTCCGATGCGGGGCTTTGTCATCTGAAAAATAATCATTAATTTTGAGATTGAAACCAATCTTCGTAATGACATCTTATGTTTGTCAATAGAATTTATTTTTTGTTATTGTTTTTATTTGGACTCGTTGACTCAATATTGTCAAATCCTGTTAAAGAGGGTAGTAATATATCGTATGATATTGTTACGACTGACATTGGGTTTGGCGAGGATAACAGTTGTGCCCTTCGAGATAAATATGGCTTTATTTGGGTGGGGACAAAGTCGGGATTGCAATGCTTTGACGGCAACAGTAGACCTGTCTACGATTCCAATTCCGCAACTTTGCGAGGATTGTCTAATCTCTCGGTGTCGTCACTTTTTGAAAATGGCGATGAAATTTGGATTGGAAGCAGTGGCGGATTGTATGTGTTTGATCGAGCGGAAAATAGAGTTTATAGATTTAATCAAAAGACTAAATATGGAGTCACGATCAGTGCGCTCGTCGAGAAAACGATAGATGCCGGGCAAGGTCGCATCTGGATCAGCACGCAGGGACAAGGATTCTTTATATTTAATACATCGGATAGTACACTCGTTCAGAACAGTCGTCACGGTTCATTTTATTCAGACATGACAATCGGCTCAAACGGGCTGCTTTACATGGCGTCGATTAACGGTCTGATTCAATATTTTAAGCCTGACGGTGAATTTGTCGGCGAATCTCGTCTGCCGGATTATACGAATGATAAAAAGGGTATTTCGATTGAATCGTCGGGTCGCGATATTTGGATTTCAGCCAAATCGAATCTTTATAGGCTCGATTCAGCCGACGGTTCGATTGAACGAGCGTTTTCAAATGACAATAGTTTGGTTATAAATGCTATCCATGCAAGACCCGATGGCAGTCTGCTTCTGGGCACCAACACCGGAATTTGGCGATATAACACAATAACAAGAGAAAATCCGATTCGGATAGTCGCAGAAAAGAAGTTGGAGGAGGTAAGCGATGAGAGAATTAATTGGCTATCCGATGATATTGAAGACGATATAATGTTGGTGCATCCGACAGACGTTTTGGAGGTGCTGACAACAAAATCTCAGGCCTTTAAGTTTGTGTCGCTGCCGATGTCGACCTCCGGCAATAATTCCATACGAGCCTTTGCTCTTAATTCGGACAAAACTGAACTTTGGATTGGTTCGGACAACGGATTGTTTCTCTATGATACAAAGTCGGGGACGTTCGTCAATGGTAAAGTTCATGCAATTTGTGACAAAGCCATCACGTCGTTGGTGATTGATGGAAATAAATTGTGGATTGGAACTCAAATGAACGGTGTCGCTCAATATGACCTTGACAAGGGTACGATGCGACAGTTCGTTTACAATGAAAATATTCCATATACCGTTGTCAGCAATGAAATTAACAGCATTTATCGAACGACGTCGGGTGATATATACATACTGACTAATTGGGGCGTTTGTCGATATGATTTCAACACCGATAATTTTCCCCAGCTCACGGAATTCGGACAGCAGACTCAAGCAATAGCAATGCAGGAGGATTCATCGGGCGGATTGTGGATTGCAACAAATAATGCGGGAGTACACTATCGTGGTCCGGGTGAAAGTAAATTTAATCGGTATCTCAGTGATGACAATATTCCGGTCTCAATGATGCACATCGACAGCAAGGGTCGTCTGTGGGCATCGACTTCCAACAATGGAATGTTTCTTTACGATAGCAAAACGGGGCGATTCCCTCACTATGAAATCTCGATGCTGAATCATAAACCAGTGTTGTTTATGACGGATGATAAATCGGGTGTTATGTGGGTCGGAGCCGATGACTTGTTGCTGAATATGGATGACGCTGACAATATCAGTCTCTATAACTTCAATCGACATCGAGAATGGACTCCCGTGGCAGGAGTTGTTACGTCTCTGAATGATGGAAAGTCGGCAATCGGTTGTCGCAACGGCTTCTTGATTTTCGATCCGAGCAAGGTGAAATCAAGCGATGGCAAAATCAAAGTCTATCCCTTATCGCTCTCATTCCCGTTTATGGATGACGATAGTGAAGAACTTAATCGACTTGGGCTTAATAAATTGCTTTATACAAAAGATCGAATCAAATTGCCGTATGTCAACAATACGTTTACGATAAATCTCGCCGCGACTTGTCCGATGCAAATGGCTGACGTTAGATTTGACTACAAAATGGAGGGTATCGATAAAACTTGGATCACCGGTATGTCGATTCCGGAGGTGACTTACAATAATTTGCCTGCCGGGGAATATAAGTTCATGTTGCGCCCCCACGGAGTTCGTGACGCTGTCGTTTCCGAATTGTCCATATCCATACTTCCTCCGTGGTATTTCTCAGGAGTGGCTTATTTGGTGTATTCAATTTTGGCGACATTTATCGTCTATGAATTGATAGTCACGGTTCGCAAGAGTATTTATCGAAAATACAATCGTAAGATTAATGAATTGCGTATTCAGAAAGAACGGGAAATATTTGAGGCTAAGAGTCGGTATTTCGTGGATCTCATCCATGAGATACGCACTCCGCTTATGTTGATAAGTCTTCCGCTCGAACAGTTGACGGAGGAGTTTAAACGCAATGCTGCAATGGCCGGAAAGAGTCGTAATATGACTTATATCAAGTCGATGCAGCGCAACATCGACTATCTTCTCGGAATCACTAATCAGTTGCTTGATTTCCGCAAGGCGGAAAATGATAGCAAAGTATTGCTAAATCAGGTGCGTTGCAATCTGTCGGTAATGCTCTCGGATATTTGTCGGCGATTTGAAGAGCCGATGTTAATATCTGGCAAGAAATTAACACTGACACTTCCGCAAGGTGGTGACGTGTATGCCTCTATCGATGTCGACAAGTCAGAGCGTTTGTTTATGAACCTGATTGGCAATGCAATGAAATATGCTCGTCATGAAGTTGAAGTGGCGTTGGTTGAAACTTCTGCCGATATGGTTAGCCTTTCTTTTGCCGATGATGGCCCGGGAGTGCCGGTCGATGAACGCAGCCGTATATTTGATACCTATTATCAGATTGGTAATGATAATGTTGCCGCTTCGCTTGGCACCGGTCTCGGTCTTGCATACGCAAAATTGATTACAGATGCACATGGAGGCAAGATAACTGTCGGTGACAGTACGTTGAATGGTGCATTATTCACGATAGAGCTTCCCAAGGGTGTTAATGTTGCTGTCACCGAATCGAATGTTGAAGGGTTTGCCGACGACGAGCCGGAGGAATCAATCGACGATGTGCAAGATGTCACTGTAATGTTGGTTGAAGATAATCAAGATCTGAGAGATATGATTGGCAGCGCATTGGCGCGGACTTATAAAGTTATTACTGCCGCCGACGGTGAGTTTGCGCTCGGTTTGCTTGCCGAAAATAATATTGACGTTATTGTGAGCGATGTAATGATGCCTCGAATGGATGGCATGGAACTATGTCGACGAGTGAAAAATGACATTAAATATTCCCATATTCCATTCATTATCCTTACAGCAAAAACCGGAGACGATGCTCATGAAGAGGGTATGGAGTGTGGCGCTGATGTGTATCTTGAAAAGCCTTTCCCGGCCAAGCAATTGATCCATCAGATTGCAAATATATTGCGCACACGTCAATTGTTTTACGATTTTATGCGTAAAACGACGGCTGTTGAAATCTCGGAAGTGGCTAAAAATGAGATTGCAAACAATCTCAATCGCGTTGATGCCGAATTTCTTGAACGGTTGAATGCGATCATTAACGAATCAATAACCAATGAAGAGTTTTCGATTGATGTTCTTGCCGATAGATTGAATATGAGCCGTTCGAGCTTCTATCGTAAAATAACGGGTATTGTGGGTATGTCGCCGAGCGATTATTTGAAGAATTTCAGATTGAATCGAGCTTCAGAGTTGCTTTGCGACGGATGTCGTGTTACAGAGGTCTCGGATAGGGTCGGCTTTACGTCGTCGTCCTACTTTGCCAAATGTTTTAAGGAAAAATTCGGAGTCCTACCAAGTGAATATGTCTCGGCTAAATCCTTAGCGGGGCGAGCCGAAAACAGGCAATGAGGCTTCATTCCAACCGATAGATTTGAGGCAAATATATGATTCGGCATAGCTGAGTGACACGATTTCTTTTGCTTCGTATATGAGTTTTGACTCGCCGGATGTAGTTGTCACGACTGAAATATTTGAAGTGCCGAACATTGCATTGTCTTCATCGGGGACTTTAAACGACGGTTCCTGCATTTTTGTCCAAGACGACACATCGAGCAAGTCGCTATCGGTTGACGCATACAACATTCCGAGAGAATTGTAGTGAGTCCATATTCCGCTTGCTGAATATGTCACAATGATTTTCTTCCCGTCGGGTGACAAGAATGCTTCCGGGTTCTCGTTGACGAATATAGGATATGCTGCGCGGGTGGCATCAGGGTTAATCCATTGTCTTTCCCACTCATATTCAGGCGTTGAAAGCAGAGTGCGTTGGGATTTCAAAGTCCATGGATTTTCCATTTCGGCAATGAATATACATTGAGTCTCAGTCTCGGCACGTCGATGCTCCCAGCCCGACCACAGCAGATATTGCTTGTCGTTCACGACGATGGACGAGGGGTGTATGCCGAAATTCCATTCGGAGTTTGTTATGATAGGGCCATGCAGAGTCCATTTGCCGTCGGTTGGGATGTCGTTGGTGTTTTCAAGGACATAAATTTGGTGATTATCAGTGTTGCCGTCGTCGGCTTCAAAATATATATACCAATTATTATTAATGCGACACATTTCAGGCGACCATATATGTTGCATACCGGTCGAATTGCTGTCTAATATGACGATCGAATCCGATTCTCCAATGTTTTCCAGTGTTGGCGAGCGCCTAAGGCTGATGAAATTGGAGAGAGGGGATTGCATGAGGAAATAAAAAGTTCCATTGTGTTCGACGGCATGAGGATATTTTCCTCTCTCGAATATTACAATGTGGTTTTCTGCTTCACTTCCGCTTTTTGAGCAGGCGGTGAGTATCAGCAGTGTGATGAAAATGTTAAGGTAGGCGAGTGTTTTCATGACAGTGAATATTCATGGGCTGTGGTTACAAAGTTACTAAATAATGACGAAACTGACACGCTGCACTGTCGTTAAATTTCGGTCAAATAAGAATAAAAATAGGTAAAAGCGTTGATTTTGGGGGCTTGAAATGGGGATTTGAACAGTATTTCGCATTAATCGAACTTAAATTTTCATAAAATTGTGAATTGAATACCTTAATTTGCATATTGGTATAACACCATGAAATTAATCAAGAAAAAAATTAACATTATCTAAATATCAATGAAACTGCTAAGCCTAAAAAGGAAACTTGAAGCCGTCTGCCGCTTAATGGCGGTCGGTTTGCTGTGCGGATTTGTTGTCACATCGTGTGACGACGATGAGACGACAAGCACAACAGCATCGTTTGACCCTGCGCAACCGGTGGTCATCACATCGTTTACTCCAGAGAGTGGAGGCTCAATGGAGCAGATTATCATCAAAGGTAAAAACTTCGGAAATGATAAAAGTCGTGTCAGTCTGACTATCGGCGGTAAGGATGCCGTGGTTGTCAGTGTTATGCCCGACAAACTTTATGCGTTCGTCCCTCCGAGAGCTTTTTCCGGCGAAATCGCGCTCACCGTATTTGACAATGATCAAAAACCTCACACGACCGTTGCCGAAAGTAAATTTGCCTACGAATCTCAGACCGTAGTCAGCACTCTTTGCGGCTATCAGAATAACAATGACAGCCAAGGCGAACTTTGGGGGTCGTTTGACATCTGTTCCGGATTTAACTACGAAGGAACTCTTGCAATTGACCCTCTCTATCCCGATCGAGTGTATATCTGCTATGACGGAGGTATGAAAATTGCACAGTTGGATTTGGAGAAGCGAGAATCGACACTGATGATGTCAGCCAATAAATTCCAGCAGCATCGTCTTCGTAACATTGATTTTTCACGTGACGGTAAGTATATGCTTGTGTCGACTGACCGCGATGATCAGGATACGAAGTCAACAAGCGTTTGGATTGTGACACGCAATCCTGACGGAACGTTCAGCGATCGCTCGTCGTGTCAGCCCCTCGTTGCCTATAAACAATGTAATGGTGTCGCTGTGCATCCCGTCAATGGTGAAGTTTATTTCAATAGCTACTCCAACGGCGAGTTGTTCCGCATGAACCTTGAAGACTACTTTGCTTCGCAAGTGCCCGATCCTGAAACCGGCGAAAAGGTTGAGTGGACCGGCTATCGTGAAGACAATGCATTCACAGAGTTGTTCAAAATTCAAGACCCGTCTTATGAATTCCAGATGGTGATCCATCCGACGGGCAATTATGCGTATATCACCGTCATCAACCGCAACTATATTTTGCGAACCGACTACAACTGGACAAAGAAAGAATTTTCGACTCCTTATGCCGTAGTCGGACTCAACAGTCCTGACGGAGGTTGGGTTGACGCTGTCGGCACTAACGCTCGTGTCAGCCGTCCATATCAGGGAGTATTCGTTAAGAATCCGCAATACGAGGCAGAAGGTCGTGAAGATGTCTACGACTATTATTTTGCCGACTGTACCAACTTCTGTGTCCGTTCGATTACTCCGGAAGGAATCGTAAGAACCTACGCCGGTCACTCGACATCGACTGACGGTAATATTTGGGGTACGGAAGACGGAGCATTGCGTCTTGCCGCTCGATTCAGAGATGTAACCGGTCTCACCTACGACAAAAAACGTGAGCAGTTCTATGTGCTGGACCACAACAACCGTCGTATCCGTACCATCGGTAAAGAATCGGAAGACACGGTAATCGAAACTCCTGCAACTGATGAAAACGGCAATGCAGGTGAAGGAGAATAAACTGACCTATTAATTTAAACCATAGAATTTCAAATGAAACAACGAATATTGATGCTATTTGCTTTTCTGGCAATGATGTCAGGTTTGGCGATGGCAAGAACAATAACAGGTACAGTGCTTGATGCCTCCGCAGATGATGAGCCTATTATTGGTGCAACTATCTCTATAAAAGGTACGGCAATAGGTGTTGTTACCGACATAGACGGACGATTCTCGATTGATATTCCAGCTAATGCCAAGGTTCTCCTTGTCAATTATGTCGGAATGAAGCAACAGGAGTTTCAAATCAGTAAAATCCGCGACAATGACTTGACAATCCGACTTGAATCGGACAACCAACTTGATGAGGTCGTTGTGACCGGTATGGGTGCTCGTCGAAAAATCACTCTTACAGGTGCGGTCACAAATGTCGATGTGTCAGATATGAAACATTCGAACTCATCGAATCTCTCAAATGCACTTGCCGGTAACGTTCCCGGTATCATTGCCATGCAGTCCTCAGGTCAGCCGGGTAAGAACACTTCGGAATTCTGGATTCGCGGTATCTCGACATTCGGAGCTGGTGACAAGGCTTATATTCTTGTAGACGGTTTCGAACGCGAAAATATAGACGACATTAACATTGAGGATATTCAGAGTTTCACCGTGTTGAAGGACGCTTCTGCAACTGCTATCTACGGTTCGAAAGGTGCAAACGGTGTCGTTTTAATCACAACTAAACACGGTTCGGAAGGACGTATCAAAATCAATGCCAAAGTAGAGACTTCATACAACACTCGCACAAAAACACCTGAATTTGTCGACGGTGTCACATACGCATCGCTTCTCAACGAAGCCAATATCACTCGTAGCCGCGGCACATATTTTACTCCCACCGAAATAGAACTCTTTGCCAATGGCCTTGACCCGGATCTTTATCCCAATGTCAATTGGAAAGACCTTATTTTGAAAGACGGTGCAATGAGCCAACGTGCAAACTTGAACATCAGCGGTGGCGGTCGCGCAGCTCGTTACTATGCTTCGGTTTCATACGTTGAAGACGAAGGTATGTATAAAACTGACTCCAATTTGAAAGATCGTTACAACACAAATGCCAACTATCATCGATTCAACTATCGTGTGAACCTTGACATTGACATCACTCCGACAACTTTGCTCCGAATCGGTACGTCTGGTGACCTTCATGTCGAAAACGCCCCCGGTGCAATCAATGGTGAAGATCCGGCAGCATCGGCAAACACCGTTTGGAACTCATTGTTTGGTTACAATGCAATTCTTACACCTGTGATGTATAGCAACGGTTACACTCCTATGGTCAATATGGGGCGTGACGATTACCGTCTGAACCCTTGGGTTATGACAACTCAGACTGGTTATACTCAGACTTGGAACAACAACCTCCAAAACAACGTGTCACTCGAACAAAATCTTGATTTCATCACCGAAGGTTTGAGATTTGTCGGCAAAGTAGGCTACGATACCTATAATAATAATGCTATCTACCATGTTCAGCGTCCCGACCTTTGGTATGCTAACGGTCGAGACAAAGCAACCGGCGAAGTGATCTATGACAAAATCAAGGATAAAATTGACATGACTCAATATCCTTATTCATCTGGCTCTCGCCGCACGTTTGTCGACCTCCTCTTGTCGTGGAATCGAGAATTCGAGCATGGCAACAATTTTGGAGCAACGGTAAAATACACCTATGATTCGGATATGAGCACAAACATTACGAGTGATGTTAAGACCGGTATCTCTCGAAAGAATATTGCTCTTGCAGGTCAGGTTACTTACAACTACAAATACCGCTATTTTGCCGATTTCAACTTTGGTTACAATGGTTCTGAAAACTTTGCCGACGGTCATCGTTTCGGTTTCTTCCCTGCATTCTCTCTTGCATGGAATGTGGCAAGCGAACCGTTCTTGAAAGATCTGACTTGGTTGGATATGTTTAAAATCAGATATTCTTGGGGTAAAGTAGGTAATGATAAGATGGGCGATGTTCGCTTCCCGTACATCTATTCGATCGACGCAACCGGCGACAATGTCTATAACTTCGGCAACTTGATTCAGAGTCGTCCCGAATATCAGCAGGGTTGGCACTATTCTTCACTCGCCGCACGAAATGTGACTTGGGAAGAAGCGACCAAGCAGGATATTGGTTTTGACTTGTACTTGTTCAATAGCAAGTTCTCTCTTACGATGGACTACTTCCATGAGAAACGTACCGGCATTTATATGCTTCGCAACTATCTTCCCGGCATCCTCGGTCTTGAATCTGCACCGTGGGCCAACGTGGGAGCTGTGAAATCGGAAGGTTTTGACGGAAACTTTGCTTATAATGACCGCTTTGGCGATGTAAATCTCACTCTTCGCGGCAATATCACATACGCAAACAATACAATCCTTGACCATGATGTGCAGAACTACACTTATCCGTATCAATATGAAACGGGCTATCGCATCGGTCAGCAGCGCGGACTTGTTGCCGAAGGTCTCTTTGAAAGCTACGATGACATCCGCAATCATCCCAAGCAGATGTTTGGCGACGTTCAGCCGGGTGATATAAAATATAAGGATGTAAATGGCGACGGCATTGTTGATGATAATGACATCGTGGCAATCGGTTCGACTGCTACTCCGAGTCTTATCTACGGTTTCGGTGCATCCGTGCAATGGAAAAACTTTGATTTCAATGTTCACTTCCAAGGTAGCGGAAAGTCAACAGTGATGCTTAATGGCAAAACTATATGGGCATTCAGCCAAGACCGCTACGGACAAATCCTTTCCGACTTGGTTGACGACCGTTATGTCGATGCCGAAACAGCAGCACAGCTCGGCATTCCGGCAAATGAAAATCCCAACGCATCTTATCCTCGCCTTGTTTACCTTCAAGGAGGAGCCGGTCACAATAACTACCGTGCGTCGAGCTATTGGATGCGCGATTGCAGCTATTTGCGACTCAAAAACCTTGAATTTGGCTACAATCTTCCGCAGGGACTCCTTGAATCAATGCACCTCGAACAGTTCCGCATATTCCTTCAAGGCTCCAACCTGTTGACATTCTCTGATTTCAAACTTTGGGATCCGGAAATGGGTAGCTCCAATGGAGAGGCATATCCTCTTTCTAAAACTGTGACACTTGGTCTCCAAGTCAATTTCTAACACTACTGAATCATGAAGAAATATATAGCATATTCAATACTCGCCGCTTTGGGAGGACTCAGCGTCCTAACCTCTTGTGAAGATACGCTTGATGCAGACAAGTATCTTGACGATAGGCGTACAATCGAGTCGGTTTTTACCGACATAAACCAGACTAACGGATGGTTGGCACAAGCATTCTCATTCCTCAAAGGTGATCTCGCTGATTGCCGCACAAAATCGGGAGCATACTTCCATTGTTTTGCTGACGATATGTACTACGGTGACCGAGATTCAAAACTTGGTGACGGTGCTCCGTACATGGAATCATACAATGCAATCAAGCAAGGTGACTATAATGAAAATTTTGGAGAAAATGCTTGGCTCAATGCCTATAAGGGCATATATCAGGCATCGGTATTTATCCATAATATTCACCGAAACTATCATCTGACAGAAACAGAGCGTCTTGATTTGAAAGGACAAGCCCGCTTTGTTCGAGCTTACTACTATTGGTTGCTACTGCGTCGCTATGGTCCTGTGCCCATCATGCCCGATGAGGGTGCTGATTATACACAGACCTACACTCAGCTTGCAACACCTCGCAGTTCATACGAAGAAGTTGCAGAGTTCATCGCGTCTGAAATGGTACAAGCTGCAAACGAACTTCAATCTTGGAGTCGCTTCCAAGGCAACACTGATGCCTCGTCGATAATTCGTCCGACAAAGGGAGCCGCACTTGCAACTCGTGCGCTTGCCTACATTTATGCAGCAAGTCCTCTTGCCAACGGTCAGCTCAACAACGGTTACCATCCTCAGGGTGTCACCGATGGCTTTGCTCAGACTTTGCGCAACAAAGATGGAAAAGCCCTGCTTACTCTCACATACGATGAATCGAAATGGGCTCGTGCAGCGGCAGCTTGTCGTGACGTCATTGAATGTCAATCAAACTACGAACTTTATCATGCCGGAGTGCAAACAGTGGATAATAAAACTACCGGTTATCCCAAGACGATTACTCCGCCTGCCGATGGTGACTTCTCTACCAAAAATTGGCCCGAAGGATGGGCGGATATTGACCCCTATCTTTCTTACCGAGACTTGTTTACCGGAGTTGTAGGTCTTGACAACTCGGAGATTATTTTCTCTCGCGGATATAACGCGGCCGACTCTTGGCATGACAATCTTGACGGTTTCGTTGCTCACCAGTTGCCGAGCTCGCTTTTCGGCTTCAACTGTCATGGCTTGACTCAAAAGATGGTAGATGCCTACTATATGAACAATGGCGAGGACGTAGCCGGCAAGGATAGCGAACTTAATGGTGGCGACGGATCGGAGCGTGCCACCGGTTGGACCACAAGCCGTGGCGCAACCAATTATGTAAACTTCCCGCCCCTTGGGCCCGGCGTGTCAATGCAATATGCCAATCGTGAACCACGCTTCTATGCTTGTGTAGCATTTAACGGCTCATATTGGTGGGATGCTTGTCCTACTCGTACGAATAAGTATATGCAAGTATTCTATTGGCGTGGCACTACTCAATCCGGTAGCTCAAGCGGTTCGAGTACAACTACTGCAAACAATGGTTATGTGAACGGTTCCTACTATCTGCGCACTGGTATCGGCTGTAAAAAATGGGTTAATCCCAATGACTATCGCGAGATGCGTGATGGTACGGATTATGACAATATTGTCCACAAATGGGAGCCGGCAATCCGTTATGCCGACATTCTCCTCCTCTATGCCGAAGCTGTCAACGAGCTAACCTCAACCTATCAAATTGAATCGTGGGATGGCTCCAAGACTTATTCCGTCAGCCGTGATGTCAATGAAATGAAGCGCGGTATTCGTCCTGTAAGATGTCGTGCCGGTCTTCCCGACTACACAACTTCTGAATATGGCGATCAAAAGACACTTCGCGACAAAATCAAACGCGAACGTATGATTGAGCTTCTCGGCGAGGGCAAACGTTACTATGACCTCCGCCGTTGGATGGACGCTCCGATTGAAGAGTCAAAGACTGTTTATGGATGCAACGTCTTGATGACTTCCAAACAGCAGGATGAGTTCCAAAAAATTGTTCCGATCTACAATCTTCCGACCGTGTTTACTGACAAGATGTATTTCTGGCCGATTTCATTCTCTGAACTCAAACGCAACTCTCTGCTTGTTCAGAATCCCGGATGGCAGCTTCAGGATTAATAAAACGATCTCACAACATTATCAATCACATTGAATACAATGAAGATTTCAAATATTAAAAAATATATGCTTATCGGAGCGGCAAGCGTGATGACGATGACAGCCGTCACCTCCTGCAATGATGACTGGACTGACGAACAATACGTGCAATACGTCAGTTTCAAAGCTCCTCTTGACACAGACGGCAACAGTGTCGGTGTGACCACCGTCTATGTGCCTTACACTCGTGCCACGGAAACCGGCGAGCCCCTCTATGGCGCATCCGGATTGTCACATTACAATCTGCCTGTCATTATCAGCGGATCGTCGGACAATGTTCGCGATGTAACTGCCCACGTTGCGCATTCCGACACCCTTGACATTCTCAATGTCGAACGTTTTGGCAATCGTCAGGAACTTTGGTACAACGATATGTCAAACTATGCCTCATATCCGGAATCCGTATTGATTCCTAAGGGCGAAAACACAGGTCTGCTTCCGATTAATCTTGATTTCAGAGGCATAGATTTGAATGATCGTTATGTCCTTCCGGTCACAGTTGTTGAAAATCCCGAAGATGGTTGTTTCCGCAACCCGCGCAAAAACTATGCCACCGCCATGCTTCGAATCCTTCCTTACACGGACTATTCGGGCGTATTCCAAGCTACGAATATCAAATTCTACCTTGTTTCTGGTGGTGTTACCGATGATGAACCCGGTGCAATGACAACCGTTCAGACTTATGTCGTAGACGAGAACACCGTATTCTTCTATGCCGGCACATTTAATGAAAACAGTCAGTTGCGTAAATATTTCAAAGTTTTTGCAAAATTTATTCCGAGCAACGAAAAGGGTAATATCGGTACTGTCGAAATGTATGCTGAAAATGATCAGTTGAATTTCGTGCAGAACAAAATTGCCAGCTACAACATCATTGAACAGGCAGATGAGGTGCAGTCCTACATTATTCGCCGCACTCTTATAATCAGTGATATTGACTACACATTCAATGATTATAAGACAGCAGCCGGATCCGTGATTACCTACAACGTCGTAGGCAACATGACAATGGAGCGCAAACTCAACACTCAAATGCCTATCGAGGATCAAATTGTGTTTGAATAAGTTTCATCGGTTTATTGTTAAATATTTGTTTAGAGTACGCACTACACACAAATGGTGCGTACTCTATAATTAAAAAAACAAGTAAAATCATGCAAAGGAAGTTGCTATCGATCGTCGTGTTGGCAATGTGTTGCTTCACCTTTGTTGCACATTCCTCAACGACTGAAAATCAACAGAAAGCACTGCGCAATATCCAACGCTCGATGGATATAATTGATGCGACATGGAAATCATCCATCAAAGGATACCGCACAAATATATACATGGTTGATACATACAATACTAATACGGGAGCTGTCAGCGGTCCTTCTGATGTATGGCCATTTACGGCTGCAATTGAAGCTCACTGTTCAATCCTTGAAGCTCTTGAATCAGTTAAAGGTATCGCCCCCGAGTTATATTCGGAGAATTATACAAAATATAAAGATCAGCTTGAACGCTTGATTGACGCTTTGGAATACTACCGAGGCACTTACACTCGTCCCTCATATGCAACCACGGCTCGTGAGTGGAGCCCATTTGCCGTTCCTCGTGCAAATCAAGCCGGCAAAGCCGATGTTAGCGGAATCCTCAATGTCTATGACGACCAGATGTGGCTTGCTCGTGAATTGGTGCGCGCATATCGTCTCACTGACAACAAAAAATATCTCGACGAAGCCACATATCTCATTGACTACTCTCTTGACGGGTGGGATTGTTGGCGTGATGAAAACGGAGTCGAGTACGGCGGTATCACTTGGGGCCCCGGATATAACTCCAAGCATTCTTGCAGCAATGCTCCGATTATTCAACCGCTTGTTTGGCTCTCGGATATTTATAAAAATAGCGGCGAAAGCGTCGAATACATTTTCCGCGATGTTAATAACAACGTAGTCAAAGAAAGCAGAACTCGTCATGATCACTACCTTGACTTTGCAAAAAAGGTCTATGATTGGCAAAAGTCAAAGTTGAAACATTCATCAGGCGTTTATTGGGACATGATGGGAGCCGACAACACTATTAAAATCAAAGACGGTTATCGTCAGCATGTCGATTGCGGCGGTCCGACCGGTAGTCTGATTAGTTACAATACCGGAACTATGATTTCAGGCGCAGCCGAATTGTATCGTGTAACGGGAAACGCGGACTATTGCAAAGATTTGACCGAAGCGTCACAGGCATCGATGAGTAAGTTTTCAAGATATGTCCGCAGTCACAAAACTTATGAATTTACCACTGACAACACGGCTGAGAACGGCTTTAACACATGGTTCAACGACGTCCTCATGCGTTCATATGTCGATGCGTTCCCATTTGCCGAAAACACAACGCCTAAAAATGCTCTGAACTCATTTCAGACCAATCTCGATTATGCATTTGAAAATCACAACCGAAACAATCTGTTGCCCATCCATCTGCTTGACGGTTGGGGGGATGAAGTCATAACCAAGGGCTTCCATCAGTTCTCATTCGCTTCGGAATACGCTATATTGGCCAAGTGGCTATTAGATAATGATGATGATAACGAATCTGCAATCACAGAGGTGATTGCAGATTCAATTTCGGAAGATGATTGCGTCGTCTATACGATTTCCGGAGTGAAAATCGGAGAGCTTGGCAACGTGAAAGCCTCTCTGCCCAAAGGTGTTTATATCGTCGGATCACGCAAATTGCTACTCGGCAATTAATCACGACTGACCACAGAATTTTACACACATATACTTAGTCATAATAACTGACCAATAAATATCACAATCAAATCAAAACGCAAGATCGATGATTGAGTTAGACGACTCTCAAAAAGCTATGTGATTGGAACTTATGCCTATATACATAGCTTGAATAAATCCGATTGACCGGAAATTGCTATTGTTTGAAATTCCGAGTATTGTTAATTTTGCGATGTCAGAAAAATGAAAACTCTAATACCGGACAGATATAATAGAATACGATTTGATTTAGGTATAAAACAAAGTTAAATAAGTTAAGTTCATGGTTCATTATTTGAGGTAAGTCATAAGGCGTTTATGACATCCAATACAGGTGAAATTTAATTAGTCCAAGGTCAAAAAAAAGATTGTTTTAGGTTCGTTTTTTATCTCTCTTATATTTTTAGAATATCGTATTTATGAAAAATATTTGGTCTACAATTTTAGCAACAAGTATTGTTCTTGTCGGTTGCCAAACGTCAACTACAGAAAACATTACTAAGTCGGGATTAAATCCTGAAAAATTCAACACGGTTATCGACGGCAAGAATGTCGCCCTCTACACACTTGTGAATAACAGTGGAGTTGAGGCCTGCATTACTAACTACGGCGGTCGATTGGTTTCACTGATGGTTCCGGATAAAGATGGAAATTTTCAAGATGTAGTGTTAGGTCATGATTCAATAGCCGACTATATAAATATTGATGGAAATTTCGGCGCATTGATTGGACGATATGGAAATCGTATAAACCAAGGTCGTTTCTCGATTGATGGAGTTGAATATCAACTGCCTCAAAATGACTTCGGCCATTGCCTGCATGGAGGGCCGAAGGGATTTCATCATGCAGTTTGGGATGCAACGCAACTCAACGACACCACTCTTGCGCTGACATTGCTTTCTCCTGATGGCGAATATGGCTTCCCCGGCAATATAAATGTCAGTGTAACCTATACGCTGACGCGCGACAATGCCATTGACATAGCCTATAAAGCAACGACTGATGCCCCTACGATTTTAAATCTGACCAACCACTCATATTTCAATCTTAGTGGCAACCCGTCAAACGACATTCTTGATGAAACCCTGTGGTTTGATGCCGATGGCTTCACCCCGATCGATTCGACATTTATGACATCGGGCGAAATATTGCCGGTCGCAGGAACTCCGTTTGACTTCACGACCCCTAAAACGATTGGAGCGGACATTGACAACGACGACGTTCAGCTTGCCAATGGTCGAGGCTATGACCATAACATGGTGTTGAATCAGAACCGTAGCAAATCGTCACCTGTCGCAGTCGTCACCGACCCGACAACAGGTATAAAGATGGAAGTCTTTACGACCGAACCCGGTATTCAGTTCTATGTCGGAAACTTTTTAGATGGCACTGTTAAAGGCAAGAAAGGCATAGCTTATCCGCATCGATCGGCAATATGCCTTGAAAGTCAGCACTTCCCTGACAGCCCCAACAAATCTCAGTGGCCCTCGGTTATTGTTCGCCCGGGAGATACATATACAAGCAGTTGCAAATACCGCTTCTCAACATTATAAATAAGATTATAGCTGTTCAACAAGTCTGAAAAAACAGGCAAATACCACTCATGACTCGGCTACCGACAATCGGTAGCCGAGTTTTTGATTCATGGAAATCAAAAAAATGATAATTTCGTGACCTCACTTGCGAGGTTACGATTTTTTTTATAACTTGCCGTAGTTTATCAGCAAATATAGTAAAAACAGTATCTAAGATTATTGAAAAAATTTCGATAGAATAACGTAAGTCAGTATGTTTAAGTCTAAAACCATATTCTTATCGAGTCTATTGTTGACAGCGACGGCTTTGATTGGCAATGCGACAGATAAGTTTGGCATTCCTGCCGAAAATAATATAAATTTTGATTGGAAATTTTGCTATGGCGACGACACAATGTCGGGAGTTGAAAAACCGGAGTTTGACGACTCCGGTTGGCAGACCGTCAATCTGCCACATGACTTCCAGATACATCAGCCGTGGGTCGCGCCGGCATCCGACGAACGAGCCGACAAAAGCAATCTGATGGCAAACATATCGAGCCGACTCAGTTCGCGCGGTTTCAAGGAAATGGGGCAGGGGTGGTATCGCAAGACTTTCACCCCCGACGATGCTTGGCAAGGTCGGCGAGTGTTGCTCGACTTTGAGGGCATCATGCTCGTGGGCGATGTCTATCTCAACGGCGAGCGCATCGGCGGAACTGACTACGGCTATCTCGGTTTTGAAATCGACATCACCAAACTGTTGAAATACGGCGAGCCGAATGTCATTGCCGTAAAAGCCGACACCGGAAAGCCTGAAAACTCACGTTGGTACACCGGAGGAGGGCTCTATCGCGACGTAAACATTCGTATAACGGATGCCAAACAGTATTTCACACGCCATTCGCTTGCAATCACGACTCCTGTCGTCGACCCAGTCCGCTCGACGGTGGTTGTCGATGCGGAAATAGCCACATATACGAAAATTGACAGCTTGTGTGTCGGATTGAAGATTACCGACAAAGACGGGGCTGTCGTCTACGACGTTACGAAAAAAATTCGCAACAACCGTCGGCAGAAAGTGAGAGAGTTCCGTCTCGACAGCATAGCGCTTGACAGCGTTGACCTTTGGGATTGCGAATCGCCGAATCTCTACACACTCGAAGCCTGCGTCTATCGTCCCGATGGCACGGTTGCCGACAAGACCATCGAACGATTCGGCATCCGCTCGGTTGAAATCTCGCCCGAATTTGGCTTGAAACTCAACGGCAAAAAAATGTTGCTCAAAGGCATAGCCAACCACCACACCCTTGGCGCACTCGGCGCGGCTGCCTATCCGCGAGCAATTGAAAAACGCATTCAAATGCTGAAAGACTTCGGTTTCAACCACATACGTTCGTCCCACAACCCGTATAGCGAATCATTCCTCGACCTGTGTGATGAATACGGAATCCTCGTTGTCGACGAACTCTATGACAAATGGACTACTCAGTATGCCGGTGGGCGCACACCGTGGACTCAACGTTGGCAGGAAGACGTCCCCGAATGGGTCAAGCGCGACCGCAATCACCCGTCGATTGTCTTTTGGAGTCTCGGCAACGAATTGCAGATGATTTCAAACCTTGCTTTCAACGATTGGGGAGTCACACCCTACAAACTTCAAAAGACACTCCTCCAACGCTACGATCGCTCGGGTCGACTCGTCACCGTAGCGATGCACCCGCGCGGACGAAACGAGTTCACCGACTCGCTTCCCGCACCTCTCGTTATGGAGACTGACATCGCTGCATATAATTATAGGTATATGTACTTCCCCGGCGATTCTCGTCGCTTCCCGTGGATGAGCTTCTATCAAAGTGAGGCAAACACGAGCAATCTTGGCCCGAATTTCTTTGAAATGGATCTCGACAAGGTCATCGGACTTGCCTATTGGGGTATGATTGACTACCTCGGCGAGTCGGGCGGCTGGCCTGCCAAGGGATGGGCACAGGGAGTCTTTGACATCGCACTCAATCCTAAACCGATGGCATACTTCCTTCGCTCGTTTTTCAAGCCCGAAGAACCGATGGTCTACATCGCACCGTTTGAAACAACCGGCACTACCGAGTGGAACGGAGTTACGATGGGCGGCAAGAAGTTTACCGACAGTTGGAATTTCAACAAAGGCGACAGCATAAAATTGTTCACCTACACCAATGCTGACGAGGTTGAACTGCGACTCAACGGCAAAAGCCTCGGCAAGAAGCGCAACAATGTCGCAGACACGAAGGAGCGCAACCGAATCGAGTGGACCGGCATCGCATACAAACCCGGCAAACTCGAAGCCGTTGCATATATCGACGGTCGGTCGCGCCCTATTGCCCGTCATCAGCTTGTGACCACAGGCAAAGCGACCAAACTCATTGCCGACGGCGACAATCCGACGTGGAAAGCCGATGGCTTTGACCTCCAACACGTCGAAATCTCAGCAATCGACAGCAAAGGCAATTGCGTGAAATCAGCCGACGAAAAACTGACATTCTCAATCGACGGTCCGGCAGAAATTGTAGGAGTCATCAACGGTGACATCAATAGCGAAGAACTGACCGTTGGCACATCGCGCCGCCTCTTCAACGGACGCGCCACCGTCATCATGCGCAGCCACAGAACACCGGGCGCGATCACACTCAAAATCGAGTCGGAAAGCCTTGGCCGTATCACCAAGCGATTCTCAACCGAACCGTGAGACTGACGCTTCGACGAAAAATAGTGGAGAAATTTGCACATTTTTTGAGGATTTTGAGAATAATGTGTATTTTTGTACCACTTAAAAAAACATTGATCAAACCAATTTATGCTAATCCTCTATCGCATCTATCAAATTTTTGTGATGTGTCCTCTCCTGATAGTGGCAACCATCCTAACCGCCGTTTCGACGGTCATCGGCTCAATGTTCGGACTTGGCAAATGGTGGGGATATTATCCAGAAGTGATTTGGGCGCGTCTGTTTTGCAGTCTTGCGTTTGTCAAAGTCACTGTCAGCGGTCGTGAAAACATCGACTCGAACGTCAGCTATGTCTTTGTAGCCAATCATCAAGGCGCGTATGACATTTTTACAGTCTACGGCTACCTCGGGCATAATTTTCGTTGGATGATGAAGCAAAGTTTGCGCAAGATACCGTTTGTCGGCTGGGCTTGTCGGTGGGCACAGCAGATATTTGTCGACAATTCATCGCCAGCCGCAACGCGCCGCACGATGCAACGAGCCGAGCGTCAGCTCCGAGGCGGAATGTCGCTCGTCGTCTTTCCCGAAGGCGCGCGGACATGGACAGGCAAGATGGGGCGATTCAAGCGAGGAGCTTACAGCCTCGCCGTCGAGTTCAACCTGCCGGTAGTCCCGATGACAATCGACGGAGCATTCGACGTGTTGCCGCGATTCAAAAAATTGCCGGTTCCCGGACACATCCACCTGACAATCCATAAACCGATCCACCCGACATCTGACGGACATGACATTCGTCAACTGATGGATGCGTCATACGAAGCCATTTCCTCGGCTCTGCCCGAGAAATCTCGCTGAAACAACCGAAAAATATATATTGTAAAGGGTTCCAATGGCAGCCGGAGGTGAACAATTTCACCTTCGGCTGTGTTTTTCAGACTGACAGAAGAGGGGGTGCTGACGGTTCATGACACCGATAAATTGCCATTTTGTCAGTCGGGGCTGACAGCCGTTGGCTTTGGCATGATTTATGCGAGTTCTCTATGTCGGAAATCGGAATCTCCTCGACCGATACCACCATAATAAATAATTAAAAACATAAATCAAACAAACCATAAAAATTAGGAACTATGAATATCAAGCCATTAGCTGACAGAGTGCTGATTAGCCCCACTCCCGCAGAAGAAGTTACCGCCGCAGGCATCATCATCCCCGACACAGCAAAGGAAAAACCCCTTCGCGGAACAGTCGTGGCTACCGGCAACGGCACTAAGGACGAAGAAATGATCGTCAAAGCCGGCGACGAAGTTCTGTTCGGTAAATATGCAGGCTCGGAAGTCGAACTCGACGGTGTCAAGTATCTCATCATGCGTCAGAGCGACATCCTCGCAATCCTCGAAAAATAAAAAAACTCATTCTCTCGCTCTTCTCTCACTCTTTCCTCTGACAAACAAAAATTTCCTCAAAACGAAACACATTTAAATCATTTACAAAAATGGCTAAAGAAATCAAATTCGATATAAAGGCTCGCGAAGAGCTTAAAAAAGGCGTTGACGCTCTTGCCGACGCAGTCAAAGTGACACTCGGCCCGAAAGGTCGCAACGTGATCATCGAGAAAAAATTCGGTGCTCCCCACATCACAAAGGACGGTGTCAGCGTAGCTCGTGAAATCGAACTCGAAGACGCTTTCCAAAACATGGGTGCACAGCTCGTCAAGGAAGTTGCATCTAAGACAGGCGACGATGCCGGCGACGGAACAACTACTGCAACCGTACTCGCTCAGGCAATCATCAACGTAGGTCTTAAAAACGTGGCAGCAGGAGCAAACCCCATGGACATCAAACGCGGCATCGACCGTGCTGTTGCAGTCGTGGTTGAAGGCATCAAAGCTCAGAGCGAAGAAGTTGGCGACGACTTCAAGAAAATCGAAGACGTGGCACGCATCTCTGCCAACAATGACGAAGCAATTGGCCATCTCATCGCCGAAGCAATGAAGAAAGTCAAGAAAGAAGGCGTCATCACCGTTGACGAAGCCAAAGGCACTGAAACCACCGTCGACATCGTTGAAGGTATGCAATTTGACCGCGGTTACATTTCGCCCTACTTCGTGACCAACACCGAAAAGATGGAATGTGAGATGGAAAGCCCCTACATTCTCATCTACGACAAGAAGATTTCAAACATCAAAGACATCCTCCCCGTCCTCGAAGCAACCGCACAGTCGGGTCGCGGACTTCTCATCGTTTCAGAAGATGTTGATCAGGAAGCACTTGCAACCCTCGTTGTCAACCGTCTCCGCGGTTCGCTCAAAGTTTGTGCAGTCAAAGCTCCCGGATTCGGCGACCGTCGTAAAGAAATGCTCGAAGACATCGCAGTGCTCACCGGCGGCGTGGTCATCTCCGAAGAAAAAGGTATGCAGCTCACAAGCGCAACAATCGACCAACTCGGACGTGCCGAAAAAATCACTGTCAACAAAGAAAATACCACAATCGTCAACGGCGCAGGCAACAAAGACTCAATCGCAGCCCGCATCGCTCAGATCAAAGCTCAAATCGAGCAGACCACAAGCGACTACGACCGCGAAAAACTTCAAGAACGTCTCGCCAAACTCGCAGGCGGCGTAGCCGTGCTCCACATCGGTGCACCCAGCGAAGTTGAGATGAAAGAAAAGAAAGACCGCGTCGACGACGCACTCTCTGCAACTCGTGCAGCTATTGCCGAAGGTATCGTTCCCGGCGGCGGTGTGGCATATATCCGTTGCGTGAAAAACCTTGAAAACCTCAAAGGCGCAAACGACGACGAAACCACCGGTATCAACATCGTTCTCCGTGCAATCGAAGAACCCCTCCGTCAGATCGTAGCCAACGCAGGCGAAGAAGGAGCTGTAATCGTTCAGAAAGTTAAGGACGGCGAAGGCGACTACGGTTACAACGCACGCACCGGCGTATTTGAACATCTCTTGGCTGCCGGCGTCATCGACCCCGCCAAGGTAACACGTGTGGCACTCGAAAACGCAGCGTCGATTGCAGGAATGTTCCTCACCACTTCATGTGTCATCGCCGACAAGAAGGAAGACAATCCCGCTCCCGCGATGCCCGCTCCCGGCATGGGTGGAATGGGCGGCATGATGTAATCGTCCCTCCTGATTAAATAGAACAAAATTACCCCTGCCGAACTACTACAATCGGCAGGGGTAATTCTATCAAATACCGTTTGCAATCGCCAAACTCAACAATCCCTAAAAGTCTGTCTAAAATTAGGGTCGAAGAATTTCGGGTTGAAGAATTTAAAAGAAAAAAAGAAACTGCATCGCATGAATAATTACGACGCAGTTTCAAATTTGGTTATGAATTTTTCTACTCCAATAAAAATTGGGAGACTGTTCAATAAACGAGGTTTAGATGATACCCTGACCGATCATAGCGTTTGCAACCTTCATGAATCCGGCGATGTTTGCGCCCTTCATGTAGTTGATGTAGCCGTCGGCTTCGGTGCCGTGTTTCACACACTGAGTGTGGATATTCTTCATGATTTCATGGAGACGGCGGTCAACTTCTTCCGCGCTCCATTGGAGGTGTTCGGCATTCTGGCTCATTTCGAGACCCGAAGTGGCAACACCGCCGGCGTTGACAGCCTTACCGGGAGCGTATGTGGTCTTCGATGCGAGGAAAGTGTCGATAGCTTCGGGCGTACAACCCATGTTTGAAACTTCTGCAACGAGTTCGACGTTGTTGTCGACGAGGTTTTTAGCGTCGTCGCCGTTGAGTTCGTTTTGAGTAGCGCAGGGGAGAGCGATGTCCACTTTCTGTTCCCAAGGTTTGCGACCGGGATAGAACGTTGCGTTGGGATATTTTTCAGCATAGGGAGCAACGATGTCTTCGCCTGTTGCGCGGAGATAGAGCATATAGTCAATCTTGTCGCCTGAAATGCCGTCGGGGTCATAGATATAGCCGTCGGGACCGGAGATGGTGACAACTTTTGCTCCGAGTTCGGTTGCTTTGGTGACTGCACCCCAAGCGACGTTGCCGAAGCCTGAAACAGCCACAACTTTGCCATTGATATTGTCATTTTTCTCTGCGAGCATACTCTGAACGAAGTAGAGAGCGCCGAAACCTGTTGCTTCCGGACGGATGAGTGAACCGCCGAAGTCAAGACCCTTGCCGGTGAATGTGCCTGTACATTCGTTGACGAGTTTTTTGTACATGCCGTACATATATCCGACTTCGCGACCGCCTACACCGATGTCGCCTGCGGGAACGTCGCGGTCAGGGCCGAGGTTTTTCCAAAGGCCGAGGATGAATGCTTGGCAGAAGCGCATGATTTCTGCGTCGCTCTTGCCTCTGGGCGAGAAGTCGCTACCGCCCTTGGCTCCACCCATCGGGAGAGTGGTGAGGGCGTTTTTGAAAGTCTGTTCGAAGCCGAGGAACTTCAATATTGAGAGGTTGACCGATGCGTGGAAACGGATGCCGCCTTTATACGGGCCGATGGCGTTGTTAAACTGAACGCGGTAGCCGATATTATTTTGAACCTCGCCTTTGTCATCGACCCAAGTGACGCGGAATGTCACGATACGGTCAGGCTCGACCATACGTTCGATGATTTTGGCTTTTTCAAACTCAGGATGCTGGTTGTAGACGTCCTCTACACAGATGAGGACTTCTTTGACAGCTTGAAGATATTCCTTTTCGCCGGGGTGTTTAGCCTCCAGATTGTTGAGAATAGTGTTAATATCCATGATAAAAGAAAAATAATTGAAAAGGTGTGTATTATTTGATTTGGTTAACGATGCAAATGTAGTAATTTAATTTGATAGGACGGATGAAAAAAATCGAATATTTGAGATGTTATACAACATACAAATTTCATGCCTCGCGACAAGCTTTATCTAAATCAGGCAGATAGGTTAAAGGGGGAGAGTTCGGGGCAAAAAAAGTATCGGACAGCCGAATCGATTCGGCTGTCCGATACTGTAAAATTTCTTATTAAGCAATTATGCTCCGGGGACGATAGCTTCGCTGGGGCAAGTTTCTGCGCAAGAACCGCACTCGATGCAAGTGTCGGGATCGATTTTGTAGATGTCGCCTTCAGAGATAGCGTCAACGGGGCAAACGGGCTGGCAAGTGCCACAAGCCACGCATGAGTCAGTGATTACGTAAGCCATGATAGATTAGTTTTGATTAGATAATTTATACGAAATGATTTTTTTAACTTTGTGACTGCCTCCGATCCGCTCGGAAACGGCGACAGCATTTGATTAGATTTTGCAAATGTAGCAATTTTCACAGAAATATCGTCAATATTTAACAAAAAATATTTTTCAATTGTTTTTTTGACCGGTGATTTGATGAGGGTGGGGGAGTCGGATGGCTCGGTTGCTAGGCGTAGTTTGATAGAGTGTGAATCGTTTGGCAAAATATATGTTTTTTAGCATATTGCTTGAATGAATCAAAATAAATCTTTATATTTGCCCCCGAATTTCAGCCGAAGCCCTTCGCGGTCGAGGATGGGATCCGCACCTTTCCATTAAAAAAACTACCTTATAAGAAAGCGGTTTTAGAGAAAACTGCATGAGATATAGAGAAAACCAGAGAGATTGACATTAAAAAAAATCATCATATAGAACATTTGCCAAATCCTTGAATGACATTCGATAGCGACGACAGCTACTGATGCTTTCATCATCACCTTTTCTTTGATTACCGTATGCACGAGTCCCCCCACGAACTTGCTTCTTACCTTTGATCGATAAGAAAGAAAACGATGAGATTGTGTCGTTGTCGTGTTCGCTCCGATAGCAATCTTCAAAGTCGTCATTCGCTCGAAATTCTGTTTTTGATGGAAAAAAAAAGAACATAAATAACGCTATATATTTAATGTATATTTTGAACAATTCTACGCTGAACGGAATATAATATTTAATTGAGATTATCATATTTACAAATTTTTTAAACAATTCGTGCATGAAGAACATTTGTTTTCAAATGACGCGGAAAATGTGGCTTGTAGCATTCATGGCTCTATGTGTCGCGTTTCCTGCTTTCGCGCAAACAATTACAGTCAAAGGCACTGTGATTGACAAAGAGGGAGAGCCTCTAATCGGCGCAAGTGTTGTGGTCAGAGGTCAGACTCTCGGAACTGCAACTGACATTGATGGCAACTACACCATCTCGGCTCCGTCCGACGGCTATCTAATCTTCTCGTACGTCGGCTACGACACTCAGGAAGTCGCAGTCAACGGTCGCACTTTGATCGACGTCACTCTGAAGGAAAATTCTGTGATGCTCGACGAAGTTGTTGCAATCGGCTACGGTACGGTCAAGAAATCAGACGCAACCGGTTCGGTGGCAACCATTAAACCCTCAGAAATCGAAGCCGGACTTGCTACGTCGGCTCAAGATCTTCTTGTCGGCGCATCGCCGGGCGTTGTCGTGACCACATCCGGTAATCCCTCCGAAGGCGGCAACATCCAGATTCGCGGTGGAGCATCGCTTTCGGCATCCAACGACCCTCTCATCGTCATCGACGGAGTCCCCATGGACACCAAAGGCATTGTAGGTTCGTCAAACCCCCTTTCGCTCATCTCGCCCGAAAACGTTGAGTCGATGACCATCCTCAAAGACGCATCGGCAACAGCCATCTACGGTAGCCGTGCATCAAACGGTGTCATCATCATCACCACCAAAGCCGGAGCAAAGGGCACTCCGCAGGTGTCGTTCACAATGAACGGCTATATCAACACCACCCGCAAGTATCTCGACGTCATGAGCGCAGGCGAGTTCCGCAACTTCATCCTCAGTGAATACGGTGAAGATTCGCTTCAAGCCGGACAGCTCGGCGACTACGACACCGATTGGCAGAAAGAGCTGACTCGCACCACATTCTCTACTGATTACAGCCTCAGCGTCGGCGGCACAGCCGGCTGGCTTCCCTATCGCGTCGGCGTGACTTATACCGACAACAATGGTATCATCAAAAACACCGACATGGATCGTGTGACAGCTTCGGTCAACCTCACTCCGAAATTCTTCAACGACCTTCTCTCGGTCAACGCCAATGTCAAAGGAGCCTACATCACCAATAACTATGGTGAAAACACCCTCCGTTCGGCAGCAGCGATGAACCCGACTCTCCCCGTCAAGGACTACGAAAACGGTTCGCCCCTCTTCGGCTACTACACCTCGTATGTCAACGGTGGTATCCTTGCCGGACCCAACGACAAGGGTGAGACCATCGACTCGACCACATCGCCCATCAACCCCATTGCCAAAAACGAAGCCAAAGTTTCGGAAGGCAAGGCATGGCAGTCGGTCGGCAATCTTCAACTCGATTTCAAGATGCCATTCCTCACCGACCTCCGCGCCAACCTCAACCTCGGCTATGACTATCAGCACGGTGAAAACCACTCCAACGACATGATCAACACCCCGATGTCGTGGAACGGTGGCTATCAGGTTAAAGACAACGGCGAACTCAAAACCATCAAAGACGGTGGCGTAAGCCGCAAATACGAGTTCCAGACCCGTGTCAACCTCCTCCTTGACTTCTACCTCAACTACAATCACTACTTCGAGAGCATCAACTCGAATCTCGACGTGACAGCCGGTTACTCTTGGCAGAAGTTCCACAACAAGAAACGCGATTACAGCCTTGTTTACCAGGTTGTTGACCCCGAAAACGAACAATACGTCGGCAATCAGGCTAACCCGACAAGCGTGACAATCCATCCCCATCAGTTGGTTTCGTTCTTCGGTCGTGCCAACCTGACATTCCTCAACAAATATCTCGTCACTGCAACCGTTCGTCGCGACGGCACATCGCGATTCTCGAAAGACCACCGTTGGGGCACATTCCCCTCTGTTGCTCTCGGTTGGAAGCTCCTTGAAGAAAACTTCATGGAAGGTGCTCGCGACTACATGAACGAACTCAAAATCCGTGCCGGCTACGGTGTGACAGGTCAGCAAGACCTCAACGACGACTACTTCCCCTATCTCCCCGTCTACTCACAGTGGACCGGCGGCGGAGCAGTCTACCCCTCGATCACCGGACAGGGCAACGGCACATACCCCTTCTATGCTCAGGCCTACAATTCCGACATCAAGTGGGAAGAAACCCACACTTGGAACGCCGGTTTTGACTTCGGTTTCCTCAACAACCGCATCCTCGGAAGCTTTGACTTCTACAAGCGTAAGACCAAAGACCTCTTGACCTACGCTCCTTATCCCGCAGGCTCCAACATCTCCAATGCAGGCAACATGAACCTCGGCGACCTTGAAAACACCGGTATCGAATTTTCAGTTACCGCTCGTCCCGTAGTCAACAAAGTCTTCACATGGACATCATCGTTCAATGTTGCATGGAACAAAAATAAGATCACTCGTCTTGCCGAAGGCGTGACCTCATCTTGCGGGCCGTCAATCTCGACCACCGGCGACAAGATTCAGATCCACCAAGTCGGCAAACCCGCTTACAGCTTCTATGTCTACGAGCAAGTCTACGACGCAGCAGGCAACCCGATGGAAGGCGTCTTCGTCGATCAGAACGGCGACGGTCAGATCAACGAAAACGACAAGATTCTCTACCACAGCAGAGACCCGAAAGTCACCATGAACTGGAACAACACGTTCAACTACAAGAACTGGGACTTCGGCATCAGCCTTCGTTCAAACCTCGGCAACTGGGTCTACAACTACACTCAGGCAGGCAACAGCGTCAAGGAAACAAACGAATCGCTTCCCCTCGCCAACTTGATGAACAACACATTCTTGTTTGAAAAGACTGCGACAACCACCAAGATGAGCAGCCATTTCGTGCAGAACGCTTCGTTTGTTCGCTGCGACAACATCACTGTCGGCTATACTTGGGACAATCTTCTCAACGATCAACTCCGCCTGCGTCTCTACGGTGCTTGCCAGAATCCCTTCGTGATCACCAAGTACAAAGGTCTTGATCCTGAAATCTTCTCAGGTGTCGACAACGAAGTCTATCCCCACCCGTTGACATTCTCGTTTGGTGTCGTGGCTTCATTCTAAATAATTCATTCATTGATCTTATTTAACGAAGAAAATTTAATATGAAATTATCAAAATATATCGTTCTCGGAGCCCTCGCCCTCTCTGCGCCTGCATTCACTGCCTGCGTCGACGACCTCGATGTAAGCCCTGAGAACCCTACGACAAAAACAGATATAACAAGTGCCGAAGAACTCTACGGCGAACTCGCCGGCATCTACGGCGGACTTGTCTTTGAAGGCGGCATCTCTGTCGACGACGGCGGCGCGGGTGTCTACACTCGTCAGCTCTGGAACATTCAGGAACTCGCCACCGACGAAACACTCATCGGCTCAAACTGGAGCGATGCAGGTCTCAGCGAACTCGTCTACTCGACTTGGAACGGTGACAACCACTGGCTCTACGAATGTTTCTCGCGTTTCAACTATCAGATTGCCATCGTCAATCAGTTCCTCCGCGACCTTGACAAATACGGCAACCTCCTCCCCGGCTCAAACAACCTCTCGGTTGAGGTGTTCAACGCCGAAGCTCGCACACTCCGTGCATTGTCTTACTACCACATGATCGACGTCTTCGGCAAAGGCCCGTGGACCACTGAAAACTCGCCCGTCGGCGCAACTCCTCCCACCTACGACCGCAAGCAACTCTTCGACGCAGTCGTAGCCGACCTTGTCGACGCAATCCCCAACCTCGTCCCCGCCTCGCAGCAAGTCTACGGACGTGTTTCGCGTGAAGCAGGCTATATGCTTCTTGCAAAACTCTATCTCAACGCCGAAGTCTACACCGGCGAAGCTCGCTGGCAGGAATGTGCCGACGCTTGCAACAAGATTCTTGAAACAATCCCCAACCTCGCCAATGAATACAAATATCTCTTCTGCGCGACAAACGATAAGTATGTCGGCAACGGCGAAATCCTTTGGGCGATTCCTCAGGACGGCACTACGCTGACCACCTACGGCGGCACAACCTACATCTCGGGCGGTGCATATCGTGGCGACAGCGAATTGCTCAAACGCTTCGGTCTCGCCGTTTCGGGTTGGGAAGGGCCGCGTGTCCGCGAAGAACTTTCAAAAGCACTCGCTTCCAACGACAAACGTCGTCTCATCTACGAAGGTGAATTCACCGAGGACATTCAAAGCCTCGGCGACAAAGCGCAGGGCTACATGTGTATCAAGTACGTCTACACTCCCGAAACCGACTACTACAACGAAAATTCGGAGACAGCCTACTGCAACACCATCTTCAACCCGACGGATTACCCTCTCTTCCGTCTTGCCGACACCTTCCTCATGCTCGCCGAATGTGAACTCCACGGAGCCAAGAACTGCAACGGTCTTGAACTCTTCAACCGCGTCCGCACTCGTGCCGGTCTCTCGAAAGTCGCATCTTACGATGCCGAATCGCTCCTCAAAGAGCGCATGTGTGAGCTCTATTGGGAAGGACATCGTCGCTCCGACCTCGTTCGTTTCGGCAAATTTGCAGGCTCTGACTACAATTGGAGTTGGAAAGGCGGCTCAGCCGACGGTTCTTTCGTCCCCGCTTATCGCAACGTCTATGCAATCCCGACCAAATTCATCCAGACTCTTGGTCAAAACGCAGGCTACTAATCTCTTAATATGATTCAAACAATGAAAAAACTATATTTCTTGGCATCACTCGCGGTAGCCACCCTCTCATTCACATCGTGTGAAGCCGACAAAGAGCCGGTCTACCATGATCCCGATCCCGCAACATTCGTCCTCAACACGCCCCCGATGGCTGAGCAGCTCTACCTGCTCGAAAACGGCGGCACGGTTGAACTCACGACCTCTCAGCCCGACTACGGCGTTGCAACCGTGACTCAATATTCCGTTGACATCACCCTCGCCGACGCTTTCGTGGAGGCAACCGAAAGCACAGAGGCTAACTACTTGACTCTGTCGTCAAAACAGCCCACTCAGGCAAAAATTTCGCTTGATGCCAACGCATTTGACGAAGCAATTTGCCAGCTCAAAGGCATCACATCGTTTGCCGAATACCCCGAAGAAGGTCTTGACCCCGTCAAAGTGACCCTCCGCGCCCACGCTTGGATTTCGGGCTTCGAATCGAGCGAATGTGTGTCGAATGAAATCGTCCTCAAAGCCGTTCAGCCCTATAATCCTTACTCTGAAACCGGACGTTCGATCTACATCGTAGGTTCAGTTTCCGGATGGGCAATCTCCCCCGCCGATCCATCTCTTTGGGCACTCAAAGAAACAGGCATCAAGACCAACATTTATGTCGGAGCATTCGATGTCCCTGCCGGCGAGCAATACTTCCGCTTCTACACCGCCCTCGGCGACTGGGGTTCTGACGGACAGCTCCCCTCTGTCGGTCCGAATGCCAACGATGGCGACAACGAAATGGTTACATTGACCGACGAACCCGTTAAGCATTCGGCTGTTCCCGGCAAGGGAGCTTGGTTCACATCAGCCGATTGGGAAGGCGGATTCGTAACCTTCACCGTTGACCTCAACGACGAAAGCGCAATCACCGTCACCATGCAGAAAGGCAACTTTGACTACGCCAACATGAAGTACATCTACCTCGTGGGCGAACCCTCTGCATGGTCAGTCAACGCCGACAACGCCGAAGAAATCTATGCTGACTACAAGCTCTATGACTACGATAGCAACGGCATCTACTACGGCACATTTGAAGTCCCCGAAGGCAAATCGACATTCCGTTTCTACACTCAACTCGGAAGCTGGGATGAAGAGTTCAGCATTGGCTCGCAAGTCGAAGACAACCCCATTGAAGGAGCGTTTGACAACGGAGTCTTCACCGGAAGCTATGTTATCGGCAAAGGTAGCTGGTCGTTCCCCGCATGGACAGGCGGCAAGATGAAGATGACAGTCAACACAAACGACAAGACCGTTACTTACGAAGCTGTCTGAGAAATTTTTTTCAACCCCAAGAAACGTGTAACAACTAAATCAAGATTCGCACACAAATGAAAAAGATATATCTAATGTTAATGGTGGCTCCGGTTATCGGATTTTCATCATGCGACAATGATTTTGACTTTCCCAATCCTCCGGGACAGTCAAATCCCCAAGAGGCGATTTTCAACTCCGCCGACCTCGACCTCGCATCGTCGGCAACGGGTTTGATCAACCTCGAAGACATCAACAACGCCGACGGCTCGGTCAAACTCGCCGAAATCGCGTCGCTCGACAGCGTACCTGCCGGCTACACCCTTGCATTCGATGCACAGATGTCGTCATCAGCCGATTTCAGCAACGCCCTCGGCTTTGAAGTCACAGTCGACAGCACCGCTATCGTGGCTGACCCCGACATCCTCGACGCTACGTTCCACGAAGTGTTCAACACAATCGACCCGAAAGAGCGCACAGCCTACATCCGCTATAAAGCCTACGCCGTCAACGGCACCAACAAAGTCCGCATCGGAGGTCAGGATGCCTACTATGGCTCAATGGAGGCACAGCTCAAACCCTTCGACCCCGGTTTCGTAGCCGAAGAGACCTACTACATCATCGGCACGGCTACCGACGGCAAGATTGACGCTTCAAAGGCAGTCAAGATGACCAACAGCGGCATCAGCCCCTACGACGACCCCGTCTTCTCGGCAGTCATCGACATCACCGATGAGCAAGCAGCCGAAGGCTACGAATGGGCAGTCGTTCCCGCCTCGACTCTCGCCGCAGGTTCGGGCGTAATCCTCGCTCCGAGCTCCGAAGAACTCGTTTCGGATGCCGCCGGCTACTTCAAGGAATACAATTCCATTGATCTCTACGGCTTGGTCTACGAAAGCAACAACCACCTGTTCACCATCAACGTGCGTCCCGATGCCGACGATCTCTACTCCTACACCGTAGAGCTCGCCATCCCCAACCTCTGGACTCCCGGCCCAGCCAACGGTTGGAGCCACGGCTCTTCGCAGATGCTCTTCACCGACGACTATAAGAACTACAAAGGCTTCGTCCACATCGACGGCGAATTTAAGTTCACATCGGCAGCCGACTGGGACCACACCAACTTCGGCTATGCTTCTGCCGGCCATCTCTCCAACGACGGCGGCGCGGGCAACATCAAAGAAACCCAAACCGGCGAAGCTCTCGGCAACGCTCTCTACTGGTGTACTGCCAACATCACGGCTCTCACCTACACGACCACACCGATCACCTCGATCGGCATCATCGGCGATGCGACAGCCAACGGATGGAATGGCGACACAGCCATGACACCCTCAGCCGACTTCCTCACTTGGACACTCACCACAACTCTCGGCGAAGGTGTGTTCAAATTCCGCGCCAACAACGACTGGGCAATCAACCTCGGCGGTTCGTTCGACAACCTTGTCCCCGACGGAGCAAACCTCTGCGCCGGAAAGACGGGTGAAGTGACAATCGTCCTTGATCTCAGCTCTCTTCCCTACACAGCAACGGTAAAATAATTTTTATATCGTTAATTGGTTCCCTTCGCTCGCCGTCTCGTGAAGAAACGGCGGGCGTTTTTTATTTCATAGTCACGTCGGAAAAACGTATATTTGCAGAAACAAATCGCCACCTTATCTACCTTAAAAATCCCACCCAACTCTTCGACAATGAATATCAAACCCGCATTGCTCTCCGCCGCGCTGCTGCTGAGCGCGAGCTACGCCACCACAGCCGCCGCTGATGTCACCGATGTCGCCGCCGAACTCGTCATCCGCACCGACCGTCCCGGCGCAACCGTCCAACCCACCATGTACGGGCTATTCTTTGAAGACATCAACTATGCCGCCGACGGCGGACTCTATGCCGAAATGGTCAAAAACCGCTCCTTCGAATTCCCGCAATCCCTCATGGGCTGGGAAAGTTTCGGAGGCGTGACGGTTCGCACCGACGGCGGCCCCTTTGAGCGCAATCCCCACTACGTCCGTCTGACCTCCGCCGGACACTCCCACAAATCCACCGGACTCTCCAACGAAGGCTTCTTCGGCATAGCCTTTCGCGACGGCGACAGCTACCGATTCAGCGTCATGGCGCGCACCCTCGGCACATCTCCATCAAAAATCCGCGTCGAACTTGCCGACCCATCATCGATGGGCGAAACGCAAGTCATGGCATCGCAGACCATTGAAATAACCTCCGACCGATGGACGCGCTACACCGCCGTCCTCACCCCTTCGGCAACAGTCGGCAAAGGCCGTCTCCGCATCTTCCTCGACTCGCCCTCCGGCTGCGACCTCGAACACATCTCGCTCTTCCCGACCGACACTTGGAAAGGTCACGAAAACGGACTCCGCAAAGACCTCGTCGAGAAACTCGCCGCCGTCCGCCCCGGACTCCTGCGCTTCCCAGGCGGCTGCATCGTCGAGGGAACAGACCTCCAATCGCGCTACCAATGGAAAAACTCCGTCGGCGCAGTCGAAAACCGTCCGCTCAACGAAAATCGGTGGCACTACACCTTCCGTCATCGCTACTTCCCCGACTACTATCAGAGCTACGGACTCGGATTCTATGAATACTTCCTACTGGCCGAGGAAATCGGAGCCGAACCGCTCCCCGTGCTCAGCGTCGGGCTTGCCTGTCAATATCAAAACTCCGACATGAAAGCCCACGTCCCCATCGACAGCCTCCAACCCTACATCGACGATGCCCTTGACCTCGTCGAGTTCGCCAACGGCGCGGTCGACACCGAATGGGGCAAACTTCGCGCCGAGATGGGCCATCCGCAACCATTCAACCTCAAATTCATCGCCATCGGCAACGAGCAGTGGGGCAGTGAATACCCCGAACGCCTCAAACCCTTCATTGACGCACTCCGCAAACACTGCCCCGACATCAAAATCGTAGGCTCATCCGGACCGAAAGCCTCCGGCGACAGATTCGACCACCTTTGGAGTGAAATGAAAAATCTGAAAGCCGACCTCGTCGACGAACACTACTATTCGCCCGAAACCTTCTTCCTCACCCAAGCCGATCGCTATGACAGCTACGATCGCAAAGGCCCGAAAGTCTTCGCCGGCGAATACGCCTGCCACGGCAAAGGCAAAAAATTCAACCACTTCAACGCCTCGCTGATGGAAGCCGCCTTCATGACCGGACTCGAACGCAACGCCGACATCGTCCACATGGCAACCTACGCACCGCTCTTTGCCCACGTCGAAGGCTGGCAATGGCGACCCGACATGATTTGGTTCGACAACCTCAACTCCGTAGCCACCGCGAGCTACTATGTCCAGCAACTCTACGCCACCCACAAAGGCTCTCGAGTACTCCCCCTGACGCTCGCCGGCTCGCCCGTCATCGGAGCAGAGAGTCAAGGCGGACTCTACGCCTCATCGGTCATCGACGACACCACCGGCAGCTACATCGTCAAAGTAGTCAACACCTCCGACACCCCCCGCGACCTATCGTTGCGATTCGACGGCATGAAAAAAGGTCACACTCTGACCTCCGCTCGTCGCATCACCCTCTCCTCCGACGACCCGGATGCCGACAACACCCTTGACACCCCGACCCGCATCGTCCCCGTCGAAACCGCCCTCCAACCCTCCGGCAACACCCTTTCGACAACCCTCCCCGCCAAAACCTTCGCCGTCTACATCCTGAAATAAGAAAATAATCTTTCCCCCTCCTCAAAAAAACTAACGTCGCCATCAAGATGTCGAGACTAACTCATTTGACATCTTGATGGCGACGGGTTTTTATTCAGACGGTGATATTCTTTCAGCCTTCGAAAATATGGTTGAGTTTGCTGAATATACGAGTCTTGGTCGACTCGTTAGGGGTCAGGTTCGGATTATCTTTGAGCGATTCAAACGTCTTGCGTTCGTCATCGTTGAGATTTTCGGGGATATAGACCATGACGTTGATAAGCTCATCGCCCGTACCGTAGCCGTCGGTCGAGGGCAGACCCTTGCCGCGCAGACGAAGCACCTTGCCCGGTTGAGTTCCGGCAGGAATTTTCAAGCGAGCGCGCCCCGTGATAGTCGGGACGTCGACACTTCCGCCGAGGATTGCAGTCGGGATGTCGAGCATAAGATTGTAGATGACATCGTTGCCGTCGCGGATGAGTTCGGGGCTTTTGATTTCCTCGATGACCACGAGCAAATCGCCGTTGATGCCACCGTTGGGAGCCGCATTACCCTGACCTTTGACCGTAAGCACTTGACCGTCGGCAACACCGGCAGGAATGGTAAACGAAACAGTGCGGTCTTCGCGGACTACACCTTCACCGTTACAGAACTTACACTTATCTGTGATCATCTTGCCCTCGCCGCGACACTGCGGACATTCGACAGCCGACTGCGAGATGCCAAACAGCGTTTGCTGGCGGCGATAGATAGTGCCCGTGCCGTTACAGCTCGTACACGTCGTGAACGCCGTGCCGTCTTTTGCGCCCGTGCCGTTGCAGTGCGAATCCTTGATGAGTGTAGGGATTTTGAGCGTCTTGGTGATACCGGTTGAGATTTCGGCGAGAGTCATCTTGACTTTGATGCGAAGATCCGAGCCTCTGCGCTGACGGCGTCTCATGCGTCCGCCGGCCGTCTCGAATCCGCCCATGTTGCCGAATCCGCCGCCGAAGATGTCGCCGAACTGCGAGAAGATGTCCTCCATCGAAAATCCGCCGGCGTGAAATCCGCCTGCGCCGCCAAATCCTTGCGGGCCCATATTGTGACCGAATTGGTCGTAGCGGGCACGCTTGTCGGGGTTGGAGAGAACGTCGTAGGCCTCGGCAGCCTCTTTAAACTTCTCCTCAGCCTCCTTGTTGCCGGGATTCTTATCGGGGTGATATTGGATGGCTTTTTTACGGTATGCGCTTTTGATTGCCTTTTCGTCGGCGTTGCGGTCGACTCCAAGCACTTCGTAATAGTCTCGTTTCTCTGCCATGAATCAAAGTTTGAATGGGGTTGGTGAGTGTGGGGTATATATTAATATATGTGTGGGTGATTATTGGCCCACAGCCACTTTTGCATGGCGGAGCACTTTGTCGTTGATTGTATATCCTTTCGTGAGAGTGTCGATCACCATGCCCTTTTGAGCATCGTCGGCCACGGGGACCATCGCGATTGCCTCGTGGAGTTCCATGTCAAACGCATTGCCGGTGCTTTCGATCGGCTTAACACCGTTCGATGCGAGGAATTTGATCAACTTTTGGTAGATCAACTCCATGCCTTCGCGAATCGACGAAGGGTCTTCGAGCGAAGCACAAGCGTCGAGACCGCGTTCAAAGTCGTCGACGATGGGGAGAAGGCTTTTGAGCACGCTTTCAGACGCATTTTTGATCAGCTCCGATTTTTCTTTCACCGTGCGTTTGCGGAAGTTGTCAAACTCAGCCATGAGGAAAAGATATTCTTTCTTCTCCTTGGCGAGTTGCTCCTCGGTTTCGTGGAGCTGCTTGTTGAGAACTTCGATTTCCGAGAGTTCGCAATTCTCGTTTTCAGCCGCTTCCGAATTTTGTTCGTCAATATTGTTGCCGCCGTCGATGATTTCGTTTTGCTCATCGACGGGAGTGTTGTCTATATTTTGATTTTGCTCCATAATGCTATGTTGTGTCAGTTGAAATTTTTATTACCTTAATATATAATTATAGATATATCAAAAACGTTGCCAAACCGTCGGTCGGCAGGCAAAAATTTTACGGCAAGCATCATTGTCATGCTCAATTTACAACAATCGGCATGTCATAACGTTCAATCTTGCAATGTAAAAGCCCTTTTCGGGGGCATCGGCTACAACTCCGAAGCAAACACCGAGCAGCCGGGGAACAACTCTGTCAGAGAGTCTGACAAAATGTCACGTCCGCGGTCAAACAACCCATAGACCGCCGAGCCCGACCCTGACATCGAAGCGTATGCAGCCCCCATCTCGATGAGGCGCGCCTTGATGTCGCCGACGAGCGGATAGAGGGGAAACACCGATGCCTCAAAGTCGTTTTTCAGCGTCGTCTGCCAAGCGTCGACGCTCGATTCGGCAATCACATCGGCAATGTGGCGCGAGGGCATAGCCGGAGTCACGCAACTGTAAGCCTGCGCCGTCGGGACGCTGACTTGCGGCTTGACGATTGCAATCGAATAGCCCGACAGGTCGACGTCGACGGGCGAAAAGTCAGTGCCGATACCCGTGCAGAGCATCGGACGGTTGTAGATGAAAAACGGACAGTCCGCACCGAGCTTCGCCGCCGTTTCGGCAAGGCGTTCGTCGGTCAGCCCAAGCTCAAAGAGCGAGTTGAGCCCTTTGAGAGTGAATGCAGCGTCAGCCGAACCGCCTCCGAGACCTGCGCCGTCAGGGATGATTTTACGCAGATAGATGTCGACCGGCGGCAATCCGAACTCCGATTCGAGCGCACGAAAGGCTCTCATTACCAGATTTTTCTCCGTCGGGCAGTCGACCTTTCGACCGCTGACGGTGAGAGTGCTTTCCTTGCCCTCGGCAGGAACGATTTCGAGCACGTCGGTCCACGGGACGGGAATCATCACCGTCTCGATATTGTGGTAGCCGTCCGGACGCTTGCCGACGATGTCAAGCCCGAGGTTGATTTTTGCGTTGGGAAACAGTATCATGAATTAAATCACTATTTCTATTATATATAGGTATGTGTCCGAAATTCGGGTTGGACGCTGCAAAGTTACGGCTTTTGGATTGCATCTGAGAAAAGATTGAAAAAATCTTGCATTCTTGACATTTATTAACTTGCCTGTGTTCTAATCTTGCTCACCCCCCGTTGTAACTTTGCATCAGACAAAACGAAAAACGTGTTTTTTAACCCAATTAAAAGAAATATCAGTTATGTCGTTAATGGGCTTCTTATGTTTCAACGTGGTTTGTGATTGGATTTCGTCGATTTTCAACGGCGGAAGAGCCAAACCCACCACGATTAGCAACGCAAATATTTGTGATTCAAATGTTCGTGGCTCAAATGTTTGTGGTTCAAATCACGGTTTGATGAATCCCGGATTGTCAACCTCCGTCGACAGGTCGGCTTCGCGGCAAGACATTGATGCGTTTGACCGCATCGACGAATTGCAGAGCCGGATTGATGACTTGGAAGACCAACTGTTGGAAACTGACATCGAATCAGAGCGTTACGACGAAATCGAGGATCAAATCTTTGAACTTGAATCCGAGATCGACGATTGGAATGACTTTATGATTGACGATTATTGAGAAAGAGAAAGCAATACTTCAAAAAAACACACACAAAAAAAACGAACCGAAGCAAAGACGGCAAATCTTTGCTTCGGTTGAAAAAAAGTAGAATTTATTGAAGTTGCATTGCGCAGAAACCCGTCGCGTTTGATAGCGACTTTGTCAATCGAAGATTTTATCCCAATCTTTCCACACCGCTTCGTAGCCGAGTCGACGAATGTCGGCGGCGACGGCTTGCGGCGAACGCGGATCGGACACTTCAAACTGTTCGAGCGCATCGGGAGTCGAGACATAGCCTCCGGGCTCGGTCTTGCTTCCGGCACTCATCGAGGTGACACCGAGTTTCATCATGTTGGCGCGGAATTTCGGATCTTCGCGAGTCGAGTATGAAATGTCGACATCGTGGTCAAAGATTCGGAACGCGAAAGTGACTTGTGCGAGTTCGCGGTCACTCATGACCACTTTGGGCTGATAGCCGCCCTCGGCAGGACACATTCGCGGGAAGTTGATGCTGTAACGGGTGCGCCAATAATTTTTGCGGAGATAACGCAAGTGGCGAGCCATCATCGTCAAGTCAGTGCGCCAGTCTTCGAGACCGATGAGCACTCCCATGCCGATTTTGTGGACTCCGGCTTGACCCATGCGGTCAAATCCGTTGACGCGCCATTCGAAGAACGACTTCATGCCTTTCGGGTGATACTTCTTATAGTTGGCGGCGTTGTAGGTCTCTTGGAAGCAGACAACACCGTTGAGTCCGCTCTCGACGAGGCGCGAATAACTCTCGCTCTTCATCGGCATCACTTCAATCGTCAGATTGTTGAAGTAAGGACGGCAGACGTGGAGCACCTTTTCGAGATAGTCGACACCGTTGAGCGACGGATATTCGCCCGAGACGATCAGAAGATTCTCAAACGGGCCGAGCTTGCGGATTGCCTCACACTCGGCTTTGACCTGATCCATGGTCAGAGTGATGCGTTCGAGAGGATTCTGATGGTTGAATCCGCAGTAGACACAGAAATTTGTGCAGGCGTTGGAGACATACATCGGGATGTACATCGAAATCGTCTTTCCGAAGCGTTCGAGAGTGTATTTGTGGCTCAACTGCGCCATCTGTTCGAGATACGGTTCGGCGGCGGGCGAAATCAGAGCCATGAAGTCCTCGACGCTCAGATGCTCCTTGCGGAGCGCGGCTTCGACATGGGCAGCCGTGCGCGAGTTGATGAACCGCGTCGTCTCGTCCCAGTCATATTTTTTAAGTTCGTCGGAAAACATTTTGATGCGTTGTGGTGAATTTTAATGGCTTGCGCAATCGTCGGTGAGCTGCTGAGTGATTCGCATTGCGCAGAAGTTGGGGCCGCACATCGTGCAGAAATGGTCGTCGTCCTTGTGGCTTTCAACGTAGTATTGACGAGCGCGAGCCGGGTCGAGCGAGAGGTTGAACTGGTCTTTCCAGCGGAATTCAAAGCGCGCTTTGCTCATCGCGTCGTCGCGCACCTGTGCGCCGGGATGACCTTTGGCGAGGTCGGCGGCATGGGCGGCAATCTTGTAGGTGATCACACCGTTGCGGACGTCTTCGAGATTGGGAAGCGCGAGGTGTTCCTTGGGAGTGACATAGCAGATCATCGCCGTGCCCATCCATGCGATTTGTGCCGCGCCGATGGCTGAGGTGATGTGGTCGTAGCCGGGAGCAATGTCGGTTGTGAGCGGGCCGAGAGTGTAGAACGGTGCTTCGTGACACTTCTCGATTTGGCGATCCATGTTCTCGCGGATTTTGTGCATGGGGACGTGGCCCGGGCCTTCGATGAGCACTTGGACGTTGTGACGCCAAGCGATTTCGGTCAGTTCACCGAGCACGTCGAGTTCGAGGAACTGCGAGCGGTCGTTGGCATCGTGAATCGAGCCGGGACGCAGACCGTCGCCGAGCGACACGGCAACGTCGTAGGCGGCGAGGATTTCGCAGATTTCGTCGAAGTGGGTGTAGAGGAAGTTTTCCTCGTTGTGGATGACCGCCCAGCGGGTCATGATCGAACCGCCGCGCGAGACGATGCCCGTCAGACGCTCCTTGACCATATCGGCATGAGCGCGAAGCGCGCCGGCGTGGATCGTGAAGTAGTCAACTCCCTGTTCGGCTTGCTCGATGAGCGTGTCGCGATAGATTTCCCAAGTGAGGTCTTCGACCTTGCCGTTGACCTTTTCGAGTGCCTGATAGACGGGGACGGTGCCGACGGGGACGGGACAGTTGCGGATGATCCATTCGCGTGTCTCGTGGATGTTGTCGCCGGTCGAGAGGTCCATGAGTGTGTCGCCACCCCAGTAGCAGCTCCAGACGGCTTTGCTGATTTCCTCCTCGATGCCCGACGAGAGTGCGGAGTTGCCGATGTTGGTGTTGAGCTTCACGAGGAAGTTGCGACCGATGATCATAGGTTCGGCTTCGGGGTGGTTGATGTTGGCAGGAATCACGGCGCGTCCGGCAGCGACTTCGTCGCGCACGAACTCGGGGGTGATGTGGGTCTTGATTCCGAGGGCTTCGGCGTTGTTGTTTTCGCGGATTGCCACATATTCCATCTCGGGGGTGATCACGCCTTGGCGAGCGAGTGCCATTTGTGTGATTTCCTTGCCTTGTGCGGCGCGACGAGGGGCGTAGCGGTGGGCAAAGCGGATTGAGTCGAGGCTCTTGTCGGCTTCGCGCATACGTCCGTAGTCCGAGGTGATTGCCGAGAGTTGTTCGAGGTCTTGACGCTCTTTGATCCACGCTTCGCGCAGACGGGGAATGCCTTCGTTGACGTCGATTTTATGGTCGGGGTCGGTGTAGACGCCGGAGGTGTCGTAGACGTAGACCGAGCCGTTGTCGGTCATGACTTTTTCGCCGTTGACAATCTTGACGGTCGGGGTCAGGTTGACGCGACGCATTGCGACTTTGAGCGGATGGAGCTTGCCGTCGATATATATTTTTTCAGAACCCGGATATGAGTTCACGTCGATGTTTTCGATTTTCATTGAAAGAGTGTGTGTGTGTCGTGATGAAATTGTGGATGGTGTGAATTTTTTAAAGGTTAAGAAACTCGGTCAGCGGGCTTGTGGCTGAGGCTGAGTCGGAAACCGCTCCGAGTCCGGCGAGGTAGGCTTTGCGTCCGGCTTCGACGGCGAGTTTGAAGGCTACTGCCATTTCGACGGGGTCGCCGGCGACGGCAATGGCTGTGTTGACGAGCACTGCGTCGGCTCCGATTTCCATCGCGTCGGCGGCGTGGGAGGGTGCGCCGAGTCCGGCGTCGATGACCACGGGGACGCGGCTTTCGCGGATGATGATTTCGAGGAGGTCGCGAGTTTTCAAGCCTTTGTTTGTGCCGATCGGTGCGCCGAGGGGCATGACGGCTGCTGTGCCGACTTCTTCAAGGCGTTTGCAAAGCACGGGGTCGGCTTGGATGTAGGGGAGCACTTTGAAGCCTTGTTTCGCAAGGATTTCGGTGGCTTTCAGTGTTTCGATCGGGTCGGGGAGGAGGTATTTCGGGTCGGGGTGGATTTCGAGTTTGATGAAGTCAGTCCCGAAGCAGTCGCGGGCGAGGTTGGCGGCGAGCACGGCTTCGTCGGCGGTGCGGACTCCCGATGTGTTGGGCAGGAATTGTACGTGGTCGCGGTTGATATGGTGGAGCATATCGTCTTCTTCCTCATGCTGCATGTCGATGCGCTTCATGGCGACGGTGATCATTTGAGAGCCTGATGCGAGGATTGAGTCGAGCATCAGTTGGTTGGACGAAAATTTGCCTGTGCCGACAAAGAGGCGCGAGGTGAAGTCTTTTCCTCCGATTGTAAGTATGTCGTTCATAAACTTGATGGTTAATGAAATGATGTTATATATATGTGTGTATGCTGTGGGAGAGGTTTATTTCTTCGATCCGTAGAGCTTGGCGAGGACTGCGCGGGTGTAGTCGACGGGGTCGGGGGCGTTGATGATTGCTCCGCTCATTGCGATGCCGTTGACTCCTGTTGCCATGATGTCGTCGATGTCGTCGATGGTGATTCCGCCGATTGCGACGATGGGGAGTTCGATTTCGGCGGCGCGGATTTCACGGATGATGTCGGCGTAGCCTTCGAGTCCGAGCACGGGCGAGAGTTTTGATTTGGTCGTCGTGTAGCGGAAGGGGCCGAGTCCGATGTAGTCGACGTCTTTGCCTTTGAAGGCTTTGATGTCGGTGGCGGTGTTGGCTGTGCAGCCGATGATTGCTTCCGCTCCCATTGTTTCGCGGGCGATGAGGGGGTTCATGTCGAATTTTCCGAGGTGGACTCCGTGGACTGACATTTCCATGGCGAGTTCGACGCGGTCGTCAAACACGAGGAATGCTTCGTGTTCTTTACACATCGGGATGATTTCGAGGGCTGTTTGACGAAATTCTTCGTCGGTTGCGTCTTTCAGGCGCAGTTGTATCCATCGGCAACCGCCTTCGAGCACCATTTGGACTTCTTCGGCAATCGTGTAGCGGTCAGACGGATGGGTTATGAATTGAAGCATATATGAATTGAATTTTTTTGTTTTCAGATTGCGGAGAGGGTTTTGACGAAGCGAGTCATGTCGCTGATTTCGGCTGCCCACGGGAGTGAGCCGAGCATTGCAAAGCCGCTGAAGTTGTAGCGGCGAAGGTGGTCGATGCGTTGGGGGGTGATTCCTCCGAGGGCTATGACGGGGACGGTTGCGTCGGTGAGTTGCGATAGTTGCCGGTCGGTAAACGCTGCGTTGTAGCCGCTCTTTGAGATGCTGTCGAAGATGGGGCTGAGTGTGACGTAGGCGAGTCCGGTGGCGGTCAGGACTTCGTCGAGGGTGTGGCATGAGCGACTGAGCGGGCCGTCGTAGAGTGCGGGCGGTTGTGGGCAGCGTCGGTTGAGGTGGAGTCCGCCGAGGTTGAAGTCGTTGATGAGGTCGAAGTGTCCGTGGACGATGAGCCGGCGGTGCATTTCGTGTGGGATTGCTTCAATCAGTCGGCTCATTTCGCGGCGCGATGCTTGGGGGTGGCGCAGGTGGATTTTGTCCCAGTCTCCGTCGTCGATGATTGTGCGAATCATGTCGGCTTCTTTGCGCTCGTCGGTCAGTTCGGGCGGTGTGATTGCTATCTTCAACATCTGAGGAGTGGAATTGGCGTTGTGTGGGGTGAGTGTGGGGGGATTAACCGCCGTAGAAGGCTTTGATGATGACGATTTTGTCGCCGTCGGCGAGGGTGGTGGCGGCTCGCGATTGCGAGGGGACTACGGTGCCGTTGACGGCGGTGGCGATGCCTTGCGGTTTGATGTCTTTTGCGGCGAGTGCGTCGGCGAGTGTTGCTCCGTCGGGGAGGGTGACGGTGGCTTCGTTGATCGTTACGTTCATCAGTGGTTGAGTTTTTTGTTCGGGTTGAAGTTTTTGAGTCGGCGCGGTGAGAAGAAGTGGTTGACGGGGCCGTGTCCTTTGCCGGTCGTGACCCAAGAGCCTTCTTCGAGTGCGTGGGTGACGTAGAGTTTGCCGAGTTTGACGGCTGAGGTGAGGTCGTTGCCGAGTGCGAGATATGATGCGATTGCCGACGAGAGTGTGCAGCCTGTTCCGTGGGTGTTGCGTGTGTCGATGGCGTCGGCTTTCAGTTCGATTATTTCGTCGGTCGCGGCGATGTAGAGGTAGTCGATTTTGAAGTCTGTGCGCTCGGTGTCGCCGCCTTTGATGAGGATGTTGCTGCTGCCCATTTCTTTCAGTCGGGCTATTTGGCGTCGGCTGTCGGTTTCGCCTGTTAGTGCTTTGGCTTCCATCTGGTTGGGGGTGATGAGGGTCGCGAGTGGGAATATGCGCTTGACGATGATGTCGATTGCGTCGTTTTCGAGCAGGAGCGAGCCTGAGGTGGAGACCATGACGGGGTCGAGGATGAGGTTGGCGGGGGTGTAGTGTTCGAGTCGTTCGGCTACGGCTTTGGCTATGTCGGCGTTGCAGAGCATTCCGATTTTGACGGCGAGCGGGGGGATGTCGGTCATCACCATGTCGATTTGGTCGGTGACGATGGTGGGTGTGACGGGCATTATGGAGCGTACGCCGGTGGTGTTTTGCGCTGTGATCGAGGTTATTGCTGACATTGCGTAGCATCCGATTGCTGACATTGCTTTGATGTCGGCTTGGATTCCTGCGCCGCCCGAGGAGTCGGAGCCGGCGATTGTCAATACGGGGTAGTATGTTCTCATCGCTGATTGGTGGTTGTGTGTGGGGGTCTACGATTGATTGTTAATAATGATAACAATTGCCGAGGGGGTTTGTTATCGGGGGGGAGGGAGGTGGTTGCCGCTTTCGTGTATGGGGTGTGTGTGGCGAAAGGGGCTGTTGTGCGTAGAAACGTGGGGGTGGGGAGCGATGAGGCCTCGTGGATGCGATGTGTGTGCGAGAGAGACTGCGACTTCTCGTCGGGTATGTGTGTGTACTCGTTGTCGCCGATGGTGGTCGGGGGGAGGGAGGGTACGAGGTTGTGTTTGCAATCCCTTCGGCGGTACTAACCGCATCAGGTTCAGAGGGTATCATCTCAGCGTGGTCGACGGTGGCGAGCCACGCACCCCTTTGTCTCGTCCGCAAAGTTAAGTTTTTATCTTTGAATGAGCAAAAAAATGTTGGTGGATGTTGGTGGATTTGCGCGTAATTTCGTTGTCCGGGCTGCACGGCGGGGGCGATAGGCGGCCGGCTGTGTGGCTTAGAGTAGGAATTTGCGCGAGTTGATGATGTAGAAGCCTGAGGGGAGGGTGATTGTTGTTGTGCCGGCGGGGAGGGCGTGGGTGATTGTTTTGCCGTCGAGGGTTGTGATGCGGAGTGTGCGTGGGGTGTCGGTGGTGACGGTGATGGCTCCGCGGGTGGCTTGGATGGTGAGGTTGTCGGGGTTGATGTTTTCGATGCTGTTGGTGCCGGCTCCGACGGGTAGGTATTCGGTCGGGGCTTGGTGGTCGGCTATGCCGATGGTGTAGACGCCGCGTCGACGCACGAGTAGGTTGTGGGTCTGGTTTTCGCCTGCGCCTGCGCTGCCGTTGTTGAAGATGAGCATGTAGTCGTCGCTGTCGTGGTCGGCTGTCATGCGGTAGTGCCAGTAGTATTCTCCGTCGATGACTACGTATTCGCAGTCGCGACCGGGCCAGTCGCGGTAGTCGTGGAGTCCGTCGTGCCACCAGTAGATCATTACGTTTTCCCAATCGGTGGCTTTGCCGTCTTGCTTGAAGAATACGTGGTATATGCCTTCTTCGTCTTCGGGGACTGTGAATTCTTTGGCGATAAGTGGCTCTTTAATGCCGAACGATCTGTTGAGCCATTTTTTTGCTTGGTCGAGGAAGCGGATTGCGTAGTTTAATTGGTTGTCGAGGTCGCTGTTGCCGTATTGGGGCCAGCGTTGCAGGTCGCAAGCGGCTGCTTCGCGGATTTGCTCGATGAAGTCGGTGGCGTATGTCGCGAGCGAGGCGTAGTCGTTGGTCATTACGTCGGCCCAGATTTCGGCGGCGCGTTGTTGCAGGCGAGGAAATTTCCATAGTTCTTCTGCCCAGTGGTTTTGGTAGCCGGTGCCTTGCCAGAAGTGTAGGCCGGGGTGTGAGTCTTTCCATAGGGCTGTTCCAAAGTCCCAGACGGGTGAGTAGTGCCAGCGTTGGGCGTTGCCGAGGTCTTTGAACATGTAGCAACTGCCGTGCATTGCTTCGTTGTTGTTGAGGATTTCTTGAATCAAGAGGAAGCGGGCTGTGTCGTCGATGTCGAGGTAGGCCCAGATTGCGTCTGAATTTTTGTCGCCGAAAATCAGTGTGTTCATTCGGCGGAATTCGTTGAGTAGTTTGTCGGTGTAGCCGTCGGGTTCGTAGCCCGGGTCGACGCTTTTGTCGTAGGTGATGCGCATTTCCCAGCCGTTGCCGTCGTTGAATTTTATCTGTCCTTTATCGTTGGTGTAGTTGTCGATTTCGACCAGCGAACCGCCTTCGATCCATTTGTCGAGCGGTTTGCCGTTGGTGTCTTCTTCGCCCCATTCGGCGATGTCGACGCGGTTTTTGTCGATTCGGATTAGTTCGGTGGCGAAGTATAAGCCGCGGTATGTGCCGTTGATTACGAGTTCGACGGGGCGTTGGGTCGGTGTCCAAGGTAGTCCGAAGATTTCCGATAGGCGGAATCCGAGGGTGTTGCGCAGGAATCCTCGTTTGTCGTCGGCGTGTGCCAGCAGTGCGAAGTGTTTACTCGATGTCATTCCCAGCAGTTTTTGTTTTTTGTCGAGTTTCAGTCGGTAGGGCTTTTTGTCGAAGCCGGTCCAAGTCCAGTTGCCACGTCCTTTGATTTTGGTGGTCAGCGGTGTGTTTTCGCTGCCGAGGGCTTCAATGTCGGCACGGCCTTTGGGGTCAAGCCAGTAGTCGGCGTTGAGATATGTTTCTTTGTCGATGATTTCTGCTCTGTTTTCGATGTTGATATAGAGTACGGGAAGTGTGCCGGAGGGCTCAACTGCAAGTGTGCTGATTGCGACGATCAGCGACATGGCCAGCGACAAAAGGAGTCTTCTCATGAGTGTCTATTGTTTTTTTACGAGTGATTCAGAGTTGTAAGTAGTATAATCCTGTTGGAAATTTAATCCATCGCAAATTTAGTGATTTTTTTCAGAAATAAAAATCTAACCGCAACCACTTTGCTCGCGATTGGCGAGGGTGGTTGCGGTTGATTGTTTTTGTATTGAGTTTGTTGCGACGGGGTTATTGCTCGGCGGTTGTCGGGGTGTCATCTTTTGGGGTGGATGACTCGGCGGGGATGATTTCGACTTTGATTTCGGAGTCGCCGTCGCTGTATGTGGCGCGGATTTTGTCGCCGGGGTTCAGTTCGGAGTCGATCATGAGTTCGGCGAGTTTGTCTTCGAGGTATTTCTGAATTGCGCGTTTGAGCGGGCGTGCTCCGAATTGCGGGTCGTAGCCTTTTTCGGCGATGAAGTTGCGTGCTTCGGTTGTGATTTCGAGTGAGTAGCCGAGTGCGTTGATGCGTTTGTTGAATCCGGCGAGTTCGATGTCGATGATTTTGAAGATTGCTTCTTTGGATAGGGGGTCGAACATGACGATGTCGTCGATTCGGTTGAGAAATTCGGGGGCAAAGGCTTTGTTGAGGGCTTTGCGGAGTACGCTTTGGCTGTATGCTTTGTCGTCGGCTTGGTGTGATGTGAAGCCGATGCCTCCGCCGAAGTCTTTGAGTTGACGCGAGCCGATGTTTGAGGTCATTATTATGACTGTGTTTTTGAAGTCGATGCGTCGGCCGAGTGAGTCGGTGAGCCGTCCTTCGTCCATGACTTGGAGGAGGAGGTTGAAGACGTCGGGGTGGGCTTTTTCGATTTCGTCGAGGAGGACGATGGAGTAGGGGTGGCGACGGACTTTTTCGGTGAGTTGTCCGCCTTCTTCGTAGCCGACGTAGCCGGGAGGTGCTCCGACGAGTCGTGAGACGGTGAATTTTTCCATGTATTCGCTCATGTCGATTCGGACGAGGGTGTCGGCTGAGTCAAACATGAGTTCGGCGAGTTTTTTTGCGAGGTGTGTTTTGCCTACGCCTGTGGGGCCGAGGAATAGGAATGTCCCGATGGGTTTGTTGGGGTCTTTGAGTCCGATGCGGTTGCGGTGGATTGCTTTGACGACTTTGTCGATGGCGGTGTCTTGTCCGATGATGATGTCTTTGAGTGCGGGTGCCATTTCTTTGAGTCGTTTGCCTTCGGCTTGGGCTACGCGCTGAACGGGGACTCCGGTCATCATTGCGACGACTTCGGCAACTTTGTCGGCGTCGACGGTTTCGCGCATGGAGCTGAGCTGCTCTTCCCATTTTGTTTTGGCTTCTTCGAGGGTGGCTTTGAGCTGCTGCTCTTGGTCGCGGTAGGAGGCGGCTTTTTCAAAGTTTTGCGACTGGGCGGCGCGGAGTTTTTGGGCTGCGACTTCTTCGATTTGCTGTTCGAGCTGTTCGATTTCTTTGGGGACGGCTATGTTGGCGACGTGGACGCGGCTGCCGGCTTCGTCCATTGCGTCGATTGCTTTGTCGGGGAAGTTGCGGTCGGAGATGTAGCGTTCGGTGAGTCGGACGCAGGCGTCGAGGGCTTCGGGGGTGTAGTTGACGTTGTGGTGTTCTTCGTATTTGTCTTTGATGTTGTCGAGTATGATGCGTGTTTCGTCGGTAGTGGTCGGTTCGACCATTACTTTCTGGAAGCGGCGTTCGAGCGCGCCGTCGTTTTCGATGTTTTTGCGGTATTCGTCGAGGGTGGTTGCTCCGATGCATTGGATTTCGCCTCGAGCGAGTGCGGGTTTGAGGAGGTTGGCGGCGTCCATCGAGCCTGCGGCGTTGCCTGCTCCGACGATGGTGTGGAGTTCGTCGATGAAGAGGATGATGTCTTTGTTTTTTGAGAGTTCGTCGAGGATGGCTTTGATTCGTTCTTCAAATTGTCCGCGATATTTGGTGCCGGCGACGATTGATGCCATGTCGAGCGATACGACTCGTTTGCCGAAGAGGATGCGCGAGACTTTGCGCTGGACGATGCGGAGGGCGAGTCCTTCGACGATGGCTGATTTGCCTACGCCGGGTTCGCCGATGAGCACGGGGTTGTTTTTTTTGCGTCGGCTGAGGATTTGTGCGAGGCGTTCGATTTCGACTTCGCGTCCGACGACGGGGTCGAGGCGGTTTTCTTCGGCGGCGAGTGTCATGTCGTTGCCGTATTTGTCGAGGACGGGGGTGTCGTTGCCGCGTCGTTGCGATGAGGCGGTCGAGGCGGTTGATTGACGTTTGCGGTCGTTGGATGGTTGTTGTGGTCGTTCGCTCGGGGGGAGTGAGGGTGTTTCGTCGTCGTCATCGTCGTCGTCGCCAAAGGGGGAGCTGAGCGAGGTGGAGATGTTGGCGTCGGCTGCTACGAGGCGATAGAGCGATTCGTAGGTGATGCCGGCGCGTTTGAATGCTTCCATGAACTCGGAGTTTTGTGCGTCGGAGTTGTGGAAGATTGCGAGGAGGAGGTGGGTGGTCGATACTTCTTCGCTTTTGAGCATTCGTGCTTCGAGGACGCTCAGTTTGACGATTCGACCGCTGAGGTCGCTGAGGCTGACGTCGTTGATGCTGACTGCGCCTTGATAGGCTGTCTCGGTTGCGGCGTTGAAGAGGGCTTTGTCGAGGTTTTCACGCAGTTCGTAGGCCGACGCTCCTTTTGCGGCGCGGTCGATCAGGCGTGACGGTTCGCCTTCCATGTCTGACATAAGTGACAGAAGTATGTGTTCCGGCATGACATAACGGCTGTTGTGGCGAGCCGCTTGCTTGGGTGAGTCGGATATTGTTTCTTTGAATTTTTGAGAATAAACGGTGTCCATCTTGTTTGTGTGTGGTTGATTTGGTGGATTACCATGGTGGTTGCCGTGGCTGTTGCCGCGGTTTACTATATGTATGATACAAAAACTGTGCCAAACTCGGCGGCAGTTTTAATTTTCGGAATATTTTTTGTTGGTTTCCGAATCTGTCGTCTGTAATAAAACAATCAAAAATGAGTCCATAGCCAATATATTTACAATATATTAACAAGTTATTCGGACGTGTGGCTATAAAAATCATTTCTTGGGTTGCAAAGATACGATTTTTGCAAAAATTTTATTACCTTTGTGGGGAAAAATCCATTTGTGATTTTATTACACCACACATTAATATATAAAGAGAAAAGATTTTTTTCGGAGGTAGCGGTTCGGGCTGACAGAAGTCAGGCCATCTAAGAATCATCCCTCCGCAATGTAAAAGCTATGATTGAAGCAGATCGCATTATTAAGATCAATATTGAAAACGAGATGAAGAGTGCCTACATCGACTATTCGATGTCGGTCATCGTCTCGCGTGCATTGCCCGATGTGCGTGACGGTCTCAAGCCTGTCCACCGTCGTGTGCTCTTCGGAATGAATGAAATGGGCAATACTTCCGACCGTGCCCACAAGAAATCAGCCAACTGTGTTGGTGAAGTCATGGGTAAGTATCACCCGCACGGTGACTCGTCGATCTATGGTACTGTTGTTCGCTTGGCTCAGCCTTGGGCTATGCGCTACACTCTTGTAGACGGTCACGGTAACTTCGGTTCGGTCGACGGCGACGGTGCGGCGGCTATGCGTTACACTGAGGTTCGTCTCGATAAGCTCGGCGAAGAGATGCTTTCAGATATTGACAGCGATACTGTTGATTTCCAGCGTAACTATGATAATACTCGCAATGAGCCTGTGGTGCTCCCGACTCGTTTCCCGAATCTTTTGGTCAACGGTGCGTCGGGTATCGCTGTCGGTATGGCTACAAATATGCCTACCCACAATCTCTCGGAGGCTATCAATGCTTGTGTGGCTTATGTCGATGACCCTGAGATCTCTATCGAAGGTTTGATGAAGTATATTCCGGCTCCCGACTTCCCCACGGGCGGTACGATCTATGGTTACAATGGTGTCAAGGATGCTTACGAAACCGGTCGCGGTCGTATCGTCATCCGTTCGAGAGCTGAAATCGAGGTTGAGGATAATCATGAAAATATTATCGTTACCGAGATTCCTTACGGTGTCAATAAGGCTGAGTTGATTACTTATATAGCTCAACTTGTCAATGATAAGAAGCTCGACGGTATTGCCGACATCAATGATGAGAGTAACTATAAGGGTATGCGCATCGTCATCAAGCTCAAAAGCGATGCGAATGCGAGCGTAGTCCTCAATAAGCTCTATAAGATGACGCAGATGCAGGCGTCGTTCAGTGTCAATAATGTTGCGCTTGTCAACGGTCGCCCGAAGACTCTCAATCTTAAAGAGTTGATTTCGGAGTTTGTCGGTCATCGTCACGAAGTGGTGATCCGTCGTACTCGTTTTGAACTTAATAAGGCTCAGGAGCGTGCTCATATCCTCGAAGGTTTGATTATTGCTTCGCAAAATATCGATGAGGTTATCCGCATTATCCGTGCGGCTTCCGATACGCAGAGTGCGAAGGATGCGCTCAAGGCTCGATTTGAATTGAGCGAGCCGCAGGCTTCGGCTATCGTCGAGATGCGTCTGCGTCAGTTGACTGGTCTCGAACAGGATAAGCTCCACAATGAGTATGAGGCTCTCGAAGTTGAAATCGCTCGCTTGGAACTCATCCTTTCGGACGAACATACTTGTCGTGAACTTATCAAGAGCGAACTCATTGAAATCCGTGACAAATATGGCGACGCTCGCCGTACGGATATCGACTATACGGCAGGTGATTTCAATGCTGAAGATTTCTATGCCGACGATGACATGATCATCACGATTTCTCACCTCGGATATATCAAGCGCACGCAGCTCAGTGAGTTCCGTGCCCAAAACCGTGGAGGTGTCGGTGCGAAGGGTTCGGATACGCGTGACAGCGATTTCATCGAGCATATCTATCCGGCGTCGATGCATAACTATATGCTTTTCTTCACTCAAAAGGGTCGCTGCTATTGGCTTAAAGTCTACGAAATCCCTGAGGGTGCTAAGAATTCGAAGGGTCGTGCTATTCAGAATTTGCTCAACATCGAGTCGGGTGATTCGGTTAAGGCGTTTATCTGTACCAAGTCGCTCGGCGATGCTGACTTTGTCAACTCTCACAATCTCGTGTTTGCTACGAAGAACGGTGTCATCAAGAAGACTTGTCTCAAACACTACTCACGTCCGCGTGCGAAGGGTGTCAATGCAATCATTATCCGTGAGGGCGATGAGCTTCTCTCGGTTGAGATGACCGACGGTAACAGCGAGATTTTGCTTGCTAACCGCAACGGTCGTGCTATCCGCTTCCCTGAAAGCAAGGTGCGCGAAATGGGTCGTATGTCGACCGGTGTTCGCGGTATGACTCTTGACGGCGACGGCGATGAGGTGATTGGCATGATCTGTATGCCAGAAGGTACGACCAACGATGTGATGGTGCTCAGCGAACGCGGCTACGGCAAGCGTACTCCGCTCGATGCTGAAATCACGAACGCTGACGGCGAAGTCGAAAAGGTTCCCGTCTATCGTGTGACTAACCGTGGCGGCAAGGGTGTCCGCACGATGAATGTCACCGAGAAGACAGGTTGTCTAGTTGCAATCGAAAGTGTCAACGATGAAAATGACCTCGTAATCATCAATAAGAGCGGTATCACAATCCGTATCCATGTCTCAGATATCCGTGTCCAAGGTCGTGCGACACAGGGCGTCCGCATTATCAACCTCGAAAAGCGCAACGATACGATTGCTTCTGTTTGCTGCGTAGATTCCGATCCGGAAGAAGAAGTCGAGGAGGTTGAGGCTCAAGAAGTGGAGCCGGATATGATGCTTGCCGACGATGAAAATATCGAAGTTGACGAAGAAATTATCGAAGACGACGATGTCGAGGATGAAGAAGATGTCGATGACGAGTCGGAGATTTAACATCATTATCAAATCAGACAATTTATTATCCACCTAAAATAAAAAAACAATTTTTATGAAAAAAATTTGCGTCCTTACAGCAGGCTTTCTCGCTGCTGCTTCCATGACCGCACAGGTGGCCGTGGTCAAAGAAGCAGAGAAAGCGTTCAAGGCCGTTGATAGCTATGGTGCCTATCAAAAGGCTGTGACAGCTATCACTCCTGCATTCTCAAATCCCGAGACTCAAAAAGATGCTCAAACTTATTGGATTCCCGGTAAGGCAGGTTTCAAACTCTATGACGATCTCTTTGCCAAGAAGACTTTCGGACAGAATGTCAATGTGATCGAAATGGGCAATGCTCTTCTCGATGGTTATAAGTATGGTATGCAAGCTCTTCCCCTCGACACTGTTGTCAATGAAAAGGGTAAGGTTAAGACCAAATTTTCAAAAGACATCGTGAATCAGATTTCCGGTCATGCTAATGACTTCCTCAACGCCGGTGCTGCTTACTGGGAAGAGAAAGATTTCAAGAAGGCTTACGAATCGTTCTGCTACTATCTTGAAATCCACGGCAATCCCGCTCTCGGTAAGAATGCTCCCGCAGTTCTCGCTGACTCTGTCGCTTCGCAGATTATCTACAACTCGGCTCTCGCTGCATGGCAGGCTGAGATGCTTCAGGAATCGGCAGCCGCTTTCGACAAGCTTCTTGCTATCGGCTATGAAGATCCCAATGCTTACGACTATGCTTACAGTGTAGCTTATCAAATGCAGGACGAACCCCGCAAACTCCGCTATTCGCAAATCGCTCTTGACAAGTTCGGTACGTCCGATCCCAAGTTCCTCCAGCGTCTTGTCAACAGCTATATCGAAAGCAAGGATTTTGACAAGGCAAGAACAATGCTCAACGACGCGATTTCTGCTGATCCCAATAATGCAGTCTATTATCTTTCGCTCGGTGTGCTCCTCGAACAGCAGAATGATTTCAAGGGTGCAAAAGAAGCGTATCTCAAAGCTGTCAATATTGACGGCGAAAATGCTATCAACAACCTTTACTACGGTCGTATGCTCGTGCAGGAATATAATGACCTCGATCAAGCAGCAGCCGATATGTCGCAGCAGGAATACAACAAGTATAACTACGAGACAATGCGTCCGATCATCGTCGAAGCTACCAAGTATCTCGAAAAGGCTTACCAGCTTGACAATGAGCAGACCGATGCCCTCCGTTATCTCAAAAATATCTACTATGTCCTCAACGACGGTGACAATCTTCTCCGCGTCGAAGGTCTCCTCGGCAAATAATCCGAATTTTATTTAGAAGCTGTCGCGACAGCTATATAGAAAACAGACTCAGAAGAGCCGTGGTGTCGATGCCGGACGCATTTATCGTATTGCCGGACGAGCCACGGCTCTTTTTGCAGACTGAAAACAGTCTGCACTATATACTCATCACACATTCTACATTTTCCATAATTCAATGGCTTCAATAAAATCAACGGAAGAGACTCTCTTGCAGTTTGACGACGCGCTTAATGTTTGTCGGACGGTGTTTGTCAACAAATTGAGAGACTACGGTGCGTCGTGGCGCATCATGCGTCCGCGCTCGATAACCGACCAGCTCTATATTAAGGCTAAGCGTATCCGCACTCTCGAAGAGGGTGAGGCATTGGTCAACGAGGGTGTGCTCGGCGAGTTTATGGCTATCGTCAACTATGGTTTGATCGGGCTTATTCAGCTCGAACTCGGATATGCCGACGAGTCGGACATTGAGCCGGATGCGGCAATCGAACTCTATGACCGCTATGCCGGCGAAGCTCGCAGGCTTATGGCTGCTAAGACTCATGACTATGGCGATGCTTGGCGCGGGATGAGAGTCAATTCTTATACTGACTTCATTCTGACGAAACTTCAACGTGTCAAAGAAATCGAGGGAAACGGCGGGGCTACAATCGTCTCCGAAGGTATCGACTCGAACTATATGGATATAATCAACTATGCCATCTTTGCAATCGTCAAGCTCTCAGGCAAAGAGGATTGATGTCATCTATCATCCTGCATTGCTTTGGTTGTTTCGAGTTTTGGTCGGAGCGACCTTTGTCGTGTCGGGGTTTGTGAAAAGCGTCGACCCTTGGGGTAGTTTCTACAAGATCAGTGAATATATCGACGTTTTGGGGGGTGACATCCCGTCGTCGATTGTTGTTTTGGGGGCGTTTGCTCTCGGCGGATTTGAATTTGTGTTTGGCAGCCTGCTGATGTTCGGTTGCTATCGGCGAGTTGCGGTGTGGCTGTTGACGCTGATGATGGCATTTATGTTGCCGTTGACGGTCTATATCGCCATTGCCGATCCGGTGGCTGACTGCGGATGTTTCGGCGATTTCTTAATCCTGTCGAACACGGCGACGATGGCTAAAAATGTCGTTTTGATGTTGATGTTGCTCTATCTAGCCGTGTTCAATCTGCGTGTAGCAGGGTTGTTTGGGACATATATTCAATGGGTTATCGGCGGACTATTGTCGTTTTACATCGTTGTCGTTTCATTTATCGGCTTCAATATTCAGCCACTGATTGATTTCCGGCGGTTTGCTCCGGGCAATTCGTTGGTTGTGTCGGATGCCGACGATGATGATTCGGACATTGAAACCGTCTATGAGTTCGTCTACGAAAAAGACGGCAAACGACAGACGTTTGCCATCGATAATCTCCCGGATTCGACATGGATGTTTGTTGACCGCAAGATGGTCGAGGGTTCGGAAGAACTTTCCGAGGGCTTCTCTGTTATAGTTGATGGAGAAGACATTACATCGGATATTGTTGACTCGCAGACAGATTTGTTTTTGGTTACAATTCCCGATTTGAAAGCCGTCGACATATCATATACCTATCTGCTCAACGAGCTGAACGACTATATCACGGCGCGTGGTGGCGCAATGGCGGCTCTTGTCAACGGCGATGAGCGTGCGATGGACTGGTGGCGCGACATTTCGATGGCATCATACCCGATTTACAGCGTCGAGCCGACATTGATCAAGGAATTGGCTCGCGGTCATGCCGCAATAGTCTACGTCCGCGACGGTGTAGTCGTGTGGAAGCGCACTCTTTCGTCAATTTCTTACACGACTGTAACTAAGACTCCTCCGGGAAAGATGTTTGCAGCTCTCGATCCGGATTTGAACTACTATCTCAATCTCTTAACTGTCGTCTTTGGCGGCGTTATATTCGTGATTTTCGTGCTTGACCGTAGCGGACATCTCGTTGCGTGGCACATCCGTCGTCGCAAGCGCAGCAATTGCAAACTTTCCTCAGAATCGTCGTCGGAGGAATCAACTACTGACAAATTAGACAAATAGACGAATTTGTTGTGTGTAAAAGCGATGAATCTCTATGAAATAATCAGACAATCTTGTTGTAATTAAAGAATTATTTCATTAATTTTGCAACTTGAAAAGATTTAGGAATCAACTCATTAAAAATTCATATTTGAAATGACTATCGATCAGTACAATTTCAACGGCAAAAAAGCCATTGTCCGCGTGGACTTCAATGTGCCCTTGGACGAAAACGGTAAGATTACAGACGACACTCGTATCCGCGGTGCACTCCCCACTCTTAAAAAAATCCTCGCCGACGGTGGCAGCCTCATCATCATGAGCCACATGGGCAAACCCAAAGGCAAGGTCAATGCCAAAATGTCGCTTTCGCAAATCAAAGACGCTGTTGCCGGCTATCTCGGAGCAGAAGTTCAATTTGCAGAAGACTGTGCCAACGCATCGGAATTGGCTGCAAACCTCAAACCCGGTCAGGTGCTCCTCCTCGAAAACCTCCGTTTCCACGCTGAGGAAGAAGGCAAACCCGTAGGTATCGACAAAGAAGATCCCGCTTACGATGCAGCCAAGAAGGAAATGAAAGAGCGTCAGAAAGAATTTGCAAAGACACTCGCTTCGTATGCTGATGTATATGTAAACGATGCATTCGGAACAGCTCACCGTCGTCACGCTTCGACTGCTGTCATCGCTGACTACTTCGACGCTGATTCAAAGATGCTCGGCTACCTCATGGAGAAGGAAGTCAACGCCGTTGACGCGATCCTCAAAGACATCAAGCGTCCGTTCACCGCAATCATGGGCGGCTCGAAAGTATCGACCAAAATCGGTATCATCGAAAACCTCATGGACAAGGTTGACAACCTCATCCTCTGCGGTGGTATGACTTA
>CAZCCI010000009.1:0-70577 GCA_964497255.1 uncultured Staphylococcus sp.
CCCCCGACCCTCTGCTTGTAAGGCAGACGCTCTGAACCAGCTGAGCTAAGCGCCCGGTTTTTGCAGTTGGGATTTCTGCGTTTTCCGGATGTTTTAAGCAAGAGAGGTTTTTGTTGAGTGGGCGCTGAGGGATTCGAACCCCCGACCCTCTGCTTGTAAGGCAGACGCTCTGAACCAGCTGAGCTAAGCGCCCTTTCTTGCTTAAAGCGATGCAAAGTTAGGCATGTTTTTTGAATTGACCAAATATTTTTGAAACTTTTTTTGAAAAATTTTTGCGAGGAAGCCTTTGTTTAGGCAATTTTTGTGAGGTAAATGCTTGTAAAATAAATTGTTGGATGAAATTTAGGTTACTGCAATTTTTTGCCGGCGTCAAGGCTCTCAAATCCTCGTTGTGCCGAAAATATTGGCGCGACGGCAGATTTTCCGAAATTTCCGATCTTATAATAGTCTATGTATATTAATATAGTCTGTCGGTGGGCTATCGACGTGGCGGCGGAATGCGGGATGAGATGAGTCTGTTAAAAAATGTTTCTCAAATAAAAAATATATGTGGCGGAATGTGGGATTATGGAATAAATTAGTACTTTTGTATCTAAATTCAGATAAGCATGGCTGTCAATCTTCAGGAGCGAATTGAGAAAATTGAGGCGAAAGCAGCCTTAATGGTCGAGCGTTGCGGCTACTTACGTCGTTCGCTTGACGACTCTCGGATGCAAATCGAAGAGCTCAATGCAACAATCGCCGGGTTGCGTCGGGAAATAGCCGAACGCGACAGACAGATTGAATACTTGAAGGTGGCGTCGGTCTTGATACCTGATCATCGGGATGTTGAGGAGACGCGGTCATTGCTATCGGGATTAGTGCGCGAAATCGACAAGTGCATCAACCAGTTAAGCCTTTGATGACTGATAAACTTCTTAAAATATCAATCCGAATAGCCGATCAGCCTCCGATGCCGCTGCAAATTCCTGCAAGTCAGGAAGAGATTGTCAGACGGGCGGAGGTCAATATCAACGAACTGTGGCGCAAGTGGTCGGCGATGGATGGATTCAAGGATAAATCCTCGGCAGAGATATTGGCGATGGTAACATTCAGGTTTGCCCAGCTATATTTCACCGCCGCAGACACATCGGCGAGGGTCGACGAGGCTCTCGCAGGGCTGGAAAAAAGTTTCGATAAGATGCTTTTTGACCTTATGCCCGACAACGTGGCAACGACAAGAGAGTCGTGACGACAGCTTCGCCGTCGGGAATAAATCATAGAAATTTTAGAGTTCACGCACGCTCAACTTTCAGGCTTGCCGTCGGGGACTGCGGTCGAGACTTCCCGTCTGACCGATAGTCGCGTCGGTTATCCGTCCGAGGGGGTTGACACGTGCATTTTTTATTATATATATTTATCATATTATTCGCTAACCTTATGGTTATATTATTCTACATTTGTGCAGCTCTCATCGGAGCAGCTATCGGAATCGCGATTTTGGTTGCGGTGCAGCGCACCACGGCTCGTTCGCGTGCCAAAACGATTATCGAAGATGCCAACCGTGAAGCAGAAGTCATCATGAAAGACAAGCTCCTCGAAGCCCGCGAGCAGGAGTTGAAAATCAAAACCGAAGCCGAAAAGCAGGCTAATCAGCGTCTTTCACGCATACAAAACGAAGAGTCAAAGATGAAGCAGCGTCAGGCTCAGCTCAATCAGCAGCAGAGCGAGAACGCTCGCGCTCGCAACGAAAACGAGCAGACTCGTCAGAACCTCGAAGCTCAGATCGCAGTGGTCGAGCAGCGCAAGGAAGAGCTTGACCGCCTGCGTCGCACCGCTCAGGATACACTCGAACACATCTCCGGACTTTCGAGCGAAGAAGCCAAGGAAAAGCTCATCGACTCGCTCAAAGACGAAGCCAAGACTGCTGCAAGCGCATATATCAACGACATCATGGACGAGGCGAAGATGACCGCCAACAAGGAGGCTAAACGCATTGTCGTTCAGTCGATTCAACGTCTTGCAACCGAAACCGCCATCGAAAACTCGGTGACAGTCTTCCATATCGACAGCGACGAAATCAAGGGTCGCATCATCGGTCGCGAAGGTCGCAACATCCGTGCGCTCGAAGCCGCTACCGGTATCGAAATCATCGTCGACGACACCCCCGAAGCAATCGTCCTCTCGGGCTTCGATCCCGTCCGTCGCGAGATTGCCCGCCTTGCCCTCCATCAGCTCGTCGCCGACGGCCGCATCCACCCCGCACGCATCGAGGAAGTCGTGGCCAAAGTGCGCAAGCAGATTGAAGAAGAAATCGTCGAGACAGGCAAGCGCACCGCAATCGACCTCGGTATCCACGGCTTGCACCCCGATCTCATCCGTATGGTCGGCAAGATGAAGTATCGTTCGAGCTACGGTCAAAACCTGCTCCAACACTCGCGCGAAACTGCCAACCTCTGTGCAATCATGGCGTCGGAACTTGGTCTCAACCCCAAGAAGGCACGTCGCGCAGGCTTGCTCCACGACATTGGCAAAGTGCCCGACGAAGAGCCCGAACTGCCCCACGCACTTCTCGGCATGAAACTCGCTGAGAAATACAAGGAAAAACCGGAAATCTGCAACGCAATCGGCGCACACCACGACGAAATCGAACAGACTTCGCTCCTCGCCCCGATCGTGCAGGTCTGCGACGCAATCTCAGGCGCACGCCCCGGCGCACGTCGTGAAATCGTCGAGGCCTACATCAAGCGTCTCAACGACCTCGAACAGCTTGCCCTCTCATATCCCGGCGTCATCAAGACCTACGCTATCCAAGCCGGTCGCGAGCTCCGCGTCATTGTCGGTGCCGACAAGATCGACGACGTTGAAACCGAGAAACTTTCGAGTGAAATCGCTCGTCGAATCCAAGACGAGATGACATATCCCGGACAGGTTAAAATCACCGTCATTCGTGAGACTCGTTCGGTCAGCTTCGCCAAGTAAAAGGGAGGAGGCCGGATTATGGAAGATAAAGATTGTCGTTGCCCTCGCGGAAAACTTCATTGCTACAACTGGCTTGAAGACATCCCCGGCGGCATGACAGACTTTGACATCGTCGAAGTCCAGTTTAAAAACACCCGCAAGGGTTTCTATCGCAACTCGACCAACCTCGATCTCGCTCCCGGCGACGTCGTGGCTGTCGAAGCATCGCCCGGTCACGACATCGGGACGGTGACTCTCACCGGCAAGCTCGTTGCGCTTCAAATGCGCCGCGCCAACGTCAAGTCCGACGCTGAAATCCGTCGCGTGTTCCGCAAAGCGAAGCCTGCCGACCTCGAAAAATTTGAGGAGGCAAAGGCGCGCGAGAACGACACGATGATTCGTGCCCGCAAGATTGCCGAGTCGCTCAATCTCAACATGAAGATCGGCGACGTGGAGTATCAGGGCGACGGCAACAAAGCTATATTCTATTATATAGCCGACGAGCGCGTCGACTTCCGTCAGCTCATCAAGGTGCTTGCCGACGCTTTCAAGGTGCGCATCGAGATGAAGCAGATCGGAGCGCGTCAGGAAGCCGGGCGCATCGGCGGCATCGGCTCGTGTGGTCGTCCGCTCTGCTGCGCAAGCTGGATGAGCAACTTTGTTTCGGTCGGGACGAGTGCCGCCCGCTATCAGGACATCTCGCTCAATCCTCAGAAACTCGCAGGTCAGTGTGCGAAACTCAAATGCTGTCTCAACTTTGAGGTGGACACCTACGTCGAAAGCTCGCGTCAGATGCCCGGCAAGGAAATCAGGCTCGAAACCCTCGACAATACCTATTTCCACTTCAAGACCGACATATTCAAGAAAGAAATCACCTATTCGACCGACAAGCAGATGGCTGTCAACCTCGTCACGATCGACGCGGCGAGAGCCTTTGAAGTCATCGAGATGAACCGTCGCGGCGAGAAGCCCGAGAACTTGGCGCGCGAAGGCTCGGAGAAGCAGGGTGGGAAGTCGAAGCCTCTCGACCTCGCGTCGCAGGACGACCTCACTCGTTTCGACAAGTCAAAGAAAAAGAAGCGCAAAAAGAAGTCGGGCGGTCAGCAGCAAGGTGGTCAGCAAGGTCAGCAGCAGGGTGGTCAGCAAGGCCAGCAGCAGGGTGGTCAGCAAGGTCAGCAGCAAGGCGGTCAGCAAGGCCAGCAGCAGGGTGGTCAGCAAGGTCAGCAGCCGTCGGCGGCCGGCAATGCCGATGCGCCCAGCGTGCAGCAGCCCGTGCAGTCTAAGGGCGGCGAGCAGCAGCAACCGCAGCAGCAGCGTCGTCGTCAGCAGCAGCCCCAAGAGCAGGGCGAACGCCGTCAGCAGCAGCAACAACGTCCGAAAAACAACCGTCCGAAGCGTCAGCAGCAGCCACAGCAAGGCAATGGAGGCGGCGAAGGCGGTCAGAACCACGGCGGAGGTGACAATAATAATGGTGGCGGAGCCTCGGCTCCCGACGGAGGCAATCAGCAGCGTCGTCCCAACCGCGCCCCGAAAGCCTTCCGCGACCCTAACCCGCCTGCGACTACAAAGGAATAATGATGTCGTCACGATTGCTTGGCATATTGCTCTTGCTCAGCGCAATGTTTGCGGCGTGTACGAACTCCGGGCGTGATTACAGCCGTTGGGCTGATATTCCGTCGGCGGGATGGGCGTATGCCGACGCTGTTTCGCTCCTGCCGATCGACACGACTATCGTCGACAACGATTCGCTCGTCACGGCTGCCGTCAAAGTGGCTCTCCGCCACGGCAACGACTATGCCTATTCCAACCTTTGGGTTGAGATGACCTACGTCTCCGAGCAAAATCTCGCCGTCTGCGACACGGTCAACATTCGCCTTGCCGATGTCTACGGGCGTTGGCTCGGAAGCGGCTTCGGAGCGTCCTATCAGCGTGAAGTGACCGTCGAGCCGACTGCTGTCGTCGACGTGACCCGCCCGGTCGTCGTCCGCCACATCATGAGGGTCGACACCCTTCGGGGCATCGAGCAGATAGGCATTGAAATTGCCCCTTCTCGCGTCGGCGCGAGCGATTGATTGCAAATCAAGGAAATACTTTGTTTCATATATATATAAGAAAGTTTTCTTCGGCGTACTTCACCGTGAGGCGAGGTACGCTTTTTTTATGCCCTAACGAAAAAAAAATTACCGACTTTGACATTATCGCACCTTTTCGGCTGATTTTTGTATTATCTTTGCAGCGTCGAAAGTTGACCGAGGGGTTTGCATAGCCTCTCGTAGATATGAAAAATAAAGGTTTAAGAAATTGGAAATCAATAAAAAACACACAAAAAACATCTGAAACATTACTATGAGAAAAATCACAAAAATCATTGTTCATTGCACGGCGACCCGAGTCGGTCGCCGAGTGAGTGTCGCTGAAATTGATGCGTGGCATCGTGCGCGCGGATTCCGTTGCATCGGCTACCACTACGTCGTCGGGCTTGACGGCAGTGTCTCCGTCGGTCGTCCGATTGAGGAGATTGGAGCGCATTGCAAGGGCGAGAATGCCGAGAGTGTCGGCGTGGTCTACGTCGGCGGGCTTGATGCCGACGGCAATCCCTCCGACACGCGGACAGCCGAGCAACGCAAGTCGCTCCGTCGGCTCGTCGGCTCGCTCTGTCGTCGCTATCCCGGTTCTACCGTCCATTCCCACAATGAATTTGCCGCCAAAGCCTGCCCCTGCTTCCCCGCCGCGACCGAATACGCCGACCTCTCCGTCCCGGCGTGAATTGTCGGTCGGATTCATAGATGTTGCCCGTGATTGTCAATTGATTGGTTGTCGGATCGGACTATAAAATCCGATACATTCGTCGAGTGCTCGAATATAAATCGCTATTTGTTTGGAAACTGAAAAAGTTGTTCAGATAGAAGCGAATAGCCCTGTTGTTGTTAAGAGCGTCGACGGTTATGAACTGGCATCCTGCTTGGCGATATTTAGTGGATGTGTCAGCCACGAGCTCAATTATTGCCATTCCGATGCCGTGGCATTGGAAGTCTGTCGCGATGCCGAGATGTCAGATGTTGATAGCGGGATATGATGTCTGTCGATTAAAGAAGTCTACGGAGTCTTCATTCGTCTCGTATTTCAAGTCGTCGATGAAATCCTCTTTTTCGCTTTGTCCGGAGATCATCAGAGCGTCATTCATCAGCGTGAATGCAGCGATGATTTCGCCGGAGTCGGTAGATGCACAATAGGCTGACAGATAGTGTCGATTGACACATTCTCTAACTTCAAACCGAAAGAAATCATCAAGCTCCTTTACTCCACATGAAAACGCCGACATATTTTCATAGTCTGCGTCGGTCATTAGTCTTATTTGGAAATTAATATCCGAGAATCGGATTTTTGCCACCGCAATTAGCTATTATGCGTTTGGTTATGTCTTCGGTGCGAGCTTTGCGCTCTTCGATTTGACGTCGTTCTTCCGTACTGAAATCCCCTCGGAGATGTTTCTCCAAGTTGCAACGAAAGCGAGCGACATCATCTCGGCTCATTGGGGGGTTGGGAATTGAACGTATCATGGATTTTTAAAAACTTATTGATTCGCAAATTAACGACCATAAATCAGAAGTCACAAATTTTCGATGGTCAAATTTAATTGTAATTCAAGATATTAACATTTTAATAACCATTCAAATATGAAATATGAATTAATTTATCGACGCTCTTTTGTAGCTCTTTCCTCTCTTTTTTTTGTCGGTGCAAAAAAAAGAGACTTGTCGTCGCGACAAGCCTCTTTGTGAGAAATTAGTGAATGTTCTATTCTTCCAGATTAATTACTTAGATTAGTCTCTATATCTATGGATGATCGATTAGTCGATTTCTTCGTCAGCCTCGTAGCCACCCATTTCGCGGATAGCGTTTTTGAGCATGGTGTACTGCTGGAAGAGGTGGTTGACGGGAACTTCGTTCTTGGTGTAGTCGTGCATCGGGCTCTTGAGGAAGAAGCTCAAGAAGCGCTGGATGCCACGACGGCCGGCGCGAGCAGCGAGGTCGCTGAGGAGCACGAGGTCGAGACAGAGCGGAGCTGCGAGGATAGAGTCGCGGCAGAGGAAGTTGATCTTGATCTGCATGGGGTAGCCCATCCAGCCGAAGATGTCGATGTTGTCCCAGCCTTCTTTGCTGTCGTTGCGCGGGGGATAGTAGTTGATACGTACCTTGTGGTAGTAGCCCTGATGTCCGCCTTCTTCTGCGCCGCCGCAGTTAGCACCGTAGAGATCGGGTTGATCTTCGGGAACGAGGATTGATTCGAGGGTTGAAAGTTTTGAAACTTCTTTTGTGCGGAAGTTTGCGGGTTCGTCGAGCACGAGACCGTCACGGTTGCCGAGGATGTTGGTTGAGAACCAGCCGTTGAGGCCGAGGCAACGAGTGCCGATGATGGGAGCGAAACCTGACTTCACGAGGGTTTGACCTGTCTTGAAGTCCTTGCCGGCGATGGGCATACCGGTCTTTTCGCTGAGTTCCCACATTGCGGGGATGTCGACAGTGGTGTTGGGAGCACCCATGATGAAGGGAGCGCCTTCTTGGAGAGCTGCGTAAGCGTAGCACATTGAGGGAGCTACGTGTTCCTTGTCGTCAGCTTTCATTGCTTCTTCGAGAGAAGCGACGGTAGCGTGGATTTTTTCGTCGACGGGAACGTAAACTTCGGTTGAAGCTGCCCAGAGGACTACTACGCGCTCAACGCCTTTTTCTTTCTTGAAGTTGCGGATGTCTTCGCGGAGTTGCTCAGCCATTTCCCAGCGAGTTTTGCCGACCATGACGTTGTCGCCGTTGAGACGAGAAGCGTAGTTGTGGTCGAAAGCTGCCTTCATGGGGACGATCTGTTCGAGTTCGTCCTTAACGGGTTCGATGTCTTTTTCTTTGAGAACTTCTGCGTAGATTGCGCTCTGATAAGCGTTTGCGGGATAAACGTCCCATGCGCCGAAGACGATGTCGTTGAGGTCAGCCATGGGGACGATGTCCTTATAGTGGAGATATTTTTTGTCTGCGCCTTTGCCTACACGGATCTTGTCATACTGAGTCATTGAGCCGACGGGCTTTGCGAGACCTTTGCGTGCCATGAGGACGCCGGTCATGAATGTGGAGGTTACTGCTCCAAGGCCTACTACGAGAACGCCAAGTTTACCGTTGGCGGGTTTTACAGTAGATGTAGTCATGATGAATGCTTACTAATTAATAGCTAATTATTAAGGTTATTTATTTGGTTTTCAATTGGATATGGCTGTCTATGCGACCGAATCGGGCACAAATAGCCATTTTGAGTCCTCAAAAGTACTGCTATTTTTCCGAATGTGAAATTATTTTTATTAAAAAAATCTCGCCGCAATGTGAAAAATACTTTAATTTAATTGAATATAGCGAATTTGCGTTAATTTACGCGGAATTTGTACTTGAAATGCAAACGAAAGTTAATCGAGGTGGCGTATTTGACACGCCCTCTGAAAAATTCGCTCGAAATGATGAAATTTTTTTGGAATATACAAATTTTATTCACTATCTTTGCCACTGCAAGTCAACTACGCCGATTACGTGACGGTATGGGGGAGAATAGCCATGCCGCCGGTTGGGGTGAGGGGGTTGCTGAAATAAGACATTTTATTAGGAAGGCGTTTATCAAACGCTTTGTTCTTGACTCACAAGAATCTCGCAAATTCTCTAAAATCGAAATCAGGAATGAGGCAACGATAGATGTCCATGGATATGCAGTTACAATGACGATTGTGATTGAAGCGGTGAGCGTGTGTGGCAGTGTGACCTCCTCATGCGATTCGGTCGCATCGGCTAAAAAAAAACATATCGGCGTGGGCTTCTGCGTTGCTCGGACTATTTCGATGGGCAGATGCGAGAGCCTTTGTGGGTGGGACGAGCAACGGTAACAGACTACCCACGTCTTTCTTTTTTAGTCTCTGACGGCATATTCTTTAATTAACGGATCGTTTTTAGTTGTTTTCTTGGGGTAGTCAGGACAATAACCAATCATCTTTAAACACCACGATGAAAAAATTATTTCTACTCCTGACAGTTGTTATGGCGTTTGCTTTTTCCGCCAAGGCTCAAATTTCGACCGTTGCCACTCTAAGCCATGAGGGTAAAGTTTCAGTTTTTTATTCGGCTGATGCTCTCAAAGAGGCATACGCCGCCGCTGTCAATGGCGACGTTATCACTCTTTCGTCCGGAGGTTTTAACTCGCCGGGCGACATTAAGAAAAATATAACCATTCGCGGCGCCGGAATGATGTTTGATGAAAATCTGACCATCGTTTTGGGTAATTTTTCTTTGAAAACAAACGAGGCGAATGACAGTATTCATCAATTTACTGCCGAGGGTATATATTTCACGGGAATAGTAAATATAAATAATACAACCAATCCGATTTTAGCAAAGTGTAAGATTAATAGTTTACGCGGACAAACTCTTTCCTCCGGCAACAAGATTAAATATGTAAATATATTCCATTCTATTATTGATAATTGCAGTATTATTGACGGTGATTATATTATTTCCAATTCGTATTTGAAAACGAACACTCTGTCCGGAAATATGAATGTTCAGAATTGCGTTTTGGAAGCATCATTAAAAAACTCCGTTTTGAGCTTTTACGGATTGATGTCAAACAGTGTTCTGATTTATAATTCGTATATTAATGCAAGCTCAGCCGTTGTAAGAAATTGTATCTGTGTAGGGTCAAAGAGTAACTTTTTCACGTATGATTCTAAAGTTATAGCCTACGATAATAAAATACTTAGCGAGGATACTGAAATTTTTAAAGAGGGCACGACGACCTATGAGTTGACCGATGCCAACAAGACGGCATGGCTTGGCAGCGACGGCACAGAAATCGGTATGCACGGCGGACACTTCCCGTTCACCACACAGTTGTCAAACCCGCAAATCACAAAATTTGAAGTAGCTCCCAAAACCGACTCCGAAGGCAAACTTTCAGTAAACATTGAGGTGAAAGCCAATTAATCACGCTCATCGCATTTTATTCCTAACCTAAAATTTCATCTCAATCTATGAGAGCCTCAATGATTTTTACACTTGCAACGACGCTTGTCGCGTCGGGCATCGGAGGCGGAATGGCGTTGGCTGCCGGTGGAGAGTCGACCGACAGGGTCGTCGGGCGATATTGGGTCGATTTCGGTACGCCTCGGGAGTTTACCCCCGGAGTGTTTGAGGTCGATGCAAAAAATCTGTCGATCGGCCTCCACAGCATCCACTCGTATGTCGCGGCTGACTCGAGCGGATTGTCGTCGACAGTCTCGCGCTGGTTCGTGAAGACTCCGCTGACGGGCGCGGGAGGCGATTGCAAAATCTCGGTCGGTCTCGACGGCAAGCCGCTGACGGTCGAGTCAGTCCCGGCGATTGGCGGGGCTAAGGCTCTGACGCTTGATGTCGCGACGCTGTCCGAAGGGTTGCACTGTCTGCATACGTATGTGGGGTCGGCTGACGGCATACTGTCGTCGACTTCCTCGCGCTGGTTTCTGAAAATTCCGGCGGTCGATGTCACGAATGCGACCATCATGATGGCTGTCGATGGCAGTCAATATGCGCAACAGTCTGTCAATCAGGCGGGGGCGGTGATCGACCTCGAAGTCGATTTCTCGTCGCTGTCCGAAGGGTTGCACTGTCTGCAAAGCTATGTCAACTATGGCAAGGGGGGCAATTCAGTCCTTTCGTCGACGTTCTCACGATGGTTTATGAAAACTCCGATTGTGAATGACAGTGTCGAGTATCGGTCGGTGCTCTATGTCGATGGCAATGAGCTTTCGACGGCGGCTGTCAGCCCGACGGGTGGAGTCTTTGCTTTGGATTTGGATTTGGATTGCTTGTCGCTCCCGATAGGGTTTCATATGGTGTCGGCTCAGATTGTTTCGCCGACGGGAGCCACGACGGCTATCGGCAATTCGATTTTCTATCGCACGCCTGTCAAGAGCGAACTTGCGGCTGTCAAGGGCTACTATGTCATCGACGGGGTCCGCAAGGGGTCGGTCGAATTTGCCGACGGCGGCGAGATGTGTCGATTGCTCTTGGATGTCAATGAGTTGACCAACGGTATCCATTCGATTGCGCTGTTTCTGTCGGACGGCAACTCGCTGACGGCGTCGCCGCTGACGGCGTGGTTCGTGAAGTGTCCGGATGGCGGCAATCGGATTGCCGGCTATGAGTATTGGCTTAACGATGATTATGAGACGCGCCGGACGGTTGAGCTGCCGAAGCCTGTCAATCCGTTTGAATTGTCGGCGGATATCGAAGTCGATGAGCAGCCGCTGTGTAGCAAGCGTTATGCTTTTGCTGTGGTCGACGGTCAGCCGACGGTCTATGGCAAGAATAATTTCGAGATGCGCTTCAAGGATGTCGACAATCGGATGTCGTCGGCTCGCGGATCGTTTGTCGATATTCGTGTCAAGGAGCTGCTGACGAATGTCCCCGTGATTGCCAACGGTCGGACTACGATCGAGGAGCTTCCGGAGAATCGAATCAAATGGTATTGCTACGCGGGCCGTGGCGGCGATTCAATCAGTGTGAAACTGGACCGCGAGGGCATGATCGAGCTTTATTCGCCGTCGGGCGATTTGGTCTATGCAGCCGATAGCGCGGCTTCGACGGTGTTTGCGCCTGTCGAGCTTGAAGAGTATGGCTACTATTGGCTTGCTGTCCACGACGTTGCCGCCGATCGCCGTAAGAATGTCGGTGTGGATTTCATGTCGAGCCGCGGAGTGCTTGTCGGCGATGCCGATGACAACGGTGTGGTCGATGCCAATGATGTGGTCGTCATCCGCAATTATTATCTCAAGAAGTCGGATAGGATCAATAAGGAGGCGTCGGATGTCAATGCCGACGGTGTGATCGATGCGCAGGATGCTTTGACGACGCGCATTATCTATCTCGCAACTTTAATCGAAGCAAAACAACATAAACAATCACGATGTATAGTAGTAAAATGAAATCAACTGTTGAAAAGATAGCTTTGAGTGTCGCTGCAATGATGACGGCGGCTTCGGGCGTGGCAGCCGATCAGGCTGTTAACAATGATCCGGCAGTCGTCGTGGCTGACGGTGTCGTAGCCGCGGATGCGGGTACGGGTATCTATACGACTACGGAGTCTGAGACGCTTAAAGTCTGGTATGAAATCCCGACTATCGTTGCCGATGGGGTTACGGTCAATTATATCACGGTGTATCAGCACGATGAGGGTGATCCTTACAGTGCGTTTAATATGCACTTCGTTTTCCCTGCCGGATTGAGCGTCAATAAGGTGCGTTCGGGTCGCGATATGGTCGATGATATTAAGTTTAGCGAGCGTGCGTCGGCAACTCATGCCATTTCGTGCAATATGCCGGATGCGACTACGCTGAAAATCATCGGCGATTCGAGCATGAACGATGACCTTTATTCGGACGATGTCGATGGAAAGCCTCTCGATAAGCTGTTTACGGTCGGTATGATTGCTGATCCGTCGCTCGCGGAGGGTGAATATGATGTTTATCTCGACGGCATAAAGTTTGTCTATAAGACAGGCAATGCCTGTGTGCCCGCCAATGAGCCTATTTATGGAAAAATGACTGTAAATGCGACCTCCGGAATTGATGAAATTTCGGCAGATGAGCTTGATGCGAATGATTGTTTCGATCTTATGGGTCGAAAGGTCGATCCGAAGAAGGCTCATAATATGATAGTAGTAACTAAGGGACGTAAAGTCTATGTTAGGTGAACATTTAACTTAACTTAATGCGACCCCCTGCAATCATGGCGAAGCGATTGCAGGGGGTCAATTTTTTTTTATAAGGGGGGCTCAGAAAAAAAAGTCCCGCCGCGGGTCGGAGGTCGACCGTGCGGCGGGACATGGAAGAAAATATTAATTAATGTAGATAATTGTCGCGGAGGTGCTCGCCGGTGGGCTTTGCGAGAGCTTTGTGGGTGGGAACGTGGCAGTGAGTGTTTATTCTACTGTCCAAGTTTCGCCGGCGAGCACCATGTCACGGAGGGAGGTGAAGTTTTTGCGAGAGCGGACTTCTGCGACTTGCGCTTCGACTGCTTGGTCGTAGGCGGGCGCGTCGACGTCGCGGATGACTCCGAGTGCGAGGGGGAGTTCGTGTCCGTCCATCATTGCGAGTTGCTGGTGGAGGAAGTTGGAGGGCGTGTGGGCGTCGTGGATGAGTACGTCGTCAATCGTGTAGCCGTCTTCTCCGATTTTGACTGCTTTGAGAAGGAAGCCGTCGCGGACGAGTCCCATTTCGCGGTCTTTGCCAAAGAGCATTTTTTCGCCGTGGACGAGGTGGATTGTGCGTTCGGCGCGGTGTTCTTTGTCGGTGATGAAGTTGTGGATTCCGTTGTTGAAGATTACGCAGTTTTGGAGCATTTCAACTACGGATGTTCCGGTGTGGCGTGCGGCAGCGACGAGGACTTCCTGAGAGATTTGGAGTTCGACGTCGATGCTGCGAGCAAAGAAGTTGCCGCGTGCGCCGAAGACGAGTTCAGCGGGGATGAAGGGGTCTTCGGTAGTTCCGTAGGGCGATGATTTTGAGACGAATCCGCGGTCGCTTGTCGGGGAGTATTGTCCTTTTGTGAGTCCGTAGATTTTATTGTTGAATAGGATTATGTTGATGTCGATGTTTCGGCGGACGGCGTGGATGAAGTGGTTGCCGCCGATAGCGAGTCCGTCGCCGTCGCCGGAGATTTGCCATACGGTCATGTCGGGGCGTGCTACTTTGAAGCCTGTTGCGATGGCTGCGGCGCGTCCGTGGATTGTGTGGAAGCCGTAGGTGTTCATGTAGTAGGGGAGGCGTGAGCTGCAACCGATGCCTGAGATTACGGCTGTCTGGTGGGGCGGGATGCCGACGGTTGCCATTGCTTTGTGGAGCGAGTTGAGGATGGCGTGGTCGCCGCAACCGGGACACCAGCGGACTGATTGGTTGCTCTTATAGTTGGCGGGAGTGTATTGAGTCTGTTCCATGATTATTTTTCCTCCATGATTTTGGTTACACCTTTGACTACTTCGCTGACAAGGAAGGGTTGTCCCTGTATTTTGTTGATTCGCTTGATGTCGACACCGGGGTATTTTGCTTGGAGGTAGTCGGCAAACATTCCGGTGTTGAGTTCGGCTACGATTACTCGCTTGTAGCGGCCGAGGATTTCGGCTGTGTTGGCGGGAAGCGGGTTGATGTAGTTGAAGTGGGCGAATGCGACGGGTGTGCCTTGGGCGTTGAGCTCGGTTGCGGCTGTGCGGAGGTGTCCGTAGGTGCCACCCCAGCCAACGATGAGTGTGTCGGCTCCGTTGGGGTCGAGAACTTCGAGGGCGGGGATGTCGTCGGCTATGCGGGCGATTTTTTCGCGACGTGCAAGAACCATTTTTTCGTGGTTGATGGGGTCGGTCGAGATTGCGCCTGTGTTGTAGTCTTTTTCAAGTCCGCCGATGCGGTGTGTAGCACCTTCGGTGCCGGGGATTGCCCAGTAGCGAACCATGTTTTCGTCTTTGCGTGCGTAGGGTTGCCATGATTCGCTGACTTTGTCGGGTGTGAGCAGCGGGGGGTGGATTTCGGGGAGTTCGGATGCTTCGGGGATGCGCCATGCGCTTGAGCCGTTGCCGATGAATGCGTCGGTGAGGAGGATGACGGGTGTCATGTGTTCCATCGCGATGCGTGCGGCTTCAAATGCCATTGTGAAGCAGTCGGTGGGGGTCGATGCGGCTACGACTGCGAGGGGCGATTCGCCGTTGCGTCCGTAGAGGGCTTGCATGAGGTCGGTCTGCTCGGTTTTGGTGGGGAGTCCGGTTGAGGGGCCGCCGCGCTGCACGTCGATGATGACCAAGGGGAGCTCGGCTATGACGGCGAGTCCGATGCCTTCGCTTTTGAGTGCGAGTCCGGGGCCTGAGGTTGAGGTGACGGCGAGGTGTCCGGAGAAGGATGCGCCTATCGCGGAGCATACGCCTGCGATTTCGTCTTCCATCTGTACGGCTTTGACGCCGAGGTCTTTGCGCTTGGCGAGCTCGTGGAGGATGTCGGTCGCGGGTGTGATGGGGTAGCTGCCGAGGAAGAGGGGTCGTCCGCTCTTTTCGGATGCGGCGATGAGTCCCCAAGCTGTGGCTGTGTTGCCGTTGATGTCGGTGTAGATGCCGGGGATTGCTTCTTCGGTTTCGATGCGGTATGTGCTGACTGAGGCGTGGATGTTGTTGCCGTAGTTGTAGCCTGCTTCGAGGACTTTTGAGTTTGCTTCGTAGATTGCGGGCTTTTTGGCAAATTTTCCTTTGAGCATTCGGAGTGCGCCTTCGAGGGGGCGGTCAAAGAGCCAGCAAACGAGTCCGAGGGCGAAGATGTTGCGGCATTTGAGGATGCTTTTGTTGTCGAGTCCGGAGTCGGCGAGTGCGGCTTTTGTCATTGTGGTGACGGGGACTTCGACGACTTGGGCTTTGATGTCAAGTTCCTTGAAGGGGTCGAGGGTTTCAAAGAGAGCTTTTTTGAGGTCGGCTTCTTTGAATGAGTCGATGTCGACGATGACGACTCCGCCGGCTTTGAGGTTGCGAATGTTTTGCTTCAATGCTGCGGGGTTCATTGCGATGAGAACGTCGCAGAGGTCGCCGGGGGTGTGGACGTCGACTCCGACGCTTACTTGGAAGCCGGAGACTCCGCTGAGCGAGCCTTGGGGGGCGCGTACTTCTGCCGGGTAGTCGGGGAAGGTTGACACTTTGTTTCCTAACCCGGCGGAAACATTCGTGAAAATGTTGCCTGCAAGCTGCATACCGTCGCCGGAGTCGCCGGAGAAGCGGACTACAACTTTGTCGAGGGTCTTGACATTGGTCTTGTCTAACATGATTTTGAAAAGGTTAATTAGTTTTGTTTGTGTAATATGTTGTTCATGGTGGTTGTTTCCACTACTTAAATATTTCGGGGGGTGAATCGGAGAGGGGTGCCGGCGGGGGTGTCGGCGTCGATGGTCAATTGTCCGTCGGAGTAGACGGGGGCGCCGTTGACCATGGTCATGCGTATGCTCGGGGTGAGGGTTGTGCCGGCGAGGGGTGTCCATCCGCAGCGGCTGACGACGTCTGTGTCGGCTATGGGGCGTGCTGAGTCGGTCGCGGGGGCGAGCAGGACGAGGTCGGCGTAGTAGCCTTGGCGGATGAATCCGCGGCGGTCGATGCCGAGGAGTGTCGCTGGGTTGTGGCACATGAGGCGGACGATGCGCTCGGGGCCGATTCCTGCGAGCTCGGGGGCGGTTTCGAGGAGTTCGAGCATTGTGCGGAGCGAGAATTGAACCATCGGCATTCCTGATGCGGCTGTCAGGGCGTCGCCTTCTTTCTGGGTGAGCAGGTGAGGGGCGTGGTCGGTGGCTATGGTGTCGATGCAGCCTCCGGGGAGGAGTTCGCGGAGGAGTGCGATGCGGTCGGCGGAGTCTTTGATCGCTGGGTTGCATTTGATGCGTGAGCCGAGGCGGTCAAAGTCGTTGCGGTCGAAGAGGAGGTATTGCGGACAGGTTTCGGCTGTCACGTTGATGCCGTCGGCTTTGGCTTCTTTGATTAGTTGGAGCTCGTCGGCGGTTGAGATGTGGCAGATGTGGAGTCGAGAGCCGGTCGAGCGTGCGAGTTCGATGGCTCGGCGTGTGGCTTTGACGCAGGCTTCGCGCGGTCGGAGGTCGGGGTGACGGCTGACGGGGATTGTGCCGCCACATTCGTCGAGCAGGCGTTGGCGTGCGGCTTGGATTGTGGCTTCGTCTTCGGCGTGGACGGCGATTAGTGCGGGCGTTTGGGCGAAGAGCCGTGTGAGGGTGTCGTCGCTGTCGACGAGCATATTGCCTGTCGATGAGCCGAGGAAGAGTTTGATGCCGGCGATGTGGGTGTAGTCGGCGGCGAGGAGTTCGTCGAGGTTGTCGTTGGTCGCGCCGATGAAGAATCCGAAGTTGGCGGCGGAGACGGCGGCGGCACGATTGATTTTGTCGTCGACGGCTTGGCTGCTGACTGTTGGGGGCTTGGTGTTGGGCATGTCGACAAACGATGTCACTCCGCCTGCGACGGCTGCACGGCTTTCGGTGGCGATGTCGCCTTTTTCGGTCAGTCCGGGGTCACGGAAGTGGACGTGGGTGTCGATGACGCCGGGCATGAGCATTGCGCCTTGGCAGTCGATTGCCGTGTCGGCTTGGGCGATGAGTGATTGGAGGTCGTCGGCTGTGAGCGTCGACATTTCGCCGATGCGGTCGATGAACTCGCCGCGGACTGTGACGTAGCCTGCGAAACGATGGTCTTCGTTGATGATTTCAGCGTTGTAGAGCAGTGTTTGTGACATTGTTCCCAAGAGAGTTGTGTGCGTGTTGTTGTCGAGCCGTCAAGGGTTCGGTTTGCGTTGGTATTTGTTGAATAGGCTTGACCATTTGAGTCGGAGGACTCCGAAGAAGCCTTCGCTGAATATTCCGGAGCTCATTTTCGATGTCCCGAGGACGCGGTTGACGAAGATGATGGGGACTTCGGCAATTTTGAATCCGTATTTATAGGCGAGGAATTTCATTTCGATCTGAAATGCGTAGCCTTTGAAGCGGATGTCGTCGAGCGGGAGGGTTTCGAGGACTTCGCGACGGTAGCAGACGAAGCCTGCGGTGGCGTCGTTGATGGGCATTCCGGTGACGATGCGGACGTAGCGCGAGGCGTAGAACGACATCAAGACTCGTCCCATGGGCCAGTTGACGACGTTGACTCCGGTGACGTAGCGCGAGCCGACGGCTACGTCTGCGCCTTGTCGGGCACAAGCGTCGTGGAGTTTTGTCAGGTCGTCGGGGTTGTGGGAAAAGTCGGCGTCCATTTCAAAGACGTAGTCGTAGTCGTGGTCGAGAGCCCATTTGAATCCGGCGATGTATGCCGTCCCAAGCCCGAGTTTGCCTTGCCGTTGGATGAGGTGGAGGCGTCCGGGATGGGCTGCTTGTAGGCTTTTGACGATCTCGGCAGTCCCGTCGGGAGAGTTGTCGTCGATAATCAAAACGTCAAATTGGCGGGGCAGTGCAAAGACTGCCTCGATGATGGCGGCGACGTTTTCTTTCTCGTTGTAGGTAGGTATGATTACCACGCTGTCAACGTTTTTTAGTGCTGGCTGCATTCTCTCGTCAATTCAAATTGATTTAATAATGCAAATTTAGTGATTTCGCTCCGTCTTAGGCAAATGAAATGCGAAAAATTTCACTCCGCCCGACGTTTTGCCTGCCATTTGACGGAGTTTGGGTGAATGGCGGCAAGATGGACGTTTTCGGGGAAATGTGTGGAGACGGGGCGTTTTTTAGCCGGATTGTGTGGGATTTTTGCCGATTTTTAGTCGGATTATGTGGGTATTCTTTTTGCTCCGTCGGTTTCTTGCTGAGCGTTGACGACAGTTGCGTATCGTGTCGTTATGGGAAAAATGAATGTCCTCGCTTCCACCGAAGCGAGGACATTGCATATAGATTGAATTGAGGTTCGCGAGGGTTATTCGATTCCGTCGAGACCTGATGTCGGGGTCTGTCCGTAGCCGTTGTCGCCGTATTCGTCGTCGTTGAGGATGGTTTGGAGGAACGATGAGGATACGGGGCGGTTGTACATGTAGGGTTTGAACGCCTTGGCTGCGCGGGAGTTGTATTTCGCGAGACGGGTTTCAAATGCGTTGTGGCGTTTGAGGAGTGCCCAGCGAGAGAATTCGCCGCAGAGTTCGCGAGCATATTCGTCGAAGATGGTGTTTTCGTCGGCGGTCGAGAGTTTCCATGTGTTTTCAGCTACACCGGGACGTGCTGCACGCTGACGGAGCACGTTGAGGTAGTCGGCTGCTTTCGCTCCGTTGCCAAGCATTTGTTCGGCCTCGGCTGCGAGAAGGTAGACTTCTGCCATACGCATGATGAACATATCGCCTGATTTGGTTTGGAGGTTGTTGTTGAAAACTCCGTCATACGACCAGTTGAATTTGCTGAGCGAGGGGCTTGCGCTTGAACTTGTCAGACCGTTGCCGATTGCGGGGGGATTTGCGCCTTCCGAGCCGTTGACTTCGTTACCGTAGGGCATTCCGTTTGAGCCGTAGAGGTCGCTGAGTGTGACAACCATGTATTGGCACTGTGCTTTTTCTTCTGCCGAGAGGGGCTGATGAACGAAGACGGTGTTGAGACGGTTATCATCGAGGGCTACGGGGTAGGGAACGGCGTAGGCTTTGGTCGAACCTGAGAATCCTGCCTGTCCGATTTCGGCAGATGAGGGAGCTACGGTCAAGAGGTCTTTGACGTCGCCGGTAGTTACGCCTTTGGGCCAAATCTTTGCAGTGAATTGGTTGCCGCCGAATGACGATGCGTCACCTGCGCAGTCGGCGTAAGGATAGATGGTCTTACCGGATTGAGATTGGTCGATTCCGTAGGTTTCGCAAAGTGCGTCGGTGAGTTTTTTCTGTCCTTTGTTGTATGCCAACCAGTTGGGCTGAACCATTGAGTAGTCGCCGTAGGCATAGATGAACGAGTATTCCCAACGACGGTCCCATTCGGGGTTGAAGCAATACATGAGGTATTCAGAGGGGACCCAAGTTTGAGCATTGAGACGACCGTAGAAGTAGCATTTGCCGTTTTTGGTCGGGTCGTTGTTGAAGAGGGCGGTGTAGACACCTCCGCAAGAGTAAGCCAAGAGTTTGTTGCGGACGATGGTGTTGGAGAATGCTTCGTTGTTGGAGTCGGCACCGGCTGCAATGAAGAGGGCTTCTTTGTTGGTGCGGTTGTTGGCATCCGCCCACATGTCGGCGATGTCGGTGTAGAGGTGTGCACCGTAGGCCGAAGCGTTTGTGATGAGGTCTTCGGCGGTGTCGGCTGCGAGACGCCAGTATTTTTCAGCGTCGCCGTATTTCTTGCCGAGGCCTGCACGCTGAGCGTAGGCGCGGGCGAGAAGACCGGCTGCTGTTTTCTTGGTGACGCGAGCGCGGTTGCCTTGATAGGGTTCAACTCCGAGGTCTTCTTTGGCTTCGGTGAGGTCTTTGAAGATTTGTTCGTAGAAATCTTTCTCGCTCGAACGTTTCGGATAGAGGTCGATGTTGCCGGTGAGGGCTGCACTACTGCCTGTGTTGAGTGTCACAGGGCCGAAGTTTGAAACGAGCAGGAAGTTGTAGAATGCTCGGAGAACTTTCGTCTCGGCTACGAGAACTTTGATCTTTTCGGCATCGCCGTTGGTGATTTTCGAGGCTTCGTTGATCACGGTGTTGCAGTTGGTGATCATCGAGTAGCATTGCAACCAAAGTTTGTTTGACGAGTTGTTGTTGGTCGAGAAGTTCTCATAGTAGAGGTCGCTGCGATAGCCGTCGCCGTTGCTCTTGGCGAGCCAGAGGTCAGTGCCGCCTTCGGATGAGAAGAGCCAGTCGGAGGCGGTGTAAAGTTCGTCGTTGAGCGTCGAGTAGGAGTAGGCTTGTAATCCCGCCCAAGTGTCGAATGCGCTCAGGGTAGCATCGCCTGCGGAGGGGTTGTCCTCGGTCAGTTCACACGATGTAGCCATGATTCCTGCCACGGCGAGCATCGGGAATGCTATGTTTTTGATATATCGTTTCATTGTTGTGTTTTCTATAATGATATTATGAGTGGATTAGAAAGTCACGTTAGCTCCGAATACGAGCTGACGAGTGAGGGGATTGTTGAAGTTTCCATTCTGTTCGGGGTCATAACCTTTGAGAATGTCGTTGTTGGCGTGGACGAGCGGGTTGGTGATTGTACCGTAGACGCGAACGTTGTTGATGCCGATTTTGCTGCAAGCAGATTTCGGAAGCGTGTAGCCGAGGGTAATGTTTTTGATTTTGAAGAACGAGCCGTCAACCCAGTAGATCGATTCGTTGCCGGGAGCTTTCTGCCATTCGCGGGTAGAGTCGAGGGCGGGGAAGTCGTTTGAGGGGTTTTCGGGAGTCCAATAGTTGAAGTGTTCGGGGAAGCTGCCGCCGTGACCGGAGTACCAGCCGATGGGTTCGTAGCGGAACATCTGGCCTTGACGCCACATCATGTAGACGCTGAGGTCGAAGTTTTTCCAAGTGAATGTGTTTTGGAAACCGAGCTGCCAGTCGGGAGTGTTGTGACCGATGATTACGCGGTCGTCATCGTTGACGGCGTAGGGGTTTTCGGCGTTGTAGGTCTGAGTAGTGACATTGCCTTCTTCGTCGGTGAATGTCTTAACCCAAACACCTTCGCTTTCGCGGTGCATATTGGGGATGTCAACGCGGATGTCGCCGGGACGTGCGCCGAAGGCGGCTGCGTCAGCTTCCTGACCGAGTTGCCAGATGCCTGCGAATTTGAGCTGGCGATATGAGTGAATCGGGTCGCCGAGGTGGAGGGTGTAGTTACCGTTGCTGACGTATTCAGCCGCTCCTGCTCCGAGTGAGGTGACTTCTTCCTTGTTGGTCGAGAATGTGAATGTCGAAGTCCAAGAGAAGTCTTTGGTGTCGAAGTTATGGGTGGTGAGTGTCAATTCAAAACCTTTGTTGCGGGTTGTTGCCATGTTGCGGTTGATGTTGAACACGGTCGAAGAGTTGAAGCCGCCGTTGGTGATAGGAATTGACTGATTCCAGATAACGTCGTCGGTGTTGGTGATGTAGTATTCGGCTGCGAGGTCGATGCGGTTGTTGAAGAGACCGAGGTCAAGACCGATGTTCCAGTTCTTTGAACGTTCCCAAGTCAAACCTGCATTTGTAAGGGTTGCGGGGAAGAATGCTGTGTTGGTGATGACGCCGCCGAGACCCATTTGTCCGGTTGAGAGGAGTGACCAAGATGCGTAGGGGCTGAGACCTGCTGCACCGGTTTCACCGTAGCCGACACGGAGTTTGAGGTTGTTCATCCAATCGCGGGTCGATTCCATGAAACTTTCGTCGGAGATACGCCAGCCGGCAGAAACTGCGGGGAAGGTTGCCCAATGGCGGTTGCCTGCGAGGACAGAGTCACCGTCGCGACGAACTGATGCAGAGAAGAGGTATTTGCCCATGAGGGTGTAGTTGATACGGCCTACATAGCCCATGCGTTTGTGCATCGTGTAGCCTGAGCCGACTTGGGGTTTGGGGTCTTCGGCTTTGCCGAGGTTTGTCCAATACATCGTGTTGCTCGGGATGCTGTTGGCGAATGCGTTTGAGTTGTCATTTTCAGATGAGCTCCAAGAGGTGACGCCGGTGAGGGTGAAGTCATGGATGTCGCCGAGCTTGAAGTTGTAGGTGAGGATGTTTTCCCAAGTGTAGCCCCAACTGCGAGAGTTGGTAATCTGCGCGTAGGTCATGGTCTTATAATTTTCTTTGGGAGCATCAAGTGCTGCTACACCTGCTGTGCGCCAGAAATTGTAAGAGCCGTAGCCTTGGTAGACGTTTGAAGTGCTGTAATTGAAGTTGCCGCTCATGCGCGATTCAAGAGTGAGCCCTTTGAGCGGGTTGATGCGGAGGTAGGGCTGAACGTAGAGGCGGAGGTTGCTCTTGTTGTTGCGATAGGCTTCTTGGTTGTTGTCAAGAAGAAGGTTGACAACGTTGGCGCTGCTGATGAGCGGGAAGGGGTTGAGGTTGCCGTTTTCGTCATAGAGCGTGCCGAAGGGGTCTGAACGCAAGCCGTCGCTGAGGTGGCTGCTTGAAGCGTTGCGGTCGGTGTAAGATGCCTGAACGTGAACGCCGCCTTGCAACCAGTTGTTGAGCTTGGTGTTGATGCGAATCGACGATGAGTAGACCTTGTAGGTGTCGTTCTCGTATTGACCTTTGTTCTCGTTGTAGTTGAGCGAGAAGTAAGCTTGGGTGCGCTCGGTTCCGCCCGACATTGAGAGTGAGTAGTTTTGAGTGATACCCGTGCCGAGGAGCTCGTCAACCCAGTCGATTGTCTGACCGGCAGCGAGAGCTTCTTTATAAGCGTCAAGGTCGGTGTCGTTGGGGGCTACGACGCCACCATATTTATAGGCGAGTTCGCGAGTGCGGATGTTTTCGGCGGGTGAAGTCATGGTCGGAGTTGTCGACCATCCGTTGATGCCGACGTATGCGTCGAAGTTGACGCGCATCTGACCTTCCTGACCTTTTTTGGTTGTGATGATGATGACACCGTTAGAACCTTCCGAACCGTAGACGGCAGTCGATGATGCGTCTTTGAGGACTTCGATGCTTTCGATGTCGTTGGGGTTGAGGGTAGAGTAGTCGCCGGGCATACCGTCGATGATGAAGAGCGGAGTGCCGTCGGCAGAAATCGAGCGGTTACCACGGAGTTGGATGTTGAGTCCGGCGCCGGGCTGACCTGATGTTTGGGTGATGTCGAGACCCGAGACGCGACCTTGGAGGGCTGCCATGGGGTTGGACGACGGGGTCAATGTGATGACGTCGGATTTAACCGATGAAATTGCGCCTGTCAAGTCGCGTTTTTTCACTGTACCGAAGCCGACCACCACGACATCGTCGAGAACGTTGTCGTCGGGTTGCATTGTGATGCTGACCGATGTGCGACCGTTGAGGTTGATTGACTGTGTCTTATAACCGATGTAGGAGACGAGGAGTGTTGCGTTGGGGTGAACGTTGAGTGTGAAATTTCCGTCCAAGTCGGTTGCAACACCGGCTTTTGTGCCTTCTTCGAGGACTGATACGCCGATCATGGGGTCGCCGTTCTCGTCAACGATTGTTCCTGAAACGCGCAGTGTTGCACTTGTTTGCTGTGCACTAAGAGGTTGCTCTCCTCCCGCTTCCGATGCCTGAGCTGTCATGGCAGATCCTCCCATGAGGCTTAGAGCAAGCACGGCACAAGCCAATTTCCGGTCGTTGAGGACAGATGTGCCTAACGACGGAGTTTTGGTCGTTTTTTTCATGTTACTGGTAATATAAGATTTATATTTGGTTAATGTTGCCTGTATTAAATAAAGGATTGTTTGGGGCAAATGTAAATAAATTTTTTTGAAATAATGTAAAAAATAAGGTTAAATCTGACCGATGCGAGTCAGATTTAACCAAAGATTTAACCAAATGGAGGGGTTATTGTATTTTTTATGGGGAAATCAGCGGGTGTTTACTGCGTTGATGATGTGGCAGGTGGAGAGGGCGTAGAGGGCTGCTGTTTCCGTGCGCAATCGGTTGTCGCCGAGGGTGACGGGGCTGAATCCGGCTTGGAGTGTCAGTCGGATTTCGTCGGGGGTGAAGTCGCCCTCGGGGCCGATGAGGATGAGGGTGTCGCGTCGGGGTTGGCAGGTGGACGCGAAGTCGACGCGCGGGATTGTGGGGTCGCAGTAGGCAACGATGCGTTGCGCGTCGGGCATCATTTTGATGACTTCTCGGAGGGGGGTCATGGGCATGACGGTGGGGAGGGTGGCTTTGAGCGATTGTTTCATTGCTGCAATGGCAATTTTTTCGAGTCGCTCGGTCTTGATTTCGCGGCGTTCGCTGCGGTCACAGAGGAGGGGGATGATGGTGTTGACTCCGATTTCAGTCATTTTTTCGACGAGCCATTCCATGCGGTCGATGTGTTTGGTGGGGGCTACGGCTACTGCGAGTCGGTTGCTCCACGGGAGTGGCATGGGGGTCGACGATATGATTTCGACCGTGGCGTGTTTGGGGTGTGCGTCGATGAGGCGACAGATGTATGCCGTCCCTTTCCCGTCGATAATCTGCATTTCGTCGCCTTCGGTCATGCGCAGTACTCTGACGGCGTGGCGTGAGTCGCTTTCGGGAAGTTGGGGGTCGGTGAGGATGTCGGGGGCAAAGAATTGTATCATGTGATTTGCTTTCTCTCGTTGACGGCTTGTCAGATTGACTCGGGGCGTTTGGCGGATTGCGACTTGTTTTCTTTGAAGAAAATCATGAAGAGAATTGCAACGACGAGGGCGTAGGCAGCAAATGTGAACCACGATGCTACCCATCCGGAGTGTTGTGCTTCGGGGAGAGTCTGAGAGAAGACGTTGTGGTTGATGATGGCTTGTGCGCAGAGAGTGCCGATGGTTGCTCCGAAGCCGTTGGTCATCATGAGGAAGAGTCCTTGTGCGCTCGAACGCATTTCGCTCGGGGCTTCTTTGTCGACGTAGAGACCGCCGGAGACGTTGAAGAAGTCGAAGGCGACACCGTAGATGATACATGAGGTGATGAGCAGCCAGATGCCGCTACCCGTGTTGCCGAGTCCGAAGAGTCCGAAGCGGAGCACCCATCCAAACATTGAAATCAACATTACTTTTTTGATGCCGAAGTGTTTGAGGAAGAAGGGGATGAGGAGGATACATAAGGTTTCGCTGGCTTGGGAGATGGAGATGAGAGCGTTGGCGTTGTGTGCTCCCCAAGTGTCGGCAAATTCGGCAATGTTTTCAAATGATGAGATGAAGACGTTGCCGTAGCTGTTTGTGATTTGCAGCGAGACTCCGAGCAGCATACTGAAAATGAAGAAGAGTGCCATGTGGCGCTGCTTGAAGAGGCTGAAAGCTTTGAGCCCGAGGGTGTCGGCGATTGAGCTGCGGTCGCTGCCTTTCTTGACTTGGCAGGCGGGCATGGTCATGGCGTAGGCTGCAAGGATGAAGCTGAGGACTGCTGAGGTGATAAGCTGGTTGGCGTTAGTCTGGAATTGCGTGAAGTTTACGAAGAGCATCGAGCAGATGAAGCCGACTGTCCCGAAGACGCGAATCGGGGGGAAGTGTTTGACGGTGTCGAGCCCGGCTCCGGAGAGTGCATTGAATGCTACGGAGTTGGAGAGTCCGAGCGAGGGCATATAGAATGCGACCGATAGCGAATAGAGGGCAAAGAGTGGGGCAAATTCTATTTGCGAGGCAGTCATGCAGTAGAGCCACGCTGCACCCATGAAGCATCCTGCGAGGATGTGGCAGATGCTGAGCATTTTTTGTGCTTGCACCCAGCGGTCGGCAATGATGCCGATGATTGCAGGCATGAAGAGGGAGACGAGGCCTTGGACTGTGTAGAACCAGCCGATGTGTGTGCCGAGTCCGTTGCGTGCAAGGAAGTTGCCGAGAGAGATGAGGTAGGCTCCCCAAACTCCGTATTCGAGGAAGTTAAGGAGGGCGAGTTTTGCTTGTAGGGGTCGTGCGGATGCCATGATTTTGTTCGAGTTGTTGTTTTTCGAGGGGTTTTGGTTGTCTTTTTTTTATTGGTTGTCGCCGCGTTTGGCTTTGAGGATTTCGGCTACGCGTGCGGCTTCTTCATATTCTTCGCGTTCGATGAGTCGTTGGAGTGTCTTTTCGAGTTCTTCGATGGCGTAGTTTTCGAGCTTCGGTTCTTGGCGAATGTCGTCGATGTCGTCAGTGATGTCATCGGTATCGGAGTTTCCGGCATCGTCGGCTTCGGTTTCGCGGATTTCCATTTCAAATCCGGTCTTTTCGAGGATTTCGCGAGTGGTGAATATCGGCGAGCCGGTTCGCATGGCGATTGCAATGGCATCGCTCGTGCGCGAGTCGACCGTGACGGTGCGTTCGCCGTCGGAGAGTGTCAGTTCCGACGAGAATATGCCGTCCTCGAATTTATAGATGAACACGTTGAGAAGTTTCACTCCGAATGCGTGAGAGAAGCTGACAAAGAGGTCGTGGGTCATCGGGCGTGGCGGTGTGATGCTTTCCATTTTCAGTGCAATGGATTGGGCTTCAGCCGGACCGATTACCACCGGGATACGGATCGGGCCGCCGACCTGAGCGAGAATCAGAGCGTAGGCTCCGGTTTGTATCCTGCTGTATGACAGACCAAGCACTTTGAGGCGGACTTTGTCGTCGTCGTGTTCTTCCATCGTGGTGTTGTTGTGAGAGTTGAGGGGTGTGGGGAATGATGTGTGGCTCTACATATTCATAACGTTTCGGCCGGTGATGATTCCGCTTCCGTAACATAATTTAGCATCGCGGTCGTAGATGACTCCGAATTGACCGGGAGCAATGCCTTGGACCGGAATTTCCGATTCGATGACGTAGCCGTTGTCTTCGAGTCGGGTGAGTCGTGCCGACAGAAATTCGGGTGAATGGCGGTTCTTGAACTTGATTTCGACGCCTTCACACGGTGAATCCGCCCACGGGTCGCGGGTGATCCAGTGCATTTCGTCGAGGTGGAGCAGTTTGCCATACTGTTTCTCGGTGTCGTAGCCTTGCGAGACGTAGATGACGTTGTCGTGGACGTTCTTTTTGACTACATACCACGGGCCGCCGCTGAGTCCGAGGCCTTTGCGCTGTCCAATCGTGTGAAACCAGAAGCCGCGGTGCTCGCCGAGCTTGCGCCCGGTTTCGAGTTCGATGATTGCGCCGGGACGTTCGCCGAGGTGACGGCGAATGAAGTCGTTGTAGTTTATCTTGCCGAGGAAGCAGATGCCTTGGCTGTCGCGACGGAATGCGTTGGGGAGTTTGGCTTCAATGGCAAGCTCGCGGACGCGGGCTTTGGGGATGTCGCCGATGGGAAACATCAAGTGGCTGAGCTGGTCGTAGGATATGCGACAGAGGAAGTCAGTCTGATCCTTGACGGCATCGACTCCTGTGCCGAGATAGACGAGTCCGTCGATTTCATGAGTGGTGGCGTAGTGGCCGGTCGCAGTTTTGTCGAACTCGTGACCCCAACGCTCCTCAAAGAAGCCGAATTTTATCATCTTGTTACACATGATGTCGGGGTTGGGCGTCAGACCCTCGCGCACGGTGCGGAGCGCGTATTCCATGACGTTGTCCCAATACTCTTGGTGGAGCGAAACAACGTCAAACGGCAATCCGTAGGCACGAGCTATGTAGCTACACATTTCGATGTCTTCCTCCGCCGAGCAGTCGCCCTCGCCATTGTCGAGACCGATGCGTATATAAAATAGGTGGAGGTCGTAGCCTTGTTCCTTTAATCTATGGACTGCGACGGCGCTGTCGACACCGCCGGAGATGAGTACTGCTATTTTCTTGGGTGAATCAGACATCTTCGAGTTCCTCCTCTTCGTATTTGCCCTTTTGGGCTATGATGTAAAGCGAAATGAAATAGTCGAGAGAGATTTTTCCGGGGCCGGCAATCAAAAGATAGATGTAGATGCCGATAAACATGATCGGCAGGTAGCCGGGGTCGGTGCTGTCGAGTCCGTAGACCGGCAGGTTGGGGAGCATATCGTGGAGAATATAGTATTCGGCTGCAATCATCGAGCATATCGGCGGGATGACGTTGAATCGAGTCCAAAATCCGACCATGATTGACAGCGAGCAGACGAGTTCGATGACAATCATGATGATGAGCGAACATTCTGACGACATATTGAGCACGGTCGGAAACGAGTCGCGCAAAATCGAGTAGTTGACCAAATGGCGGATGCCGAATTGGAGAAACATTACTCCGACAAAGAGACGCATGAAGAGCCTCGCGAGGTTGGAGTATGTGTAGCCCGACATTTTGACAAAGCAATTGACGAGCGCGGAGTTATACCATTTCATCTTTGATTATTTACTGTGTGAGTGTGTGGAACGGTGGTGGGTGGAATCTATTCGTTGTCGGGTCTGCTGCCGAAGCCGGTTAGCGGCGTTTGAGCTGTCGGGCGACGTCGAGCACTTGATCAATCGTCAAATGCTTGAAGCGGATTGCGTGGCGACGGTCAAGAATGTAGAATTCCGGTGTGCCCATGCGCAGGTCGATTGTCATGTCGGCCTCCGGATTGGCTGCCACTACCCAAGTCGAGGGGTAGGAAGCCACCGATTCTTTCCACTCGGCAGTCGGTTCGGTCAACGAGATAGACACGATTTTAACTTTGCCTTCCGAAATCAGTTGGGTCATCGAGATGTCGGCATCGAGACGGATGCGGGCAAGGTTGCAGTCGCTGCAATCGGGGTCGTTGAAGTAGATGACGACTACTTCGGCTGAATCATTGTCGAGATTCCCGGCCAAACCCTCGCGAGTCGTGTAGGGGAGCGACGGCGCGGGCGAGCGCAGGAGTGAATTGCGCAACAATTTTTCTTGGTGAGCAAAGCGGGCTTTCGAAGCTTTGTCGATGCGTTTGTTTGAGGCTACGGCGTTGGCAAACGGCAGGTATAGCTCGTCGATCCAAACTTCGGCAGTGTCGCCATAGAGGATGTTTTCAGCACATTCAGCAATGAAAAGCAAATCCTTGGGTTGCTTTTCCAACTTTTTGTTGAATCGTTCGACCGATGCGAGAGCCGAATCCTGACTTGCATTTTTCAGAATCGAGATGTAGACTTTGAACTCCTGTTCCATTTTGTTCTTTGAAGAAAATGCTTTTTTCAAGTCACAAAAGTCCCAGAAGTGGCGAGCGAGATAGTCGCAACGTTTATGGAATACGTTGATGGAGTCGGGAATCAGCGGATAAGGGAAATATGTATCCGCCTTAGCTCCAAAGCCGATGCCGATCAAAAGCAACAGCCCGAAAAACAGACGTTTGAAATTCATTATTTTCGATTAAAGTGATTTTTGCAATCACAAATTTAAATAAAATTCCCCAAATACGGCTTATAAACGTTGAAAAACGAGTAAAAGACTTGGGTTAATGGTGTGTTGCCGCTGATTTCCTCGTGTTATTTCAGCGTTAGGCGAGAGGTTTGGGCGAGGGGAGCAGCGGCTTCGAGAAGCCCGGCGGGGGTGATCGAACGGATGGCTTCGATGGTTTCGGCGAGGGTCATCACGTTGTTGCGGTAGAGCACGCTGCGCCCCATTGAAATGGCAACCTGCTCGGAGTTGACCGAGCCGACGGTGAGTTGTCCGATGAACTGACGTTTGGCTGCTTCAAGTTTGCGATCTGAAATGGGTGCATCGGTGATTGAGGCAATGACTTTGTCGACGAGACGCAGGCAACGTTTGACATCGGCAGGGTCACATCCGAAATATATTGTCAGCAAGCCGTTGTCGCTCATCAGCGAGGTCGAGGCATCGATGCCGTAGACGAGTCCGTGGCGTTCGCGCAGGGCTACGTTGAGCATAGAGTTCATGCCCGGCCCGCCGAGGATGTTGGTCAGCAGAGCGGTGTCGATGCGTCGCGGGTCGAGGAGTCCGGGGATGCGACATCCGACTATCGTGTGGGCTTGAAACGAATCGCGAGAGTCGTCGGTCTGTGCAAACGGTTGGTTGACAGTCGGGACTGTGCGCTTGTCGTTGGCTGACTCGGGTCGGGTCAGCGAGCCGAACCGTCGCTCGGCGAGAGTGTGCACCTTTTCCGGGTCGACGGGGCCATGGTAGAAGATGACCATGCGTCCGGGGGTGAAACGTTCGTCCAACCAACGTCGACACGTCGTGGAGTCGAACGTGGCAAGCGATTCGCGAGTGCCGAGGATGTTGTGGGCAAGCGACGAGCCTGCATAGATGATGTCCTCAAAGTCATCGAAGATAGCGTCGGAGGGCGTGTCGAGATAGGTGTCGATTTCTTCTCCGACAACAAATTTCTCTTTCGCCAACTCATTGTCGGGAAAATTGGAGTCGCACACCATCTCGGCAATCAGCGACAGAGCGCGGTCGAGATGCCCGGCAGGAAATGTCGAGTAGATAGCAGTCTCTTCCTTGGTGGTGTAGGCGTTGAGCTCGCCGCCGACGAGTTCCATGCGGTCGCGGATGTAGGCAGCGCGGTGGCTACCCGTGCCTTTGAAAATCGTGTGTTCGACGAAGTGGGCAAGTCCGTGAATGTCTGCGGATTCGTCGCGACTTCCTGCGTCAATGATGACTCCGCAGTGTTCTACGGGCAATTGTGCGAGCCTTGCGACGAGTCGCATCCCGTTTGAAAGGGTGAAATATTGTGTTGTTGGTGTAGTCATTGTTCGGATGAAAGCTGTCGGCTCGAAAAAAAATGCCGACCACGTGCAAAATTACAAAAAATCCGTGCTAACTCTCAGAGCGTTCGGCTATTTTTTGTAATTTTGTGCCAGAAAACAAGATAACAACTAATATTTCACACATTTCTATGGAAGAATTAGCAACCAAATATGACCCGCGTGCCGTTGAGGACAAATGGTATGCCTATTGGATGCAACATCGTTTGTTTCACTCCGAACCCGATGCGCGCGAGCCTTACACAATAGTGATCCCTCCGCCCAATGTGACCGGTATCCTTCACATGGGTCACATGCTCAACAATACGATTCAAGATATTCTCATTCGTCGTGCCCGTCTTATGGGTAAGAATGCTCTTTGGGTGCCCGGCACCGACCACGCTGCCATCGCAACGGAAGCCAAGGTCGTCGGCAAGCTCGCAAAGGAAGGCATCAAGAAGAGCGATTTGACTCGTGAAGAATTCCTTCGCCATGCTTGGGAATGGAAGGAAAAACACGGTGGCATCATCCTCGACCAGCTCAAAAAGCTCGGTGCGTCGTGTGACTGGGAGCGCACGGCATTCACCATGGACGACATCCGCTCGCGCAGCGTCATCAAAGTCTTTGTCGATCTCTATCGCAAGGGACTTATCTATCGCGGCAAGCGCATGGTCAACTGGGACCCCAAGGCTAAGACTGCACTTTCCGACATCGAGGTTATATATAAGGAAGAACACTCGAAACTCTACTATCTTCGCTACAAAATTGTCGGTGAGGATGGTTATGCAGTCGTTGCGACAACCCGCCCCGAAACAATCATGGGCGACACGGCGATGTGTATCAACCCCAACGACCCGAAAAATCAATATCTGCGCGGCAAGCGCGTGATTGTGCCCTTGGTCGGACGTGAGATTCCCGTCATCGAGGACGAGTATGTTGAAATCGGATTCGGTACGGGCTGCTTGAAGGTCACTCCCGCCCACGATATGAATGACAATATGCTCGGCGAGAAGCATGGTCTTGAAACCATCGACATTTTCAACGACGACGCCACCGTCAGCGAGGCTGCCGGAATGTATGTCGGCATGGATCGTTTCGCCGTCCGCGAGCAGATTGCCAAGGATCTCACCGAAGCCGGTCTTATCGAGAAAATCGAGGACTACGAAAACAAGGTGGGCTACTCCGAACGCAACCCCGACACGGCTACCGAACCGCGTCTGAGCGACCAATGGTTCCTCAAAATGGAAGAACTTGCAGCTCCGGCTCTCAAATCGGTCGACGACGGTGTCATTAAATTCGTCCCCGAAAAATTCAAGACCACCTACGACCGCTGGCTCACCGACATTCGTGACTGGTGTATCTCTCGCCAACTTTGGTGGGGTCATCGAGTCCCGGCTTGGTATCTCCCCGACGACACCTTTGTTGTTGCTGAGACCGCCGAAGAAGCTCTCGCGCTCGCTCGCGAGAAGAACCCCGCTTTGATAGCCGACGACTTGCGTCAGGATGAAGACTGCCTCGACACATGGTTCTCGTCATGGCTTTGGCCCATCTCGCTCTTCAACGGCATCCTCGAACCCGACAACGAAGAAATCAAGTATTACTACCCGACTTCCGATCTCGTGACCGGTCCGGACATCATCTTCTTCTGGGTAGCCCGAATGATTATGGCAGGCTATGAGTTTGTCGGCAAGCAACCGTTCAACAACGTATATTTCACCGGTATCGTCCGCGACGAAATCGGTCGCAAGATGTCGAAACAGCTCGGCAACTCTCCCGACCCGCTCGAACTCATCGCCGACTACGGTGCTGACGGCGTCCGTATGGGCATCATGCTTTCAGCTCCTGCCGGCAACGATATTTTCTTTGACAAGAAACTCTGTGAAAACGGACGTAATTTCTGCAACAAGATTTGGAACGCCTTCCGCCTCGTCAAAGGATGGGATGTCGACGACACAATCGAACAGCCTGAAAGCTCGCGCAAAGCAGTCGAGTGGTTCAACTCGAAACTTTCCGAAGCCGTTGCCGAAATCAACGATTTGTTCGAGAAATTCCGTATCTCGGAAGCCCTCATGACCGCCTATCGTCTTTTCCGCGACGAATTCTCGTCGTGGTATCTCGAAATGGTCAAGCCCGACTATCAGAAGCCCATTGACCGTGCCGGTTACGATGCAACAATCGGATTCTTCGACAGCCTTCTGCGTCTGCTCCACCCCTTCATGCCGTTTATCACCGAAGAATTGTGGCAGCATCTGGGCGAACGTCGCGACGGCGAGTCGATCATGTATGCCTCGATGCCCGCAGTCGGAACTCCCGACTCGAAAATCCTCGCCGACATGGAAACCGTCAAAGAAGTCATCAACGGAGTGCGCGGAGTTCGTGCGCAGCGCAACATCCCCGCTCGCGACGCTCTCCAACTCAACGTCGTCGGCGCATCGATTCCCATGGAAGCCGTAGCCGTCAAGCTCGGCAACCTCTCGGGCATCGCAACCGTCGAAGCCAAAGACCCCGCAGCAGCATCGTTCCTCGTCGGAACAACGGAATTCAACATCCCCTTGCTTGACAATATGGATGTAGAAGCCGAAATAGCCAAGCTCACCAAGGAACTCGACTACCTCCGCGGATTCCGCACATCGGTTGAAAAGAAACTTTCCAACGAACGTTTCGTCAACAATGCTCCCGCAGCCGTAGTCGACGGCGAACGCAAGAAACTCGCCGATGCAACCTCAAAAATCGCGTCGATCGAGGAAACCCTCGCCGCCCTCAAAGCATAAGCCGGAAAATAAGGGTAAAAATTAGTTATACCACACTCGCATTCCGACAACCTAACCAATCGAAAGATGTCACAACAATTCCGATTGGTTAGGTTGTCTTTTTTTTTGTATGAAGTAAGGACAAGGTGCGCTACAATCTGATTCTTGTCGTCGCAAGCGTCATATCTATCGTAATGATGAAGGTGCAGGCTTATAATGTTGTTTTCATATTCGTCGAATAAATACAGAAAAATTAGTGCGATAGTTAAAAAATATTAAATAAATAGACTAGTCTTATTATATTAGGTGGTCGCGCTTGCGTGGGTTGGCTAAAAATCGTAAATTTGCACTCAGAAAGTCACGGAGGAGGCCACGAGCTTCCTCCCTTGTTTTTATATTTACTATCGAATTTCAATTCGTTGGGGAAAATATCAAAGCAAGAATAGACGAAGTGACGGGTATTGCCGAATGGCAGCCGAATAATAACCGAAAATAATAAATTCAAGACCGAATCGGGTCATTCAGATTAATTCCGAAAAAATTTATGATAGATAAAAACGAAGTCCGCCGATTTGTGGAAGAGGCAATCGCCTCGACCGACGCTTTTGTGGTCGATGTCACTGTGTCGACAGCCAATGATATTGTTGTCGAGATTGACAGCCCTACCGGTGTCGATCTCGATTTTTGTGCGGAACTTAATCGAAAGCTCAACGAAGTTATTGATCGCGAAGTTGAAGATTACAGCCTTGAAGTCGGCACAGCCTCGCTCACCGCACCGTTTAAAGTGCGCGGGCAGTATGAGAAGAATCTCGGCAATGAAGTTGAGGTCTTGACTCGCGACGGCAAGAAATTTAAAGGCATCTTGACCGACGTTGGCGACAACGACTTCACGGTTGAGGTCGTCAAAAAAGTCAAGGAACCGGGAGCAAAACGTCCGGTCATGGTAGCCGAACCCATTGCGGTTGCCTTCGACAACGCGAAGCAGGTTTGCTACGTGATTAACTTCAAATAGTGTGTGTTATCCCTAAGTTACTACAAAATAAAAATACTCTCATAAATATCTCTTATGGCAAGAAAAGAAGAAGCTCCCAACATGGTGGAGCGTTTCGCCGAATTTAAAGAATTGAAGAATATCGACAAGACCACCATGATCAGTGTGTTGGAGGAGTCGTTCCGCAACGTTTTGGCAAAGATGTTTGGCACGGATGAAAATCTCGACGTCATCATGAACCCCGACAAGGGCGACGTTCAGATTTTCCAAAACCTCGAAGTCGTGCCCGACGGAGAGGTTGCAAATCCCAACCTCCAAATCGCGCTGTCAGACGCTCGTGCAGACGATGACCCCGATGTCGAAATCGGCGAAGAACACACCAAGGAAATTTTCTTTGCCGACTTCGGTCGTCGTGCGATTCTCAACCTCCGTCAGACACTTCAATCGAAGATTCTCGACCTCCAAAAAGAAGCCGTCTATGCCAAGTTCAAAGAACTCGAAGGCGAGTTGGTGTCAGGTGAGGTCTATCAGACATGGTCGCGCGAGACCCTCCTCCTCGACGATGAGAAAAACGAACTCCTTCTCCCGAAGAGCGAGTCGATTCCCGGCGACTTCTTCCGCAAGGGCGAAAATGTGCTTGCCGTGATTGCCAATGTCGACAACAAGAACAACAACCCGAAGATCACCGTATCGCGTACAAACGAAGCCTTCCTTCGCCGCCTCTTCGAGCGTGAAGTGCCTGAGATTGTCGACGGCTTGATCAGCATCCGCGCCGTAGCCCGCATCCCGGGAGAGCGTGCAAAGATTGCAGTCGAAAGCTTCGACGACCGTATCGACCCGGTTGGAGCATGTGTCGGCGTCAAAGGTTCGCGTATCCACGGAATCGTGCGCGAGCTTCGCAATGAAAACATCGACGTCATCAACTACACCTCAAACCCGCAGCTTTTCATCCAGCGTGCACTCAGCCCCGCCAAAATTTCGAGCATCCACCTCGACGAAGAAGAAAAGAAAGCGGAAGTATTCCTCAACCCCGAAGAAGTATCGCTCGCCATCGGTAAGGGCGGATTGAACATCAAACTCGCATCGATGCTTACGGGCTATGTCATCGACGTCTATCGCGACACCCCCGAAGAAATCGACGAAGATATTTATCTCGACGAGTTTAAGGACGAAATTGATGCTTGGGTCATTGAAGCACTCAAAGATATGGGCTGCATCACCGCCAAGAGCGTCCTCCGAACTCCGCGTCAACAGCTCATCGACAAAGCTGACCTTGAAGAAGACACCGTCGACAACGTTATCAGCATTCTCCGTGCAGAATTTGAGGACGACGACGACGACGATGCAGCCGCAGCCGCTCCTGCCGCCGAGGAGGAAACTCCCGACAGCGAAGAGTCGAATGCCTAAGACGCCGACTTGTCGGTGACACGACTGCACTCGCGCTCTTCTTTCGCCCCCTCAACTCTCTCCTCGTAAACAATCAAAATATATCACCATAACCTCTTATATGCCGAGAATAAAAATAAGTCAAGCCGCCAAAGAGTTCAACGTCACTATCCAATCGTTAGCTGACCAGTTGAGCAAGAAAGGCATCTCTATTGATGCCTCGAACCCGAATACTCGTCTGGATGAGAGAGCCTACAACATTCTTGTCGACGCCTTCCAGCCTGACCGCAAAGAGCGTCAGCGCATCGAGCAGATGCGTCAATCGTCGAAAGACAAGACTGTCGCTCAACAATCCTCGCCGACATCCGAAGTCGCAAACGTGGAGACCGAAAGCGTCCCCCACGGACCGAAGGTGATCGGAAAAATCTCGCTTGACAAAAATAATAACCCGATCTCTACCCCTGCACCCAAAGCCGAGGAGAAATCAGAATCGAAGCCGGCGTCTGCCCCCGCTCCCGCATCAGTCGATGCGCCTGTTAAGGAAGCACCCAAGGCTGAGATGCCTGTCGCCGAAACTTCGAACCCCCAAATGAAATCCGAAACGAAACAGAAATCAGAAGCTCAGCCTGCCACACCCAAGGCAGAAGCTCCGAAAGCAGCCGTAGAGCCTGCTGCCGAAAAAACACCCGTCAAAGAAGCACCCAAGGCTGAACCCGCACCCAAGGCGGAAGCTCCGAAACAGCAGCCTCGCAAGCAAGACGAAAAACCTGCTGCCGCCAAACCGGCAGTCGAAGCCAAGCCGCAGCCTGCTGTCAAACCCGAAGCACCCGCAGCCGAAACTCCGAAAATTGAGGAAGCACCCGCAGCCGAAACTAAGGACGTTGAAGTGTTCCGCTACAACACCGATGCACAGGTGACAGCACCGAAAGTAGTCGGCCACATCGACCTTTCGGCACTCAACCAATCGACCCGTCCGAAGAAAAAGACCAAAGAAGAACGTCGCAACGAGCGCATGAAAAACGGTCAGAATGCCGCAGCCGGCTCATCGTCGCAAGGCGGTGGCGACCGCAAGAAACGTCGTCGCATCGGCGGAAAAGTCGACATCGAAAAGACAGTCAACCAAGGCGGTGGTGACAACGAAAAGAACGGCAACAACAATGGCGGTGGTAAAGGTGGCAACAACAACGGCGGCGGAAAGGGCGGCAACGAACGCGGCGGTCGCAATCGCGAGCGCAACAAGCGTCCCGTCCACACCGAAGTCAACGAGGAAGACGTACAGAAACAGGTACGCGAAACCCTTGCCCGCCTGACATCGAAAGACAAAGGTCAGAAGAAAGGCGCAAAATGGCGTAAGGAAAAACGTGAAGCCTTTGCCAACCGCGCCCTTGAAGCCGAAATCGAAGCGGAAGCAGAAAGCAAGGTGCTCAAAATCACCGAATTTGTGACCGCCAACGACCTCGCCGTCATGATGGACGTGCCCATCAACAATGTAATTGCAACCTGCATGAACATCGGCGTCATGGTTTCGATCAACCAGCGACTCGACGCCGAAACAATCAATATCGTAGCCGAAGAGTTTGGCTACCAGACCGAATACGTATCGGCAGAAGTTGTCGAAGCCATTCAGCAAGAAGAAGATTCCGAGGACGAACTCGTAACCCGTCCGCCGATTGTCACCGTCATGGGTCACGTCGACCACGGTAAGACATCGCTTCTCGACTACATCCGCAACGCCAACGTGATTGCAGGCGAAGCCGGCGGCATCACCCAACACATCGGCGCCTACAACGTCAAGCTCGCCGACGGTCGTCACATCACATTCCTCGACACCCCGGGCCACGAAGCGTTTACTGCAATGCGTGCCCGTGGAGCGAAAGTGACCGACCTCTGTATCATCATCGTAGCAGCCGACGACAACGTCATGCCTCAGACCGTCGAAGCAATCAACCACGCCTCGGCAGCCGGTGTGCCCATCGTATTTGCAATCAATAAAATTGATAAACCGACCGCCAACCCCGACAAAATCAAGGAAGAATTGGCTCAGATGAACTATCTCGTTGAAGAGTGGGGCGGTAAATATCAGTCGCAGGACATCTCGGCAAAGAAAGGTCTCGGCGTCGACGAACTTATGGAAAAAGTGCTTCTCGAAGCCGAATTGCTCGACCTCAAAGCCAACCCCAACCGTCGCGCAACGGGTTCGATCATCGAATCGTCGCTCGACAAAGGTCGTGGATATGTCGCAACCGTACTTGTCCAGAACGGAACACTCCGCGTCGGCGACACGATTCTCGCCGGAACTCATTTCGGTCGCGTGAAAGCAATGTTCAACGAACGCAACCAGCGCATCACCGAAGCCGGCCCCGCCGAGCCTACGCTCATCCTCGGATTGAACGGCGCACCGACCGCAGGCGACACGTTCAACGTGATGGAAACCGAGCAAGAAGCTCGTGAAATCGCCTCGAAGCGCGAACAATTGCAGCGCGAACTCGGTCTGCGCACCGCGAAGCGTACCACACTCGAAGAAATCGGTCGTCGTCGCGCCATCGGCAACTTCCACGAGCTCAATATCATCGTCAAAGGTGACGTTGACGGCTCGATTGAAGCCCTTTCCGACTCGCTCATCAAACTTTCGACCGAAGAAGTCAAAGTCAATGTGCTCCACAAGGCAGTCGGTGCAATTTCGGAAAGCGATGTGACGCTCGCCGCAGCATCCGACGCAATCATCATCGGCTTCCAAGTGCGCCCCGCACAGGCTGCACGTCGTGCCGCCGAGCGTGATGGCGTTGAAATCCGCCTCTACTCAGTCATCTATCAGGCAATCGAAGAAGTCAAGGATGCAATGGAAGGTATGCTCGCTCCGGAAATCAAGGAAGAAGTGCTCGGCACGGCAGAAGTGCTTCAAACATTCCGCATCTCGAAAGTCGGAACGATTGCAGGAGCTATTGTCCGCGAAGGTCGCATCAAACGAAGCTGCAAAGTACGCTTGATTCGCGACGGCATCGTACGCTACACCGGCGAACTCGGCTCGCTCAAACGCATGAAAGACGATGTCAAGGAAGTGACCTCGGGCTACGATTGCGGTCTCTCGATTGCAGGCTACAACGACATCGAAGAAGGCGACCTTATCGAAGCATACGAAGAAGTTGAAGTTAAGAAGAGCCTTTAACTTTCGAGCGCAGACCCCACTCACACTTCCCCATATATATATAATGAGAGAGTGTGTGTGAGTGCGAGACAGCGCATTGAAAAAAAACAGGCTTTGAATAATTCAAGACAATCGTGAATATAGATATTCATATAAATATCGGCTCAAACAGCGGCCATCGCGAAGCTCTCATCGAGCGAGCGGTGGCCGCCGTTTCATCGTCGTTTCCCGAAGGAGCGGTCCGACGGTCGGCAGTCATCGAAACACCGCCGTGGGGCTTCGACTCGCCCAACCCCTTTCTCAACATCGGGTTAGCGGTTCGGATTTCGGTAGCCGACGAAACCTTTCTCCGAGATGTCGGCGGGCAATGCCGACGCATATTTGAAATCTTGCAGCGGATTCAGACGGAAATCGACCCCTCGCCCCATCGCGACGCCTTGGGGGGCTACATTGACCGCGCGATAGACATCGACCTGATTGCGGTAGGTGAATTTACGGTCGATTTGCCCGAATTGACGTTGCCACATCCGCGGATGCACCTCCGCGACTTCGTCCTCCTCCCGATGTCGGAACTCGATCCGACTTGGCGACATCCGTTGCTCGGCAAAAATGTCGGCGAACTCCTCGAATCCATACCTGAGACCTGAAAAAACTGTTGAGATTTTATTGGCAGGCGGGCGAGAGAAATCTCATGATTTTTATTTATCTTTGTAAAGTTGAATGACGGCAAACCGACTGCGGGTCGGCAGCCATGCCGTCGGGTAGTCCAATTCACTTTGCAATAGATGATAATACGCCGAATTTTCAATATAATAATCTTGTTGCTTGCGTTTCCGACAGTGCTGACGGCGGCGCAAGACGATAAACCGTCGGATGTCGGAAGCGGCGACACCGAGGTCGCTGTCGTCCGTCCGGTATTTGCCGCCTACTCGGTCGAGTTTGGAGCGGCACGGCTGACCGACACATACCTTTCACCTCTCAAATATGACGGTTGGCACATCGGGTTTGACTATCGGCGTTACCAAGCCATGAAGTTCGACCCTGAAAATTATGTGATGCAGCTCGGAGTGAATCTCGGAGTCGACAAGACCGACAATCCGGCTCGCAACGCAACGATGTGGAACCTCATGCTGACAGCCGAATGGGGTATGATGCGCAAATTCCGACTGCCGTCGGTCGACGGATTGACCTTGGCGGTCGGAGGCTCGACCGGATTCGATGTCGGCTGCCTCTACAATGCCCGCAATGGCAACAATCCGGCATCGGCAAAGGCGGCATGGACAGTCAATCTGACAGGCGTAGCCTCGTGGCACACATCCTTGTGGCGACTTCCGGTGACTGTCTCCTATCAGCCGACACTTCCGCTCGGCGGACTATTCTTCGCCCCCGACTATGGTGAACTCTACTATGAAATTTATCTCGGCGACACCTCCGGACACGTCCACGGAGCATGGTGGGGCAATTATTTCAAGCTCGACAACCGTCTGACCGCCGATTTCAACTTAGGCGACACGAATCTGCGCATCGGTTATCACGGCGGAATATTTTCCTCGAAAGTCAACGACATCGTGACCCATATTTTCACTCATTCGCTTTCGCTTGGAATCAGTGGCGAGTGGATGTCGATCAACCCGCGCAAGGGAATCCCGACCAAAGCCCGAGTAGTCAATGCCCTCTATTGACGAATTCGGAGAGCACTGAAATAATTAATAAAAAAATTTAAAGGTGTTACGAAAAATGGGACACCTCTTAGCTAACTTTGCTGAAAAAATCAGATAAAAGTGTAGGTAAGAGAATGTCTCTCTCTGTAAAAAGAAGTATTCTATAAATACAGCAATGAAACGTCTGATAAAAACATACATATATCTTATCGGGTTGACAGCGGTAGCAATGTTGGCAGCGACCTCGTGTCACAACGTCGAGGACTATGCCGACAATCCGCGAGGCAATTTCGAAGCTCTATGGACAATCATCGACGAGCACTATTGTTTTCTGAATCAAAAAGGAGTCGATTGGGATGCCCTACACTCGAAATATGCCCGACGTGTCGCCGACGATATGACGAGCGAAGAACTGTTTCTCGTCTGCGCAGATATGCTCGACGAGCTTCGCGACGGTCATGTCAATCTCACGTCGCCCTTCAACACGTCATACTATCGGAAATGGTGGAGCGACTATCCACAGAACTTTTCCGAGCGATTGATTGAAGAATCGTATTTCAATTTCAACTATCGACAAACGTCGGGCATGAAATTCGGAATCCTTTCCGATAACATCGGCTACATCTACTATCCTTCGTTTTCCGCCACAATCGGAGAGGGCAATCTTGACAATGTGCTCTATTATCTGAAAGCGACTCAGGGACTTATCATAGATGTCCGCGACAATGGCGGCGGCGAGTTGACCAACGTCGAGACACTTGTGGCGCGGTTCATCACCGAGCCGACGCTTGTCGGGTATATCTCCCACAAGACCGGCCCGGGACACGACGACTTCTCCGAACCGTATGCAATCACATATAAACCTGCGGCGCAGGGTCGGATTCGTTGGGGCAAGCCGATCATAGTCCTTGCCAATCGGTCGACATTTTCAGCCGCCAACAATTTTGTCTCGATAATGAAGCTCCTGCCGGGAGTCCGCGTAGTCGGTGCGACCACCGGAGGCGGATCGGGGATGCCTTACTCGTCGGAGCTCCCCAACGGTTGGGCAGTCAGATTTTCGGCGTGCTCGATGCTCGATGCCAATGGTGACAGCACCGAAGCCGGAGTCGCACCGACCGATGGTTGTGCCGTTGACATGATCGAAGCCGACGCTCTTGCCGGCAAAGATACCATCCTTGAATTTGCAATAGCATTATTGCAGAGCAGCTCCGTCGAACAGACATCTTTTTGAACAATATAAACCACACATCCACAGATATTTTTCACAATAAATCCAAATGCAACAGTTCGTCCATCTTCACGTCCACAGCCAATATTCGTTGCTTGACGGGCAAGCCTCGGTAACGGGGTTGGTCGACAAGGCTATGAAGCTCGGAATGCCGGGATTCGCTTTGACCGACCACGGAAATATGTTTGGTATAAAGGAATATTTCAACTATGTCAACAAGTTGAAAGGAAAATACAAGGGAAAGCTCGCCGATCTCAAAAAGAAGATTGAAGAAGCTCCCGAAGGCGAAGCCGACAAGCTCCGCGACGAACTTGCGCCCGAAATCGAGGAAATCGAACGCAAATTGGCTTTCAAGCCGATATTCGGGTGTGAAATGTATGTGGCGAAAGGCTCGTTGACCGACCGTTCGGACAAGACGGACAAGGGTCGACACCTTGTCGTGCTTGCAAAGAACCAGAAGGGCTATAAAAACCTTATCAAAATCGTCTCGCAGGCCCACACCGACGGCTTCTATCATCATCCCCGAACCGACAAGCAGGCTCTTGCGTCGCACCGCGAGGGGTTGATTGTCTGCTCGGCGTGTCTCGGCGGTGAAATTCCCCGACTGATTGCCAACGGAAACATTGCCGAGGCTGAAAAGCAAGTGTTGTGGTTTAAAGAGACGTTTGGCGAAGATTATTATATCGAGGTTCAACGCCACAAGACAAACGTCCCCGGCGGGAATCGCGAAGTCTATGAGGAGCAGCAGAAAGTCAATCCAGTGCTCGTCGATTTGGCGCGCAAACACGGCATCAAAATCGTGGCAACCAACGACTCCCACTTCATTAACGAGGAGGACGCCGAAGCTCACGACCGATTGATCTGTATATCGACAAATAATTATGTCGCCGATCCCAATCGAATCCGCTACACGAAGCAGGAATGGTTCAAGTCAGCCGAAGAAATGGCGGCAATCTTCCCTGACCTGCCCGAAGCTCTCGAAAACACTCTCGAAATCATTGACAAGGTAGAGACGTATTCGATCGACAATGCGCCGATTATGCCGTTCTTTGAAATTCCCACAGAGTTTGGCAGTGAGGAGGAATATCGCAGTCGCATCACTGAGCAGGAGCTTTTCGATGAGTTTACGCAGGACGAAAACGGCAATGTTGTGCTGTCGCCCGAAGCCGCTCAGAAAAAAATCGACAAGCTCGGGGGCTACGACAAGCTCTATCGCATAAAATTCGAGGCGGACTATCTTTCGAAACTTGCCTACGAGGGTGCGGAGCGTCGCTACGGCTCGCCGCTCACCCCCGAACTCGAAGAGCGAATCAAATTCGAGTTGTATATAATGAAGACGATGGGTTTCCCGGGCTACTTCCTTATCGTGCAGGACTTCATCAACACGGCTCGCAACAAACTCGGTGTCAGCGTAGGCCCCGGACGTGGTTCGGCAGCCGGCAGCGTCGTTGCCTACTGTCTCGGTATCACGCAGGTCGACCCGATCAAATATGACCTCCTTTTCGAACGTTTCTTGAACCCCGACCGTATCTCGCTCCCTGATATTGACGTGGACTTTGACGACGATGGCCGTGCCGATGTGCTCCACTATGTGACGGAGCGTTACGGCGAGGACAAGGTGGCCCACATCATCACGTTTGGCACGATGGCTGCAAAGTCGGCAATCAAAGACGTGGCTCGCGTCGAGCAATTGCCGCTTGCCGAGAGCAACCGTCTCGCCAACCTCGTCCCCAAGCGAATGCCCGACGGCCCTGACGGAAAGACGCTGAAAACCAATCTTAAAAACTGCTATCAATACGTCCCGGAATTTTCTGCGGAATTAAATTCGACGAACCCGCTCATCCGCGAGACGCTCGAATATGCCCGCCGACTCGAAGGCAACGTCCGCAACACCGGCGTCCATGCCTGCGGTGTCATCATCTGCCGCGACCCGATCACTGATTGGGTGCCCGTCGCAACCGCCGTTGACAAGAGTGTCGATTCGAAGGAAAACGATAAGATGATCGTCACTCAGTATGAAGGCTCGATTATCGAGGACACCGGACTCATCAAGATGGACTTCCTCGGGTTGAAAACTCTGTCGATCATCAAGGAGGCGATTTCAAACATCAAGCAGACGTGTGGTGTCGATGTCGACATTGACAACATCGACATAACCGACCCGAAGACCTACGAGCTGTATTGTCAGGGACATACGACCGGTACATTCCAGTTTGAATCCGCCGGTATGCAGAAATATCTCCGCGAACTCCAACCCTCGACGTTCGAGGACCTCATAGCCATGAATGCCCTCTATCGTCCGGGCCCTATGGAATATATCCCCGACTTCATTGCCCGAAAACACGGTCGAAGCCCGATCATCTACGATATTCCCATCATGGAGAAATATCTGAAAGATACTTACGGCGTCACCGTCTATCAGGAACAGGTCATGCTCCTTTCGCGACTGCTCGCAAACTTCACCCGCGGTCAGAGCGACACGCTGCGAAAGGCTATGGGTAAGAAGCTCATCGACAAGATGAACGAGTTGAAGGGGCTTTTCCTCGAAGGCGGACAGGCTAACGGTCATGATCCGAAGGTGCTCGAAAAAATTTGGGCTGACTGGGAGAAGTTTGCGTCATATGCATTCAACAAATCTCACGCCACCTGCTACTCGTGGGTTGCGTTTCAGACGGCATGGCTCAAAGCCAACTATCCGTCGGAATACATGGCGGCCGTCCTGACGCGCAACCGTTCGGACATCACCAAGCTCACGGGCTTCATGGACGAGTGTAAGCGCATGAAAATTTCCGTGCTCGGGCCCGACATCAATGAAAGTTTCACGGAGTTTGGTGTCAACTCTCACGGCGACATCCGTTTCGGACTCGCGGCAATCAAGGGAGTGGGCGAAAACGTCGTCAAGGCTATCATTGCCGAGCGTAAGGCTAACGGCCCGTTCGAGTCGGTCTATGATTTTGTTGAGCGCGTCCCCTCGTCGGCAATCAACCGCCGAGTGTTTGAAAACCTCGTCTATGCCGGCGCGTTTGACGGTTTCAGCGATGTCAAACGTGAGGACTTCTTCTATGAAAATCCTCGTGGCGAAGTCTTTACGGAAGTGCTCGTCCGCTACGGGCAGGCGTTTCAAAACGATCGAAACAGCGCGGCAATGTCGCTTTTCGGCGACGATGCCGAGATGTCGACATCGGGTCGTCCGCCGATTGTTCCGCAAAAGGAATGGGCTTCGGCTGTCAAACTCGAACGCGAGCGCGAACTCGTCGGGATGTATCTGTCGGCGCATCCGCTTGACCCTTACTACATGGAGCTGACCTACGGCACTTGCACCGTCAAGGGCTACAATGACTACAATGCTGCCGAGCCGAGCGAGGGGGCGGAATTGACGTTTGGCGGTATGGTGGTTGATTTTAGCAGTCGTCCCGCTCGCAACGGCGGACAGTTTGGTATCCTCAAAATCGAGGACTACACCGGAAGTGCCGAATTTATGCTGTTTGAACAAAACTATATCAATTTCCATAACTATGGAGTCCCCGGAACGCCGATTCTCATCAGCGGTCGTTATGAGAAACGCTTTGCATCGTCGCCTGTCAAATTCAACATCTTGAACATCCGACTGCTGAGCGATGTCAAAGGCAAATTGATTCATTCGATAACAATCGATTTGCCGACCGACAAGGTGACCGCCGTTATCAGAGATTTGCTCAACGATGAAATCAAGCGAAATTCCGAAGGTAGCGGCGAACTGATGTTCCGCATCTTTGACCCGACGATCAATCGCTCGCTCCATCTGCGTTCCAACAAGCGCATCGACATTTCGCGCAAACTTATCGAAACGTTGGATAACGAGGGTATCAGTTTCACAATCAACGATTGAGGCAATTGTTAATGACAGGTTCAAATCTGAATAAATTATAAACAGTTTCTTAATCTCGTCAAATTTGTATAAATTTGCCAAACAATTAGCGAAGTCGACTTGTTGTTTCAGACGAAAGGCGAGTCGAGTCGTCGACACAAACGAAAAAAACAATTAAAAAAACAATTAAATATTTTATCATGACATTCACCGATCAAAACGTACACGAAATCATTGCCTCCGGCAAACCCGTAGTGATTGACTTCTGGGCTACATGGTGTGGTCCCTGCAAGCGCATGGCTCCCGTAGTTGAAGAACTTGCAGAAGAATACAAAGACACTGTCGCAATCGGCAAATATAATATCGAAGAAGAAAACGACCTCGCGTCGCAATATCGTATCATGTCAATCCCGACTATCCTCTTCTTCAAAAACGGAGAGCAAATCCGCGACCTCCGTCTTGCCGGCGCACAATCGAAAGAAGATCTCGAAAAGCAAATCAAAAAACTTATCGAGCTTTAAAACGAACGTTGTCTTAGTTGACAACACAAATATATAAATGAATCAGGCGTTGTGAGAATCTCAATGCCTGATTTTAATTTTGTCTGTCGCAAGTAGTGAATAGCGAACAAATTTTCAGTAACTTTGCGCATAGGTAATCAATAAAAATCCAACAAACACTCGAAATCACAACTATGAAACAGATAATGATTCCGTCGGTCGACGCGCTTCCCGAAGCCGCTCATGAGTTTCTCGGTCTGATGGACGACGCAACGGTCTATGCCTTTGAGGGCGAGATGGGTGCGGGAAAGACGACGTTTATCAACGCGCTTAGCCGAGCTCTCGGCGTTGAGGACGATCCGACCGGCTCGCCGACATTTTCGATTGTCAATGAATATCGCTCCGACACGACTGCCGAGCTGATCTATCACTTTGATCTCTATCGCATTGAAAATCTTGAACAAGCGTTTGACATCGGTGTTGAAGATTATTTTGAATCCGGTGCGCTCTGCCTGATCGAATGGCCCGATCGTGTAGCCGACATTCTGCCCGACGACACTGTATGGGTTAAAATCGACGTTATGCCTGACGGCGGTCGTCGTCTGTCGGTCGGTACAGCCGACGAAGTGGCTAACGCATGAAGTTGATTGAACTTGCCGAGTGCCTGTCGACCAACAGTCACCTTGCTTCGATAGCCCATGAGTGTCCTCACGGGACGGTGGTCTGCACTCGAAGGCAGACGGCGGGGCGCGGACAGCGCGGCAACTCGTGGGAGGCTGAGCCGGGTAAAAATATCACGATGTCAATGCTCTTGCGTCCCGAGGGGTTGCATCCGGCTCGGCAATTTGTTGTCTCCGAGGCGGTTTCGCTTGCTATTGTCGAGGTCTTGATGCGACATTTGCCGGGGTTGGATGTGAAAATCAAGTGGCCCAACGATATTTATGTCGGCGACAGCAAAATCTGCGGCATACTGATTGAAAACAGTATTACGTCGACCGGCATCACGCATTCGATTGTCGGAATCGGTCTCAATGTCAATCAATCGGTGTTTTGTTCCGATGCTCCAAATCCGGTTTCGATGAGGCAGTTGACGGGCGAGGTGTATGACCTCGATGCGTTGATTGGCGAACTTTCGGAGGATATCATCAGCGAAGTCGATGCGGCTGTTGCTTCCGAGTGTCTTGGTCGTGGGACTGCCGACTTGGAGCGTCGCTATTTTGCTGCATTGTGGCGAGGCGATGGGGGCTATTATCCTTACGTTGACAATCTGCGTGGCGGCGAGCATATCACTGCCCGAATCCTCGCCGTAGCCCCCGACGGCATCCTGACCCTCTGTCTCCCTTCCGGCGAACTCCGCTCTTTTGCTTTCAAAGAGGTCGCGGCTGTGGTTTAGACCTCAGGGCAGACAGTTATGACTACAAAAGTGCCGTCAGGAGAGTCGACGGTTGGAATTTTCATAATTTTTGCAAAAGGAAATAGTCTATCACCTTAAATTTATTGATCAATTATGGCTTTTCTTCAACAGTGGGGCAATTATCTTTTCAAAAGGCTGAGTGTGTATATATATGATTTGACATTTATTTTCGTCCAAGGATTTTGGAGCAAAGGAGATTGGTCTGTTGATCAGATGGTTCAAGCTGCTCGTTCGGGTAAGCAAAACTATCGTTGAAGGATGTGCTGCGTCGATGACTTCGCGAGAGACTGAAATTAAGTGGCATCGCGTCTCTTTTGATAGTGTGCAAATTGATTGGCGATTGATTTAACGATCTGCGAGAAAAAACAAAAGAAACAATAAACTGACTAAATGATTAAGCTATGACTTATTTTGAAATGGAAGATTTGCAGGCTCGCATGATTTCGTTGGAATGTGCTCTGACTTATTATAAGCTCAAATCGGAACGAGAAAAATGGCGCAACTTAATGCGTCGCCTTTCAAATGATTATTATTTCGATGATAATATCGGCTCTGAGTGCGAAAAATACATATTGACTCATGCAAATCTATTAAAAAAATTTAATAAAGATACTGCGCCTATATCTTTTGATATGAGTAATTTAGATTAAATTCTTTGGATAATTGTTTCAAAACAAAATGCTGTTTTAACACATCCGAGTTATAGTGTATTTTAAGTTGATTCGCATATTTAATTGATAAATCTCGGAAAATTTCGCCATATCTTTTTCTTGCTTCATCTGCACTAACATTCCAACCATTTGCCGGACGTTCAATTTTATAACGATAGGTCGGCGATTCTGCAATGATGCCGCGCGTATTGCATTTAATCGCTTGATATACATCTGCGCTACTGAGAGAGTAGCCAAACCGTTCTAACCCCTTTGCCCCTTTCCCTGTCGGGTGGTTATGAGTTACCCAATTATTGCGCATTTGGGCAGCTGTTTTATCATCAATATCGACGCTTCGGGCGTATCGTGAATAGGTCAACGAATGCTGATAGGGATAGGATTAAAATAAGACAACTAAGGCTAATAGGTCTACTATGAAACTATTTGCCTTAGTTGTCTTATCTGTCTTATAAAAGCCTTATTTTTGCTAATAGCTTATGCTTTTGTTGATTGCATAACGGCGGCGTCGATGCCGGCGACTGCGATGAGGTTGATGATGTCGCGGACTTCTGCGTCGACGCTGATGAAGTGGACGGGTTTCTTCAATCCCATTTGTACCGGGCCGATCGATTCGCCGATGCCCATTTCAAGCATGATGCGGTAGGCGGCGTTGGCGGCACTGAGGTTGGGGAAGACGAGGGTGTTGACTTCCTTGCCGAAGAGACGGGTGAAGGGGTAGACTTCGTCGCGGACGGTCTTGTTGAGTGCGTAGTTGACTTGCATTTCGCCGTCGACAATCATGTCGGGGTCGTCGGCGTGGAGACGGCTGACTACGTTGTGGATCATCGAAGGCTCTGCCTCGTTGTTTGAACCGAAGTTCGAGTAGGAGACGAGTGCCATGACGGGGTCGTGGGCGAAGTATTTGACAGCGTCGTATGAGAGACGTGCGATGTCGAGGAGTGTTTCTTCGTCGGTTGTGCCGTTGACCATCGTGTCGGCGAGGAAGTAGGTGCCTTTGGTGGTTTCGAGGACGTGCATGGCGGCGAAGTGTTTGAATCCGTCGCGGAGTCCGATGACTTCGCGAGCGATGTCGGCTGCGGGGTTGTTGGCAGCGCGTGTGCCTGCGATGAATGCGTCGGCATCGCCAGTTTCAACCATCATCATGCCGAAGTAGTTGCGGTCAAACATCTTGTCGAGTGCGCTTTCAAAGTTTTCGCCCTGACGCTGGTGTTTGGTCGACAGGATTTTTGCGTAGCGTTCGCGGCGAGCTGCTTCGCGGTCGTGGCGGAGGTTGACGATTTCGAGACCTTCGATGTTGAGCCCGAGGCATTCGGCGCGTTTAGCAATCATTTCTTCGTTGCCGAGGAGGATGGGGGTGCAGAGGCCGTCGGCTGCTGCGATAGCTGCCGCACGGAGCATGTTGTCAGTGTTGGCTTCGCCGAAGACGATGCGTTTCGGGTTGGTGCGAGCTGCTTCGTGGATGCGACGGGTGAACTTGCGGTCGTTGCCTTTGAGTTGACGGAGTTTTTCGTCGTAGGCTGCCCAGTCGGTGATGGGTCGACGGGCTACGCCGCTATCCATTGCGCCTTTGGCTACGGCGGGCGACACGGAGGTCAGCAAGCGGGGGTCAAAGGGTGTCGGGATGATGTAGTCGCGACCGAATTTGATGTCGGAGCGGTTGTAGGCTGCGCTGACAACCGGGGGGACGGGTTTCTTGGCGAGTTCGGCGATTGCACGGACGGCGTAGATCTTCATCGTTTCGTTGATTTCAGATGCGCCGCAGTCGAGAGCACCGCGGAAGATGTAGGGGAAGCCGAGCACGTTGTTGATCTGGTTGGGGTAGTCGGAGCGACCTGTTCCCATGATGATGTCGGGGCGTGCAGCGATGGCTTTTTCGTATGCAATTTCGGGGTCGGGGTTTGCGAGGGCGAAGACGATGGGGTTGGGAGCCATCGATTTGACCATTTCTTCGGTGACAACGTCTTTGACCGAGAGTCCGAGGAAGACGTCGGCGTCTTTCATGGCTTCGGCGAGAGTGGTGATGTCGCGAGAGGTTGCAAATTGAGCTTTCTGGGGGTTGAGGTCGGTGCGCTTGTCGGAGATTACGCCTTTGCTGTCACACATGACGACGTTTTCTTTCTTGATGCCGAGGGCGCAGTAGAGTTTGGTGCAAGAGACGGCAGCTGCGCCTGCTCCGTTGACGACGAGGCGGACGTCTTCAATCTTTTTGCCTTGGATTTCAACGGCGTTGAGCATTGCAGCCGCAGAGATGATAGCTGTGCCGTGCTGGTCGTCGTGCATGACGGGGATGTTCATTTCGGCTTTCAGACGTTCTTCGATTTTGAAACATTCGGGCGCTTTGATGTCTTCGAGGTTTATGCCGCCGAATGTCGGGCCGAGAGCTTTGACGATTTCAATGAATTTGTCGGGGTCTTTTTCGTCGATTTCGATGTCGAAGCAGTCGAGACCTGCGAATATTTTGAAGAGGAGGCCTTTGCCTTCCATGACGGGCTTGCCGGCGAGCGCGCCGATGTTGCCGAGTCCGAGGACGGCGGTGCCGTTTGAGATTACGGCTACGAGGTTGCCTTTGTCGGTATATTTGTAGACGTCATCGGGGTTGTCTTTGATTTCAAGGCATGGATAGGCGACGCCGGGAGAGTAAGCCAAAGCGAGGTCTGCTTGTGATGCGTATGGTTTGGTCGGAATGACTTCAATTTTGCCGGGGCGCGGATTGCTGTGGTATTCCAACGCCATTTCTTTTGTAACTTTTGCCATTGTATCTTTTTATGTTATTCTCAATAATTCGTGTCGAAATGGTATGATTTATCGTGGAGTCTATTGTCTGTCTGACAATTATTCGCGAAATTATGTGCAAAGATAACAAAAATCCACTGAAATGGCGGTGTCTGCTTTAAAAAATCAGCCATCCTTTGGATTCTTTTAGATTTTAGTATGATTTGTTAATGTTTCGGTCGCGATCGGAGCCGGTAGTTTTAATGTTAAAGTTTGGGTAAAAAGCGAAATATTTACTATATTTACACCGTGAAAGTGTGTCCAAACCGTTGCTGACGGGGTCGACGCGCATAAATTTCAGAAAATAAACACATCATCTTTTCTACTTTTTTTGTTTTTATTCTACGATGAGAAGAATTTTAATTTTACCGCTATTGGCTTTGCTGACAGCTCTCGGAGTGTCGGCTCAGTCGTCGTCTGACAACATCAAGCAGCCGTTGGTCTACGGTGTTGCCTTCTACAATCTTGAAAATTTGTTTGACACGATCAACAATAACGGCAAGTATGACCTCGAATTTTCTCCGCAAGGCTCGCGTCAGTGGAACGGCGAGAAGTATTGGAGCAAAATCAATAATCTTGCCTATGCGATTTCTCACATGGTGACTAAAAACACTCCGATGGGCCCTGCTATCATCGGCGTTTCGGAGATTGAAAATAAGGGAGTGCTCGACGATCTCGTGAGAGCAAAGGATATCAAACAGTGGCGTTTGCAAGTGGTTCACCACGATTCGCCCGACCGTCGCGGCATCGACGTGGGGTTGCTCTACAATCCTCGCTTGTTCAAGGTGCTCGACGTTAAGAATCACCTTCTTTCGATTCCCGGCTATGAGTCTTTCCGCACTCGCGACCAAATGTGTGTGACCGGTATCCTCGGCGGCGACACTCTCAGCGTCATCGTCAATCACTGGCCCTCACGTCTCGGCGGACAAGAGCGTTCGAGCTATCTCCGCGAGGCTGCCGCTGCGTTGTCGAAACATATTGCCGACTCGCTTTGGGCTATTCGTCCGAATCAAGGCGTTATAATAATGGGTGACCTCAATGATGACCCGCAGGATAAGTCGTGTGCCGAAACGCTTGGCGCACAGCGTGACCTCGAAGGTGTTGCTCCTCACGGATTTTTCAATCCGTGGTGGCGTGTGCTCGACAAGGGTATCGGAACTCTTGCCTACAAGAGCCAGTGGAATCTCTTCGATCAGATTATTGTCTCCGGAACATTGCTCAAACACAATGATTCAATGTCGTTGCAATACAGCTCTTGCAAGGTCAATAATTTTGACTTCCTCTTTGACACCGAGGGTCAGCGTGCGGGCTATCCGAAGCGCACCTACGCATCAGGGTCGTGGCTCAACGGATATTCCGACCACTTCCCGACCATAATTTTCCTTCACAAGACTCGATAAAATATAACATTAGAACGATAATCTTATGAAAAACAGCGACGAAAAACGCCCCTTCGTTATCACCGTCGGGCGTCAGTTTGGCAGTGGCGGGCGAGTGCTTGCCAAGGCTCTCGCCGATTCGCTCGGCATTGCCTACTATGATAAGGAACTGCTTGCCGAGTCGGCTCGTCGTGCAGGTGTCAACCCCGATTTCTTTGAGAAGAAAGATGAGCGTATCCCGACGTTTCTCCAAGGGATGTTCAGTTTCTCGATGGGTGTGACACCGATGTGTTACTATACGGGTGCATCGACAATTTCCGACGACGGACTCTATAAGAGCATCAGCGATTTCTTGCTTCAAGAGGCTGAGGAGCGGTCGTTTGTCGTGGTCGGACGAAGTGCCGACTATATTCTGCGCGAGCATCCGCGGTGTGTCAATATCTTTGTCCATGCGCCGATGGAGGAGTGTGTCAAGCGCATCATGGGGCGCAACGATGCTCTCGATTGCGACAAAGCCGAGGCCATGGCTCGAAAAATCAATAAATGGCGTGCCGAATACTATAATTTTTTCACTGACAAGACTTGGGGCGACGCAAAGAGCTATCATCTGACGCTCGACTCGTCAATTCTTCCGATGGAGGCCAACGTCGAGTTGGTCAAGGCTTATCTGCGCCTGCGCGGTTTCATTGATTGAAATTCTTGCTGTCACTCTCCATCGGCATAGCTCGGTTGTTGGCTTGCCATTCCCCCAAAAAAAATTGTTTTTACTGACCAATCAATCATATTATCCATTTTTAATTAATTTATGAGAATAAAACTGTTTCTGCTACTGCTATTGACAGTGACTCTTCCGTCATTAGCTCAATCGACAGGTGTAGCCGGTACGGTTGTCGATTCCAACACAGGTGTCCCCGTGACCGGGGCAAGTGTGATGCTCGACAATCAGGGTATCTATACCACTACCGGCCCTTCAGGTGATTTCGTGATCACAAATGCAAAGCCCGGCACTGATTTGCTCGTCATTGTTGCCTACGGCTACAACGATCTTATGGTCGACGTGGATATGGTCGACGGTAAGATTCAGAAATTCGAAAATCTTAAAATGACCGCTTCAAATTACAGCGGTGCAAATCAATTTTATGAGGAGCAAAATGAAATGTTCCTCGATCAGTCGCTTCTCGAAGACGAGGAGGGCAACGCGCAGTCGATTGCCGCACTCACCGGCGCGAGTGACGACGTCTACTACAACGCTGCCAGCTACGATTTTCAGCCGATGCGTTTCCAAGTGCGCGGCTACGACTCGAAATATACCGAAACTTACATCAACGGCATCAGTTTCAATGACCTTGCCCGCGGACGTTTCAACTATTCGACTCTCGGCGGCATGAATCGCGCGTTTCGCGACAAGACTACTTCGCTCGGACTCGGAGCTGCCAACTTCGGCTTCGGTAACATCGGCGGTGCAACCGACATCAACACTCGCGCGTCGCACTTCGCTCCGGGCTTCAACGGTTCGGTGGCCTATACCAACTCCAACTATATGCTTCGCGGCATGGCTACCTATTCGACCGGTCTCAGCCGCAACGGTTGGGCTCTGACGCTCTCGGCAATCGGACGTTATGCCGATGAAGGTGTGATCGACGGAACGTTCTACAACTCTTTCGGTCTCTTTGCCTCGCTCGAAAAGGTGTTCAATCAGCAACATTCGCTCAACCTGACCGTCTGGGGCGCACCGACTCAGCGAGCAACCAACTCGGCGACCTACGAGGAGGCCTATCGTCTGACCGGCGACAATCTCTACAATCCCAACTGGGGTTGGCAGAACGGAGAGAAACGCTCGTCGAAAATCGTTGAAACTTTCGACCCCACTGCCGTCCTCAACTGGATTTGGACTCCCGACAAGGATACCAAACTCAACACCGGTGCGGCTTTCCGCTCGGTCAACTATTCGACTTCGGCTCTCAACTGGTATAATTCTCCCGACCCGCGTCCCGACTACTACCGCTACCTTCCCAGCTACTACAATCAGTCAGGCAACACGGAGGCTGCCGATTTCTATGCCGATCTCTGGCGCACCGACGACAGCTTCCGTCAGATCAACTGGGACAATCTCTATCAGGCGAACTACTACAACAATCAGTTTGGTCGCGGCGACAACCCCGAAAACCATTCGTCATCATATATTCTTGAAAATCGCCACAGCAACCAGATCAACTTCATGTTCAACTCCGTGTTGAACCATCGTCTCAACGACCACTCGACTCTCCAAGCTGGCGTGGCGTTTAACTACACTCGCGCTCACTACTATAAGACCGTCCGCGACCTCCTCGGCGGTGAATATTGGCTCGACGTTGACCAGTATAGCGAACGCGACTTCCCCAACGACCCCGACATGATGCAAAACGATCTCCTCAACCCCAACCGCAAGGTGGGCGAGGACGATACGTTCGGCTACGACTACTATATCAACGCTATCCACGGCAACGCTTGGATTCAGAACATCATCACCCTCCCGCAGTGGGACATCAACTACGGTCTGAAAATCGGCTACACTCAGTTTCAACGCGACGGCAAGATGATGAACGGACGTGCTCCCAAAAATTCCTACGGCAAGGGCGACACTCACCGTTTCGACACCGGTGCGCTCAAAGCCGGAGCCACATATAAAATCGACGGTCGCAACTTCATCACTGCCCACGCCGGCTACGAAACCGTCGCTCCGCTCTTTGAATACTCCTACATCTCACCCCGTATCAAAGACACGGCAATCGACGGCTTGAAACCCGAGCGCATCCTGTCGGGCGACATCTCGTATGCGTGGAACTATCGTCGATTCCGCGGTGCAATCACCGGCTTCTGGACCGAAATGTTTGACCAAACGGAGCGCACGTCGTTCTACGACGACCAGTATTCAACCTTCATGAACTACGTCCTCAAAGGAGTCCACACCCGCTACAAAGGTGTTGAAATCGGAGCGGCGTTCAAACTGACACCGTCGATCACCCTTTCGGCAGCAGGAACATTTGCCCGCTATCAATACAAAAACCGTCCGAAGGGCACTCGCTCTTACGAAAACGGAATGCGTCCCGACACGACTCAGGTTGTCTACCTCAAAAACTTCTATGTCGGCGGCACTCCGCAGACCGCTGTCAACGTCGGCATCGACTGGGCTGCGCCGAAATCGTGGTTCTTCAATGTCAACGCATCGTGGATGGACGATGCCTACGTCAATCTCTCGCCGATTCGCCACGAAGCTCTTCCCAATCTCTGGGAAAAATATCCTTCGGTTGAGGAGCTCGAAGCGAAGATGGACGAGCTTGCTATGCAGGACAAGCTCCGCAGTGCATTCGTGGTCAACGCCTCGATCGGCAAGCTGATCAATCTGACTCGTTCGGTTTCGATGAACGTCAATCTGAGCGTCAACAATCTCCTTAACAACCAAAAGATTCAGACCTACGGCTATCAGCAAGGTCGTTTCGACTACACGAACTACGACTCTACGAAGTATCCCAACAAATACTTCTATGCCCAAGGCATCAAGGCGTATCTCAACGTCGGCATCCGCTTCTGATCACCATAATTATTATATCTACGAATAATTCCAATGATGAAATTATATAAATCAATCTTTGCGGTCATGACCGCGATTGCTTCGCTCGGATTCGCGAGTTGCGACAATGACTTCGATCGTCCGCCGGTGATACTTCCCGAAGCGACCTACGAAGCCAACATGACGATAGCGGAGTTCAAACAACAGTTTTGGGACGTTGCCCAAAGCAACTCGTCGGCCGTGATTCCGCTCAATGCCGACGGCGACAGCATCATCCTCGGCGGACGCATCATCTCGTCGGATGAGGATGGCAACGTCTATCAACACGTCTATCTCCGCGACGAAACTTCTGCTATCGACATCCGTGTCTACGGCAGCGGAATCTATGAGAGCTACCCGATGGGTCAGGACGTGCGTATCAACGTGACCGGACTCCTCGTCGGCGGCTACGGCACTCAGATGCAGATCGGCGCCGAATACAATGGCGGTGTCGGCGGCATGGATGAGGATGTATTCTTCGTGCGTGCCCAGCGCAACGGGTTGCCGACAGCCGAAACTGTTACGCCCAAAGTCGTAACCCTCGGCGAACTCCAAAGTAATATCGGCAACAAAGATGCTCTCATCGAATGGCAATGTCAGTTGATCAAGATGGAGAACGTCTCGTTTGTTGGAGGCGGCTCACTCAAATGGAGCGACACCCCCGGACAGACCGGCACCACCACTCGTCAGCTCAAAGACGCCGAAGGCAAGACAATCGACGTCCGCACCAGCAACAAATCGACCTTTGCATCCGAAGTCCTTCCGAAAGGCAACGGCTCGATCGTTGCAATCCTCGGATATTTCAACGGCAAGTGGCAACTCTCGTTCATGAACCCGGAGAGCGGTTGCATCGACGGCTTTGAATTTGTCGACACACCCGACACCCCTGACACCCCGACGACCGGCGAACCGTTCTTCAACGCGCTTGGCGAGGACGCAACGTCGATCGATTGGACTTATGAATCGAACAGTGCCGACGGAGTCGAGACCATTTGGTCATGGAAAGAATATAGCGGCAAGCACTATCTCAACGCAAGTGCCTTTGTCAGCAACGTAGCCCACGCAGCGAAAGCCTATGCCATCTCGCCCGTCATCGATATGTCAGCTCGCAAGTCGGCAAAACTTTCGTTTGACCACGCCGCCAAGTTCCAGACCACACTCCGCAGCCTCTGCTGCCCCGTGGTTCGCGAGGAAGGCGCATCGGCATGGACGGAATTGACCGTTCCGACATGGCCCGAATCAGACTCGTGGACATTCGTATCGTCGGGCGACATCGACCTCTCCGCCTTTGCCGGCAAGAAGATTCAAATCGGCTTCAAATACGGCTCGGACACAACGGGTGCCGACACTTGGGAAATCAAGAACGTAAAAATCAGTGAGTAAAAATCAGAAATATGAAGAATTTCAAAACATATATCAGCCTGCTGTTTGCCGCCACGCTTTCGTTGACAGCGTGTCAGGACGACTTTGACGCTCCCGGAATGGCGACGCCCGAATCGTCGTGGCTCGGCGATGCCGACAACTACGAGCTGAAATCAATCATTGACGTCAAGACCGAATATTGGGAAGACGCCGACAACTATTATAAGACCATCCAACCGACCGAAGAAGGCAAGAACGTCCTCGTCAAAGGTCGCGTGATCTCATCGGACGCTGCCGGCAACATCTACAAATCGCTCGTCATTCAGGACGAAACCGGCGCGCTTGCCATGAGCATCAACGCCAACTCGATGTGCAATCAATATCGTCGCGGTCAGGAAATTGTTGTCAACCTTACCGGCATGACAATCGGAAAATATGCCGGACTCCAACAGCTCGGTTCGCCCGACGATTCTGAAATCTACGGCGCACAGACCACATTCATGGCTTATAATGAATTTGTGGCTCACAGTCAGAAAAACGGCGACCCGAATCTCGCGGAAGTCGACACCATCACCGTCAACTCATTCTCCGAACTGACCGGTGGGGACGACGTGATCCGCAAGTGGCAGAGCCGACTCGTGAGATTCAACAACTGCTCGTTTGTCGACGGCGGCAAGGAAACATTTGCCTCATATAAGACAACCGTCAGCCGCTCGTTGACCCTCTCCGACGGACAGACGCTCACCGTCCGCACCAGCGGTTACTCAAACTTCTATGCAACCGTCCTCCCCGAAGGCAAATGTGACGTAGTCGGTATTCTCAGCTATTTCAACAGCAATTGGCAACTCCTGCTCATCGACCGCAACGGCTGCATGAACGTCGGCAACCCGACCGTAGGCCCCGGCGCGGAAGACAATCCCTACACCGTCGATCAAGCCCTCTCGGTGATTGCCAACGGCGGAACCTCGTCAAACGTTTGGACCACCGGCTACATCGTCGGCGCAATCGCCCCCGGCGTGCAGACCGTCAGCTCCAACGCCGACATCCAATTCTCCTCGACCCCCGACCTCGACAACACAATCGTCATTGCATCCGACCCCGAATGTAGCGACTGGGCGAAATGTATGGTCATCTCACTCCCGCAAGGCTCCAAGTTGCGCACCTACGGCAACCTCGCCGACAACGAAGGCAACTACAAGAAACAAATCTGGATCAAAGGTAACTTCGGCACTGAATATGGCGACATGGCAGCAATCGTCGGCAACAGCGGCGCGTCAGGCACGTTCCGCATCGACGGCGTCGAAATTCCCGGCGGCGACGAAAGCGGAGATGATGTTACCGATGGTGAAGGCTCTAAGGAAAAACCTTATACCGTAACTCAGGCAATTGCACTCAACAATCCGGGCACAACATCTTGGATTCAAGGTTACATTGTCGGCTGGGTTGACGGAGCGGACATCACGAGTGGAAGCCATTTTGAAGTCCCCTCGACAAGCGCATCAAACGTCCTCATAGCCGACACCCCGACAGAGACGGACTATAAGAAATGTATCCCCGTACAGCTTGTATCCGGCACAGAGATTCGCAACAAAGTAAACCTGAAAGACAACTCCGGCAACCTTGGCAAATTCCTCCAAATCGAAGGTCAATTGGAGAAATACTTTGGAGTCCCGGGATTAAAGTCTCCAACAGAATTCGAACTCTCCAATGAGGGAACAGAAACTCCCGGCGGCGATGTAAATGCTGATGGCGACGGCTCGCAGAACACACCTTACTCTATATCTCAGACAATTGCACTTAACAATCCGGGCACAACGTCATGGATTCAAGGTTACATTGTCGGCTGGGTTGACGGAGCGGACATCACGAGTGGAAGCCATTTTGAAGTCCCCTCGACAAGCGCATCGAATATCCTCATAGCCGACACCCCGACAGAGAAGGACTATAAGAACTGTATCCCCGTACAGCTTGTATCCGGCACAGAGATTCGCAGCAAAGTAAACCTGAAAGACAACTCCGGCAACCTTGGCAAATTCCTCAAAATCGAAGGTCAATTGGTGAAATACTTTGGAGTCCCGGGATTGAAATCCCCGACCGCATACGATCTCTCGGACGGAAGCAGCGAAACTCCCGGCGGTGACGGCGGCAACAATGGCGGCGACGACAAGCCCTCGACCCCGACAGGCAATACATCTGCCGACTTCAACACGATGAATGGAGGCGAACCGTCGAAATACTATTCTTCATATACCTCGACCAACGGCTGGACGGCAACCAACTCTCAACTCTTGACCGGAGGCGAGGGCAGCGAGTCACCGATATTCTCGATTTTTGGCGACTCGTCGACGTATGCCGTTTGTCTCAACGGAAAGACTACCGCTTGCGGCACACTGACCTCCCCGACAATCTCCGGCGGGCTCGGCACACTGACATTCGACTATTGCCAACCATTCAGCGACACCAAGTGTAAACTGACCGTCAATATCAAGCAAAACGGCAGCGTCGTAGCGTCGGATGTCCTCGAAAACAACGGCATGACCAAGCTGACGAAATACACCTACACCCATGCTTTCAACATCTCGGGCGACTTCGTGATCGAAATAGTCAACGCAGCCCCATCGGCTTCAACGAATAACAAAGACCGTGTAGCAGTCTGGAATCTCACTTGGACAAATTAATCGGAGATAGCCGATTTTCAACCGAATAACACCCGAAAGCCTGTCGATTTCAACGTCGACAGGCTTTTGTTTTTGAAAAATTAAAGAAAAATTTAAGTATTTCGTGCCCGATGATTGCAGAATCAAATGTTTTGTACTATATTTGCAAACCGAAACAGTGGACGTTTCGTTTGAAAACATTCTTCTTCCGCGGATATTCCGATATGAAACCATCAAAAATCTAAATCACATTAATATTTTATATGGCAAAACGACTCAAAAGTTTAGCGGCACTACTTCTCTCGACTGTTGCCGTCGGTCTTCCTGCAATCGGACAGACACTCAAATCGCCCGATGGAGAATTGACCATGAAATTTTCGCTGACATCAGCCGGAGAGCCTACCTACGAACTTGATTTCAAAGATCAGACCGTAGTTAAGCCGAGTCGTCTTGGATTTGAAATCAAGAAAACCAAACTTATTAAAGACGGCAAAGCCCTCAATGACGGCTTTGAAATCGTCTCGGTCGACACCGCCGCCGTCGACGAAACTTGGCAACCCGTCTGGGGCGAAGAACGAGAAATCCGCAACAACTACAAGGAAATGACCGTCAACCTTCGTCAGACCTCGACCAAGCGTCAGATGTCGGTTCGTTTCCGCCTCTTTAACGACGGACTCGGCTTCCGCTACGAGTTCCCCATGCAATCCAAACTCAGCTACTTCGTCATCACCGACGAGCTGACCGAATTTGCCATGTCAGCCGACCACGAAGCATACTGGATTCCCGCCGACTACGACACGCAGGAATTTGAATACACCCGCAGCCGTATGTCACAAATCCCCTCACTCATGGATCAAGTCGTAGGCCCCACCTACGAATGGACCGACCGACCCTCCGACAGCGCAGTTCAGACAGCCTTGATGCTCAAAACCGACAGCGGACTCTACATCAACCTCCACGAAGCAGCCCTTGTCGACTACCCATGTATGCACCTCGAGCTCGACACCAAGACCAACACATTCAAATCGATGCTCACCCCCGACGCCGTTGGCGACAAAGCATATATGCAGACCGACTGCACAACCCCTTGGCGCACAATCATCGTCAGCGACGACGCTCGCGACATCCTTGCATCGCGCATCACACTCAACCTCAACGAACCCTGTAAGATCGAAGACACAAGCTGGATCAAACCCGTCAAATACGTCGGCGTATGGTGGGAAATGATCAACCGCAAAAGCAAATGGAGCTACACCAACGACCTCCCCAACATACATCTCGACAAAGTCGACTACACAAAGACCACACCCCACAACCGTCACGGCGCAACGACTGAAAACGTCGTCAAATACATCGACTTTGCAGCGCGCCACGGCTTCGACGGCGTGCTCGTCGAAGGTTGGAACATCGGTTGGGAAGACTGGTCGGGCAAAATGAAAGACGAAGTATTCGACTTCGTGACACCCTATCCCGACTTCGACCTCGCCTACATCCGCGACTATGCCAAATCAAAAGGCGTCAAAATGATCATGCACCACGAGACGTCAAGCTCCGTCCGCAACTACGAACGTCGCATGGACGAAGCCTACAAATTTATGAAAGACAACGGCTACGACGCAGTCAAGAGCGGCTATGTCGGCAAAATAATCCCCGGCGGAAGCAACCATTTCAGCCAATGGCTCGTCAAACACTATCAATATGCCGTCACCAAGGCAGCCGAATATAAAATCATGGTCAACGCCCACGAAGCAGTCCGCCCGACAGGACTGTGCCGCACATGGCCCAACCTCATCGGCAACGAATCTGCACGCGGCTCCGAATATCAGGCATTTGGCGGAAGCAAACCGAGCCACACCACCATCCTCCCCTTCACCCGCCTAATCGGTGGCCCCATGGACTACACCCCCGGACTCTTTGAAAACGACGTCCGCAAATACAACCCCCAAAACACCTCGTGGGTCAACACGACGCTGACCAACCAACTCTCGCTCTACGTCACCATGTCGAGCCCCTTGCAGATGGCAGCCGACTTCCCCGAAACCTACGAGCGATTCATCGACGCCTTCCAATTCATCAAAGACGTAGCCCTCGACTGGGACAAAAGCTACTATCTTGAAGCCGAACCGATGGAATATCTCACCGTAGCCCGCAAAGCCAAAGGCGAAGACCGATGGTTTGTCGGCGGCACCAACGGAGCCGACCCCCGCACAGCCGAAATTGATTTCAGCTTCCTCCCCGCAGGAAAATATAAAGCCATCGTCTATCGCGACGCAAAGGATGCACACTACAAAAACAATCCGCAGGCCTACGTCATCGAGACAAAGACCGTCACACCCAAGACCAAAATGAAAGTCTTTGAAGCAGCCGGCGGAGGCTTTGCAATCAGCATCCTCCCGAACTGAAAAAAAGTCGGTAAGCTCGTCGCACGGAAACTCGACAGCCATACCGCCCCCTCTCCTCCACAAACCTTCTGAACAAAAGATACTTAGTAGTTAGTTATAATATTTAAATTTCTCAATAGTTACATAAATTATATATAGTCTAAGCGAATTATTATAGCCAATTTATGAAAACGGAGAGGCGGACCGTGAGGTTAGCCTCTCTTTTTTATTATACAATGCCCCTCGAATCACAAAAAACACTATCTTTGCAACATAATTCACACCCAAATCCCACCACGACATGGCATATTCACCTTACGACATCGTCGAATATCTGGTCGCTTTGATCAACTAATTTTCTAAGAAATTCACATTGACCGAGGCAGAAGCCTATCGTTACATCCGTAATCATCAAGGGTTGAAATTCTAAAAGAATGGCTTGTTGCCGACATAGCAAAGATGCTCATTCAAAAGACAGGGATGACGACGATTGACGCCTTGGATGCAATCCTTGATGATGAATTGCGTACCGGCAAATTTTCATTTAATGAAATCTGACAACAACAGATAGTCAAACAAAAAAAAAACGATCCGCCATCGGTCTTAGAGACGTACAACCGATGGCGGACAGTTTTATTTTCGTGGCAAACGTTGATATTTAGCGACGTAGGGGGGAGAGAGACTACTTGATAACCAGCCCCTCCGAATCATTGGCAACAAACGTCTCGCGCAAATCGGGAGCGATAGTCTCGACCGTCACGTTTTCAAACGTAATATTTCGGGTATGGTTAAGCCAAAAACCGGAAGCCGGGAGAACGCCCCACATTGTCGACTCGGGATACTCGGCACGCTTCTCGTCGGTCGGCGCAGCCACAACCTTCTGTCCGCCCTGCTGACGGATGCGAATGTTGCGCAGACTGACATCGCAAACCGGATGACCTTCGAGACCCGTGATCGACGACCCCGTCGGCCCCGCCTCATCGATCATAATATCGTGGAGGCAGACACGGCTGATCTCCCCGACACCCTCAACGGGAACATCGGGCGAATAAGGGCGGGCACGGTCGGCAAGACGGATGAAAATCGGCGACTCCGTCCCGCGGATATTGATGTCGGAAATGTCGACATTGCTCATCTTTCCGCCATCAACGATTTCAAGCACGATAGCCCCGTGACCGATACCGCCGGGATAGCCGAAAAACTGGCTCGACTGGTCAGCTGACGGTTTGACCACGATACCGCGGATGACAATATTTCGGAAACCGCCGTTGGTCTCCGTCCCGAGTTTGATAGCATTGCAATGGCTCGAAACCACACAGTTGCTGATGACCACATCCTCGCAAAGTCGCGGCGACGTGCTTTTGAGCGTGATAGCATCGTCGTCGGAATCAGCAATCATGTTCGACACCGTCACGTCGTGACAGCCGTCGAGGTCAAGCGCATCATTATTGTAATTATTGCGATTGATGACCGTGATACCGTCGATTTTCACCTTGTCGCAAGCAAGATAATGCTGCATCCAGCACCCCGAATTTTTCAGCGTCACACCATTGACCTTCACACCGCGGCAGCAGATGAAGCGCAGCAAGTGCGGACGAGTGATCCCCTCATCGTTCCACGACAGTTTCGGGAAAGCCCTGCCGCGACCGTCAATCGTACCCTCGCCCGTAATCGCCACATTCTCAGCACCGTCGGCATAGATCAGTTGAATCGTCGGAGTGTGAGTGCGCAGCGAAACGTAGTCAGTCTTGACAGGCGTATAATCCTTGATGTCGGTACTGCCGTAGAGCGTCGCACCGTTTTCGAGATTGAGCGTCACGTTGCTTTTCATGAAAATACTGCCGATCTTATAGCTGCCCGACGGGACATAGACCGTGCCACCGCCCGCAGCATTGCAATCGTCGATAGCGCGTTGGACCGCGACAGTGCTCAGCCGAGTCGTATCGCTGACAGCACCGTAGTCGCAGATATTGTGAATCGCAGCAGATGCGCTCGTCGTCACAGACACCGCCGCAGCGACGGCAATCGCCGAGCAAAGCCCGATGCGAGACGTAATTCTGAATATATTCATGGTAATATCGTGAATTATAGACGTTTGTGCAGCCGTTTTATTCGCTGAATGAAATTTCGATAGTCCCGACATCTTGGAGCTTGATATTCTTGTTCTCCGACTTGACATTGGTCATCTTAAAACCCTCGATCGGCATCTCGGGCAAACCCTTCGCTTGGATGAGAGCCTTACACTCGCCGACCTCGAAATTGTCGATCACGATATCGGCAAACATCGGCGTGACATTGTTGACCTGACGAGCCGGCAGACGCTCGGCGAGCTCACCCATCCAAGCCGGATTGCCGAGCATATCGATCTGCACCGCAGCACCCTTCGTCTTGACCACGCGAACGTTGCGGATGCGGACATTCTCAGCCCCACCGCCACGCGGACGGCGAGTCTTGAAATAGAGCGGACGGCTCGGATTCTCCATGACCACATTTTCGGCATAAATATTGCGGATAAATCCCGCCGTCTCAGTCCCGACCGTGATACCGCCGACACCGCGTTTCACACGGCAATTGCGAATCACCACATTTTGTGTCGGACGCCCCAACTCCACAGCCTCCTCGCCGCGACCGGCTTTCAGCGTGAAGCAATCGTCGCCGCAGTCGAGGGTCGTCTCCTCGATCAGCACATTGACACTCGAATCGACATCGATACCGTCGGTGCGCGGATGCCCGTGGCTGTTGACCGTCACACCTCTGATAATCACATTCTCGCAATAGACCGGAGCAATGTTCCAGAAAATCGACCCGTCGAGCGTCACGTCCTCGATCAGCACACCGCGGCAGTTGATCGGCCCGATAAACGTCGGCATATAGATCTTTTCGAGCGTAGCCTCGCGAGCCGACCCCGACTCGATACTCTTTTCAGCCTTCACGGTCAGCCCCGTATCCATTTTGCCCGTAATCTCGCAGTCGCGCGACGGAGCTTTGAGATGACCCTTGCCCGTGACAGCAATATTCTCCACACCGTTGGCATAGATCATCGCGCCGAGCGACTTGACGTCAGCCCCCTCATAGCGCGAATCGACCAGCGGAAGATAATCATTGATTTCGCCCGTAAATTCGAGCGTCGCCCCCTCTTCGAGGTGAAGATTGACATTACTTTTGAGCATCAGTCGTCCCGACAGCCAATTTCCGGCAGGGACGATGACCGACCCGCCGCCCTGCTTGGCGACGCGGTCGATAGCCTTTTGGATAGCGGCAGTCGACAGCTTGCCCTGCTTCGCCCCTGTCTTGGTGATAACCAACTGTTTGTCGGGGAAAGAAGGCACATTCATATTGACGACATCGTTGACAAACGCCGGAGTTTCAAACGCCGCCGCCGCCACATTGCCCGACTTACCGTCGGCCGACTGCGCCAACCCCGTCGGCACAACCGACAGCGAAAGCGACGCCGCAAAAAATATTGACAGAAATCTGTTCATAAAAAGTCTTGTTTTCTTGATATTTGAATTTGGAATTAGATTTTAGTCAGCAACATCCCGATTGCAAAGTTACAACAAACTTGACAATGATATAAAAATGAAGATATAAATTGTAAGATATTATATCGAATATTTTTATTAATTTTGCTTTATGGAGACAATAATAGGTACACAAAACACCGAAAAATATAACGCAATATGCTCTTGAAGGAATTACTAATCAGCTATTTGTGAGCCGTTATCAATTATATTTGCCAAGTCGAGAAGAACTTCAAAATCGGCTTCAAGTATTGTTGTCATCGGAACATTTGTGATATAAAAAATTATTAGTCAATAAGTTTGGGCTATGAAGTCATATCTTCCCATAATCGGTCGGATTGTGTTGCTGTCGGTGGTGTCGGTAGCGATGCTTGCGGCGTGTCGCGGCGGTAGCGGCGACGGGGTGGGGAGAGTGAATGCCTATCCCGACCGCGAACGGTTTGAGGTGATAGGAATCGACGTGAGTGCCCACAACGGCGAGATTGATTTCCGCAAGGTCGCTGCCGACGGTGTGTCGTTTGTCATCATCAAGGCAACCGAGGGCGGGACGTTCAAAGACCGCCGTTTCGTCGACAATCATCGCGAGGCTCGTGAAGCCGGGTTGAAGGTCGGGGCTTACCACTTTTTTCGTTTCGACACTCCCGGCTATATGCAGGGGCTTAATTTCCTCAACTCGATTCGCGGTCGCAAGCTCGATTTGCCGACGGTCATCGACGTTGAGGAGTGGGCAAACCCTGTCAGTCAGCCAACTCCGATCGTGCTCAACAGATTGACGGAGATGATCGACTATCTCGAAGAACGAGGGTGTCGAGTGATGCTCTACACGAACAAAAACGGCTATGAGCGATTTGTCCGCGGACGTTTCGAGAGCTATCCGATTTGGATCTGCTCGCTTGTCGACGAGCCTGACGGCATCGACTGGACTTTGTGGCAGGGCACACACAACGGACGCATCGACGGTGTCGGTCATCCGGTCGACATCAATGCTTTCGTCGGCTCTGCGGCGGAGTGGGAGAAGTTTCTCGCCGATGGCGATGAGGTTGAGACCTCTGCGGTGCAATAATTTGCTATTGCTCAACGTTTATCTTCTAAGATAGGGACGTGAGCTTTGAAGCCGTCGACTTCCTTGCTCGAACCATCGTTTTATCCATCAAAAAAAAAAGACACACTCCACTCAGCTTTGACGGAGCTTTGATCAACAGGATATATATATTCTTTTCATGAAAACATTAGTCCGATATATAATCATTGCTGTCATCTCGCTCGTTTCGCCGCTTGCCGCCAACGCATTTCCGGCCGAGACTTACGCTCAATCGTCGGTCCTTTCGTCAGGACGATGGGTCAAGATCAGCGTAAGCGAGACAGGCTTGCACTATATCCCTGCATCCATGCTTCGTGCGTGGGGGTTTTCCGATCCGACTGCCGTGAAGATTTTCGGCTATGGCGGCGCGCGGATTCCCGACCAACTGTCCAAGTCGCTCTATGTCGACGATCTCCCGGCGGTCAGAAGCGAGCAGACGGCGGGCGGCATTGTCTTCTATGCCCAAGGCCCGGGCGTTTGGACTCACGAGAGCAACGATATTTTCACTCATTCGCTTAATCCTTACTCCAACTTCGGTTATTATTTTCTGACGGATTCACAGTCGGATGTCGACTCTTCGATTCCGACCGAGGGCTCGGGGCCGACGGCGAGTGCCGCAAGCACGTTTGTCGAGCACTTGTTTCATGAATCCGACCTTACGACTCCTGCCGAGAGCGGTCATCAGCTCGTCGGCGAGGATTTTCGCTACACGTCGAAGCGCACGTTTAATTTTCCGCTCACCGGGCGCGTCGAGGGGACTGAGGTGTGGATGCAGTGTGATTTCTTTGCCCACTGCGAGTCGGCTCTCGTCCGACTCAATTTCACTGCCAACGGTCAGCCGCTCGAATCGTTGTCGACCGACGTGGTGAGCAAGACTTCGGAGTGGGGCAACACGGCTAAAATCCGCAAGCGTTTCACTCCGTCGGGCTCTTCGCTGGCTCTCGGGATTGGTGTCACAATCTCCGCTCCCGTCACGAATGCCAATCTCGACCGCCTTTTGCTGACCTATACGCGCGAGCTTGCGCTTCCGTCGTCGACGGGGATGCTCGAATTTTCGTCGTCGGCACGTTCGTTTAAGCTCGGCGGTGCGCGCGCCGATACCCGAGTCTGGGACGTTACGAATCCCAACCGTGTGATTGCAATGCCTCTCTCGGCTGCGACCGACGACGGTGTGCTCGGCTGGACCAACGACTACTCCGGGATGCGCCGCTATGTGGCTTGGACTTCGGCGACGTCGCTCCCTGTGCCGCGTCTGTCGGGGTCGGTTGCCAATCAGAATATCCATGGCGAATCGACGCCCGATATGATAATCGTCACTCCGTCGGAGTTTCTCGAACAGAGCCGGCGCGTTGCGGCAATCCACTCTGCTGCGCCCGATAGTCTGAACGTGCTTGTCGTGCCCGATGAGCAGGTCTACAATGAGTTCGGCTCCGGTGTGCCCGATGTCAATGCTATCCGCCGAATGTTGAAGATGTTCTACGACCGCGGGTCGGCTGCTGCCGGCGGCGAGGGGTCGACGCTGAAATATGTCCTCCTCATGGGCGGTGCGCATCATGACCACCGTCGACTGACGGCGGCGATGTCGCGCAGTTCGATCATCACGCTTCCGATTTGGCAATCGGAGCTTTGCGAGAGCGAAAATACGTCGTATTGCTCCGATGATTATCTCGCGTTTCTCGAAGACGGGTCGGGGTTGAAGCCGACTACCGACAAGCTTTGTGTGGCTGTCGGGCGCATCCCGGCGCGTGGGCTGTCGACGATGAAAACTTACGTCGACCGTCTTGTCGCTTATGCTGCTTCGCCTGTCAAGAGCGAGTGGCGCAATCGCTTTATGTTTTTTGCCGACGATGATAATGAGGGCAAACATATGCTTCAGACCGAGGAAATGGAGAGCGAAATGCGTGCTTCGGAGTCGGGGCGCGGGTTCACTTACAACAAGGTCTATATCGACGCTTATGAGCTTAGCAACGGTACGTCGGCTGAGGCTCAGACGAAGATTCTGAATCTTTTCAACGACGGTGTCGTGCTGTGGTCGTTTGTCGGTCACGGTTCGATCGACTATCTGACGAATGAGAATGTGTTTACTCAGACTACGCTAAGTAATCTCTATCTCCGTCATCCGTTGTTTTTCTTCGGGGCGACGTGTTCGTTCGGTCGTCTCGACGGCAATGCGACTTCGGGTATGGAGTCGCTGATGCTGACCGACGGCGGCGGTTCGATTGGCGGGCTGACGGCTGTCCGTCCTGTCTATATCGACCGCAACGGTGTGTTGGCGGCTGCGTTCGGCCGTGAGTTTGTCGGCCGTGATTCCGACGGTCGGTTTAATCCGATCGGTGAGGTTGTCCGCAGGGCTAAAAATTCGTTGAGCAACGATGATAATATTCGCCGCTATGTCCTTTTCTGCGATCCTGCGTTGCGATTGGCTACGCCTGCCAATACGGTGCGCCTTTTGAGTGTCGACGGTGTTGAGGTCAGCGATGATTCGCAGCCGATGTTGACGGCGCAGTCGCGTCCGACTCTCCACGGTGAGGTTTGCGATCCGTCGGGGCGGAGATTGGAGTCGTTTGACGGCTGGATTTCGCTGTCGCTCTACGATGCCGAGCGCAGTTTCACCACTTACGGACGTGGTGAGTCGGGCAAGGAGGTGACGTTTGACGAGCAGGGTGAGCGTCTCTATACGGGGCGTGCCAAGGTGACCGGCGGTGTCTTCGATGTGACGGTTGCAATGCCGTCGGAAATCGCTGATAATTATCGCCCGGCGACGCTTTCGATGTTTGCCGCGGCTGATGATGGTCGCGAGGCGTCGGGTGTGTGTCGCAATCTCTATGCTTATGGTCTCGATGAGTCTGCGCTGCCTGACACGGTTGCTCCCGTGATCGAGTGTCTCTATCTCAATCATTCGTCGTTCAAACCGGAGGTGGCTGTCGATGCCAATCCGATGTTGATTGCCCGTGTGAGCGATGATGTCGGCATCAATATGTCGAGTGCGGGTATCGGTCATCAGATGACGATACGTCTCGATGACGATAAGGTGTTGACTGATGTGTCGTCGCAGTTTACTCCCGATGATGACGGTGGGCCTGCGGGGTCGATTTTCTATCAACTTCCGGAGCTTTCTGCCGGCAATCACAGGGCGCAGCTTCGCGTCTGGGATACGGGTGGAAATTCGGCTACGGCGTCGATTGATTTCTTTGTCAATCCGGACGTTGCGCCAAAAATCTTTGATGTGTATTCCAACGCTAATCCTGCGACGACGGAGGCTGATTTTTATGTCAGCCACAATCGTCCGGATGCGACTCTGACGGTCAAAATCGAGGTGTTTGATTTCAAGGGGGCTCTCGTTTGGTCTTCGGAGACGCAGGGGCGTGCCGATATGTATGCTTCTGCGCCTGTGACGTGGGATCTGACTGATCGGAGTGGTTCGAAGGTTGGTCGCGGGATATATATTTATCGTGCGACGGTTTCTTCGGGCGGTGATTCTTCGTCGCTCTCTAAACGCCTCGCCGTTGCTCCGAAATAATGTGCCTCACAGAGCTTTTCTGCGGGAGGGGTGGAGATGTCGGGATGAAGAATTCCGGTCGAAATCGGGGTTGTGACGATTGAAATCCGAGGATTTCGTGTCGGTCGATGTTTGA
>CAZCCI010000010.1:0-66884 GCA_964497255.1 uncultured Staphylococcus sp.
AAGAAATCCGATAAACTATCTCTTTGACAATCATACGGACATCGTCGGGAGTGACCCACGGGCCTGACGGGATGCAGAGTCCGCGAGCAAACAAATGCTCGCTGACACCGTTGACGTATGCCGGCGCGTCGGCATAGACAGGTTGCAGATGCATCGGCTTCCACAGCGGACGACTCTCGACGTTGAGCGACGCAAGATGCAGTCGGAGATCCTCGGGCGTACAGCCCGTAATCTCGCGGTCGATTTCGATAGTTGAAAGCCAATAATTACTGTCGCAATCGGCAGTCGGATTCTTGTGGACGGTGATACCCGCCACGTCGGCAAACAGCTCCTCGTAGAGCGCAGCGAGCTCCCGATGGTGAGCGAGATGAGCGTCGAGCACCGACATCTGACCGCGACCGATACCCGCACTGATATTGCTCAGGCGGTAGTTATAGCCGATATGCTCGTGTTGATAGTAGGGAAACGGCTCGCGCGCCTGCGTAGCAAAGAAAATGGCACGTTTCTTACTCTCGGCATCGGGGCAGACGAGAGCACCGCCGCCCGAAGTCGTAATCATCTTGTTACCGTTGAAACTAAACACACCATAGTCTCCAAACGTGCCGCAATAGCGACCCTTATATTTCGAGCAGAGAGCCTCAGCAGCGTCTTCGACCACCGGGATGCCCCACTTCTCGCCGACGGCACAAATCTCGTCGATTCGGGCAGGCATACCGTAGAGATGGACGGCAATGATAGCCTTAGGCTTCTTGCCCGTCACCTTGACGCGGTCAGCAATAGCCTCGTCGAGCAGCTTCGGGTCCATGTTCCAACTCTCCGGCTCGCTGTCGACAAACACCGGTTTCGCCCCCTGATAAGTCACCGGATTAGCCGACGCCGCAAACGTGAAGCTCTGACACATCACCTCGTCGTCGCGCCCGACACCGAGCAACACCAAAGCGAGATGGATGGCAGCCGTGCCCGCCGACAGCGCAACGATTTCCTTTCCGTCACATTTCGGATCGGGAGCAAGCAGATAATTTTTCAAATCTTCTTCAAACCCGTCGACGTTCGGACCGAGCGGGACCACCCACTCCTCGGCAAACGCTTCGTCGATAAATCGTTGTTCCGCGCCGCTCATGTGGCACATGCAGAGGTGTATCCGTTTATTTTCCATATCAATGGGGGGGAGGGGACTGTATATATATAATATATGTGGTAGAGTTGGAGAGGAGAGAGGAGGGGGGGGATATTTTAAAGTTTTGGCTTTTTTTTATTGGGCAAACTTCTCGGCAGCTTGGCGGAGAAGGTCGATTTTGAGCCACTGAGTCTCGTAGTTAAGACCCTGACGCTCGCGATCTTTCACCTTGAAACCGCAAGTCGGGCTGACCGACAGCAGATTGACGTCGACATAGCGGGCGGCTATGCGGAGCGCACCAACGATGTCGTCGACACTCTCGTGGTTGGGCAGCGAACCGTCGACGAGACCGATGATTGCACGCTTACCCTTCGGCAGCCAGCGGAGAGCCTCGATTTCTTGCGGCGACGAAATGTTAAACGGCAGCAGAAACGCATCGGCATCGACCTTTTCGAGCATCAGACGCAGGTGGGCGAGGTCATGCTCGTCAAACCAGCGCGGGATGCGAGTCTCGTCGGCAGCAATGCTGAGAGTGACTTCGAGGTCGGCAGGGCGGTTTTCAATCGTTCGGTTGATGATTTCGAGGAGCGTATCGACGATTTTTGCAGCGTCGATGCCGCCGAGCAGCAGCAGGCGGTCGAAATCAGGGTCGCTCAGACGGCCCCAGATACTCGTGTCGAGCTGAATGTGGCGGCAACCGAGCTTGTAGAACTCCTCGATAGCCTTGCGATACGTCTCAACGATGTCATCGATGAGCGTTTCGGGAGTGTCGTAGAGCTTCGACGGATCGCCGTTCGACGAAAGGACGATGCGCATATAAAGCTCGCCGGGCGAGGGGATTGTCTGGCGGATTTCAGCGCGTCCGGCAGCAAGATTTTGAAGGTGTGTAAACTTTTCGAAAAACGGATGGGCAGGATTGTGGGCAATCTTCCCCTCGATGTGGATGAAATCTTGGCGCAACACCTCGTCTTGCCAGATGCGGCCCGAGTCGATGCGGTCGCGGCTCATTCCTTCGAGACCCTCCCAAAAATCGCGAGCCCAGCTTTTGCGGCGCATTTCGCCGTCGGTCACGATTTGGAGACCTGCGGCTATTTCGCGGTCGATGAGAGCATTGATAGCCTTATCCTCTTCTGCGTGGTAGTCTGCCTCGCTGAGATTTCCCTTGATTTTTTCATTGAGAGCATTTTCCAGCTCTTCGGGCGGCAAAAAACTGCCGACGATTTCAACTCGCGGCATTTCGTTTAAATTATTCATAATTTCAGATAATCAGACAGATAGTTAGACAGATATTTTTGCAAATGTAGGCATAAAAGCCGTAGGAAGTCTGATTACTTAGTTAAAAATCCTTAACAGGGGTGACACCGACAACCATCTACAGGGTTGATACCGAACACGTTAAACTGCATTGTGACGGCGTCAAACGTCAGCAGTCGGTTGATGAGCGCATCGCCCGTCCCGACGAGCAATTTGACCGCCTCCGTCGCTTGGAGCGAGCCGATGACCCCGACAACGGTGTTGAGAATCCCGTTGACGGCACACGGCAACTCCTCCTCCTCGCCGGCTTCGGGGAGGTCGAAAATGCAGCGGTAGCACGCACTGCCGGGGACGTGGCTGAACACCTGACCCGACATCCGCGAGACGGCTCCGAACACCATCTTCTTGCCCAACTTCACACACGAGTCGTTGATTAGCAGGCGAGTGGCAATGTTGTCCGTACAGTCGGCAATAAGGTCGTAGCCCTCCATGATTTCGCAGGCATTCTCATCGGTGAGCATCACAGGCATGGTGACCACCTCGATGTCGGGATTGATTGCACGGAGCTTGTCGGCGGCCGACTCCACTTTGAGCCGTCCGAGGTCAGCAGTCGAGTGGATAATCTGACGTTGGAGATTGCTGAGCCCTACGGTGTCAGCGTCGAGCAACCCGATTTTGCCCACCCCCGCCGCCGCAAGATAGAGCGCCACGGGGCTGCCGAGACCGCCAGCGCCGACGATGAGCACTCGGCTGTCGGCGAGACGTTGCTGACCGGCAAGGTCGATTTCACAGAGCGAGAGATGACCGCGGTAGCGATTCTTTTGTTCGGAAGTCAGAGAAGTGTGCATAGAGGAAGTCATTTTTCGGGAGTTTTGAAGTTGTAGCCACACTCGCGAATCATCTCGATATCCTCGTCGATTTGCGAGCCGATAGTAGTCAGCAGATCGCCCATGATGCTGCCGTTGACACCGATTTTCAGAGCCTTGCGCTGAGTCTCGCGCGAGATGCGGGCGCGACCGCCGGCAAAGCGGATGACGGCCCTCGGGTGAATCATTCGGAAGATAGCCACCGTGCGCAAAATCTCCTCGTCGGAGAGCTTCGGCTCATTTTCAAGCGGAGTCCCGGGGATGGGCGAGAGAATGTTGAGCGGGATTGACACCGGGCGTATGCGTCTGAGCGTCAGCGCAAACTCCACCCGTTGCTCCGGCGTTTCGCCCATGCCGATGATGCCGCCGCTGCAAATCTCCAACCCCGCCTCGCGAGCGGCTTCGATGGAGCGGATTTTGTCGTCGATGCTGTGGGTCGAGCAGAGCGAGGGGAAAAACGACGGCGCGGTTTCGAGATTGCAATGATAGCGTTCGACCCCCGCTTCGCGCAGACGGCGCATTGCCGCCGCGTCGAGCAGCCCCATCGACGCACAGAGACCCATGCCGCCGCGTTCCGACAGCTCGCGGAAGTAGTCGCAAATCCTGTCAAACGTAGCTCCGCCGACGGCTCTGCCGCTCGTGACGAGTGAAAAACGCCCGATGCCGCGGCGGCGGTTGTAGTCGGCAAGCTCCATGCAGGTCTTGCGGTCGACGAGCGGATAGGTCGCGACGTTCGTCTTGTGGCACGCAGCTTGCGCACACCATTTGCAGTCTTCCGGGCAGCGTCCCGAGCGGGCATTGATGATCGAACACGAGTCGAAATCCCGGCTTCCGAATCGAGCGGTGACCGCTTCGGCGGCTGAAATCAGCTCGTCGAGGTCGCAGCCGACAAAAATTTTTGCTTCGTCCGCCGTGACCTCTCCGCCGTTGATAATTCTGTCTTTCAGGGAGTTAATTGAAATCATAGGCTCTGTGAGAGTGTTTGTGACGTGCAAAATTAAAAAAAAAATTACTGCCTTTGACATTATCGCACCTTTTTCGGGGTATTTGTGTTGTATCTTTGCAGTGTCAAACCAATCGAAGTCTTATTCTACTTACTAAAACACACATTAAAAAAACGACAATGAAACTGCGTTTAACCCCCGCCCAAATGCTTGACGTTTGGCGTCTCCACGTCGGCTATGTTCCGCCGATAGCCAATGCCGTGTTCACTCGCAACGACGGCATCGACACCGATTCACTTCATCGGGCAGAAATCAATGAATGGTATCGCCGACTGTTGCTCGAAGCCCCAGCCGAGCGTCTCGATGCCACCGACTTGTCGCAGTCGGTAGTCCTGCCGACCGAAGTCGATGCCACCGACGGCTCAACGGTCATCGACCTACCGCCCTCGGTCGTCAGAATCCTCGAAGTGAAACTCTCGTCGTGGCGCGTCCCGGCGCGCATCGTGACAAGTCCGACCCACATCCTTGCCGCGCGTCAGCTACATCCCTTCACCCGCGCCGGACGCTCCAAGCCCGTAGCCCTCTTTTTCGGCGGCAAACTGCGTCTCTACCCCGCCGCACGCTCCTCGGGCGACCGCATTGACAGCCTTTCGGCAGTCGACTACACAGCCGAAGTCTACCGTTTCGACGATTCAGCCCTCGCCACCCTCCATCCCAAGGAAGATTAGAGCGCGAAACCTTAATTCTCACCCACTTATTAATCATTTATCAATCATTATCAGCCCTATCAGCCTTATTTAGTCCTATTAACCCTATCTTACTCTTAAAAAAAAGAAAAAACTATGCACAACACATCTCTTCTTGATGAAGCCTTCAACGTCTGGCAACATCAAGCCGCCCTGCGCGACAAGCGTCGCAGGCTCATGCGTCACACCTTCGGCGACCAGTGGAGCGACTTGACCGTAACGTCGAGCGGACACACCGTCACCGAGTATGACAAAGCACAGATTGCCGGAATGCGTCCGCTGACCAACAACCTCCTCCGAGCCCTCGTCAAAAGCGTCGTCGGGCGGTTCCGCTACAACGTCACGAAATCGCCCGCGCCGACCAACCCCGACCTGCTCGAAATCAGCGATGCAAACCTGCTGACCGAGCTTGACAGCCGTGCGATTGAAGAATTTCTGATTTCGGGCATTGCCGTCCAAAAAATCATCCACGAAAACCGTCCGCCCGGCGGCGAAAACATTTGGATTGACAACGTGACCATCGAACGCTTCTTCTGCACCCCCTTCTCCGACCCGCGAGCGACGGATGTCCGACTCGTCGGAATGCTCCACGACATGACTTTTGAAGAACTCCTGCTGCGTTTCGGTCACGGCTCGCGTCGTCGCCACCGTCAGCTCGAAAAAATCTATCGCGAAGTCTGCGCCCAAGGGCCCTTCCTCTCATCGCCCGTGTTCAATCCGCGCAGCGACGTCGACGTGCAGTTCTACTCCGCCACCTCGCCGGGGCTCTGCCGCGTGATTGAAGTGTGGTCGTTTGACATCGACCCCTCTCATCCCCACGACGACCCGCATTGGCAATGTCGCTTCTTTGCCCCCGACGGCAGTGTCATCGACCGCTCGCGCTCACCGTTGGCGTCAGGCTCTCATCCGTTTGCAATCAAATTCTATCCGCTCACCGACGGCGACATCCACCCCTTCATCGAAGACCTCGTCGGGCAGCAGAAACACATCAATGTGCTTATTACCACAATTGACCACATCCTTGCCAACAGTGCCAAGGGCGTATTGCTGATGCCGACCGATGCCATTCCCCCGGGCTTGGACCTCGAAAAGGTGGTCGACATTTGGAGCCGTCCCGGCGGCGTGATTCCCATCAATCCCGCAATCAAGGAGATGCCGCGCGAAATCACAAGCTCGGGATGCAGCGAGGGCGCAGCGCGTCTCCTCGAAATGGAAATGCAGCTTTTTCAGCAGATTTCGGGCGTGACATCGGCTCTCCAAGGTCAAAACTCGGGGTCAAACGTCTCGGCGTCGCTCTATGAAAGTCAGGTCTACAACTCCGCGATAGCCCTCCTCGACGTCTACGAGAGCTTCAATTCGTTTCGAACGATAAGAAATCGCATGGCTCTCGATGCTTTTAACAAAAATTTACATGGGTGTGCGCGAATTTGACCGCCCCCGTGTTGTAAATTTGCCAATGGAAAAATACCAACACTAAAATCAAGCCAATTTTTTCAAACATTTTAGTCAAATACTATTCAAACACATTTCTAAAAAAAACACAACACTTATGCTCTCACTCATCCAACTCCGCAATCGCCACTTCATGTTGGCAGTACGTTCGATTGTCGAATCGCATCCCAACGGCAAAAACCTCGACCTCGACACCGTTGCTTCGCTCGCCTCGATTCGTCAAGCACCATGCTACTATTGTACGTATAACTACGCATTGCGAATGCTCCGCGTCCTGCGCCACGGTCGATTGAAACTCCGACGCGACCGCCGCTATGCCCTTTGGCGCGAAATCAACGACCGTGTCGACCGTCTGATGGAAGTCCGAGGCATCTCGCTTCCCGAAGCCCTCGCCAACGTCCTTGCCGACGGCTGTGCATCGCAATTTTTCATCGCTCCGTCGACGGCGGCGAGGATTCTCAGACAATACTATTACCCCGACACTCAAACATTCCTCATTCCTTGAAAACCTTTATCCAAAGCAATTCTCTTTTCTTTAAAAACCTTTATCTGAAACAATCCTCTTTTCTTTGAAACCATTTATCCACTACTGAATTATGAATTTTACACTCTCGACCGCCGCCGTCGTCGAAACCGTCCAAGCCTTGGCTGCTTTCGACGTGCTCTACACCTCCTCGCCGTCATTGTCGTCCGATAAATCTCCCGTCGAGACGAGCCGGTTTGCGTCGCTCCTCGACCCCGACCGCCGGGACTTGTTGCATTTGGCGGTCAAAGATTCGTTTGCTGAAATCGTTCTCCTCCTTCTCCCTTACGTCGAGACCGTCGACTTTGGCGGCGATGACGAAGCCGAAGCTGCTGCCACCACAACAACGTCGCCGTCGTCGTCATCAGCATCTGACGTCGACGAGTCGTCAGACCACTCGATGAGAGTCGGGCTGAGAGTCCCGCCGACAATCTCACGGTCGGTAGCCCTGTTGATTCGTCGACGCTTCGAGCAGGCGGTGGCGATGCGCGTCCTTGCGAATGTCGCCGCCACCGTCGGGGGCGGCGACAGCGGGTCGAAAGGTTCGTCGGACGACGATTTTTCAGCTCGCAGCCGCGATGCCGTCGATGCGCTCATTGCCGCGCTCCGCTCGCCCTTCCGCCCAAGGGTTCGCGCCCGAGGCTATTGACCCTATGCCGCTCGTCGGCACTGAAAAACGCTGAAAAAAACATTCCGAAAGTCGGGGGCGATGCAGATTGCCGCGGCTTTATCGACCCCGACTCGGAATTTATTGCTAATTTTGCACTCGATTATGAATCCGAACAAAAATATTTCATCAACATCATCACTTCCCGAAGGCGTGGTCGTCTACTGCGCATCTTCGTCGGCTATTGACCCCGTTTATCTCTCGACAGCCCGCACGATGGGCTCTCTGATTGCCGAATCCGGCCTGACGCTCGTCTGTGGCGGCGGTGCAGGCGGCATGATGGCAGCCGCTATCGAAGGAGCGGTCGATGCCGACGGCGAGGCTGTGGGCGTGCTTCCGCGCTTCATGATTGAAAAATCGTGGGATCATCCCCGTCTGTCGCGCTGCATCGTGACCGAGTCGATGCACGAACGCAAGCAGACAATGGTTTCGATGTCGCGAGCCGCTGTCGCTCTGCCCGGCGGAATCGGGACGCTCGACGAACTCGCCGAAATCATGACGTGGCGACAGCTCGGACTCTTTTCGGGCGCGGTCATCATCGTCAACACCGACGGCTACTATGACCGCCTCATCGAGATGTTTGACTTCATGCGTTCGCGCAACTTCATGCGCGGCGGCGTGATTCCGGCAACCGTTGTGTCGACCCCCGAGGAAGCAATTGAAATCATCAACAATTTGCACAAATGAATCCCTCGGCACTGACTGACTCGATCACAGCTCCGTTTGCGCCCCATCTCAGCCGGGAGTTTCAAGCTCCGACTTCGGCTGCCGATCGGGTTGGCGCGACTGTCGGGCAGGTTCCTTACACCACGGGACTTGTCCCCGAGGAGCGTCAGCTCCTGCCGGGCTATGATTCGGGAGTCCTCTGCCTGATTATCGCCGTCTTTTTGCTGCTTGCCTATAATTTTCTCCACTACTCGACGTTTCTCAAAAATTTCACCTACGACCTTCTGACCGTCCGCCACACGGACGACAACTCCGCCGTCCGCACGTTTAGCGAAACGGGTGTTCAGATGTCGATCGTCGTCATCGGCTGTCTCTGTCAAGGCATCATCGTCAATGCAGCCATGAATGCCGGGCTGCTTGCCGTCGCGCTCCCGACGTTTACCGTCATCTCGGCGTTGAGTGTCATCGCCGTCGGCTATTATTTTTGGCAAATGCTTGCCTATCGGCTCGTCGGCTTCGTCTTCACCGACAAGTTCACCGCCCGCCAATGGATTAAAGGCTTCAACGCCTCGCAAGCACTTTTGGGAATGTTGCTGGTAGTCCCCGCGCTTATCGTCCTCTTCAATCCCGAGCAGGCGAAAGCGGTGGCGATTATCGGAATCGGGTGTTACGTTTTGACTCGTTTGATATTTATTTTCAAGGGATTTAGACTTTTTTACGAAAATTTCGGCTCGTTGCTTTATTTTATTTTGTACCTTTGCACTCTCGAAATTGTACCCCCGGTGGTAATCATAAAAATCATCGGCTTGTTTAGCCAATTACAACCCTAAGCAATACAGACAGTGAAAGTTAAAAAAGTATTAGTTTCACAACCCAAACCGGCTTCCGATAAATCGCCGTACTACGATATAGCCGAAAAGTATGGAGTAGAAGTCGTTTTTCGTCCCTTTATCAAAGTCGAAGGACTTACTGCAAAAGAATTTCGTCAGTCAAAAGTCTCGATTCCCGAATTTACGGCAATAATCTTCACCGCCCGCACTGCTATCGACCATTTTTTCAGGCTCTGTGAAGAGATGCGAATCACCATCCCTGACACCTTGAAGTATTTTTGTACGACAGAATCTATCGCTCTTTATCTCCAAAAATACATAGTCTATCGCAAACGCAAGATTTTCCATGGCGAGACAGCCAAGCTGGAAGGAATGCTCCCGTCGTTGATCAAACACAAGAAAGAGCGCTTCCTCTACATCGTTTCCGACGTCCACAAGGAAGACACCGGTATTTTGGATCAAAATGGCATCAACTACACGAAAGCCGTCATGTATCGCACCGTTTCAAACGACTTCGCCTCTGACGAAAAGTTTGACTACGATATGCTCATCTTCTTCAGCCCTGCCGGAATCGACTCGCTGATGAAGAATTTCCCCGACTTCAAGCAGGGCGACATCCGCATCGGCAGCTTCGGCGCAACTACGGCTCAAGCTGTCCGCAACGCCGGTCTCCGTCTCGACCTCGAAGCTCCGTCGGTGAAAGCTCCGTCGATGACCGCCGCTCTCGAAAACTACCTCAAAGAAGAGGCAGGCAAGGAGTAGGGCAGAGGTCTCGGTCGCGCGCGCGAGAGAGTCAACGCACTCCACCGTGTATTTCCAAGGTAAAAAAGTCTAACCCATATCATCCGTAACTCAACCGAAAGAAATGATTGGACAAAGACTCTATAAAATCGAAAAACTCCGCAGCGAGATTGCAATAGGTCAGCTCTTTGACCGCAGCAATCCCGCTGTTCGGTCTGTTATGGCATATCCGCTGCGAGCCGTGTGGACGGTCAACGCCAAACGTCGGCAGTCGATGGATAAGCCCGTCGAGGCGGGGCAGCGCAAGGTGGCTCGCTGTCCGCAGTTTCTCGTCGTGGTCCCCAAACGGAGGCTGCGCCATGCCGTCGACCGTGTGGCTATGCGTCGCCGCATCCGCGAGGCTTATCGCCTCAGCCGCCGGCTCATCCCGACCGATTTTCCGCTTGACATAGCTTTTGTCTATGTCGCCGACTCGGTGTTGCCCTACGATGCCGTGGCCAAATCCGTCGGTCGAATCCTCTCTCGAATCTCACGCTCGCTCGCTGCCGAATCAGCCGCCTCGGAGTCGGTCGTCGTCGATTCAGATGCCGTCGTCGATTCTGATGTCGTCGCTACCGCTGACCCTGCTGCCTCAGCGACCAATGTCGCCGCCGACTCTCAATCATGAAAATCCTCTCTCGACTCCTCATTCTTCCCATCCGCTTTTATCAGCTTTGCATTTCGCCGATGTTTCCACCGGCGTGTCGCTTCACACCCACTTGCAGTCAGTATGCAATCGAGGCTATCATGAAACACGGGCCGCTCAAAGGGTTGTGGCTCGCCATTCGTCGAATCCTCCGCTGTCATCCGTGGGGTGGCTCGGGCTATGACCCCGTCCCATGACTACTCGTTTTGACTGCCTCCCCGATTTTGATGCTCACACTCATCGGTTGCGCCGCAATGCCGTGGTCTGCATCGATCCGCTCGACCTGCGTGGCGACGGGATGCCGGCGTTTCGTCGCGGCTATGTCTATTCGGTCGGGATTCATCCGTGGGACGTCGGGCGGGTCACTGATCGGTCGTTGCGTCTGCTTGCGTCGCTCGCTGCCGAGCCGCAGGTGGTGGCGATAGGCGAGTGCGGACTCGATGGCGTTGCCGAAGCGGTGTGTCGCGGCTCTGCCGCCGAGGGGTGTGACCGCGATGAAATCGTGGCGGCGCAGACTGAGCTGTTGCGTGTTCATTTCGCTCTCAGTGAGCGACTTGGCAAGCCGATGATTCTCCACGTCGTTAAGGCGTATGCTGAAATCTTGCGGTTGAAAAAACTTTGGCAGCCGTCGCAGCCGTGGGTTATCCACGGGTTTCGTGGCAAGTCGCAACTTGCCCGTCAACTTCTCGACCATGGTTTTTATTTGTCGTTCGGGCGCAGATACAATGCCGCTTCTCTCGCTCTGACTCCTCCCTCGCGCCTCCTCCGCGAATCAGACGACGAGGCATAGCTCCCACCCCCCCCGACAGACATTCCTCGCGCTCCGTCGCACTCCTTTGTCTCTCTCTCCTCATACACGCACGCGGAGCTCATCGGATTTTCCGTGTGGGGGAGGTGTGATTCTTTCTGTCTAAAAGACCGTCACTTAGCGTTTTTTTTTGTATTTTTGTAGTCTGTTAGTCGTCGGACTGACATTGTATGAATGCAATAATTTAATAATCAGCATATTATATGAGTAATAAAGAAATAGTCCTGTCCGGTATTCGTGCGACGGGAAATCTTCATCTCGGCAACTACTATGGCGCACTCAGCAAGTTTGTTAAGATGCAGAATGATGATGCTTATGATTGTCTTTTCTTCATCGCTGACCTTCATGCGCTCACGACTTCTCCGGATCCGGATGCTCTTCATGAGAATGTTAAGAATATTCTTGCCGAGTATCTCGCTGCCGGCATCGACCCCGATAAGGCTACAATCTTTGTCCAGAGCGATGTCCCCGAAATTTCAGAGATGTATCTTCTTCTCAATATGCACGTCGGTATCGGCGAGCTTATGCGCACGGCTTCGTTTAAGGATAAGGCTCGCAAGCAGCTCGGACTGACCGGCGAGGGCGACGACATCGAAAAGCAAATCATCGGCGCGGACACGAATAAGCGTGTCAATGCGGGTCTGTTGACCTATCCGACGCTGATGGCTGTCGATATTCTGATTCAGAAGGCTCACAAAGTGCCTGTCGGCAAGGATCAGGAGCAGCATCTCGAACTCACTCGCCGTTTTGCCCGCCGTTTCAACTCGTTTTACGGCGTTGACCTCTTCCCCGAACCCGAAAACTTCAATTTCGGCGGTCATGCCGTGAAGGTTCCCGGTCTCGACGGTTCGGGCAAGATGGGTAAGAGCGAGGGCAATTGCATCTATCTCGTCGATGAGGAGAAGGTGCTCCGCAAGAAGGTGATGCGTGCTGTCACCGACGAGGGCCCGAAAGAGCCTAATCAGCCGATTTCCGCTCCTGTCCAGAATCTGTTGACGCTCATGGAGCTGACTACGGCTCCCGAAATCGTCCAAAGCTATCGCGATGCTTACGCCGATTGCTCGATTCGCTACGGTGATTTGAAGAAGCAGCTTGCAGAGGACATCCTCAAAGTTACTACTCCGATTCGCGAACGCTATCAAGACATCCGCAACGATGATGAGTATATCGCCCGTGTGGTTCGTCAGGGTGCGGAGCGTGCTCGCGAACGTGCGTCGAAGACTCTCGCCGAGGTGCGCGAAGTCATGGGTATCCGCAAGTTCTATTAATTTCGGGATTTCACACTGATACATAACTCTCTCTCGATTAAAAAAAGATGACAAAATACAATCGTATAAACAATGCTCTCGGCTGGCTCTGCTTCGTGATTGCGGCAGTGACCTATATGCTCACGCTTGAGCCTACCGCCAGCTTTTGGGACTGTCCGGAGTTTATCTCGCAAGGCTATAAACTTGAAGTCGGTCACCCGCCGGGCAACCCGATTTTCATGCTTGCCGCCCGCTTCTTCGTCAATTTTGCGTTTGGCGATGTCAGCAAGGTGGCTTTGATGGTCAATTCGATGTCGGCTCTCCTTTCGGCGGGCACGATTCTGTTGCTGTTCTGGACGATTACTCACCTTGTCAAACGTTTGATTGTCAGCGATGACGCTACGGAAATCAGCTTGCCGCGTATGCTCGTAATCTTCGGGTCGGGTATCTGCGGTGCGTTGGCCTACACGTGGAGCGACACGTTTTGGTTCTCGGCGGTCGAGGGTGAGGTCTATGCATTCTCGTCGTTCTGCACGGCTCTTGTCTTTTGGCTGATTCTCAAATGGGAAAATCGTGCCGATAAGCCTCACAGCGATAAGTATCTGATTCTAATCGCTTATGTCATAGGTATTTCAATTGCTGTCCATCTGCTCAACCTCTTGTGTATTCCGGCGATTGCGCTCGTCATCTACTATCGTCTTTGGAAGGATACGACTGCCAAGGGTTCGCTCGTGACGCTCGCTGTTTCGGCGGTGGTTGTCGGGCTTATCCTCTATGGTCTTGTCCCCGGCTTCATCGAGGTGTCGCAATATTTCGAGTTGTTCTTTGTCAACGTCCTCGGGTTCAGCTACAATGTCGGTGTGCTCATCTATGCTATCCTTGCCGTTGCCTGCTTTGTTTGGGCTATCAAGGAGCTTTATGCTCAGAAGAGTATCGGTCGCATCCGATTGAGTGTCGCGCTCAGCATTCTCTTATCCGGTATTCCTTTTATCGGTGACAATATGCTGATTCCGGTGGTCATCATGGCGGCTGTCATTGCTGGTTTGTTCTTTGCCAAGAAACTTCCGGTGCGCATCCTTAATCTCGTGGTGATGAGTATCTTTGTTATCTTCATCGGTTATTCGTCATACGCGCTTCTGCTGATTCGTGCGTCGGCTAATCCGCCAATGAATCAGAATGCTCCCGACAATGTCTTTGCGCTTGCTTCGTATCTCAACCGTGAGCAATATGGCGAACGCCCCTTGTTCTACGGTCAGACGAATCAATCGTCGGTTGTCTACGAAATCGATGCTCAGGGTCAGGCTTCGCCTATGTATAAGGAAGGTCGTGCGCTCTATGCCAAGACTGTCAAGACTTCGCCCGAGCAGCCCGATTGCTATGAAATCACGGGCTACAAGAAAGAATATGTGATGTCGCCCGAGTTGAATATGCTCTTCCCGCGTATTTACAGCGGTGCTCACACTGCTGCTTACTCCGACTGGCTCGGCGGTCTGAAGGGTCGCCCCGTCAGCGCAACCCGCTATGTCCACAATGGTGAGACGCTCCAAACCGTCGATGCGGTGAAGCCGACGATGGGCGAGAATCTGAGATTTTTCCTCGTCTATCAGCTCAACCATATGTATTGGCGTTACTTTATGTGGAACTTCGCCGGTCGTCAGAACGATATCCAAGGCAATGGCGAGGTCAACCACGGTAACTGGATTTCGGGTATCCCCTTCATCGATAATCCTCGTCTCGGTGACCAAAGCCTGCTCCCGGCAAGTGACGGTGAGGGCAACAAGGGTCACAACGTCTTCTATATGCTCCCGCTCTTGATGGGTGTCATCGGTTTGGGCTGGCAGGCGTTCACGTCGAAGCGCGGCATCGAGCAGTTTTGGGTGATTTTCTTCCTGTTTTTCATGACGGGTATAGCTATCGTCCTCTATCTCAATCAGACTCCGACGCAGCCGCGTGAGCGTGACTATGCTTTTGCCGGTTCGTTCTATGCCTACGCAATTTGGGTCGGCATGGGTGTTGCCGGTCTGTGGGCTCTCGTCCGCGAACTTTATGCGCGCTATGGCGGCAAGCTTGCCAAGTCGGACGGCAATGACAAGAAGGTCAGCATGATAGGTGCTGTCGTTGCCTGCGTGGCGGGTGTTTTCGTTCCGCTTCAAATGGTTTCGCAGACGTGGGACGACCATGACCGTTCAGGTCGCTACACGACTCGCGATTTCGGTATGAACTACCTCGATTCGGTCGATGAAAACGGTATCATCTTCTCAAACGGCGATAACGATACGTTCCCTCTCTGGTATGCTCAGGAGGTCGAGGGCTATCGCACGGATGTCAAGGTGGTCAATCTGTCGTATCTGACCACCGATTGGTATGCAAATCAGGTGAAACATCCGTCGTATCAGGCTGCCGGAATCGAGACTCTTGCCCGTCCGGAGGATTATGCCTACGACCGCATGAATTTCAGCTATTTCGATGCCGAGTGTGACAGCACTCCCGTCAATATTTTCACTGCTCTGCGTCAGGTTTACGACAAAAATTCGAGCAACAATCGCTGGAATGCTCCAATGATGAAGTATAGCAACTTTATCATCCCTGTCGATGTCGATGCTGCGGTGAAAGCCGGCAGAATCACTGCCAACGAGGCGGAAAATGCCGAAATCGTCATCAATTCGAACATGGGTGTCGACATTGAGGCTGCTCGCCACGGCGGAATGACGCTCAGCCAAGTGCTTTCGCTCGATATGCTCGCTACGTCGGTCAAAAACAATTGGAAGAATCCGATTTATTTTGCGTCGACCGTGCCGGCTAACTATTATGTCGGGCTGCAACCCTATATGCGTTCGACGGGTCTTGCCTACGAGGTGGTTCCCCTCCGCAGCAGCGAGAATGATGAGTATGAAATCAATGCCGTCAACACTGAGAAGGCTTATAGAAACATCACTGAGAAGTTCCGTTGGGGCGGTCTCGACAAAGTGACCGATCCGAGCGAAATCTATCTCGATGAGACTGTCAGAAAGATGGTGACTACGCATCGCTCGTTTATCCTGACGACTGCAACGGCTCTTATCAATGAGGCTGTCGTTGCCGAACGTGCCGATTCGATCACTACCGACGAGGCTGAGAAGAAGGAGCTTGAAGCTTATAAGCTCGACCGCTATACGAAGGCGGGTAATCTTCTCAAAATCATCGAGGAGAAACTTCCGGAAGCTGCGTCGCCCTACGCGATTCAGATTCCTCAGAAGATGGCTCAGATTTATGCCCGTATCGGTATCGCTACCGGCGACGAGGAGGCTACCGCCAAGGCTGTCAGCCTGCTTGAAAACGAGATTGTCCGCTATGCCGCCAATGTGAAATATTATCAGAGCCTCAATCCGTGGCAATATTCGACTCTCCCGAAGACCGACCGCTTCATTGAGATTTACTATATGGTCTATCTGCTCCAAGATCTCAGCGATGTCGGCGGCGACCCTGAAAAGATGATCGAGAAGTTGACGGAAATGGGTGTCAACTTTGATCGTATAGTGTCGATCTTGCAACAGTCATAATCAAAACAGAGAGAGATTTAAATCATGTGGATTGAACAACCGCCACTGTTTTTCAGACTGCTTTTCACGGAAGCTGTCTGGCGAATACTCCACCGAGGGAAGAAGGTCGTCTATCTGACGTTTGACGACGGCCCGATTCCCGAAGAAACGCCGTGGGTGCTCGATGTCCTCGACCGTTACGGAATCAAAGCTACGTTCTTTATGGTCGGCGACAATGTGCGTCGCTATCCCGAGGTGTTTGAGGAGGTGAAACGTCGCGGTCACTCTTACGGCAACCACACGATGCACCATCTGCAAGGGTTGAAAGTCAGCGCGAAGACTTTCTTCCGCGACATCACCGAGGCTGACCACTATATCGACTCGCCGCTGTTTCGTCCGCCTCACGGGATTATCTCGCCGTTGCAGACGAAGCTCATCATGCGTCACTATAATATTATAATGTATGACGTCGTGTCGCGCGACTATTCGAAGCGTGTCACCAAGGAGCAGGTGCTCGACAATGTGAAACGCTACACGCGCAACGGGTCGATCATCGTCTTCCACGACTCGCTCAAATCTCACGATAAGATGCGCTATGCTCTTCCGCTTGCCATCGAGTGGCTGAAAGAGCAGGGCTATGAGTTTCGCGCGATTTCGATGTGATGACGGCGGCTGCTGTGGATAGTGATGAACAGTGAGCAACTCAAAGCTGCCCTGCGCGAAGCCGGTGTTTATAAGTCGGGGGTCGCCTTTGCTGAGCCTGTCGACGAGGCTGTCGCGGCGACTTACGACGAGTGGCTTTCTGCCCACCGACACGCTTCGATGGGCTATCTTGAAAAATATTCGGAAATCCGACGCGATGTCTCCTTGCTCCTTCCGGGGGCGAGGAGCGTCGTTTCGTGTGCATTCAATTATTATCCCGGCACGCTTGCCGACAGTCCGCTGCAATGGGCGTCGTATGCTCTCGGCGATGACTATCACGACGTTGTCCGCTCGCGACTGACGAGGGTTGCCGAGGAAATCACGCGGCAGACGGGCGCGGAGTGTAGGGTGTGTGTCGACACGGCTCCGATTTTCGAGCGATATTGGGCTGTCAGGAGCGGGGTCGGCTTCGTCGGGCTTAACCGTCAGCTCATTGTCCCCGGTGCGGGGTCGCATTTCTTTCTCGGAGAGATTGTTACGACGCTTGCGCTCGATGCCGATGAGCCTTGCAGGTTGAGTTGCGGCGGGTGTCGGCGGTGTCTGACGGCTTGTCCCGGCGGTGCGCTGACCGACGGCGGGATAGATGCAAACCGCTGCCTGTCGTATCTGACCATCGAGCATCGCGGCGATTTCCCTGAGGGGACTCGGACGGGGCGACACGTCTACGGGTGTGACGTCTGTCAGGACGTTTGCCCTCACAATCAGAATGCTCCCGTGACCGACATCGAGGAGTTTCGTCCGCGCCCGGCAATCTTGGCTCTCGACGTGGCGGATATATCAGCCATGAGTCAAGAGGGGTTTTCATCCCTCTTTCGCCGTTCGGCAATCAAGCGCACGAAACTTGCCGGGCTGCTTCGCAATGCCAAGCATATCGGCGGCGGTTGTGAGGGCGGTGACGATTGATTTAGTGAGAGTGTGAGAAATTTAGATGTGTGGAGCCGGCTCTATGACGAGCTGCTGTCGCCTCGATATTCGTTGAGGCGGATTTGGAGCTGTTCCATCAGATTGTCAGACGATTGCAGCCCGAGTTTGCGGCGCATATTGGCTCGCTGACTGTTGATGTTTGACTCGGATTTGTCGAGCATGGTGCAGATTTCGCCGAGTTTTTTGCCTTGCAAAATCAGTCGGCAGATGTCGCGTTCCGACGGTGTCAGCTCGGGGAAGCATTTTTCGATGATTTTGAGGTCGGTGTCGCGGTTTTTGAGGTATAACTCCACGTTGGTCAGCAGATTGTGCATCGACTTTTTGTCGAGCCTGTCCATCATCACCCGCAGTCCATCGTGGGAGTGTTTTTCGGAGGCGAGCGAGATGTAGGTCATCACTTCGTCTTTTTTGAGGCGCAGGATGTGGAGGAGGTCTGCGTTGTTTTTCTTCAATTGAGTGTATTCCTGCTCCATTTTGTAGGAAATTTTGGCGACCCACAGCCCGAAGAAGCTGATCATCGAGAAGGTGATGAGAAATAGAATCAGGAAGCTACGCATGGCGGCATCGTCGGTGATGAACATGCAGATGACGTAGGTTGCAATCGTTATCACGCCGAGAATCATCGTGTTCCATCGAAGATAGACGGTCATCGAGACCATTGCGTTCATTGCGAGCAGGACGGTGTTGGCGACGATGAGCATTTTGTTGTACTCGGTCGGGGTGAACGCGACGTAGATCATCTCGATGGATATGGTCAGTTGCCCGATAGCCGTGAATAGGGCAAGGCAGGTGGATATGCTTATCTTTTTGTTGAAAAACAGTAGGAGCCAGATGGTTGACAGGATGATGTATTCGGCGTGGGTATAGTCGAAAAACGTGTCGGTCGGACCGGTCAGCCCGACGGCTTCGGCTATCACGGCAAAAAATGTGACGGGGATGTAGAACAAAAACAGCAACATATAGCGTTGACGGTTGAAACCCGATGTCTCTTGCTCATACATCTGTCTAAGTTTCGGGGGAAACATCAAAAAGAAATTGCCTAATACCATAGTCCCAAAGATTTTTTTGACTGTTTTAAAGGTGCAAATTTAATCGAAAATTCGGATTTTGACTATATTTGAGCCGGGTTTTATTTGGTCTCTGTCTCACATTTTCAGAACTTTGCGACATGATTGTTGCAATATTAACCTATCAACTCAAAACCTAATAACAATGAAGGAAAAATCATTAATGAAGCCCATTGCATTTAACCGAATGACCGTGTTGCTCGGATGTGCGTGTCTCCTCTTGATTGCCTTGACAATGTCGTCATGCAGCGATGACGGTTCGTCGTCGTCGTCGTCCGACGAGCCTGCCCCCGTCCCCGTCAAGACCATCAACAAAGCCTCGGCAATCACCGACAAAGACAAGTTGGCGATGATCTATTCGCTCGTCGACCTCGAAGGCGACGGCGGACGCATCTATGAGATGAACTATACCGTGGACTATAAGCTCGACGAAGCTCTAAACTCTGGAATCGACGGGAGCGACAAGCTGATGGCATTCGTTGTCGGCAAACTGTTTGACCGGATGCCGGGCAGCCGAGCCGAAATCTCGTATGATGCCGGATGCAGTGCGTTTGCTGTCACCGATGCTCAGAGCGGACACCCGATAATGGGTCGAAATTTCGACTTCAACCACTTGGTCAACGGGACTCGCATCCCGATTCCCTTGATTGCCGTCCACACCGCTCCCAAGGGCGGCAAGAAGTCAGTGTCGTTTGTCGACGGTCTGATGATCGGCTACACCAAGGGCTTCTATAATGATCGGAAGGACGGAAACGATGACAAAGGCTCTGACCTCTCGCTACTGATGGCTGCGCCTTATTTGTTGCTCGACGGAATCAATGAGGACGGCTTTGCCGTGAGCGTGTTGAAACTCGACGGCAAGCCGACGAAGCAGGAGTATGACGGTCGGAAGACGATTTTCACCACCGTCGCAATGCGAATGTTGCTCGACAGAGCGTCGACTGTCGCCCAAGCCGTCGAAATGTTGAAAGAATACAATATGCACATGGACAAGGACGAAGCCAGCTACCACTTCTTCATGGCTGATGCCAAGGGCGACTATGCGATTGTCGAATACGTTGACTCGAACCTCGAAGTCAATCCCTCGAAAATGGAAGTCCTGACAGGCGACGACAAGTATCGCTACGTCACCAACTTCTACGTCTCGCCCGAAATGGCGGGAACAACCCACGGCAGCGAACTCTCAACCCACGGCAAGGATCGTTATCTTGACTTGAAATCCACCCTCGAAGAGTATGGCTATCGGATGAGTCAAGAGCAGGCAATGTCGTTGCTCGAAAAAGTGGCGCAAGGCCCTGAATCACAGCGCTCGACGGGCTTCACGCAATGGTCGGAACTCTTCGACCTCTCAGCAAAGACCGTGAAAATGTCAATACTTCGCGAATACGAAAAATCATTCAGCTTTAATATTAATAACTGACGTTTTATTGAAAAACACTCTCACATAGCAACAACGTCCGTCAACCATCCGACTTCGTCGCGCACACAATGAATGTCATTCTTTTGGGGAAATGTAGCGTCGACGAAGTCGGATTTATATATGTATATAAAAGACCAACCGGAGCAAAATTAAGCCTTTCAGACATTACTGTATGTTTTTTGTGATTGAAAATATGAAGTATTTCCCAAATACTTCATATTTTTGCATTGTCGAGATGGATTTCAATATTTAGCCGAACCTCCTCGGCTAAGCAACCCGATAGATTGGACGTTGGGTCGTCACGACCTTAATCGCCGTCGGGATGCTGCTCGTTGGCATCGCGTCTCTTTTGACCGCGTGCAAATTGATTGGCGATTGATTTAACGATCTGCGAGAAAAAGAAAACGCGAAAGGACATAATGTCTAAAATATTTGTTAACTTTGCATCGTCAGTGTTACGCTTCGGGCGGCTCAGACACCCTTCACCCTCAATCGGTAACGGTTGGGGGTGTCGCTTTATTAGAAATCACATATCACGAAATCATCGGTGAAATAATATTTGCCGTGAATACCCTCACGCGACAACCGTTGAATTGTTTGAATAATTTTGTCGTTACGTTGTGTAAATTCAAGCAAAACGATTTCCGCGTGTTGATGCGATATTGCATCACGACATTCACGCAATAAATTGTTATGACTTTTCAACGATTTGATGTCGGCACGTTTACCGTCAAACAAAACATCGTACATTGGTGTTCCGGGCGGTTCTTCGGTGAAAACAATTGTATGCCCGTTTTCGGCTAATCGTTTTGCAACGCGCAATTCTTTTTCGAATTTACCTTGCTCTTGTTTGTTGTAATTACCTTTGCTCAACCGCTTTGGCGGAGTTGAAATAGACCCGCCATTAGGCAATGTGAAATTACATTCTGACTCAGGGATAACTCGTAGCTTCCCCGCAATGCTTCCATTTGCCGTCCCACCGGTTGCGTCTCCCGGAGTTCGTGCCGCATGGCGTTCTTTGGCGATTTCTTGCGGTGACTTTTGCTTCCCGAGCAACCTATCCACACGCTGTTGATTGTCGCGGATGAAGTAGGGCACGGACTTGCTTGATTTAATCTTGTCGGCGTGGTCGCGCACCCACTTGTTGAACGCCTCGGGCGTTCTTGTAGCAGCTTCGATACACACCGCGCCCCGGATGAAAGTCAGCGGCGGCACTCATTTTAATAACATTATAGCCGTTTGCCATGGTTTTATAATAAAGTTTCGGGCAGAGGGGCGTTCTTTGATAAAATTTTCTTAAATTTGTCATCGTTATGCCGACGTCAAGTCCTTCCGTTGGCATGATCGGCTCCGAAAACGTGCAGAGAGAGGCTCTCGGTGGCTGTATAAACGAAGGTTAAACCTTGAAAGAACGTCCATGTCATCAAAGCATTTTCTTCCGAAAGGCAATCTATTGCTTTATCATGTGGGGGCCGCTATTGCTGTCATTGGCTGGGGAGTCTCGTTTATATCCACCAAAGTGCTCCTCGACAATGGGTTGCACCCGATTGAAATCTACATCTATCGTTTTGCCATCGCCTATTTGGCAATGTTGCTGATCTGCCACAAGGAAATTTTCAGCAACAGTCTGCGCCACGAGTTCATCTTCATGCTCGGCGGACTCTTCGGCGGGTCAATCTATTTTATTGCCGAAAACGTCGCGCTCGAATACACCCTCGTCAGCAACGTCTCGCTGATCACCTCGCTGTCGCCGTTGCTGACAGTGTTGCTCATCGGATTCATCTATCGCTCGGATCGACCCGGCAAGGAGACATTTTTCGGCTCTACGCTTGCCTTTCTCGGCGTCGGGTTGGTCATATTCAACAGCAGCTTCGCGCTGAGCATCAATCCGTTGGGCGACTTTCTCGCACTCCTTGCCGCTCTCTGCTGGGCAATTTACAGTATCATCATCAAGCAGCTCAACCCACTGTATAGCGCACTGTTTATCACACGCAAAACCTTCTTCTACGGCGTTGTGACCGCCATACCCTTCCTGCTCATCGAACCGTCGATAGCACCGCCCGCCGTGCTCATGAACCCCGCCGTCATAGCCAACCTCCTCTTCCTCGCGCTCTTCTGCTCGATGTTCGCCTTCCTCATGTGGGCGGTCATCAACACGAAGATTGGAGCCGTCAAAGCCTCTAACTATATGTATTTTCAGCCCGTTGTCACCCTCGTGGCATCCTACATCATACTCAGCGAACAAATCACCCTCATCGGCTTCTCGGGCTGTGTGTTGATTCTGCTTGGAGTCTGGATGGCAGATTTCCTCCAAAAGCGCAAGCTCCGCAAAGCCCGCTGAAATTGAGGCGGCTCGACTACCCCCCCCTTGCAATCAAAATAAAAATTATCACAATATACATACATAACTCTTAAATCCAAATGAAGAAAACCATCCTCAGCGCATTGCTTGCGACCACCGCACTCGGTGCAGGCGCAGTGACACCGATGTGGCTGCGCGACGTCCGCATTTCGCCCGACGGCAAGACGATTGCCTTCACCTACAAGGGCGACATTTACACCGTCCCGACTGTCGGCGGCGAAGCTCGTCAACTAACCACACAGTCGTCCTACGAATCCGAACCCGTATGGTCGCCCGACGGCAAGAAAATTGCATTTGCAAGCGACCGTGAGGGTGGGACAGACGTGTTCATCATGGATGCCAACGGCGGAGCAGCCAAGCGACTGACATTCCACTCCGCAGCCGAAACACCCCAAGCCTTCACGCCCGACGGCAAATCCGTGGTCTACTCGGCATCGATTCAGGACGCCCCCTCCGCCCTCCTCTTCCCCGCAGCTTGGCAGACGGAGCTTTACAGTGTCCCCGTCGACGGCGGTCGTCCGCGTCAGATTCTCTCGACCCCGGCCGAAGCACTCAGCTATCTCCCCGACAACAAATCGTTTATCTACGTCGACCGCAAAGGCGGCGAAGACCAGTGGCGCAAACACCACACCTCGTCGGTCACTCGCGATATTTGGAAATATGATGCCGCGACAGGCAAACACACCAACCTCACCGACTACGCCGGTGAAGACCGCAGCCCCGTCGTAGCCCCCGACGGCGACACACTCTACTTCCTCAGCGAGCGCGACGGCGGGACGTTCAACGTCTACTCGATGTCGCTTGCCGACCCCTCGAAAATCACCCCCTTGACCAAATTCAAGACCCACCCCGTCCGCTTCCTCTCGCGTGGCGGCGACGGCACACTCGCATTCACCTACGACGGCGAAATCTTCACCATGCAACCCGGCGGCAAGCCCTCCAAAGTCAAAATCTCAGTGACAGCCGACGAAAGCAACCCCGTCGAAATCCGCAACTTCAAGACCGGAACACGCGGAGCAGTCCCCTCGCCCGACGGCAAGCAGATTGCATTCGTCAACCGAGGCGACATCTTTGTCTCATCCGTAGAATATCCCACCACCAAGCAAATCACCTCGACCCCCGAAGGCGAAAGCGCAGTGAGCTGGGGAGCAGACAACCGCACACTCTACTACACCTCTGACCGCGACGGATTCTACAACATCTATAAAGCCACAATCTCACGCAAAGACGACCTCAACTTCCCCAACGCAACCGTCATCGACGAAGAACCCCTCTTCAAGAAAAACGACCGCATCGACCGAGCCGACCCCGTCATCTCGCCCGACGGCAAGAAGATGGCATTCGTCATCGAGCGTCGCGACATCGCCGTCATGGACATCGCATCGGGCAAAGTAACCCGTCTGACCAAAGGCAACATCTGCAACTCGCGCACCGGACACCTGACATTCTCATGGTCGCCCGACAGCAAATGGCTCGCAGCCGAAGTCGATATGCACCGCCGCAGCCCCTACGCCGACATCGCCATCATCAACGCCTCGACAGGTGAAATCACCAACATCACCAACTCGTCATACTCCAACTACAGCCCGCGTTGGGTCATGGGAGGCGACGCAATCCTATTTGTCAGCGACCGCTACGGAATGCGTGCACAAGCATCGTGGGGCACTCAATACGACGCGCTCCTCGTCTTCACCAACCGTGCCGCCCTTGACCGCTACCGTCTCTCGCCCGAAGACCTCGCCCTCAAAGACGAACTGAAAAAAGCCGACAAGAAAAAAGAATCGACCACACCCGACAGCAAGGATAAGAAAGCCGACAAGAAATCAGCCGACAAGAAATCAGCCGACACCCCCGCCGTCAAGGACATCAACGTCGAAATCAACGGCATCTGCGACCGCATCGTCCGTCTGACCCCCTTCTCCTCATCGCTCGCCGATGCCTACATCGACGACAAGGGCGAAACCCTCTGGTTCCTCGCAGCCTTCGACGGCGGCTATGACCTTTGGAAAAAAGACCTCCGCAAAGGCACCGTGAGCCTCGCCAACAAACTCAATGCCGGCAATCTCTCGATGACCCCCGACGCAGCAGGCAAAAACCTCTTCCTCCTCGGAGCCACTTCGATGCGCAAAATGGCTCTGCCCGGCGGAAAAATGGAGATGATCACCGTCAACGGCCGTCAGAAACTCGACCCGCAAGCCGAACGCACCTACCTCTACGACTACATCCTCAAAGAAGAAGACGCTCGATTCTTCGACCCCAAAATGCACGGCGTCGATTGGAAAATGATGGGCGAAGCATACCGCAAATTCCTCCCCCACATTAATAATAATGCCGACTTCGCCGAAATGACAAGCGAACTCCTCGGCGAACTCAACGTCTCTCACACCGGCACACGCTATCGCCCCACGACCGGAGCCAACGAACCGACAGCCTCAATCGGAGTCCTCTTCGACATGAGCTATCAGGGCGAAGGACTGAAAGTAGCCGAAATCATCGAAAACGGCCCCTTTGACCTCGCCGACTCCAAGATGAAACCCGGAGCAATCGTCACGGCAATCAACGGCGAAAAGATTGATGCCGACAGCGACTACACCCCGCTCTTCAACGGCATCTCGCGTCGCAAAACCCTCGTCAGCTTCACCCTCCCCGGCGGAGAGAAAGTCGACGAAGTAGTCACCCCCACAACCCTCATGACCGACCTCCTCTACGATCGTTGGGTCAAACGCAACGAACAGCTCGTCGACTCGCTTTCGGGCGGACGCATCGGCTACGTACACCTCCGCTCGATGAACGACCAAAGCTACCGCACCATCTATGCCGACCTCTTCGGTAAATACAACGAACGCGACGGCGTCATCATCGACACCCGATTCAACGGCGGCGGACGACTCCACGAAGACATCGAAGTCCTTTTCAGTGGCAAAAAATATCTCACACAGGAAATCAAAGGCATCATTGCAGGCGAAATGCCCTCACGTCGTTGGCTCAAACCCTCAGTGATGCTCACCGGCGAAGCCAACTACTCCAACGCCCACGGAACACCTTGGGTTTACAGCCACCTCGGACTCGGAAAAGTAGTCGGAATGCCCGTCCCCGGCACCATGAGCTCCGTCAACTGGGTTAATATGCAAGACCCGACACTCACGTTCGGCATCCCCGTCGTAGGCTTCAAGACCGCCGAAGGCAACTACCTCGAAAACACCCAGCTTGAACCCGATGTCAAAGTAGCCAACGACCCCGCAAAGATCGTCCTCGGCATCGACGACCAAATCGCCGCCGCCGTCAAAACCCTCCTCCTCGACATCGACCGAAAATAATCCCCCTCGGAGGTGACACGAACAGCAAACTGAACCCCACAAACCCATAAAATTAGCAGTCCGGTAAAAAACATCTGTCAACTGACAGCCATTTTTACCGGACTGCATTGTAAATCTGACAACCGAATTTCATCCGACTCCGAACTTTTCGGCTGAATCACTCCGAACTTTTCCGGAAATGCCTCTGTTGAGCCCCCCACATTGGATGATATTTCAATGACTATACATATATGTATATATGCAGAGAGGGGGAGTGATTGAGGCGACGAATGACAAACGGCTCGTCCGCGGGGTTGCGCAGACGGGCCGTTGAAAATTTTTTCAGGCGCGAATCGACTGATTATTAGTTGATTAGCGAGAAAAATAAAAAATTTTTCATCTCGTTTTCCATTATCGCACCTTTTTGGGGGTATTTGTGTCGTATCTTTGCAGAGTCAAACATCTCGAATCAGCCGAATGCAATGGTCCGACCGGTTGATGAGGATTGTGACGAGCGCAGACCGACGGCATTGTCAGGTGTCAATCCGGAGGCTACGCGGTCCACGATGCTTCGATCGCGGTTATAGGTGGGATACTTTTCAAGTATCTCGCAGATAGCGTCGTCGTCAAACTGATCTTGATTGAGAATGATTGTTGAGGTTCGGTTTTTGCCCTCGGCAATAGAAGTTCCATACTCGTCGATGACGCGCTTTGTAGAGATTTCTTCGGGGTCGGGAGTGACGGGCTTAGGCGGCGGTGCGACGGTAGTCGTCGGCTGCTGGCTGACAGTCTGTTGCGACTGGTGGACTCCGCCTCCGACGTTGTCCGAGCCGAACGATCGCGTCTCGCCGGGAGCGGGAGGAGGTGTCGGTATAGCTTTCGAGTCGGTGTTTCCACCGCCGACGTTGCCGCTGCGACCTGAAGAGGTGAGGCTCAATTCTTCGTCGCGGAGCGTCACGTCGAAACCGGCAGCGAGAATGGTCATTTTCACGCTGTTGCCGAGGCTTTCGTCGAAACTTACACCCCAAATGACGTCGACTTCCGTGCTCATCGAACTGATAAAGTCGGTGATTTCGCGGGTCTCGCTCATGACGAACTCTTCTTCGGCTTTGGGGTTGAAGTAGAGATTAAACAAGAGCTTCTTCGAGCCGAGAATGTCGCGGTTTTTGAGGAGCGGCGATTTGAGTGCATCTTGAATAGCTTTGGTGACGCGGTTTTCGCCTTCGCCATAGCCCGTCGAGATGATAGCAGCGCCGCCGTCGCGGAGCGTAGTGTCTACGTCGTTGAAGTCAAGGTTCATCAAACCGTTGGTGGTGATGATTTCCGAGATTGAGCGAGCTGCGATCGAGAGCGTATCGTCAGCCTTGCCGAAAGCGTTGATGAAATTGAGGTCGCCGTAGATTTCGTTGAGACGCTCGTTGTTGATGACGAGGAGCGCATCGACATATTTAGCCATCTCATCGGCACCGGCGATAGCCTTTTTGATCTTCTTCTGACCTTCAAAGAGGAAGGGGATGGTGACGATACCGATTGTCAGCAGACCGCGCTCTTTGGCGATGCGGGCAACGACGGGAGCTGCACCCGTACCCGTACCGCCACCCATACCGGCGGTGATAAACACCATTTTGGTGTCGCCGTCGAAGAGGGCTGCAATCTTGTCGGCACTCTCTTCGGCAAAGTCGCGAGCCTTTTCGGGCTTGTTGCCTGCGCCGAGTCCGTCGCCGATTTGGAGGAGGGTGGGAACTTTCGAGTGGCGAAGTGCCTGACGGTCGGTGTTGATGTTGACAAACGATACTCCTTCGATGTGGTTGTCAAACATGTGGTTGACGGCATTGTTGCCGCCACCGCCGACGCCGATTGCCATGATTATCGACGTTTGGTCGTCGGCATTTTGGTTGTTTGCAGAGGTGAATGCCGAAGTGTCGGAGAGATCTTGGTTATATTGGTTGTTGTTATAGTCTTCCATTTGTTTCTGTATGTCGTAGAGGGGATGGGGGATTGTCGTGTGGATTGAAGATGAAGAGAGTGATGAGGAATTTTACTTTTGGTTGTCAAAGTCGTCGTCCTCATCGTCGACCGGTTCGGTCAGCAAGTCGGAAAGACGTCTTGTCAGACCTTTCCAAGTCCTTCTGATTGGCGACTCCTTGCGAGGTTCGTAGCTATCGTCCTCGACTTCTTCATCGGCAGGGTCGACTTTTCGGATGCGGCTTGCATCGTCGGCATATCTGCTTTGCGATTGTTGCTGCACTCTGCCTGCCGGCTCTTGGACGTAGCCGCCGGGTTGATAGCCGGGGTTGACGGTCGCTGCTGCCTGACGAGGTTGTTCGGGTTGAGCGGTTGCTGTGGAGGCGGCGGTTGTCGCAGTCGATGCAGCCGTGGTTTGACCGAGCGGTTGGGTCGGAGAAACGTAGGTGGGCTGCTCGATGACGATGCGTTCCATGCAGTTTTTCACACCGTTGCAGTTTTTGGCAGCGGCTGAGAGGATTGAGATGACATCGATATGGTCGGCGGCGTTGACGCGACCGTCGAGAATGTGGATGCGGTCAAAGGGAGTGCCGATGCGGACGTTAAGCGATGTCGACGTTTGGAGTCGGCGATCAAAGCCCGAGAGTTTTGCACCGCGACCGATGAGGATGATGCCGGCAGGGAGCTGTTCGGGCGTCAGACCGGCATACTTGATTTGCATATTGATGTTGGCGATGATTTCGCCTGCGCGAGCGGAGACATAGTTGTTGACGGCAGTGTAGTCGAATCCGCCGGTGACGTTGTTGCTGCGGTCGGCGGAGTCAAACGTCGACGCTGCGTTGCCGCCTTGAATCTTCAAGTCCTCGGCTCTCGATTCGAGATAGTTGAGCTTGGTGATGTCGCGAGTGATGTGGTGAGAACCGATGGGGATTGTCACGAGATAGATCATCGCGCCGTTCTTGTAGATCGAGACGGTGGTTGTGTCAGCTCCGAAGTCGACGAGCATACAGCCTTTCATCTTGTCTTCGGAGTGGAGGACGATGTCGGCTTGGGCTGTGTGGCGGACAAAGTAGCCGTTGATTGCGAGTTGCGGCGACTTTTCGAGCACGGCGTTGAGGGGGCGTATGATCAGATTGCGACAGCTGATGATGTTGAGTCGCGCCGAGATTTGGGAGCCGAACATCCCGACCACTCTCTGAGTGGGGACGTTGTCGACACGATATTCAATCGGCTCGACGCTGATGATTTTGCGATCGTGGAGCTGCTGATTGCGAGCTTCGTTGAGCAGGTCGTTGATGTGGTCCTGCAAGATTTCGGATTCGACGGGCAGTCGGCGTTCGACGTCGAATGTCTGCGACATGAGTGAGCGTCCGCCGATTGCGACGTAGACCCCCCTGACTTTGCGTTGAGGTTCGCGCTGTTCCAATCGGCTGATGACTTTGCTGATGGCAGTGTTGGTTTCAAGCACATTGCAGATGCGTCCGTAGCGGACACTGTCGGTGGTAAGTTTTTCTTCTTCGACGGCTTTGACGCTCAAAATCCCGGCACTGTCGACGATGCCTATCGCGCCTTTGATTTTGGAGCTTCCGATTTCGAGTGCTACGATATATTTTTCTTCCATGGGGGTTACTTGGATGTGGGATGAGTAGTATATGTGGTGGTTTAATTCGATTTCTTGGTTTTGGCCGACTTCGACGACTGCCGAAGCCGGGGTGGGGACGGAGGGTTATGAGGAGATTTTTGGGGCGGAGGGTTGCTTGCCGGCTGCCGGAATCGGCTTCTCGGAGTGGGCTTTGACGCCGGGGACGGTCTGTCCGGGGGCTACGTTGTCGCCTGCGAGCATCGTGCCCGTGTCGACCGACTCTTCATCGTCGAAGTCGATGGTGTTGACTTTGGCTACGCTGCGTCGGCGTTTCGATGCCACGAGTTGTCCGTCCCATTTCAGGCAGAGGGTGTCGTATTTCTCCCAGCCTTGGCGGGGGAGGACTTCGGTGTAGAAGCGTTGCAGACGCGAGAATTTGTCGGCAAAGTTCGAGGGAGCTCCGAAGTTGATGACGTGTTCGCGGATGATTGGGACGAGAATTACGTCGGTGGGCGATTGGACTTTGATCATCGAGATGTAGGAGTTCCAGACCGAGTCGTTGGAGATGTAGGAGAGGAGCGGCAGCAGGGATTTGGGCGTGAACGTCGTGTCGGAGCTGTCGAAGTGACCTTCGATGATGGGGACGTCTTTGTGGTAGCGTGCGTCGGCGCTGACGCGCTTGCCGACGCGGTTGATGTAGTACGATTCTCTGCCGTCGAAGATGCGGGCTACGGGGATTATCGGGGTCACGTCGATGCGAATCGTTCCGTCGGTCAGGCTGACGACTTCGACGTTTTCGATTTTGTCGAGTCCGAGCAGGTGTTTGCGAATCTCTTGGGTGTTGATTGCTGCCAACGCTGTGCCGGGGGCTTTGGTCGGCAGTGAGTCGAGTTCGCGGGCGAGTTCGGCTGAGGTGACGAAGCTGCGAGGGCCGTTGGGGTTGTCGCTCTCGCCCTCGACCGTGATTTCGACCGCACGACATAGCTGCGTGTCTTGCGCGGTTGCGATAAATATCAGCGAGGCTGCAAGATAGGCGGCGAGTAGGAGTGAGAATATGACGGTCAGATAGCGGGGCATATCGTTGGATTGAGGGCGTTGAGTCGTTTCGTTGGTGAATCGGCGGTTGGAACTTGACGTTAAGCCGGCGGGGCGGTGAGGTGTCAGCCGTTCAAGCCGAGCGATGAGATGATGCTCGGGATGAAAGTGTTGACGTCGCCTGCACCGAGTGTCAGCAGGATGTCAAAGTTACGATTTTTCAGCGTTTCTACCAATTTTTCTTTGGCTATTAAGATTTTGTCGTCGCATTTCACGTCGTCAAAGACGATTTTCGACGTGATTCCTTCGATCGGGAGTTCGCGAGCGGGGTAGATGTCGAGCAACACGAGGGTGTCGGCGAGCGAGAGGGCTGAGGCGAATCCGGCTGCAAAGTCGCGGGTGCGGGTGTAGAGGTGGGGTTGGAATGCGACGGTCAAGTGTCGTCCGGGGTAGAGTGCGCGAACCGATTCGATTGATTTGCGGACTTCTTCGGGGTGGTGGGCATAGTCGTCGATGATGACGTGGCCTTTGCCGCCGTCCTCTTTGAGGTGGCATTCGAAGCGGCGTTTGGTGCCGCGATAGGTGCTGACGGCTTCGCGGATTTGCTCCGGTTCCCACGCGCCGGTCACGCAGATTGCGGCGACGGCGGCGACGGCGTTTTCGATGTTGACTTCGACGGGGACTCCGAGGTTGACGTTGCGGACGGTGCCGCGCGGCGTGACGATGTCAAACGTGATGCATCCGGGGTCGCGACGGATATACGAGGCGTGGAAGTCGCCTTTGTCGCGCGAGTAGGTGTAGATTTTCACTCCTTGTTGCGGACGCGGACGGAGTTTGAGCCCTTCGTGGACGATGAGTGCTCCGTCGGGGCGTATGAGTTCGGTGAATCGGGCGAAGCTTTCGAGGTAGGCTTCTTCCGTTCCGTAGATGTCGAGGTGGTCGGGGTCGGTGGCGGTGATGACGGCTACGTAGGGGGTCAGGTGGTGGAACGAGCGGTCAAATTCGTCGGCTTCGATGACGCTGAAATCCGACGAGGGGCTGAGGAGGAAGTTTGTCCCGTAGTTGATCATCTCTCCGCCGAGAAATGCGTTGCAGCCGATTGTGCCGCTGTTGAGGATGTGGGCTGCCATTGACGATGTGGTGGTCTTGCCGTGAGTGCCGGCGAAGCAGAGCGAGCGGGAGTTGCGGGTGATGATTCCGAGGACTGCCGCGCGTTTCATGACTTCAAATCCGCCGGCCTTGAAGTAGGCGAGCTGGGGCATGGTGTCGGGGACGGCGGGGGTGTAGACGATGAGTGTCGTCGAGGGGTCGCGGAATGCGGCGGGGATGGCGTCGACGCTGTCGGTGAAGGTGATTTCAACGCCTTCGCGACGGAGTTCGTCGGTCAGTGCGGTCGGGGTGCGGTCGTAGCCGCCGACGTTTTTGCCTTTGGCGAGGAAGTAGCGTTCGAGTGCTGCCATGCCGATGCCGCCTGCACCGACGAAATATATGTTTTGAATGAGGTTTAAGTCTGTGTTCATTGGTCAGAGTTTTTTAAGATAGGATTTCTTCGATTTTGTCGACAATTTTGTCGTCGGCGTTTTTGAGTGCCATGTCCGAGATGTTGCGGCTGAGCGATTGGCGTTTTTCGGGGTCGGCTATCAGTTCGGCGAGGGTCGAGGGGAGTTTCGCAACTGCGTCGATGTCGAGAATCATCACTGCGCCGTCGCGCGACGAGAGGGCTTCGGCGTTGTGACGCTGGTGGTCTTCGGCGACGTTGGGTGAGGGTATCAATATCGATGCTTTTGCGAGGTTTTGAAGTTCGGATATGGTGCCTGCTCCGGCTCTCGACACTACGAGGTCGGCGGCGCGATAGGCTGTCGCCATGTCGGAGATGAATGTGGTTGCTTTGACGTTGGCGTAGTCTTTGGCGATGGCTTGAAAATGGGCTTCGCCGTAGCGTCCGGTCTGCCAGAGGAGTTGGACTCCTTTGTCGTTGAGCATGGGGAGGGAGGCTGCGATGGCTTCGTTGACGGTTCGTGCGCCGAGGCTTCCGCCGACGCTGAGGATGAGGGTGTGTTCGGGGTCGAATCCGAGTCGGGCTTTGGCTTCGCTTTGTGTCAGGGTGGATTCTTCGAGGTCTTTGCGCGTCGGGTTGCCGGTTTTGACGATGACGTCGGCGGGGAAGAATCGTTCCATGCCGTCGTAGGCGACGCAGATTGCTTTTGCGTTCTTGGCGAGGAGTTTATTGGTCACTCCGGCGTAGGAGTTTTGCTCTTGGAGGAGTGTCGGGATGCCTTTTTTCTGTGCTTCTTTCAGGACGGGGCCGCTTGCGTAGCCTCCGACTCCGATTGCGATGTCGGGGTTGAAGTCGCGGACGATTCGGCGGGCTTTGCGCAGTGATTTCCAGAGTTTGAGCATCACGCCGAAGTTGCGCCACAGGCGTTTGCGGTCAAATCCGGCTACGGGCAGTCCTTCAATCGGATAGCCTGCTGCGGGGACTCGCTCCATCTCCATGCGTCCGATTGCTCCGACGAAGCGGATGTCGGCTGCGGGGTAACGACGTTTGATGGCGTTGGCAATCGAGAGGGCGGGGAAGATGTGGCCGCCTGTTCCGCCTCCTGAGATTAGGATGCGTTCGATTTTGGGGTGTCGTGATGAAGCTGTCATAATATGCTGTTGTGTTTTTTTTATGTTGGGGGGGGTGATTAGAGTTGCATTTGGTTTTCGGCTCCGAGCTGTTCGGGGAGGGCGTCGATTTCGTCGCGGATGTCCTGACGTTTGCCTCCTTGTCGGTTGGCTGTCCGGCTGATTGAGAGCATGATGCCGAAGGCTATGGAGGTGACGAGGATTGAGGTGCCGCCTTTGGAGAGCAGTGGGAGTGGCTGTCCGGAGACGGGGCCGACGCCGGTGACGATTGCCATGTGGAATATGGCTTGGGCGACGATCATGATTGCCATGCCTATGACGACGAGGGCGGGGTAGGTGCGGTTGCATCGCGAGGCTATACCCATGGCTCGCCCGAGCAACCAGAGGTAGAGGATGAGGACGATGATGCCGCCGATGAGTCCGAGTTCTTCGACGATGATTGCGTAGATGTAGTCGGAGAATGCGAGTGGTAGGCGTGAGGCTTCGCGAGAGTTGCCGGGCCCTACGCCGTGGATGCCGCCGTTGGCTTGTGCCATGTAGGAGAGGATTTCTTGTCGGTTGATGCCGGTCGGCGAGACTTCCCATTTTTTAAGTTTGATTTCCGAGCCGTCGGCGTTTTTTTCGGTGTTGTTTGTGCGGCGTTCGATGCGGTTGCGCCATGTGTCGATTCGGTCTGCGTCGAAGAGGATTACGAATGCGCTGCCGAGGATGGCGTAGGTGAGCAGGAGGACGATTATGTGTTTGATTTTCACTCCGCCGACGAGCATCATCGAGAAGCTGAACGAGAGGAGGAGGAGGGTGTTGGAGAGTCCTTGTTCGAGGAGGAGTCCGCTGAGCAGTAGGACTATGATGCCTGAGATGATGACGGCGTTGGTGGTCACTCCGACTTTTTTGGGGTTGGGGTTCCATGCCATTACGAGTGAGATGAGGAGGACGGCGGAGATTTTGACGAGTTCGGCGGGGAAGATGCTGATGCCTAATAGGGACATGGAGCGGCGGGCGCCGTTGATGTATTCGCCGAAGAACATGACGTAGACCATCATTGCTACGCTTATGAGGGCGAAGCCGACGGTGAAGGGGATGAATTTGGAGTAGTGCCAGCGTGAGAAGTACCAGACGATGGCTGAGCCTCCGAGGAGCATGATGAAGTGGCGCAGGATGGGGCCCATCACTCCGAGCGATGAGCCGGCGACTTCGCGCGACGATGCGCTGTAAAGCTCGATGATCGAGATGATGCAGAGGGCTATGAAGATGCCGACGATGTGTTTGTCGGCTTTGGCGACGGCTTTGGGTTTGTCGGGCGGTGTGGCGGCGGCGGCGGCGACTTGTGGTTCTTCGGTGGCTGACATTTGTTCTTTTTTTTTTCGGAGTTAGTAGGAGTGAGGAGTTAGGAGTGAGGGGTTAGGCGGGGAGGTTTTTGACTCTCTGTTTGAATTGGCGTCCGCGGTCTTCGTAGCTGCTGAATAGGTCGAAGCTTGCGCAGCAGGGCGAGAGGAGGACGGTGTCGCCGTCGACGGCTATGGCGGCGCAGCGTTCGACTGCTTCGTCGATCGAGTGGGTGTCGTGGATTTCGGCTACTTGTCCGCTGAAGAAGTCGAGGAGTTTTGTGTTGTCTTTGCCCATGCAGACGATTGCTTTGACTTTTTCTTTGACGAGGGGGAGGATTTCGCTGTAGTCGTTGCCTTTGTCTTTGCCTCCGAGGATTAGGATGGTGTTGGGCGGTGTGGATTCGAGGGCATACCAGCATGAGTTGACGTTGGTTGCTTTCGAGTCGTTGACGTAGCGTACGCCTTTGATGGTGGCTACGTATTCGAGTCGGTGTTCGACGCCTTCAAAGTCGCTGAGTGCTTCGCGGATTTCTTCTTTGTCGATGTCGAGGATGCAGGCTGAGAGGGCTGCGGCCATTGAGTTGTAGAGGTTGTGGAGTCCGTTGAGCGAGAGTTCGGCTTTGGGCATGTTGAGCGATGTCTCGGGGGTGTCGATGATGAGTGAGGCTTCGTCGTCGACCCATGCTCGCGAGCCGCTTTCGTGGTGTTCGGCGAAGGGGAACATTTGGGCTTCGATGCGGAGCTGTTCGAGCTGTCGGGCGATGACGGGGTCGTCTTGCCAGTAGATGAAGGCGTCTTGTGTCGTGAGGTTGTTGAGGATGCGGAATTTTGCGTCGATGTAGTTCTGCATCTTGAAGTCGTAGCGGTCGAGGTGGTCGGGGGTGATGTTGAGAATCACGGCTATGTTGGCGCGGAATTTGTACATGTTTTCCAACTGGAAGCTCGACAGTTCGATGACGTAGATGTCGTGGTGTTCGCGTGCGACTTGCAGGGCGAGGCTTCGTCCGACGTTGCCTGCGAGCCCTACGTTGAGTCCGGCGTTTTTGAGGATGTGGTAGGTGAGGAGTGTGGTTGTCGTTTTGCCGTTGCTGCCTGTTATGCAGACCATTTTTGCGTCGGTGTAGCGTCCGGCAAATTCGATTTCGGAGATTACGGGGATGCCTTTTTCGAGGATTGCTTTGATGACGGGTGTCGAGGGGGCTATGCCGGGGCTTTTGACGACTTCGTCGGCTGCGAGGATGCGGTCCATCGAGTGGCGTCCGTCTTCCCATTCGATGCCTTCGTCGTCGAGTTGCCGGCGGTAGCGGTCGGCTATTGTGCCGTAGTCGCTGAGAAATACGTTCATGCCTTTTTCTTTGCCGAGGATGGCGGCTCCGACGCCGCTTTCTCCTCCTCCGAGTATGACGAGATTTGTTGACATGGTCTACTTTATATTGTTTTGTTTGTGGGGGGAATTATCGGATTTTGAGTGTTACGAATGTGATGACGGCGAGGAAGATGCCGACAATCCAGAAGCGGGTGACGATTTTCGATTCGGGGATTGCTCGCAGGGGGGCTTGGATGAGGGCGTCGATGCCGGCGTTGCCTGCTTTCTGGTAGTGGTGGTGGAGGGGGGTCATCTTGAAGATGCGTCGTCCGACTCCGTATTTGCGTTTGGTGTATTTGAAGTATGCTACTTGGAGCATGACTGAGAGGTCTTCGACGAAGAAGATTGCGCAGAGGATGGGGATGAGCAATTCTTTGTGGATGAGGATTGCAAAGACGGCTATGATGCCTCCGATGGTGAGGGAGCCTGTGTCGCCCATGAAGACTTGTGCGGGGTAGGCGTTGTACCAGAGGAAGCCGATGAGTGCGCCGATGAATGCTGACATGAAGACGACGAGTTCGGCTGATTGGGGGATGTACATGATGTTGAGGTAGGTCGAGTAGATGACGTTGCCTCCGAGGTATGCCATGATTGCGAGGGCTACGCAGATGATTGCGGAGGTTCCGGCGCAGAGTCCGTCGAGTCCGTCGGTGAGGTTTGCGCCGTTGCTTGTGGCTGCTACTGCGAGGATGACGACGAGGACGAAGAGTATCCATCCGCCTGTCTGTGCGTGGTCGCCCATCCATTGGGTGAGGTCGGCGTAGTCGAAGTTGTTGTCTTTGACGAAGGGGATGGTGGTTTGTGTCGATTTGATGTCCTGAGTTTGCGTGAGGGTGGTCGTTGTGGTGATGTCAAATTTTTCGATGGTGTCGGCGGGGGTTTCGACGATGGTGATTTGTCGCTGGGTGATGTCGGGGCTGAAATACATTGTCAGTCCGACGATGAGTCCGAGTCCGATTTGGCCGATGATTTTGAATTTGCCTTTCATGCCTTCTTTGTCGTGTTTGGCTACTTTGATGTAGTCGTCGCAGAAGCCGAGGGTGCCGAGCCAGAGGGTCGATATGAGCATCAGTAGCATGTAGATGTTGCTGAGGTCGCCGACGAGGAGGCAGGGGATGATGATTGAGATGATGATGATGACTCCGCCCATTGTCGGAGTGCCTTTTTTTTGCATTTGTCCTTCGAGTCCGAGGTCTCGGATGATTTCTCCGACTTGCATGAGTTGGAGTCGGTCGATGATTTTCCGACCGAAGACGAGGGCGATGAAGAGCGAGAGGAGGAGGGCTGCTCCGGAGCGGAAGGTGATGTAGCTCATCAGTCGGATTCCGGGGATGTTGCAGTCTTGGAAGTATTCAAACAGATGGTAGAGCACTTTGAGTAGTGGTTTTTGTGGTTCGTGGGGGGATTGATGTTGTTGACGGCGGGGTGGGGAGGGGGGTTATTGCTCGGCGGCAATGATGGCTCGAATTTCTTCGCGGTCGTCGAAGTGGTGTTTGACGCCTTTGATTTCCTGATAGTCTTCGTGGCCTTTGCCGGCGATGAGGATTACGGTGCCTTTTCGGGCGAGGGTGGCGGCGACGCGGATTGCCTGACGGCGGTCGGTGATGTGGAGTGTGCGCGAGCGTGCTTCGTCGTCGAGGCCTTCTTCCATGTCGCGGAGTATGTCTTCGGGTTCTTCAAACCGGGGGTTGTCGGAGGTGAGGATGAGGCGTTGGCTGCGTGCGGCGGCTTCGCGTGCCATGATTGGGCGTTTGCCTTTGTCGCGGTTGCCTCCTGCGCCGACGACGGTGATGATTTCGCCGTCTTTGCCGATGACTTCGCGGATGGCGTTGAGGACGTTGACGACGGCGTCGGGGGTGTGGGCGTAGTCGACGATTGCTGTGTAGCCTTTGGGCGAATGGAAGGCTTGGAAGCGTCCGGCGACGGGGATGAGTCGCGACATTTCACGCAGGACTTCGTCGCGCTCCCAGCCGAGGAGGATGCAGGCTCCGTAGACGGCGGTCAGGTTGTAGGCGTTGAATTTTCCGGTGAATAGCAGTTCGACTTCGTTGCCGTTGAGCGAGAGGAGTGTCCCGTCGAGGCGCGATTCGACGATGCGTCCGCGGAAGTCGGCGTCGCTGCGGAGCGAGTAGGAGTAGCGTCGGGCGGCGGTGTTTTGGAGCATTACTTCGCCGACTTTGTCGTCGGCGTTGGTCAGCGCGAAGGCGTCGGCCGGGAGTGAGTCGAAGAAGCTTTTTTTTGCTGCGAGGTAGGCTTCGACTGTCTTGTGGTAGTCGAGGTGGTCGCGGGTGAGGTTTGTGAAGATTCCGCCGACAAATTGGAGTCCGGCGATGCGCTGCTGGTCGGCGGCGTGGGAGCTGACTTCCATTGCGGCGTATTCACAGCCGGCTTCGACCATTGCGTGGAGCATTTCGTTGAGTGTGTAGGGGTCGGGCGTTGTGTGGTCGGTCGGGTAGGGTCGGTCGTCGACGTAGTTGCAGACGGTCGAGAGGAGTCCGGCTTTGTAGCCCGAGAGTCGCGCCATTTCGTAGATGAGTGTTGCGGTGGTTGTCTTTCCGTTGGTTCCGGTGACGCCGATGAGTTTGAGTTTGCGCGAGGGGTTGTCGAACCATTGCGACGAGAGGAGTCCGAGGGCTGTCGCTGAGGAGGTGACGACGATGTAGGTCACGTCGGGGCGGCATTCTGTGGGCAGTGTCTGGCAGACGATTGCCGTCGCGCCTTTTTCTTCTGCCATCGGGATGAATTTGTGGCCGTCGACGTTGACTCCGGGGACGGCTACGAAGAGTGTCCCGGCTTCGACTTTGCGCGAGTCGGCGGTCAGCGAGGTGATTTGCTTGTCGTCGCTGCCGATGAGTCGGGCTATTTGGAGTGGAGCAAGAAGCTCGTTGAGTTGTTTCACTTTGTTTTGAGATATATAGAGTTGAGGAATCTATGTCTACTATGTTGTTTCGGTGAGGAGTGAGGCGGCTGTCAGTTGCCGAGCGTCACGAGTATTTTCGAGCCGCGTGGCAGGTGGGTGCCGGCGGCGGGGGTGGTTGAGCGGACGTGGCCCGAGCCGGTGTATTCGACGTTGTAGCCGGCGGTTTCGAGGGTTACAATTGCGTCGCGCAGGCTGAAGCCTTTGACGTCGGGGACGGCGTGGCGGACGGTTGTCGACAGCGGTGCGCGGAGGGCGCGGTGGGAGGTCAGTGCGAATGCCGACTTGACGTTGTTGAAGGGTTGCTGTCCGGCGGGCGAGGCGAAGAATGTCGGGCGCGAGGATGAGGGTGCGAGCGAATTGTAGTCGGAGCTGTTGCCGAGCATTCCGCGCGAGTAGAGTTTGAGCGCGACGTTGCGGAGCACTTGTCCGGAGGTGGTTGCTGCGCCGAAGAAGTTTTTGGTCGGGTGGCAGATGAGTCCGACGAAGGAGTATTGCGGTTTGTCGGCGGGGAAGTAGCCGCAGAATGCCAGTCGCTTTTTGCTTGTGTTGTAGGTGCCGTTTTCAATCATGTAGCACGTTCCGGTCTTGCCTGCGATTTCAACGGTCTTGTTGCGGAGGAATTTTGCAGTTCCGTGGTCGCCCCAGACGACGTTTTTCAGCATCTGTCGGATGATTTGTGCTGTTTTGGGCGAGCAGGCTTTGCCGTTGCCGATGTAGCTTACGGGCAGTATGGAGTCGACTGCTCCTCTGATTTCCTTGACCAGTCGCGGACGGACGAAGATTCCGTCGTTGGCAATGGCGTTGTAGATGGCGAGGGTGTAGAGCGGCGGGATTTCTGTTGCGTAGCCGTAGCTCATGCGCGAGAGGGCTATGCGTCCGCCGCGGTTTGAGGGGACGCTGTCGTAGCGCGGGGCTACTTCGCCGGCGATGCCCGTGTGCATCGGGTCGAGGAAGCCGAGCGATTTGATGCGCGAGTAGAATTCGCCGGGGTTGTCTTCGTAGCGGCGGGTTATGATGCGCGCCATGCCGATGTTTGACGACTGTTCGATGACGTCGCCGACGCGGATTGAGGTGGTGCGGTGGGAGTCGGTGATGGGTCGTCCGCCGGCGTAGGCCCACGATGCGCCCGTCGGGAGCTCTTCGTTGAGGTCGGTGACGATGCCGTCTTCAACGGCTATCATCATCGAGAGGGTTTTGACGACGGAGCCGGGTTCGTAGCCCATGACGGCGCGGTTGCGGGCTTCGATGTAGCCTTCGCCGTAGGGGTTGAGCTCGAGGTTGGAGATTGCTTTGATGTCGCCGGTCTTGACGTCCATCAACACGGCTACGCCCCAGTCGGCTCCGCAAGTGTCGAGGACGTTGTTGAGCTCGCTTTCGAGGATGTCCTGCATATTGATGTCGATCGTCGTCACGATGTCGCATCCGGGGACGGCGGGGATTTCCGTCCAGTCGGCGATTTTCTTGGTCAGGTTGACTTTCTTGCTCTGACCGACTTTGCCGAACAGGAGCGAGTCGAGGGCTTTTTCGAGGCCTGAAATGCCGTGGATTTCTTTTTCTTCGATAGTTTTGCCGGTTTCGCCGACGCCGCCGATGCTTCGGCGTGCCATGTCGCCGTAGGGGTTGAAGCGACGCATGTATTTTTCAAATGTCAGTCCGGTGCGGTTGCGGTTTTTCTTGTTGAAAAACGGGAATGTCCGCATTTCTTCCATCTCGGTGTGGGAGAGTCCGGAGATTAGTTTGTAGGCTCGCGGACGACCATTCTTGTCGGGCTCTTGCTCGATGGGTTTGAGTATGTGTTTCTTCCACTCGGCTGCTGTGCGGACGGGGAATGATGCTGCCATTCGTTCGGAAAGCGGGTCGATGTAGTGGCGAAGCGAGTCTTCGTTGAATTTCTCGGCGCGGTAGTCGATGCGTGCCGTGTAGAAGTTGAGGTTGGTGGCGAGGACGCTGCCGTCGGATGCGAGGATGTTGCCGCGGTCGGGGAGGATGCGTTGGGACACCGACAGTTGTTTGGCTGCCGCTTCGTTCCACTTGTCGGCGTCGATTACCGTCGTGGTGAAAAGTTGGGTCACGATGCAGGCTGATGCGATTAATATCAGCAGGATGATGAACCCGTAGCGCAGGAGGATTTGGGTGCGGTTGTCTTTCTTCACTTTCTCGGGATTTTGAATGGTGGTTGGGTTTGTACGTTCAAGTTCAGACCGAGAGAGTCGACCATCTGCTGCATCGACGTTTCGCGGATGCGCCCCATGAATTTGCTGCGTTCGCGGGCTTTTTCGTTGTTGACGATTTCGAGCTTGCGTTCAAGCTCGGCAATTTTCTCCATGTTGGTTTGGCAGGTGTATTTCGTCGTGATGTAGATGATTGCCACGAGTACGACGAGCACCACCGGAAGCCAGTGGCGGACAAAGAAGTCGCTCGACAGTATTTGTCCTCTGAACAGTCGGGCGAGCAGCGACGGATGTTTTTGCGCTTTATTCGGTTGTTGTTGTTGTTTTGCAGCTTGTGTTGCCAATTTTGTTGACGGGGTTGGAGATGAGTGATTAGGTTGTGATCGAGTCGTTGTTGGTGGGGTGAACAGTGTGGGGGTGGTGGGGAGGGACGAGTGAGCGCGTTACCCGACTCAGAGTTTGACCGCGACGCGGAGTTTTGCGCTTCGCGAGCGAGGGTTTCGCTCGATTTCGGCGGCGTCGGGGACAATCGGCTTGTTGCCGAGCGGTTTCATCGGGGCGTTGAGTCTGCCGAAGAAGTCTTTCTCGGCTTTGCCTGCAAAGTCGCCCGTTTTCATGAAGTTTTTGACGAGTCGGTCTTCGAGGCTGTGGTAGGTTATGACGGCGAAGCGTCCGCCGGGTTTGAGGACTTTGAGCGCGCCGTTGAGGAGGTCTTTGAGTGCGCCCATTTCGTCGTTGACCTCGATGCGCAGGGCTTGGAATATCTGAGCGAGCTCTTTTTTCTCCTTGCGCGGGTCGATGTGGGGTTTGACCGCTTCGATGAGTTGCCCGATGGTGGTCAGCGGAGCGGCGGAGCGGGCTTTGACGATTGATCTCGCCATCGCGCGACTCTGTTTCAGCTCGCCGTAGATGTAGAGGATGTCGGCAATCTGCTCTTCGGGGAGTGAGTTGAGGAGGTCGGCGGCGGAGCGTGATGCCTGACGGTTCATGCGCATATCCAGCGGGCCGTCGAAGCGAAACGAAAATCCGCGCTCCGTGTCGTCGAAGTGGTGAAACGAGACTCCGAGGTCGGCGAGCACGCCGTCGACACCTTCGTCGACCTCATAGTAGCGCATGAAGTTCGTGATGAATCGGAAGTTGGAGTAGACGATTGTGAATCGCTCGTCGGAGGGAGCGCGACGAATCGCGTCTTCGTCTTGGTCAAAAGAGTAGAGATGTCCGCCCGCCTCGGCGTCGAGGCTGTCCATAATTGCACGCGAGTGGCCGCCGCCGCCGAAAGTCGCGTCGACATATATTCCGCCGGGGTTGATGGCAAGTGCTTCGATGGTTTCCGGGAGTAGAGCCGGGATGTGGTAAACTTCTTCGGACATGGCAAATTTTTGACGTTCAGACTGATTTTATTAGTGGGTGTAAAATTACAAAAATTTGCAAAACTAAACAGCAAATTTTCACCACTTTTTTTAATTATTTATTAACATTGTGGCAAACGGCTGAAAATCAACTCCCGATTAAATTTGCAAATGTAAATCCCGAGGTCGCTCGCCGACCCGCGTATAAAGAAATCGCCGAAGCCTGTCCGAGGGTTGATTCGGGCGGGTTTCGGCGATGAGAAAAATTCAGACGTCAGGGATTGATTTGTGTCGGTTAATCCGCTGAGCGTAGCGTGGTTAGTCGGATTATCGCAGAGTGCCGTTGTTGGCTTGGTTGATCATATCTTGGCTTGCTGTGATATAGATCTCTACGCGACGGTTCTGAGCGCGACCTTCGGCGGTCGAGTTCGAGGCAATGTAGTCCTGCATGGGCAGACCTTCAGAAGCGAGACGGTTTGCCGATACGCCGCTGTTGAGCAGGTAGTTGCGGACTGCGCTTGCGCGACCTGTTGCAACACGCTCGTTGACTTCGAGTGAGCCGGTGTTGTCGGTGAAACCGTAGATTTGCACGTTGGTACCGGGGTTGTTGACGAGCGAAGCGGCAAACTTGCTGAGGTCAGTGCGTGCGCTCTGGCTGAGAGTTGTGCCGTTGGTCGGGAAGAGGATGCCGCCGTTAAACGTCACTTGGATCGCTTGGAGGCCGTTTTCGTCGGTCACTTGCTTGATTTCAGCCTGCTTTGCGAGTTCGGCTTCGAGTTCGGCTTGCTGTTTGTCCATCTTCTTGCCGATGAGTGCACCTGCGCTTGTGCCTACGACTGCGCCGATTGCAGTGCCGATAGCAGCACCCTTGCCGCCGCCGATGAGTGCGCCGATTCCTGCGCCTACGGCTGCGCCGCCGCCACCGCCGATTGCTGCACCTTTACCGGTGTTTGACCAAGACGAGCATCCTGTTGTCGAAAGAAGGATGCAAAGAGCCATTGAGGGAATACCTAAAACCTTTGCGAGTTTCATCTTTTTTAGTGGATTTTATGTTTGAATATTTGATTTTTCAACGCAAAAATACGCATTAATTCATTTATATCCCAATAAAATAAATAAATTGCGGCGTTTTTTTGTCACAGTTTTGTCAAATCGGAATAATTATATCCTCGTCCCAACCGGTGTCGATGATGATCGAGCCGAACCCCGACGTAAGGAAGTTGCCGCGGACCACGGTCTCGCAATTTCGGCGGTAGCAGACTTGGATTCCGGTCTTTCGGCTGATTGTGTTGCCGTCGGCATTGCGAACGGTCAGAGTCAGGCTTGCCGCCGACTCCGTGTGGTCGGCAAAGATTATGTCTGACGCAATCATCGCCTCGTCGCCGTCCTCGCCGGCAATCGTTTGCGGCTTAAACACATAGCTGAGTTCCGACGTTGAGTCGACGGGTCGATCGTCGACGGGGTTGAACGACGTCGGGACGTATAGCTCATAGCCCACCTCGACGCTCAGCGACTCAATCGGCGGATATTTCTTCGGGTTGGCTTCGGAAAGCCGCAAATAGCTCTCCATGTCGGTGGAAATCAATTTGTAGCGGGCAATCGGGTGAGAGAGCGTCACGTCGACGCTTCTGCCGCCGGCTGCATTAATCTCGACCGCTCGGACAACGCCCGTCGCCGCATCCTTTGGCGAATCGTTGCTCCACGAACGGCTGATGATGTCGACCGAACGCAAATCGGACGTGTCATAGAACCTGTCGCGCAGCCCCTTGCCATAGTCGCTCCAAGCAATGATGTCGTAGACACCGGCATCGAGACCGACCGCGACCGTCACACACGAATCCGCCTCGCCGATCGCGACCACCTTGCGAGCCGCCAACCGCCCCGTCGAAGCATCGTAACACCCGACGACACAACGCCGTTCGCTCCCCTCGGAAAAAGGCACAATCTCACTGCCGCCCGTCATCTCGGGCGGCGGCAGGCGTAGCGTCAGCTCGACCGACAACCCCGGATTGCCGTCGGAATGAATGCATCCGACAAGGCAGAGAGCCGTCAGCACAAGCAAAATCAGGCGAAAAGCGTTCGTATTCAAGAGATTCATGATTCTAAGTCTCACAAAATTACTCAATGTTGTCGAAAAAGTCGAAAAAAAGCCGTGAAAATCGAGAAAATTTGCCAAATACTTGCAATTCACCCGATTTTGGCTTATCTTTGCACCCGATTTCGCAATCTCTGGCAGGACACGCAGCCTGCGAATATTGCGAGTAGTGTTAACATTTTTAATATACGTATAGAAAAATGGATTTGATTAAAGTTGCCGAAGAAGCATTTGCAACCGGCAAGCAGCACCCCGACTTCCAACCCGGTGACACCATCACAGTAGCTTACCGCATCAAGGAAGGTAACAAGGAGCGTATTCAGCAGTATCGCGGTGTAGTTATCCGCATCTCAGGTGAAGGCAGCAAACGTCGTTTCACCGTTCGCAAAATCTCCGATAACATCGGCGTAGAGCGTATCTTCCCCATCGAGTCACCCTTCATCGACTCAATCACCATCAACAAGTATGGTAAGGTACGTCGTGCCAAGCTTTACTATCTCCGCAGCCTCACCGGCAAGAAAGCACGCATCAAAGAGCGTCGCGTAGCGAAGAAAGAAGCATAAAAAATATTGAATACCCGCCCGTCCGGGCGTCCCCCAACTCCATCGCCCGGACATAATTAAAGAGTCGTAAACCCTATCATCGTGAGGTGAAAAAGTTTGACGACTCTTTTTATTTTTGCCCGATTCTTTGCCAAATTTAGGTTTATCCTATATAAAATATGTGTATTATCAATTATTTTAGCTAACTTTGCGCAAAATTTTTTTGGCTGGAACCATGAAGCAGAAATGTTACCAAGGGATGAAATTCCGTCCCTACATAACCGGTTCGCAAATTCAGGAGCGAATCGCCCAACTCGCCAAGTCGATAGTTGCGGAATATGCCGAGCGCAATCCGCTGTTTGTTTGTGTGCTCAACGGAGCCGCCCCCTTTGCGGTCGACCTGTTCAGAGCTTGTGAAGAAATCGACGCCGAGTTGACATTCGTGCGCCTCAAAAGCTATGAAGGCATGGGGTCGACAGGTGTCGTCAAGCAAGTGCTCGGACTGAGCGAAAACATCGACGGTCGCGACATCATTCTCATCGAAGACATCATCGACACCGGAACAACGATGGTCAACCTCCTCGCCGACTTGCAGGCGATGAAGCCCGCATCCGTGCGCATCGCAACCCTCCTCTTCAAACCCGAAGCTCTCCAACACCCCGAGCTCAACCCCGACTACGTCGGATTTGAAATCCCCAAGAAATTCATCATCGGCTACGGACTTGACATCGACGGTCTTGCCCGTAACCTCAACGATATCTACGTCCTCGACGAGGATTAGGACTTTTCGCCCCACATCCTTGCCGAGCACAACAACGTTTTGTTTGACAACACAATAGGCTTTTAAAAGGATAAAAAATGTTTAATCTTGTAATTTTCGGTGCCCCCGGAAGTGGCAAAGGCACCCAAAGTCAAAAACTGATTGACCGCTACGGTCTCACCCATATTTCAACCGGCGACGTGCTCCGCGGTCAGATTGCCGCAGGAACCGAACTCGGAAAAATCGCCGACAGTTTCATCTCGAAGGGTCAACTCATCCCCGACGAACTCATGGTCAACATCCTCGCAAGCGAAGTCGACCGTCTGACTCCCCAATCAAGCGGATTCATTTTCGACGGCTTCCCCCGCACAATTCCTCAGGCAGAAGCGCTCAAAAAAATGTTGAGCGAACGCGGCGAGAAAGTCCACTCGGTCATCGGACTCGAAGTTGCCGACGACGAACTCATGGAGCGACTCATCAAGCGCGGCGCAGAGAGCGGACGCTCTGACGACAACCCCGAAACAATCGGCAACCGTCTGAAAGTCTACCACTCGACTACCTCGCCCCTCCGTGACTACTACACCGTCGAAGGAATCTACAAATCAATCCACGGCTCGGGCTTGGTCGACGAAATCTTTGAGCGCATCGTTGAAGCAATCGGCGACGTAAACGCCTGAGATTCACCATTGCCCCCCCTCGACTCTCCTCCATTGACACAAAAAATATGACTGAATTTAAACCGATCGGCGAACTCTCCTACGCCCAAAGCCTCGGCGAACTCGAAGCAATCCTCAAAATGATGCAGGGCGACAACTGCGACATCGACCACTTGGCGGCATACACCCGCCGAGCCTCCGAACTGCTCAAAGCCTGCCGCGCCCGCCTCACGACCACCGAAGAAGAGCTGCGCGACATCCTCGCCTCGCTTGGCGGCGACGCCTCAGCGGTCGTCAACCCCTAAGCCTCCGAGCCCCGGCCCGTCAGGCATACATTCCGTGGTCGCGCGCATACGTGTGAGTGCGCGCGCGTTCCATTCATATTTTTTTAATCAACGCAACCAATCTCCACAACAAAATATTTTTTTCAACCTATCATGAAACTACTCCCAATCGCAGCAGTCGCCATGTCAATGACACTCGCTACAACCGGATGTAAGCAAGACAAAGCCGAGCACCTCGCCAGCCTCAACGTCGCTTACATGGACACAACAGTCGCTCCCGGAGCCGACTTCTACTCCTATGTCAACAACGGATGGATGGAAGCACATCCACTCTCAGCCGAATATGCCCGCTACGGACAGTTCAACATCCTCAACGACTCATCTGAAAGCCGCGTCCGCGACCTCATCCAAAACCTCGGCTCGACCAACCCCGAAGAAGGCACCGTAGCCTACAAAGTTTGGACCGTCTACTCACAGGCAATGGACACCGTCCGTCGCAACGCCGAAGGAGCAACTCCCATCCTCGCCGACTTGAAGAAAATCGAGGACACGCCCCACGAAGGCATGGAAGACCTCTTCCTTTGGATGCACGGCAACTATGCAAGCCCCTTCTTCGGAGCAGGCCCCATGGAAGACCTCTCCAACTCGACCGTCTATGCAATGTACGTCTCGGGTGGCGGCATGGGACTTGGCGATCGTGACTACTATCTCAAAGACGACGAACGCAACACAGCCGTCCGCAACGCCTACAAGAAACTCATCGCCGACCAAATGCAAAACGCAGGCTACACCGAAGCCGACGCATCGCGCATCGTAGCCAACGTCATGAAGATTGAAACATCGCTCGCCGAAGCTGCCCTCACTCGCGAAGAAAGCCGCAACATCCCCGCGATGTACAACCCCTTCACCTTTGCAAAAGTCAAGGAAACATATCCCGCAGTCAACTGGGATCGCTTCTTCATCGAGACAATGGGCATCGCATCGCCCGACACCATCATCGTGACGACCCCCAAAGCCGTTGCCCAAGCCAACAAGCTCATGGCATCGCTCAACGACCGCGAAATCAAAGACTACTATCTCTGGAAATACGTCAGCCAAGCATCTTCCGAACTTAGCGACAACTTCACCAACGCCAACTTCGAGTTCTCGAAAGTCATGAGCGGTGTTCAAGAGCTCCGTCCCCTCTGGAAACGCGCTCTCTCTGCTACCGAAGGCGCACTCGGCGAAGCCGTCGGCGAACTCTACGTTGCCAAATACTTCCCCGAAAGCTCGAAACAATACATGCTCGAACTCGTCGAAAACCTCCGCACCGCCCTCGGCAAACACATCGACAACCTCGATTGGATGAGCGACTCGACCAAAGTTCGCGCACAGGAAAAACTCGCTGCCTTCACCGTCAAGATCGGCTACCCCGACAAGTGGAAAGACTACTCTTCGATGGAAATCGACCCCAAACTCAGCTACTACGAAAACATGCACAACGTGAGCATGTGGCACCAGCGTGAGACTTACGCCAAGTGGGGCAAACCCGTCGACCGCACCGAGTGGGGCATGACGCCGCAGACCGTCAACGCTTACTACAACCCCCTCGCCAACGAAATCGTCTTCCCCGCAGCAATCCTCCAAGCTCCTTTCTTCGACCCCAACTCATCTGACGCTGAAAACTACGGCGGCATCGGTGTAGTCATCGGTCACGAAATGACCCACGGATTCGACGACCAAGGTCGCAACTTCGATGCCAAAGGCAACATGACCAACTGGTGGACCGACGAAGACCTCAAAGCATTTGAAGCAAAAACCCAAGGTCTCATCGCTCAGTTCAACGAAGTTGAAGTCCTCCCCGGACTCTTCGCTAACGGTGCATACACCCTCGGCGAAAACATTGCCGACCAAGGCGGCTTGCGCATCGCAATGACAGCATTCCTCGACGCACAGTCAAAGAAAGGTGTCGACGTCAAATCGCCCGAAGCAATGATCGACGGATTCACACCCGAACAAGTATTCTACATGAACTACGCCAACCTCTGGGCTAACAACATCCGCGAAGAAGAAATGCGCTCGTTGACCACAGGCGACGTTCACTCACTCGGCAAAAACCGTGTCAACGTCACCCTCCGCAACATCGCTCCCTTCTTTGAAGCATTCGGCATCTCCGAAGAACAACCCATGTTCCGCCCCGAATCCGAGCGCGTGATCATCTGGTAAAAATAATTACTGTCCGATAATTTTTTGGACGACTGAAAAAAAAGATTAGGGCTGATTCCATTTTGAGGAGTCAGCCCTAATTCTTATTACCTTGCTTTTACGATATGACTATGAAAGAAAAGTCGTCGTATAGCAATAAAATTTAATTCAACAGTTGTGGTTTAGGCTTGGACGGAGAGGAGGGTAGCTTTGCCGAGGGCGTTGATCGAGCGGATTGTGGCGGGGAAGAGGAGGGTTTCGCCACGGGTGATTTTCACGCTTTGGCTGTCGGCGTCGGCGGCAGAGAATGACAGCTCGGCTTCACCGTCGAGACACATCACGATCGTAAACGACTCGCGGCGGCGGGGGAGGCTGACCGACGCACCGTCGGCTGTCGACTCGATGCGGTCAACTGTGAAGTGGCTGCAATCGGCAAGGAGCGAATCCGAGGGGTGCGACTTATAGTCGGGGTAGACGCTGTAGTCGATAGCGTCGCGAGCCTCGGCAGTGTGGAGTTCGCGCGGATTGCCGTCGGCATCGCGGCGGTCATAGTCATAGATGCGATAGGTGATGTCGCTCGTCTCTTGGATTTCGGCAAGCAGATTGCCCGCGCCGATGGCGTGGATGCGTCCGGCAGGGAGGAAGAAGGTGTCGCCGGCGGCTGAATCGTAGGAGTCGATGACCTCCATGATGCTATTGTCGGCAACGCGACGTTCATAGTCATCGGGAGTGATTTTTTCGGTCAGACCGACGTAGATTTTTGCTTCGGGAGCGGTGTCGATGATGTGCCACATCTCGGTCTTGCCGGGGCAGTTGTGGCGTTGCTTTGCAAGCTCGTCGTCGGGGTGAACCTGAACCGAGAGGTCGGCTTTTGCGTCGATGAGTTTGATGAGCAGGGGGAAGTTGGAGCCGAATCGACGGTAGATGTCTTCGCCGAGCAGGTCTGCGCCATACTCGTCGATGAGTTCCGTGAGCGACTTGCCGGCAAACGGGCCGCGGTCGACGACCGAGACGTGGCCCGGGACGGCTGAAATTTCCCAGCTTTCACCGATTGAAGTTTGGTCGGTTACAATGCCTTTGTAGGGGGCAATGCGTTCGCCTCCCCAAATCACGGATTTGAGGTAGGGTGCGAAGTGAAGTGCACTGTTAATCATCATTTGTTAGAATTTATTATTGGACTTATTTTTGAAAGTCGGCTTACTGTTGAGAGGAGTGAGGGGGTGAGTATCAGAGAGATTTGAGCGCGTCGAGCAGTTCGAGGACTTCGAGGCGCGAGAGAGTGCGGCGTTTGAGCAGCGTCTCGGCGAAGTCGCGGGCTACGCTTTGGACTCCGCGATGGGCAAAGACGCGGTTGAGATAGTTGAAATTCTTGTCGAAAAGGCTGTCGATTTCGTCGTCGTCGAGCGAGCAGATTTCGTGACCCTCCTCGCGAGCGAGTTGGTGGAGGAAGTCGCGGAGTTCCGACGGCAGATTGTGTTTGCCGTTGACGATATGGCGGCAGAGGAAGTTTGACATCAACATTCCGAGGCTGATATTGTAGTTTTTCAGCATCTGATTCCAGACGGATTTTGCAGAGACGGCAGGGTTGCCGGCAAAGTAGAAGTCGGGCGACAGGACTACCATGTCGTTAGGGTCGCCGTCGAGGGTGATCGATGAGAGGGTTTCCTCTCCGTCAAATACCATGAGACCGATTGCCATGCCTGCCGCGCCGTAGCTGCGGTCGGTGTCGTCGGTATATTTAAAACTTTTCATATTTTGAACGAAAGATTATTTTAAAGGTGAAGTGGGGAGGAGGGGGGGAGAGATGGAGTGGAGAGGCGGGGAGGGAATCAGTTGACGACGAGGATTTTCGCCACAACGTCGCCCTGCGAGGAGGTGTCGGAGCTGACGGAGGCGAGGACGTAGTAGACGCCGCTCTTGACGCGCGCGCCGTTGAGCGTCGAGCAGTCCCACGTCGCCATGCCGCCTTCGGCAGTGGTCTGATAGACGAGGTGCATCCCTGCGTCCATGATTTTGACCAACGACGAGTCCATCAGTCCGCGTATGGTCACGAGTCCGGTGTAGTCGGGCGTGACGGGGTTGGGATAGGCTACGACGTCGGAGTAGTCGGGACGGCTCGGCGAGGCCGTCGAGGAGTATTCATAGAGTCCGCTGAGGGTCGCGACGAAGACCGAGTTGGAGTTCGGGTCGACGTAGACGCTCGTGATGCAATTGGTTGGCAGCGGAGAGTTGTCGGAGTTGAAGTGCGCAAGAATTTCGTCGCCGTTCTCGCTGACGAGGTAGAGCCCCGACTCGGCGGTGGCAATCCACTTGCGGTCGGCGGCATCGACGGCTATCGAGTAGACTTTTTCAGTCGACAGAAGATAGTCGGCGAGGTTTGTCCCGTCGTTGCGCGGCACTTTCAGACGGTTGATTGTGAAGTCCGACGAGAAGATTTTCGCGGGGTTGGAGATTTCAAAGATTCCCTGAGTCGTGCCCGCCCAGATGCGTCCGCGGCTGTCCTCGGCGAAGCAGAGAATGTAGTCGGGCGAGAACATTTTGCCGTCCTGATCGGTGAGGGTCGAGATGACTGCCGATTGGTCGTCGGACGTGTCGGTGATCGACGAGCCGAAGTAGACGGCTGAAAATCCGTTCTGATTTTGCGCGTCGGTCATTACAGCGATGGGCAGATTGCGGCAGATGTGGAAAAATGCGTCGCGACGTTTGATTTTTCCTCCCAAGTCGAGTGCGACCCAATCGTCTTTCGTGATGGTTTTCGGGTCTTGGCGACGTTTGTCGGCAGGGAGGACGATGAGCGGCGACTCGTCGGCGTTTTCCGTGTAGACTCCGACCACGAGGTTGCCCTCCGAGTCGATTTTTCCGGAGCAGACGCGCCACGCCCAGTTGTTGTTTTTCCAGATTTTGGAATTTTCGTCGAATTTGCCGATTTCTACGCCGTCTTTGACCACGTAGATGCCTTCAAAAGCTGTCCCGACGTAGAATTTCGTGTGGTCGTCGGGGTCTTCGACCACGAAGGTTGGGGCAAAGATGAGTTCGCCGTATTTTTGCGACACGTTGTTGCTCGCGTATGCCTTGTGGGTCACGGGGCCGGGGACATCGATGTCGGTGACAATGCCGTCGACAATGGTGTTGCCCGTGAAAATTGCGTCATAGAAGTCGCCGTTGCCGATTGCGAGGTGTGCGCTCTGACCGCGGTTGCAGATGATGAATCCGCGGTTGTCGTTGAGGGGGTAGATGTTTGATATGTCGGAGAAGGTCGAGGCGTCGGAGGGGCGATATTTGTCGCGCATGACGGTCAGACCTCCGTCGCTGTCGAGCTTGTAGTTGCCGAGCCCTTTTTTGTCGGCAGCCCAAAGCGAGCCGGTGTCGGCGACGGTCGAGAGTCGGTGGTCGCGGAGGGGTTCGGGGATGCCGACGGTTGAGTCGACGTTCCACGGGGCTGAGAGGTGGCGAATGGCGTCGGCGGTGACGACGTAGACTCCGTTGCCGCCGGGAGTGAAGATGTCGGTGGCATCAGCAATGTCGGTTGCGCTGATTGTTGCGCTCGATTTGGCGTCGGAGTAGGTCAGACGATAGATTTTGCCGTCGTTTGCTTTGACGGCGAAGTTTGTCTCGTCGGTGTTGCCGGTGGCATCGAGGGGGACTATCGAGTTGGGGCGCGATGAGAATCGACCCTTTTCGATGAATCGGTCGAGCTTGTGGTGGCGTTCGGTTTTCGGGGCACTCAGCAGGTAGTAGGGCCATCCGGTGGGGCAACTGACGAGCAGCAGATTGGAGGGTGTGACGGCTAAGCCGAGGATTTCGACGTTGTAGATGCCTGATTCGATGACTTCAAAGCGGGTGTCGTCGTAGACGACGAGTCCGAACGACGTTGCGACGTAGATGCGTCCGTCGTCAAACTTGACATCGTTGATTTCTTTCAGTGAGTTGACGTTGGCATCGCGGATTTCGGGGAGGTTGATGCGCTCGCCGTCGTCGGGGATGATGTCGATGTTTGCATCGGTGTAGACGACCACGAGGTAGCGCCCCTCGAAGTTATAGTATATGTCTTTGATGTTTCGTCCGCTGATGTCGACTCCTGCTTCGTAGATGCGTGTCTCGTCGTTGTCCTTGTCGTAGGAGTGGAGCGAGCCTGCGGTTGCGAGATAGACGAGGTGGGGAGTGTCGATCAGGCGGTCGGGAGAGCCGAATGCCGGATATGATTTCCATGTGCCGGTGGCGAGTTGCCCGAGGAGGGTTGCCGGCACTGAGATTAAGAGCAGTAGGGTCAGGAGGATTATGCGGTGTCTGATGTGTGTCATTTAGCTGATTTCTGAGAGGTATTCCATCAATTTGGCAGTGGCGCGTCCGCGGTGGCTGATTGCATTTTTGGCTTCTGCGCTCATTTCGGCAAAGCTGACGGGGCTTTCGAGGGGTTTGAATATGGGGTCGTAGCCGAATCCGGCAGTGCCGTGGGCTTCGGTGAGGATTTCGCCTTCGACACGTCCTTCAAACGTCAGTTCCTTTCCGTCGATGATGAGGGCGATGACGGTGACGAAGCGTGCGCTGCGGCTGTCGATTCCTGAGAGGTTGCGGAGGAGGAGAGCCATGTTTGCCGCGCTGTCGTGACCCGGGCCGGCGTAGCGTGCGGAGTAGACTCCGGGTGCGCCGTCGAGGGCGTCGACCATCAGCCCGGTGTCGTCGGCAAAGCAGTCGTAGCCGTAGTGGGTCTTGACGTAGCGTGCTTTCATCAGGGCGTTGCCTTCGAGGGTGTCGGCGGTTTCGGGCAGCTCTTCGTTGCAGCCGATTTCGCGCAATGAGAGGATGCGGAAGCGTCCCTCCGTGATGCGTCGGATTTCGTCGAGTTTGTGGGCGTTGTTGGTGGCAAATACTATATCTTGCATAGTTGTAGTTATGGTTTTTCGTTGAAAATCACGTTGATGACGGTCTGCCCTGCGGCTTCGAGCGACGAGGGTGAGATGTTGGCCGGCGTGTCGTTGACGGTGTGCCACGTCGGGGGGAATGTGCCCGTCATTTCGTTTTTCGATTCGATGATGTCGATTGCGGGGATGCCGCAGTTGTTGAGAAATACGTGGTCGTCGATGACTGCTCCGCCGAGTTCGTTGACGAATTGCTCGCCGTAGCCCGAACGTGCTGCTGCCGACCAGATTTTGTCGACGATGTTGCGGGCGTAGTGGTCAGAGAATTGCTCGCGGTGGAATTTAGCTCCGCTGCCGCCGACCATGTCAAAGAGTATCGCGTAGCGCGGGAGCGAGTCGGGGGCGTAGGGGCAGTGTGCAGCCCAGTATTGAGTGCCGAGACACCACGATTCGTCGTTGGAGGTCAGTCCGGTGGCTTCGCCGTAGTCTTCGGCATCGACGAAGAGCATGTCGACTCCGACGGGCGGTGTGGCGGTGGCAAAGAGGCGTGCCATTTCGAGGAGTACGGCTACGCCGCTTGCGCCGTCGTTGGCTCCCGTGACGGGCGTTTTGCGGTTGGCGCGGTTAGGGTCGGAGTCAGCCCACGGACGGGTGTCGAAGTGTGCGGCGAGCAGGATGCGCTTTTTGATGTCGGGCCCGAACGATGCCATCACGTTGCCGATTTTGAAGCGGTCGCCTGTGTAGGCTTCGGCTTCGCCGTGCTGGACACGGATGTTTTTGCCGCCGTGACGGGTCAGTTGACCGACGATGTAGTCGCGACAACGGACATTTTCGGGTGTCCCGGGGATGCGCGGGCCGAAGCTGACTTGACGTTTGATGCAGGCGAGCGCGCTGTCGCCGTTGAATTTGACCGGCGACGATAGGGTGTTGTTTTTGACGGCTGTCGTGGCGTTGCTGCCGTCACTGCTACCGGCTGTCGTCGGGCGGCAGGCTGTAGTCGCTACGGTTGCAATCAGGCTGACGAGCAGTGTCAAGGCATATTTGGCGTATTTTTTCATGAATCTTTGTCGGTTGGTCTTTCGGTTTGTTTCAGTTGCTTAACAAAATTACAACATTGTCAGAGCATTGGCAAAAATCCCTTTGGCAAAACGGTCGTGATTAAGCATTTATTAACAGTTGGCAGGGCGGTGGGTGCCGATTGTCGGCGTGGCTCGATTTTTTTCGTTGAATTTTGGTTTGACTCTGCAAAGATACGACACAAATACCCCGAAAAAGGTGCGATAATGGAAAACTAGGCAAAAAAATTTTCAACCGCTCGTCGAAACGGGGTTCGTCGGGCGGTTGAAAGAGTGTCGTTAGTATGTGTTATATAGCTGTTTAGCTGACGATCGGCTTACTTTTTGAAGTAGCGGTTGTAGAGACCTTGGAATCCTTGACCGTGGCGAGCTTCATCTTTTGCCATTTCATGGACGGTGTCGTGGATGGCGTCGAGGTTGAGTTGCTTTGCACGGGCTGCGATACGCATCTTGTCGGCGTTTGCTCCGGCTTCGGCTGCCATGCGTTTTTCGAGGTTTTCTTTGGTCGACCACACACATTCGCCAAGGAGTTCTGCAAATTTTGATGCGTGTTCAGCTTCTTCAAAAGCGTAGCGTTTGAATGCTTCGGCAATTTCGGGGTAGCCTTCGCGGTCGGCTTGGCGCGACATTGCGAGGTACATTCCGACTTCTGAACATTCGCCTTCAAAGTGGGCGCGGAGGTCGGCTTTCATTTCGTCGTCGGTGTCTTTGGCGATGCCGATGACGTGTTCGGTCACGAATGAAAGGGCTGCGCTTTCGTCAAGTTCGTTGAATTTCGATTTGGGTGCTTTGCAGAGGGGGCAAGATTCGGGTGCTTCGTTACCTTCGTGTACATAACCGCAAACTGCGCAGATAAATTTCTTAGCCATAATTGATGATTGTTTAATTGGGTGATACTGAGATTGTTTGTTATACGAATTTTTTATTTAAGGAGGGGGGAGAGGTGGATGATTTTTTTCTTTTAATTAGCGGCGGCGTTGCAGGCGGGGCAGTGTCCTCGGACTATGAGGTCGATGGAGTGGATCGAGTAGTCGGCGGGGAGGATTTCGACTTTCGGGAGCGAGGCGTAGTCGATGTCCGTTACAAAGCCGCAGGTGGTGCAGAGGAAGTGGGCGTGGTCGTGTTGGGCGTAGTCCCATCGCGAGCCGTCGCCGCCTCCGATTTCAATGCATTTTATGATTCCCGATGAGGTCAGGAGTCGGAGGGTGTTGTAGACGGTCGTGCGTGAGAGCGTTGGCTGTGAGGGGAGGAGGGCTTTGAAGATTTCGTCGACCGTCGGGTGGATCCGATTTTCCATCAGAAAGCGCAAGATTGCTATCCGCTGTGCCGAGGGCTTGACTCCGCCGGCGGCGAGGGTGGCAAGGATTTCTTCTGTCGTGTAACTATAAGTTTTCATAAATCGGAACTATTATAAATTTGTAATGATTACAAATTTGATTTCGATGCAAAGGTATGACTCATTTTTGAATCTTGCAATAGTTATTCAAAAATAATTAGTTAAAATATGTGAATTGAATGGTTGTGTTTTTGGAGAAAGTAAAAGGGAGCAGCTTCACGCGGCTCCCTTTTATGAGTTTCCAATAGGTACAATTTCTAAGGTAAAAAAGATTGTTTTAGGTTCGTGATGCAAAGGTATGCCAAGAATTTACCATGAACAAATTTTTATTTATGTTTTCTAACATAGATTTATAACCAAGACTTTGCGGTTTTTGCAATTTTTAATTGTAAACCTTTGAAAATCAGAATGGCGCAAAAAGATGAATTTTTAAGCCTTATTTGCTAAAATAAGTTAAAATATATGTTTGTTGCAGTATCTTAAGGTTTGAAAATGCCGGTTGATAGATTTTTTCCGTCCCAGACGGCGTAGGAAAAGTGACTAATCCAGTCGCCGATTATGACAATGTTTCCGCCTTCGGGCAGTTTTTGGTCGAGGAGGATGTGGCAGTGTCCGAAGATGAAGTAGTCGATGGGTTGGGTGGCGGAGGCGTTGTAGGTGCGGGCAAATTCGATGAGGTTGTCGCCGGCTCGTTCGGAGGGTGTGTAGCCGCCTTGCTTGCGCGAGCGCGACGACCATGAGTGGGCGAATCCGATGGTCCAGCGTGGGTGGATTGCGGCGTAGAGCTTTTGGGCTATGGGGCAGCGGAAGAGTGAGCGCAGTTTGCGGAACGACCACGGAAGCCGCCCGACGCCGTCGCCGTGTTCGAGGAAGAAGCGGATGCCGTCGATTTCGGTGACGAGTGTGCCGTCGTGGACTTTCAAGCCGATTTCTTTCGGGAGGTAGTCGAAAATCCAGATGTCATGGTTGCCTTTCAACCAGATGATTTCGACTCCGGCGTCGGCGAGCGATGCGAGTGCGCCGAAAAAACGGACGTAGCCGCGAGGGACTACGGTTCGGTATTCCCACCAGTAGTCGAGGATGTCGCCGAGGAGGTAGAGGCGTTTGCAGTCGGGGGCTATCCGGTGGAGAAATTCGACGATGCGCTGTTCGTGGGCCCGCGGGTCGGCGATGTAGGATGCTCCGAGGTGCAGGTCGCTGATGAAGTATGTTTTCGTGCCGGTCGACATTGAGACGGTGGGTTGGTGGGACTAATAATATATATATATTAAGGTGGCGAGGGGAGGGAGGCGGGAGGATGATGGGCGGTTAGAGGAAGCCGAGGTCGAGTTTGGCTTCTTCGCTCATCATGTCTTTGGTCCATTCGGGTTCGAAGACGATGTGGATGTCGACGTTGTTGACTCCTTCGATACTTTCGAGTTTGATGCGTGCGTCGTCGACGAGGAAGTCGGCGGCGGGGCAGCTCGGTGCGGTCAGGGTCATGTCGATTTTGAGGTTGCCGTCGTCGGAGAGGTCGATGCCGTAGATGAGTCCGAGGTTGTAGATGTCGACGGGGATTTCGGGGTCGTAGACTGTTTTGAGCATCGTGACGATGCGTTCTTCTATGCGGGTTCTTTCGTCTGCTGTCATGATTGGGTGTGGAATTTTTTTCTGAATGTTGGTTTTGGGGTGGTTGGGAGAGGGGGGGTGATTAGTGTGCTTCAAGCCAGTTGTCGGCGATGCCTGCCGAGACGGTGAGGGGGACTGAGCCGTGGTAGGCGTTTTCCATCTGGCTGATGACGAGGCTGCGCATTTCGTCGAGCTCGTCGGGGCAGATGTTGAAGATGAGTTCGTCGTGGACTTGCATGAGCATTCGCGAGCGGAGTCCTCGGCGGGTCATTTCATTATATATACGTACCATTGCCACTTTTATTATGTCGGCGGCCGTTCCTTGGATCGGGGCGTTGACGGCGTTGCGCTCGGCGTAGCCTCTGACGACGGCGTTGCGTGAGTTGATGTCGGGGAGGTAGCGACGGCGACCCATGCGTGTGGTGACGTAGCCTTGGGTGCGCGCGGTTTCGACCGCCGATTTGAGGTAGTCGTCGATGTGGGGGTAGGTGGCGAAGTATCCTTCGATGAGCTGTTTGGCTTCGGTTCGGGAGATGCCGAGACGTTCGGCGAGCCCGAACGCCGAGATGCCGTAGATGATGCCGAAGTTGGCAGTCTTTGCGTGGCGACGCTGGTCGTCGGTGACTTGGTCAAGGGGGATGCCGTAGATTTTGGATGCGGTGATGCGGTGGATGTCGTCGCCGGAGAGGAATCCTTCGATCATGTCTTTGTCGCCTGAGAGGTCGGCAATGAGTCGGAGCTCGATCTGGGAGTAGTCGGCACTCATGAGTTTGTCGCCGGGGTTGGCGATGAATGCGCGACGGATTTCACGCCCGTCGTCGGTGCGGATGGGTATGTTTTGGAGGTTGGGGTTGGTCGATGAGATTCGTCCTGTGGCGGTTACGGTTTGGTTGTAGGACGTGTGGATGCGTCCCGTCGAGGGGTTGACCATTTCGGGGAGCGCGTCGAGGTAGGTGGCAATGAGTTTTTTGAGTCGTCGGATTTTGAGGATGAGGCTGACGAGGGGAACTTTTGCGGCGTATTTTTCGAGGATTTGCTCGGTGGTCGAGTAGGAGCCGCGAGCGGTTTTCTTTGCCTTGGGGTCGATTTTCAGACGGTCGAAGAGTACCATGCCGACTTGGGCGGGCGAACTGATGTTGAAGGCTCCGCCTGCGATTGAGTAGGCTTCGCGCTCCATTTCGTCGACGCGCGCTTTGAGTTTGGCGGAGAGTTCGGTGAGGACTGAGGTGTCGATGCGGACGCCGGTAAATTCCATCTCGGCGAGGACGCGGATGAGGGGAAATTCGACGTCGGTGAGGAGCGGTGTCATGGCGCGCTCTTCGACTTCGGCGGCGAGGAGGGCTCGGAGGCGGAGACTGAGGTCGGCTTCTTCACAGTAGCGACCTACGGCATCGTCGAGCGTGAGGGGAGTCTTGGGGTGTCCGGGCTTGGCGTCGGGGGCTATGCCGGAGAGTTCGAGATGGAGATATTTGGAGACGACGTAGCGCAGGTCGTGTTTCATCTCGGGGTCGATGAGATAGTGGGCGACGGCTGTGTCGAAGTATGGGGCGGTGAGGGTTATGCCCTCGCGACGGAGCAGGAGGTAGTCGCGCTTGATGTCGTGGCTGACGATTGTCGTGGTCGTCGAGGCGAAGAGTGGCGCGACGATGGCGAGGAGGTCGGCTCGGGTTGCGTCGGTCAGGGGGACGTAGATTGCGCGTCGGGGGTCGGCGGTGAGGGCTATGCCGTTGAATTGTGCGGTCATGGCTTCGTCGCCGACGGCGTAGAGGGCTATGCCGACGGCCGGGGCTGCCGAGAGTCGACGGATTTCGTCGGAGAGAGTCGAGGGGGTGGCTATGACGGTGTAGTCGCGCTCTTCGCTCGGCATGGTCGGCTCGGCGGTTGCCGGCGTGTCGGCAGCGAAGTCGAAGAGTGAGCCCATGCCGGATGAGTCGCCGGCAGGGATGGTCTCTGTGGGGGCAGCGACGGGTGTTGCCGAGGCTGCGTTGACGGCTTCGGTGGCTTTGCGTGAGGCGTTGATGCGACTGATGAATGTGCGGAATTCAAGTTCGGTGTAGACTTCGATGAGGGCATCGGTGTCGATGTCGCGACGGCGGAGGTCGGCGATTTCGATGTCGATGGGAACGTCGGTGCGTATGGTCGCGAGGTGTTTCGACATTCGGATTTTGTCGGCGTTGTCGATGACCTTTCGTTGGAGTGCGCCTTTGAGTTTGTCGGTGTTTTCGAGGAGGGTTTCGACCGAGCCCCACGTTTCGATGAGCGTGCGGGCGGTTTTCTCGCCTACGCCGGGGCAGCCGGGGATGTTGTCGGAGGCGTCGCCTTCGAGGGCGAGGAGGTCGATGACCTGACGAGGGTTGACGATGCCGTATTTCTCACAGACGCGGGCTTTGTCGCGGATTTCGAAGCCTTCGCCTTTGAGGGCGGGACGATACATGAAGATGTGGTCGTCGACGAGCTGCCCGTAGTCCTTGTCGGGGGTCATCATGTAGGTGTCGAAGCCTTCGCGACTTGCGCGGACGGCGAGCGTTCCGACTACGTCGTCGGCTTCAAAGCCGCTGATTTCGACGACGGGGATGCGATATGCCGCAAGGATGCGTTTGATGTAGGGGATTGACGCCGTGATGTCCTCGGGCTGCTTGTCGCGCTGCGCCTTGTAGTCGGGGAAGTCTTCGTGGCGGAAGGTCTTGCCCGGAGGGTCGAAGCAGACGGCTATGTGCGTGGGATTTTCTTTGCGCAGCAGGTCGTCGAGGGTGTTGCAGAATCCGAAGATTGCCGATGTGTTGAGTCCGCTGCCGGTGAATCGCGGCGAGCGGATGAGAGCGTAGTATGCGCGATAGATGAGCGCATAGGCATCGAGCAAAAACAGGCGTTTCTCCATCATAGAAAATCGGTTCGAGTGAGTATTTTTTTTTTGGGGGGGGTAGGAGTTGGGTTTGAGAGGGGAGGGATTGAAAAAAATCCCACATTTCTCAAACTCGGATTGCATTTTTCAGCGTGCATCGAGCGGGAGAAATGTGGGAGTTCGGTTTATGTCAGCGTTGACTCACGCTCGGCTCCGATTAGAGAGCTGAAGCGAGTGCTGCATTAGTCTTGTGGACGGCTTCTGCGCTCTTCTTGAAGAGTTCTTTTTCGGCGTCGTTGAGGTCAAATTCAACGATTTTTTCGATACCGTTCTTGCCGATGATACAGGGAACACCGATGCAGAGGTCGCTTTCGCCGTATTCGCCTTCGAGGAGGGCTGAGCTGCTGATGAGTTTCTTTTCGTCGTGGAGGACAGCTTTAACCATTTGTGCTCCTGCCGCACCGGGTGCATACCAAGCCGATGTGCCGAGGAGTTTGGTGAGGGTTGCACCGCCAACCATAGTGTCGGCAGCGATCTTTTCGAGCTGTTCGGCAGAGAGGAAGTTTGAAGCGGGAACGCCGCGGTAAGCTGCGTAGCGAACGAGGGGGATCATGGTGGTGTCGCCGTGACCGCCGATTACGATGCCTTCAACTTCGGTGGGGTTTGCGCCGAGAGCGTTAGCGAGGTTGTATTTGAAGCGTGCGCTGTCGAGAGCACCGCCCATGCCGATGATACGGTTTTTGGGAAGACCGCTCACTTTGTGGATGAGGTAGGTCATCGTGTCCATCGGGTTAGAGATGCAGACGATGATTGCGTTGGGTGAGTGTTTGAGGAGCTGGTCAGTTACTGATTTAACGATGCCTGCATTGACGCCGATGAGTTCTTCGCGAGTCATGCCGGGCTTGCGGGGAATACCCGAAGTGATGACAACAACGTCGCTGCCTTCGGTAGCGGCATAGTCGTTGGTAACACCGGTGAGACGAGTGTTGATATTGAGGATGTTGGCAGTCTGCATGATGTCCATAGCCTTGCCTTCCGAAACGCCTTCCTTGATGTCGAGGAGGACAACTTCGTCAGCAATACCATACTTTACGAGAACATCAGCACAAGTTGCGCCTACGTTACCGGCGCCTACAACTGTAACCTTTGACATAATATTTGATTTTGATTTATTAGGATGATTTATTGTTGTTTACATGTTGAAAAGGACGGGCTGTCGCCCATCGTTACCTTAGCAATGCAAATTTACTGAAAAGTTTTCATCCGCGCGCAATAAAACCTCGACAATTTAGCGAAATTTTTCAGCAATTGTGGCATTTAAGTCGGAGGTTGTCTGCGGGTGTCGGGATTGACGGCTTGCGATTGGATCGGAATATATGCAATCAGGGCGCATCGAGGTTGTCGATGCGCCCTGAGGCGTTTATCTTAGTCGGTCGTGGGGCGAAGCCTCAGACCGATTCGGATGTTGCAGATGAGGTTTGATTAGAGCTTCGGACCTGCTACAACGAGAGCCTTGCCTGCTTCGTGTCCTTCAAATTTCTTGAAGTTGTTGATGAACATTTCAGCGAGCTTGTTGGCCTTGCTGTCCCATTCGGTAGCGCAAGCGTAGGTGTCGCGGGGATCGAGGATGTTGGGATCTACGCCGGGGAGTTCGGTGGGAACTGTGAAGTCGAAGATGGGGAGCTGCTTGGTGGGAGCTTTGAGGATTGAGCCGTCGAGGATAGCGTCGATGATGCCACGAGTGTCGCGGATCGAGATACGCTTGCCTGTGCCGTTCCAGCCGGTGTTCACGAGATAAGCCTTAGCACCGCTCTGTTCCATACGCTTAACGAGTTCTTCAGCGTATTTAGTGGGGTGGAGCGAAAGGAATGCTGCGCCGAAGCAAGCCGAGAAAGTCGGGGTGGGTTCGGTGATGCCGCGTTCAGTACCTGCGAGCTTGCTGGTGAAGCCTGAGAGGAAGTAATATTTGGTCTGCTCGGGTGAGAGGATCGAAACGGGGGGAAGTACGCCGAATGCGTCAGCCGAGAGGAAGATCACGTTTTGAGCAGCGGGACCGCGAGAGGGAACGATGATGTTGTCGATGTGGTTGATCGGGTAGCTTACGCGAGTGTTTTCAGTGACGCTCTTGTCAGTGAAGTCGATCTTGCCGTTTTCGTCAACAGTAACGTTTTCGAGGAGTGCGTCGCGACGGATAGCGTTGTAGATGTCGGGTTCGCTTTCTTTGTCGAGGTTGATAACCTTAGCGTAGCAACCACCTTCGTAGTTGAAGACACCGTTGTCGTCCCAGCCGTGTTCGTCGTCACCGATGAGGAGACGTTTCGGGTCGGTTGAGAGAGTAGTTTTGCCTGTGCCAGAGAGACCGAAGAAGATAGCTGTGTTTTCGCCGTTCTTGTCGGTGTTAGCAGAGCAGTGCATAGAAGCGATGCCGCGGAGGGGGTTGTAGTAGTTCATGATTGAGAACATACCCTTCTTCATTTCACCACCATACCAAGTGTTGATGATGAGCTGCATACGTTCGGTGAGGTTGAAAGCTACGCAAGTTTCAGAGTTGATGCCGAGTTCTTTCCAGTTTTCAACTTTAGCCTTAGAAGCGTTGAGGACAACGAAGTCAGGCTTGAAGTTAGCGAGTTCTTCGGCAGTCGGACGGATGAACATGTTGGTCACGAAGTGAGCCTGCCATGCAACTTCCATCACGAAGCGAACTGCGAGACGAGTGTCGGGGTTGGTGCCGCAGAATGCGTCAACAACATAGAGGTTCTTGTTAGAGAGTTCTTTGTCAGCGATAGCTTTGAGCGACTTCCAAGCTTCGGGAGTGATAGCCTTGTTGTCGTTCTTGTATTCGTCGGTTGTCCACCAGATCGAGTTTTCGCTGATTTCGTCCTTTACAAAGAATTTATCTTTGGGTGAACGGCCGGTGTAGATACCGGTCATCACGTTGACTGCGCCAAGCTCAGTGAGCTGACCCTTTTCGTAGCCGGTAAGTTCGGGGTTTGTTTCGTCGTTGAAGAGCTGATCGTAGCTCGGGTTGTGCATCACCTGTGCGCCGGTGATACCATACTGAGATAAATCAATTGTACTCATTGTTGGATTGATAGAGTTTGATATGAATTGATAGATTGAATTTCCTAAAAAAAGATTTTTTAACCTTGGGTCGACCCTTCGAATCCCACATCGCTTGAACAAGGTGTGTCGTTGCCGAGCGGCGAGGGTGGAGGAATCAACCTTTGTCTTCTTATCCGTGTGCAAAGTTACTTACTTTTTTTGGGATAGAAATACACTATTAAAGAAATTTTTCTCTATTAATGATTTTTAATTAAAATAAAAGGGGAAATCAGCGACAATTCTGCCCCTTTCGCCCAATAGCAATCCCCACGGGTTAGTTACAACAATCCTCCCCCCGCCAAGGTTGACGAAATCGGAGAAATGAGGTCGCGGATCGAGCCGTCGTCAGTTTGTTTGATGAAAAAAAGGTTGTTATTTCGTCAGTAGATAGTTTTTGTTGCGTCCGCCTTCGCCGCTGTCGCTCAACATTCCCTTTCTGATGAGGTCGTTGATATCGCGTAGGGCGGTGTCTTGCGAGCAACTACACATTTTTGCCCACTTCGAGGAGGTCAGTTTGCCGTCGAATCCGTCCCAGAGACGATTGATGATTTTTCGTTGGCGTTCGTTGATGTCAATGTCGCGGAAACGATCCCAATAAGCCGCCTTGTCGATAGTCCTATCGACCGTCGACAGCGTTCGGCGGATTGCGTTTTCAATGCAATCGAAAAAACATAGCAGCCAAGGAGTGATGTCCATACCTCCCTTTTGGGTTTGTTCCAACACGTCGTAATACGACTTCTTGTTTCGGTTGATTTCTGCCGAGACGCTGTAATATCTCGCATTGCCATCGTCGAGACGGGCAAGAATCATGTCGGTCAGCGTTCGGCAGATGCGCCCGTTGCCGTCGTCAAACGGATGTATGCTGACGAACCAAAGGTGGGCGATAGCAGCGGTTATAAACGGCGATTGAGCGGCTGTGTCGGCAGTCGTCGTTGAGTTACACCATTCGATGAAGCGAGCCATTTCCGCCGGAACGTCGACCGACGCCGGGGCTTCATAGTGGACTTTCTCTTTACCGAATGCGCCGGAGACCACCTGCATAGGTTCTCCGCCCTTGCGCCAATCGGCAACGGTGATTCGATACATTCCGCTGCGTCCGGTCGGAAACAGAGCCGCGTGCCACCCGAACATTCGCTCCTCGGTCAGCGGCAATCGGCAGTTGCCGATTGCGTCGAGCATCACGTCGACCAGACCGTCGACATAATGATCTTCGATGAACACTCCGCAATCGTCTACGCCGAGTCGTCGGGCAATACTGCTGCGAACCGATTGCGGATTGAGGATTACACCCTCGATTTCCGACGACCCGATCAGATCATCGGTCATCGCCGACAGTCGTCTCAGACTCTTTTCGTCAAATCCGAGCATCGACATCTGACCGTTGAGCTGACCATAGATGCGGTTCAGTCGGCTCAACGGCTCGAGCAACGCCTCCGCATCCCAGCGGAAGCAAGGCCATTCATTATCTTGCCAGATATATATTGGGTGTCGTAGCAGATTGTTCATAGACGCAAAAATAGCTGTTTGCGGTGAATCCTCCAAATAATCTCCGCAAATTTGCGGAGATTATCGACGCATTTCGCCGCATATATGAGTCGGCGACTGTCAGTCGGCATTCGCAGCCTCCTCGCCGCTGAGCATACCGCACGCCGCCTCGATGTCCTCGCCGCGCGACGCACGGATTGTCGCCGTCACGCCGAGCTGATTCAGACGGTCGCGGAAGCGTTCCATGACCGCCATCGAAGCCGTCGGGTGCTCAAAGCCGGGGATAGCATGGAAACGGATCAGGTTCACGCGGCAGTCGAGACCGCGGAGCAGTCGGGCGAGCGCATCGGCGTGGCGCAAATCATCGTTGACACCGCCCCAGATGATATATTCGGCAGACAGTCGGCGTTGGTGGGCAAAATCATACCCGCTGAGAAACTCCATGACCCGCGTGATCGGAAACGCACGCTCCACGGGCATCAGCTCCTCGCGTTCGGTCGGGAAAGGCGAGTGGACACTGATAGCCACATGCACCTTCGTCTCGTCGAGCAATCGGCGGAGAGTATCGAGCTTACCGATGCTCGACACCGTGATGCGCTTCGGACTCCACGCAAGCCCCCACGGAGCAGTCAACACCTTGATTGCCTTCAACACCTCGTCGACGTTATCCATCGGCTCACCCATGCCCATAAACACGAGATTCGTCAGCGTCTCGCTCTCGGGGATAGCGAAAATCTGGTTGATGATACCCGCAGCCGAGAGATTGCCGTGGAAACCCTGTCGGCCCGTCATGCAAAACTTGCAACCCATCTTGCAGCCCGCCTGCGACGAAACGCAGAGCGTAGCGCGGTCACGGTCAGGGATATAGACTGCTTCCACGTCGCGACCGCCTCGACCGCTCGTCAGGAAATCGAAATCCTCGCCGCGCGTAGCAAACAGATATTTCACCGTCCCGTCCGTCGAGCGCGACTCCTTGACCGGAGCTTGCAGCCCGACGCAATAATGCTTGTCGAGCCACTCGCGAGCCTGCTTCGGCAGCTCCGTCATCTCATCGATACTCCCGACGCGGTTGACATACAGGCGGCGGGCAATCTGTTTGGCGGCAAACTTGCGCAACCCCGCCTCCTCGACCACCGTTTCGAGTTCCGAGAGAGTCATTCCGAGCAGCGGACTCCGCTGCAATGTATCCTTATTTTTCATAATAAAACTGCTAATCGACTGAAATATGTTGAATTAATCAGACTTCGACACCTCGGCAAACCTCGCCGCGCCGAAACCCTACCACAAAAATAGAAAAAAATATTCAAACCCTTGCAGAAATCAAAAATCGTGCTTAACTTTGCAGCGCAAAAAATCAACACCAAGAGGGGTATTAGCTCATCTGGCTAGAGCGCGACACTGGCAGTGTCGAGGTGAGCGGTTCGAGTCCGCTATACTCCACCAAAGGCAGATATTGGACACCGCATCCAAGTCTGCCTTTTTCCATATCTTGAACAGCCGAAATCAAATGAATCGGACACAAATATCAAACGTATGGCTTACCGACATGGGGAGGCTGCCAATGTGATTAAATTCTCACGTGATGGCAAATATATCGGAAAGATAGGTTCAAAAGGAAACGGCCCGGGAGAATATATATCGGCTGACGCGCTCTGCACTGATGAAAGCCATGTATATATCTACGACCGCATGCAGCGATCGGTCATCCGAGATGACCATAATGGGAATTATAACAAGAAAGACTCTATCGGTGCGGCCGAAGACTTACAAAAGAAAAATCACCTTGGATTATTAAAGAAGTTCTCTAAAATTTGTAGAATGCGAAAATTTGATTACTTTTGTGCAGAAAAGTATGCTTTAACAGACAAGAATGGAC
>CAZCCI010000011.1:0-64312 GCA_964497255.1 uncultured Staphylococcus sp.
TAAGGATTGTCTTATGGTGTAATGGTAGCACTGCAGTTTTTGGTTCTGCCTGTCTTGGTTCGAATCCAGGTAAGACAACTTCTCAAAAAAGTCCGCAAGTCATTTGATTTGCGGACTTTCTTGTTTATTGCCATATCCGAAAAAAAAATCGCCGCGCCTCGAAGGCGGACGGCGGCGCAACGAGAGAGAGTGTGTGTGTGAGTGAGAGTGTGTGTGCGTGCGTGTCACGTCAACAGAAAAAAAGAAAAGCATCCGATTTTTTGAATCGAATGCCTTTTGACTTGGTGGCGGGGACAGGACTCGAACCTGCGACCTTTGGGTTATGAGCCCAACGAGCTACCACTGCTCCACCCCGCGATGTTTTCGTAGTGCAAAGGTAGGAACTTTTTTATTAGCCACCAAATATTTCGGCCGCATTTATAGTTAAAATATATTAATAGGTGGATTTAAGGTTCTTTTTCGGGTTTATTTGGCGCAAGATGTAGCCAATAAACGAATTTTCACAATCGTGGGATGAGTTTTTCGACGTGGATTTCGTAAATTTGCAGTTTATGAGAATCGCTATATTATAAATATGAGAACAGAAAATACATTTCTATCACAAATACCGCCGGTCACGAGACATTTGATTATAATAAATGTGATTGTGTGGCTGGCAATGTTTGTCTTGCCGAGACATCTTGGCGTAGGCCTTGAAGACATCGGTGGTCTGCACTATTTCGGCGCATCGGATTTCAATCCGGCGCAGTTGCTGACATATATGTTTATGCACTCCACGCAGAGTTTCACCCACATATTGTTTAATATGTTTTCTCTGTGGATGTTCGGCATGACTCTCGAACGCACTCTCGGCAGTGCTCGATTTTTGTTCTACTATATTTCGTGTGGCATCGGCGCGGCGTTGATTCAGGAATTGATTTGGGCGTTGACGTGGGAGGACACGTTTGTGCAGCTCATTTCAATGAGTTATCACATTGATTTCCCCGAGGCTCGCGAGTATATCGGGCAGTTGATGATGACCGCTGAGGGCAAGGCTGCAATAGCTTCAAATCTCAATGCCTTCGTGACTATCGGAGCGTCGGGTGCGGTCTATGGCATTCTGCTCGCGTTCGGTATGCTCTTCCCCAATGCTCCGCTCTATCTTTTCTTCATCCCCGTCCCCGTCAAAGCCAAATGGATGGTTATCGGTATGGGTGTTGTCGAATTGCTCATCGGGCTTAGCGAGGCTGCCGGCAGAGCCGACGGGGTCGCTCACTTCGCCCATCTCGGCGGCATGATTTTCGGTTTCTTCATCATTCTTTACTGGAAAAAGAAAGGTTTGTTCAATGGCTATTACTGATACACTGCGCGAATTGCACCGCAAGTTTGACGGCTCGACGATGTTGATGAAAATTGTATGGATCAACATCGCGGTCTTTGTGATGCTCCGTCTCGTTGCGATTGTCAGCATTTTTGCCGGGCAACCCGATTTTATCAACGTAGTCATGCGCTATGTCCAGCTTCCGAGCAGTCTTTCGGAGCTTGCCACGCGCCCGTGGACGTTGGTGACATATATGTTTGCGCAATACGATGTGCTCCACATCCTGTTTAACCTCTTGTGGTTCTATTGGTTTGGCACGCTATTTATGATGACTGCGACCCAACGGCAATTGTTTGCTCTCTATCTGCTCGGCGGACTCGGCGGTGCTGCTCTCTTTCTGCTCAGCTACTCGACTCTGCCGGCGTTTGCCTATCACTCGGCTATGCTCATAGGGTCGTCGGCGTCGGTCATCGCTATCGTCACGGCAACAGCAATTTTGATGCCCGACTTCAAAATGCACCTGCTGCTGTTTGGCGCAATTTCTCTCAAATGGATTGCAATCGTGACTATCGGATTGGTTTTAATCGGTGTCACGGGGAGCAATGCCGGGGGCGAGATTGCTCATATCGGCGGAGTGGCGGTTGGCGCAATCTATGCACTGCAACTCAAACGCGGTCGAGACATCACTCGTCCGCTCAACCGTTTTTTCGACAGTATTGCCAATGCGTTCGGCGGTCTGAAATCGTCGATTGCCAACGCTTTCAAGCCTCGACAGCCGAAAGCTCCGCGTCAGGCATCGACCGGCGGCAATCGTCAGTCCTCAGGCAGCAGCAACCCGTCGTCGCCGAAGTGTTCGGAGAACGACCGTGAGATCCTCGACCAAATTCTTGACAAAATAAAAAAATCGGGCTACTCAGCCCTTACCCCCGAAGAACGCCGTCGACTTTTCGACGTCAGCAATCGAATCAAGTGAAAATACGCAAGCCACATAAACCGATCAAGTCTACCGTCCTCGCAATCGGGGTCGGGACAAACCTCCTTGTCGCCATGCTCATGGCTTTTGCGGCTTACGGCGGTGCGTTTGACCCCGACGAGCGAGTGATTGCCTCGATCGCGTCCATGACTTTGCCTATATTTTTGGTCGGCAGCCTGCTTCTGCTTGTCGCAGACCTGCTCATCGACAAACGTCAAGCCTTGATTATCGTCGGAGGGTGGATTGCGTCGCTTCCGCCAATTCTCACTTTTGCCCCCGTCAATTTCGGAGGCGGTGTCCCTAACGACGCCGAGAAGGACGACTCATTCACATTTCTCACCTACAATATCCTCCACCTTTGGGATTTCAGAGGCGAAAACCCCAACATGGAGACAAACGCTACGCTCGACTACATTCTAAACACCGATGCCGACATCGTCAATCTCCAAGAGCTCGAAATGCTCGTGCCGGACAAGACTTGGAAAGTCACCCGACAGCAAATCGACTCGATCAAGGCGCGTTATCCCTATCGCTCGATCGAATCGGGAGCTAAGCAACTGAGCCTGTTCTCGAAATATCCGTTTGAGAAAGTCGACATAGACGTGCCGTCCGACGTGGACTACGTTATGGCGTGCTATAAACTTCGGATTAACGGTCACGACATCCATCTGCTCAACGTCCACCTCAAATCAATCGGTTTGACTCCCGAGGACAAGGAGCTTTACAAGGGGACACTAAAAAACATCCCCGATAGCAAGCACGAATTAAAGCGAGAGTTGAAAGAGGTGAAATCACAACTCTTGTCGAAGCTCGCCGAGGCGTTCAGAGTGCGCGCCGTCCAAGCCCGAGCCATCCGAGAGGTTCTCGATTCGATCGGCGGGCCGTTTATCGTCGCCGGCGACTTCAACGACATCCCCGGATGCTACGCCATCCGCACCATCAGCAGACAGGATATGCACGACGCTTACGGCGAGACGGCTTTCGGCCCGACAATCACATATCACGGCGACCACTTCTATTTCCGTATCGACCACATATTATATAGAGGTAATTTCCGTGCCGCCAACATCGAGCGAGGCAAAATCTCGTCGAGCGACCACAATCCGCTACTGACCACCTTCGTCTTCGAGCCGGAGAAATAAAGCGAGCGACAGTGGCCACGCCTCCAAAACCAAGATAACAATCACACACATAATCACATACCTATGAACAAAATTCTAACCGCTGTCATCGGAGCCGTCATGCTCCCGACCGCACTAAGCATCCCGACCGACATGAGCGCACAGACTCGTCAGAATCCGTTCACGGTGCCCTACGACACACCGTTTGAAATCCCCCCGTTCGACAAGATCACATACGCCGACTATCTCCCGGCTATCGAAAAGGGTATTGCCGAACAGAAAGCCGAAATCGACGCAATCGCCAACAATCCGGCAACTCCGACTTTTGAAAACACAATCCTTGCAATGGAGAAAAGCGGTGAGTTGCTCAATCGAGTGATGCTCGTATTCGGTGCACTCGACGAGACCGACAACAACGAGCACATGCTCGCCATCTCTGAAAAGGCTTATCCGATGGTGTCGACCGCTTCCGACGAGATTTCGATGAATGCCAAACTGTTTGAGCGCGTCAAATATCTCTACGACCATCGCGAACAGCTCGGTCTCGACGGCCCGCAAAAACGTGCAATCGAACTTTCCTACAAGGATTTCACCCGCAACGGCGCACTTCTCTCAGCCGATAAGAAAGAAGAACTCAAAGCCGTCAACAACGAGTTGACCCAGCTTTTCCTCACTTTCAATAAGAATCTTCTCGCGTCGACCAATAAATTTGAGCTCGTCGTCACCGATTCCAAGCGTCTTGCAGGCATCCCCGCAGGCATTGTCAGCACAGCCGCCGACGAAGCTGCAAAGCGCGACAAGAAGGGCCAATGGGTGTTCACCCTCCATGCGCCCAGCCGTCTGCCGGTGCTCCGCTACGCCGACGACCGTCAGATCCGTCAGGAAATGTATCAGGGCTACATGAACCTTGCATCCGTCGAACCCTACGACAACCGTCCCGTCATCGGCAAGATCATCAAAGCCCGCGCCAAGAAAGCCAAACTTCTCGGCTTTGAAAACTTCGCGTCATACATGACTGACAATGTAATGGCTAAGACTCCCGAAGCAGCTCGCAATCTTCTTCTGCAAATCTGGGGCCCGGCAACCGACCGCGCCCGCGAAGAAGTAGCCGAAATGCAGGCCTACGTCAACAAATCGGGTCAAAACTTTGAAATTGCACCTTGGGACTACTATTATTATGCTGAGAAAGTCCGTCAGCAGAAATACGCCCTTGATGAAAACGAAGTCAGCGCATACTTCTCGCTCGACAACGTCCGCAAAGGCATCTTTACTCTCGCCGAACGTCTCTACGGAGTGACATTCACCGAGCTCCCCGACGCACCCAAGTACCACCCCGAAGTTAAGGTCTACGAAGTCAAGGACAAAGCCGGCGCCCACGTAGCAGTCTTCATGACCGACTACTTCCCCCGCCCCTCGAAGCGTCAAGGCGCATGGATGAGCGAATTTAAAGGCTCGTTCGTTGACCCCGACGGCACTGTCGGTCGTCCGATCATCTACAACGTCGGCAACTTCACCCGCCCGACTGCCGACACGCCCGCACTTCTCACCATTGACGAGGTTCAGACTATGTTCCACGAGTTCGGTCACGGTCTCCACGGAATGCTCACCCGCGCTGCTCTCCGCAGTCAGGCAGGCACCAACACCGACCGAGATTTCGTTGAACTCCCCTCACAAATCACCGAACACTGGGCTCTCGAACCCGAACTGCTCAAAGACTACGCTTTCCACTACAAGACCGGCGAAGTCATCCCCGAATCACTCGTGAAGAAACTTCAAGCAGCAGCAACCCACAATCAAGGCTTCATGACCACCGAACTCGCCGGCGCGTCGCTCCTTGACCTCGAATGGGGCATGCTCAACCCTGCCGACAACGAAGAAGTCGACGTCGACAAATTCGAAAAACAAGTAGCAGAGAAGCTCAATATGCCCTCACAGATCGCCTACCGCTACCGTTCGCCCTACTTCAAACACATCTTCGGCAGCGACGGCTACGCTTCGGGTTACTACACCTACCTTTGGGCAGAAGTGCTTGACACCGACGGCTTCGAGCTCTTCGTTGAAAAAGGAATCTTTGACCCCGAAACTGCAAAATCATTCAAGGAAAACGTACTCGAAATGGGTGGCAGCGAAGACCCGATGGAACTTTTCAAGCGTTTCCGCGGTCACGAGCCCAAAGTTGACGCGCTCCTCCGCAACCGCGGTCTTGCTCCGCGCACCAATGGCGCAACCGGCGGCGACATCAATATCCCCGGCGGCAAGTAAAAAAACATCGACAACTCTGTCGACAATCAAACCCATAACACATTCAATCGCCGATCGGACGGTCAAAGCAATTTCTGATTGCCAACCGCCCGATCGGTCGTTTTATTGTGTGGGCCGTCGATTTTTTAAGGTTAAATAATATTAATATTATTGTCACTCGACAAAAATTCGATACATTTGCAAAACAGAATTTCAATTTATTGTACGCCAACACTGAATTTAACACATTTTTTAAACCTAAAAATCATACCGCCTATCGCAACAGAGCTACTCCAACCAATCAAACATCTCTAAAATGGAACAACTGACTAAGCTTGCCGACCGTGATTTGGTCGTTGCTTATGCCAACAACAATAACGATGCTTTCGACGTCCTCCTACAACGTCACCAGCAGAAAGTTTACACCTACATCCTTCACATCGTCAAAAACAAGGATGTCGCCGACGATATTTTTCAAGAGACTTTCGTCAAAGCAATCATTACTATAAAGCAGGGACGATATGCCGAGCACGGGAAATTTTCCGGCTGGCTCACCCGTATCGCCCACAATCTTATTATTGATTATTTCCGTCAGGAAAAGATTGAGAACTCCGTTTCGTCCGACGACGAGACAACAGACATCCTCAATCGTCGCGACCTCTGCGAAGGCAACATCGAAGACTCTCTCGTCAGCACCCAGATCGATGCCGACATCCGTCGCATCGTCATGGCCCTTCCCGCTCCGCAACGCGAAGTCCTCGTCATGAGATTCTACAGAAACATGTCGTTCAAAGAAATAGCCGAAACAACCTCCGTCAGCATCAACACCGCTCTCGGACGTATGCGCTACGCAATCATAAACATGCGTCGAATCGCGGCTGAAAACAATATTTCGCTTGCAATTTGACCACGAAACCATTCCGAAGACAAACCCAGAAAATGATCAGATTTAAATTCCGAACATTCTGCCTGCTCCTCATCTCACTCATAACCGCAACCCCGACTTTCGCCGAAGAAACCGAGACGGTCGACATCACTCCGCAAATCCACGGCGTGTTGCGTCCGCGTTGGGAAATGGACTCCAAAGGCGGTGAAAGCCGATTCCAACTCCGCAACGCCCGCCTCAACATCGTCGGGAAGCTCGCCCCTGCAATCGACTACTATTTTCAAGCCGACTTCTGCGACCGCGGCTCGATTAAATTTCTCGACGGATGGGGACGACTCGCCCTTTCGCCCTCCATGCGTTTCCAAGCCGGGCAGTTCCGTCTACCGTTCGGCACAGACTGTTTCCGCGGCCCCGGCAACTATCTCTTTGCCAACCGTTCGTTTATCGGCGGAACGATGAACAACGTCCGCGGCGTCGGCGCAAAGTTGAGCTACACGCTTACTCTCCCCGAAAACTCGTCGCTACTCATCGAGGGAGGCGCATTCAACCCCTCGACCATCACCGACCAAAACATTTGGGTCAAAGAAATGGCAGTTGCCGGCAAAGCCCTCTACACCGTTGGCAACGTCAAGATTGCCGCCGGAGCCGAATCGCTCATCCCCGACTCCATCCGCATCAACTCCGTGACCGCATCTGCCACTTGGACTTGCGGAGGTTGGACTGTCGAAGGTGAATACCTCAACAAACACTACGTTAATTCAGCCCACAAAGCAGCCCACGGCTACAACTTCTTTGCCGACTACGGCTTCCCGGTAAAAGCCGGAGTGTTCAACCGCGCATCGCTTCAAGCACGCTTCGACGGCATGACAGCTCACAGCAACGGCATTCGCAACGCGCAGCGTCAACTGACCACAACCCACGCCGCCCGCAATCGTGTCACCGTCGGCGGAACGTTGACCTACACCTATAAGGCCGTCCGCTGCGATGTCCGTCTTGACTACGAAAAATATTTCTACCACAGCGGAGTCATCGTCCCCGTCGGAGCAGGCGACAAAATCTGTGCCGAAATGGTGATCAAATTCTGACAGCCGACAACACCCGCATAACACAACAATAAAACCGACTCCGCAATGATTACCGCGGAGTCGGTTTTGTCTTTACTTATTCTTAGGATTAGTCAGTTACAAGTCGAAGAACGTTTTGAATGCACTTATCGTGTAGGCATGGTCGACAGTCGCCATGGTTTCGCGAGCAGAGTGCATAGCCCAGATCGCCTCACCCATGTCTACGCCTCGCAGGTCGATTTGCGACGTCAGAATATTGCCAAGAGTCGAACCGCCGGCCACATCGCTGTGATTGACGAAGTATTGGCAGGGCACACCGGCCTTCTCGCAAATGGAGCGGAACACGGCTGCCGACTCAGCATCGGTCATATACTTGCAATTGGCATTGATTTTGATGACCGGACCGCCACCGACCACAGGGTGGTTCGTCGGGTCATACTTCTCGCCATAGTTGGGATGGAAAGCATGGGCATTGTCAGCCGACACCATAAACGACGCATCGATGCTGCGCAGATAATCCTCATCACTTCCGCCGAGACCCTTGACGATGCGTTGGAGAAGTTGGGCAAGCACCGGCGACGCCGCGCCCTGTTTCGTGCCCGACCCCGTCTCCTCGTTGTCAAAGATAGCCATGACGCGCGTCTGCTTCGTCGACGACGTTTCGAGCAGCGCAGTCAGCGCACCGTGAACCATGCTTAGGTCGTCGAGTCGACCCGAAGTCAAAAACTCATCGTTGAGCCCCACCGTGCAAGCCGGAGTCGTGTCAAACAGCGACAAGTCAAAATCAAGAATATCGGCAGGCTCACAACCGACAGCCTCCGCCACCGTGCGGAGCAACAGATTGTCCTTCTCTGCGGCATCTTTGACGATTGCAATCACCGGCAGCATATCTTTTTGTTTCGAAAGATGATTACCCTCGTTGACAGCACGGTTGAAGTGGATGGCGAGATGAGGGATGGTGAGCAACGGACGGTCGAATTTCACGATTTCGGTGCGCGGACGCAGAGGGTCGTCAGTGCGGACAATCACGCGACCGGCAATCGAAAGCGGACGGTCAAACCACGTGTAGAGAATCGGGCCGCCATAAACCTCGACGTTGAGCTTGACCACACCGCCGTCAGAGAGCATCTCAGCGTGGGGCTTGATGCGGAAACACGGCGAATCGGAGTGAGCAGAGATGATTCTGAACCCCGATGTCGGACCTTCGGTCGAAACGACAAAGGCAAATATTGCGCTTGAATTTTTTGTAATATAATATTTTCCGCCCGGTTTTAGCTGCCAAGCATCGCGAGGATCGAGGCAGACGAATCCGGCTTCATCCAAGTGGCGGCTTGCAGTCTTGACGGCGAGGAAATTGACCGGACTTTGGTCAAGAAATTCCATCAGCGAGCGGGCTGTTGATTTGATGTCTTCCATGAGGGAATATTATAGCAGAGATTTATATATATAAGGTATCAGTCAAAGAATTTTTTGATTTCCGGACGGATGATACTGTCGGCATCCGAAGGATAGATAGCCACATCGATCGGCCCCATTGCATAAGGGCTGATTTCGTAGGGATCATAGTGGAAATAGAGAGTATTGTTGGCGATATACGGACGGCCGGGATATGTCAGTTGGTTCGTAAAGATACCGGCTTGGTCGAGACGTTCGGGAGCGACGTTGAGCTGACGGGCAAGAGCCTCTGTAATCATACCGACAATTGAATCCGTGGGAGTATCGGACACGAAAACATCATTGATGTCGATCACCTTAGCCTGCGCAAAATCGTAGGTAAACGGGATTGTAGCCGTCATCGGATGCGCACCGCCGAGATACATCGAATTGACAATCTGATAGGTGACCATATTCTCATTGATTTCAATCGGAGCAGCGGTCACACTGCTGAAATACGCAACCGAGTCAGAGGGAAACGAATCGACTTCGCTAACATTCGCAGCCTCGTCGATGATTGAAGTATTCGTAATGAAATGCTTGACACACTCGCGAATCGAGGTCGACGACGTGTCGGCATACGCGATGCGCACAATCGAATCTTGGAGCACCTTGATGTCGTTCGCCCCCATCTTCTCGGGCCATTGAACCGACGTCGACAATTCGAGATAGACAGTGCCGTAAGCCTCCCCCGTCTCGACGCGATACGCCTTGTTGCCTGTCAGCAATCGCTGATTGATTTCAAATTCCGTGATGCCGTCGGCATTGTCGACAGCCTTATCCCCACCGTTGCAAGCTCCTAAAAACAGCGCAAACAGCGGTGTAGCAATGATATATGTGGATCTTTTCATGATAGTGAATTATTGCGGTTTAATACTGATGCGAATTTACGAATATTTTCCCTGATACGGAAGAAAAAACACCTATATAATTTAGCCCTGAATCAAATTATTTTTCCCGACGGATTTTGCTTCAAAAATTCGGTTTGCCACCCCACTTCGCCGACCAACGAATCATCATCCGAAAGAAAAATCGAACAATTTAGAGGTAAAAATGACCTAAAATTCAATAAAAAGCAGCTTAATTAACATCTTTATACGTTTGAATGGTTGGAAGTTGACAAAAAATTCTTACCTTTGCGGCGCAAATGTGGTTGAATCTCCGCATTTGCCTCCAAATTAAGAAAATTACTAATCATCTTACAATTAAAAAACTATGTCTGAAATTGCATCTCGAGTTAAAGCTATCATCGTTGATAAGCTCGGTGTTGACGAAAACGAAGTAACTGAAACTGCAGAATTCACTAAGGATCTTGGCGCAGATAGCCTTGACACCGTAGAACTCATCATGGAATTTGAGAAAGAATTTGGTATCACAATTCCCGATGATCAAGCTGAAAAGATCAGCACTGTTCAAAATGCTATCGAATACATCGAGGCTAACACTCAGAAGTAAAAACCAACAATCGGTCGGCAGCACCCTCAGCGGACTGCACTGATACCGAGCTAAAAGAGGCTACCCCACGCCAATTAAAAATAAGCGCGGTGTAGCCTTCTTTTCGATTTATCACCTCGCCGACCTCAAAAACAATCGGCCGCCCCTACCACTCGCCCGATTGTTGCCGATACATAAGAATTTAACAAAACTCCCCACGAATAATATTGCCAATGGAATTAAAACGAGTAGTGGTGACCGGTCTCGGAGCCCTCACCCCCATAGGCAACGATGTTGAGACCACATGGTCCAACGCCGTAGCCGGCAAGAGTGGCGCCGCCCCCATCACACACTTCGACGCCTCTAAATTCAAAACTCAGTTTGCCTGCGAAGTCAAAAACTTCAACGCAAGCGAACATTTCGATCGCAAAAAACTTCGTCAGCTCGACCTCTATGCTCAGTATGGCATCGTTGCAGCTCGTCAGGCTGTGGCAGACTCCGGTCTCGTCGACAACGAATCACTCAACCGCAACCGTGTCGGCGTCATCGTAGCCGCAGGCATCGGCGGTCTTCACACTTTTGAAGAAGAAGCCGGTTACTACGCAATCAACGGCGAAGAACAAGGCCCCAAATTCAACCCCTTCTTTATTCCCAAGATGATCGCAGACATCGCATCGGGTCACATCTCTATGGAATACGGCTTCCACGGCCCGAACTTCGGCGTCGTGTCAGCTTGCGCATCGTCCAACAACGCCATCATCGACGCCTTCAACCTCATCCGTCTCGGCAAGGCTGACGCAATCGTAACCGGCGGCGCAGAAGCAGCAATCTACCCCGCAGGTGTAGGCGGCTTCAACTCGATGCACGCACTTTCAACCCGCAACGACGACCCCGAACACGCATCACGTCCGTTCAGCGCGTCGCGCGACGGCTTCGTAATGGGTGAAGGCTCTGTCGTCCTCGTCCTCGAAGAACTCGAACACGCCAAAGCTCGCGGAGCTAAAATCTATGCCGAAGTTGCCGGCGGCGGCATGAGCGCAGACGCTCACCACCTCACCGCAACCCACCCCGAAGGTCTCGGCGCAATGCTCTCGATGCGCAACGCCCTCGAAGACGCAGGCATGACTCCCGCCGACATCGACTACATCAACGTCCACGGCACATCGACCCCCGTCGGTGACATCTCTGAGGTGAAAGCCATCGTTGAAGTCTTCGGCGAACAAGCCCACAAACTCAACATCAGCTCGACAAAATCAATGACCGGACACCTCCTCGGCGCAACCGGCGCACTCGAAGCTATGTTCTCAGTCCTCGCAGTTAAAAACGACATCGTCCCCCCGACAATCAACCACGCCGACGGCGACGAAGACGAAAACATCGACTACTCGCTCAACTTCACCTTCAACAAGGCTCAGGAGCGCACCGTCAACGCTGCCCTCTCCAACGCATTCGGCTTCGGAGGACACAACGCAACTGTTATCGTCAAGAAATATCAGGCTTAAAAAAAGGTTCTCCATAACTTTTTAAATACACACAAAGCCATAGCTAAGACCGGACGCATCGCCCAGCGCAATGCGCCCGGTCTTCCACTCCCGCCGCCTCTTTAACGGATTGATATTGGCATATTTTTACCCTCTGCAAACGCAAAGCCGTCGCCCACACCGAGGGCAAACGCAAGCAAAACGCAAAAAGTGAGTTAAAATATGTGAGGTATAATGAAAAAGAGTGAAAAAGTCTTGGTGGAGAGGGAATAAATGCTTAACTTTGCAGCCGAGTTTTGTGGCACATCCTTGAAAAGGTGCTTTGAATGATGCACTTAGCACTGATATGAGAATTGAGATGGCGGCCACGAGACTTTGTGACTTTTTAAATTAGTAAACAATAAAAGAGATAAAAACCAACAGCCATGTCAAAAATTTGTCAGATCACAGGCAAGAAAGCAATGGTGGGCAACAATGTGTCGCACTCAAAGCGTCGCACTAAACGCACGTTTGACGTAAATCTCTTCAACAAGAAATTCTTCTGGGTTGAGGAACAAGCGTGGATCACCCTTACCATTTCAGCCGCAGGCCTTCGCACCATCAACAAGAAAGGTCTTGACGCTGCAATCAAAGATGCAGCCGCAAAGGGTTATATAACTGAAATCAAATACTTAGACATTTTATAAGAAGATGGCAAAGAAAGCTAAAGGCAATCGCGTTCAGGTCATCCTCGAATGCACCGAACACAAGGCATCAGGTATGCCCGGTACTTCTCGTTACATCACTACGAAGAACCGTAAAAATACAACAGAGCGTCTGGAGTTGAAGAAATACAACCCCATCCTCAAGAAAGTTACCATACACAAAGAAATTAAATAATTCACTGACTCATGGCAAAGAAAACCGTTGCATCTCTGCAAAAAGGCGAAGGTCGTACCTACAGCAAGATCATCAAGGTCGTTAAGTCGGCGAAGACCGGTGCCTACACCTTCCAGGAACAAATGGTTCCCAACGATCTTGTAAAGGATGCCCTTAAATAAGATCTGAGTACATCGTACTGACTCATATATCTAACAGACGAAATATACCCCGATTCGGCTTTCAACGGCCGATTCGGGGCTTTTCGTATTCCGTCGAATCGTAGCCGCCCACACACACTCTCTCTCTCTCCGACTCGGCAATGAGCGCAACAACTCGGCAAAGAGACGCGACAATTCGAGCACACGACATAGCAGTTCGATACAATAAGGGAGCATCCGTATGTTGTCGAACATAACCTTTTGGCAGGTTTTGGCGGGAATTGCGTTTTTTTGGTGTAAAGTTTGTTTTTGTCGGAATAAAAGCATAAATTCGTGACTCAATAGCAAAGCTCGCACAGACTCTCCGATGCAGGAATTGCTGCTTCTAATATCATAGATTGTAAAAATCTAACAACAAAAATATATAATACCCAATACATGAGCTATCTTAAATTTGATAAAAACCTCATGATCAATTTGGAGCAATCTCTCCCCAAGGAGATGCTTCGCACGAATCAGTCGGGGGCTTATCACTGTACGACGATAGTGGACTGCAATACTCGCAAGCAGCACGGACTCCTCGTTGTGCCCGTGCCGGAGCTGGGAAACTCATGGCACGTATTGTTGTCATCGCTTGATCCCACAGTCTATCAGCATGGCGCGCCGTTCAACTTGGCTCTCCATCGCTATCGTGGCGGCGTCATGAGTCCCAACGGTCACAAATACATTCGTGAATTTGACTGTGAGAGTGTCCCGCGCACGACCTATCGTGTCGGAGGCGTGATTCTGACCAAAGAGAAGATTTTCATCTCTAACGAAAATCGAATCCTCATCCGCTACACTCTCGTCGAGGCTCACTCGCCGACAACACTGCGCTTCCGCCCGGTGCTTGCATTCCGCGAGGCTAACGAACTTTGTATCGCAAACAATAACCTCGACCAGACCATCCCGGAAATCAAAAACGGAGTTTCGGCTTGCCTCTATCCCGGCTATCCGCGACTCTATATGCAGTTCAGCCAAAAACCGACGTGGACCTACGAGCCGAATTGGTACAACGGATTCGAATATGTCAAAGACCTCGAACGCGGCGTTCCTTACAGCGAAGACCTTTGGGTGCCCGGCTACTTTGAAGTGCCCATCAAGAAAGGCGAATCAATCATATTCTCCGCCGGACTCAGCGAAGTCGCACCGCGCTCGCTCGCAGCGATGTATGAAAACGAGATTGCCCACCGCACCTGCCGCACCTCGTTCTTCAACTGTCTGAAAAACGCCGTCAAGCAGTGTTATCTCGACGAAAAGGACGGCGGAATGTATCTCATCTCCGGCTATCCGTGGGGCAAAATCCTCGCGCGCAACACGTTCATGGCATTGCCCGGTTCGACAATTGCAATCGACCATCGCACCGACTTCGAACGCATCGCCGAGACCGCATTGGCAGCCCTCCGCCACTTCATGACAACCGGCGAGACCGACAAACGCATCATCGGCATCGACCTCCCCGACATTCCTCTGTGGGCCATTTGGACCATTCAGCAATATGCCAAATCCTACGGACGCGAGGAAGCCAAAGCGAAATATCTCCCCGTAGTCCGCGAAATCATCGACTACATCCTCGCGCAAAACCACCCGTTCATGAAGGTCGACGACAACGGAATGCTCGTCGTCGAAGGCGGCGCGGAAAAACCGATGTCGTGGATGAACGCATCTCTTGGCGGTCGCTCCGTCATTCCGCGCACAGGACTGCTTGTCGAGTTCAACGCCTTGTGGTATAACGCCCTCGTCTTTGCATCCAAGCTCTCAGAAGGCTCGCTCGATGAGGAGAACTACAAGATGCTCGCCGAGAAGATGGCAAAACCATTCATCGACACCTTCCTCAACGACTACGGCTATCTCTACGACTATGTCAACGGAATGTATGCCGACCCGTCGGTGCGCCCCAACATGGTCATCGCCGTCGGGCTTGACTATTCGCCGCTCGACCGCCGTCAGCGCAAACGAGTGCTCGACATCGTCACTCGCGAACTTCTCACCCCGAAGGGTCTGCGCACACTGTCGCCTAAGAGCTACGGCTATCGTCCGTGCTATCTCGGTTCGCCCGAAGAGCGTGAAATGGCCCTCCACAACGGCCCGGCTCGCCCGTGGCTCATCGGATTCTATTCCGACGCCTATCTCAAAGTCTTCGGCATGAGCGGCGTCAGCTACATCGACCGTATGCTCATCGGCTTTGAAGACGAGATGACCAACGGCTGCATCGGTTCGCTCTCGCAACTCTACGATGCAAATCCGCCTTACGTCGGGCGTGGAGCAATCAGCCATGTCACCAACGTGGCGGGAGTCTTGCGCACGCTGACAACGCTTAAAAAATTCATAATGGACTAATATATCTTCACTCGCCCATGAAAGCTCTAATGTTCGGGTGGGAATTCCCCCCTCACATCCTCGGCGGTCTCGGAACTGCCAGCTACGGTCTCACTAAGGGTATGTGGGAGTGTGGCGATATGGACATCACATTTGTCATCCCCAAACCATACGGCGACGAGGACAAGCACTTTGCCAACATCATCGGCATGTCGCAAGTCCCGGTCGCTTGGCGCGACGTCAACAGCGACTATGTTGCACAGCGGATAGGCAAGGTCATGGACCCTGATTTCTACTATCGTCTGCGCGACCATATCTATGCCGATTTCAACTATATGCGCACCAACGATCTCGGTTGCATCGAGTTTTCGGGTCGCTACCCCGACAATCTTGTCGAAGAAATCAACAATTACTCGATATGTGCCGGCGTCGTAGCCCGCACGGTTGATTTTGACATCATTCACTCCCACGATTGGCTGACCTATCCTGCCGGCATTCATGCAAAGCAGGTTTCGGGCAAGCCGCTCGTGATTCACGTCCACGCGACGGAGTTTGACCGTTCGCGCGGCAAACCCAACCCGACGGTGTTCGGCATCGAGAAAGACGGTATGGCTAACGCCGACCATATCATCACCGTCTCCAACCTCACTCGCGACACCGTCATCAATAACTACGGTATCGACCCCGCCAAGGTGACGACCGTCCACAATGCCGTGACTCCGTTGACTCCGGAGCAGCTCAATGTCCCGGAGCACAAGAGCAAGGACAAGGTGGTGACGTTCCTCGGGCGCATCACGATGCAGAAGGGCCCGGAATATTTCGTCGAAGCCGCCGTCAAGGTGTTGAAAAACAACTCGAATGTCCGCTTCGTCATGGCGGGCAGCGGCGACATGATGAACAAGATGATTCATTTGGCTGCCGAGCGCGGCATCGCCGACCGCTTCCACTTCCCCGGCTTCCAGAAAGGCAGTCAGGTCTACGAAATGCTGAAAGCGTCTGATGTCTATGTCATGCCTTCGGTATCCGAACCGTTTGGCATCTCGCCGCTCGAAGCGATGCAGATGGGTGTCCCCTCGATCATTTCGAAGCAGAGCGGATGTGCCGAAATCCTCACCAATGTTATCAAGACCGATTATTGGGACATCGACGCGATGGCTGATGCCATTCACTCGATTGTCACATATCCTGCCATGTACAATCAGCTCCGCGAGGACGGGTTGGCGGAAGTCAACCAAATCACTTGGGACAAGGCCGGACGCAAGGTGATTGATATTTACAACAAAGTGTTAAACAACCGATAGGAGGGCGTTGCCATTCAACAAAAAATTTTTTTTCTGACACGCCTGTCAAATCAACGACAATAGTTACTTTATATGAAAGCAATTTGTTTTTATTTTCAGATACATCAACCGTTTCGTCTGAAAAGGTATCGCTTTTTCGACATTGGCAACGACCACTATTACTACGATGATTTTGCAAACGACGAAATCGTCAGTCGCATTGCTCAACGCAGCTATATCCCTGCTGCCGAGACGCTTTTGCGCATGATCGAATCGGGCGGCGGCAAATTCAAGTGTGCAATCTCTGTTTCGGGCACGGCTCTCGAACAGTTTGAGCAGTATGTCCCCGAATTGATCGACCTGTTCAAGAAACTCGCCAACACGGGATGTGTCGAATTTCTTTCAGAGACTTACGCCCACTCGCTGTCGTCGCTTGTCGACCCCGATGAATTTGCCAATCAGGTCAAGGTTCACGATGAGAAGATCAAAGAACTTTTCGGGCAAACTCCGACCGTGCTCCGCAACACGGAGCTGATTTACAGCGACGATATTGCTTCGCAAATCCATGCGATGGGCTACAAGGGAGTCATCACCGAGGGTGCTCGTCACATTCTCGGCTGGAAGTCGCCCAACTACGTCTATTCAGCAGCATCCGCTCCGAGCTTGAAAATTCTGTTGAAGAACGACAAGCTTTCGGACGACATTTCGGAACGTTTCTCAAATACGGCTTGGGATGAGTATCCGCTGACCGCCGATAAGTATATCGACTGGATTGCGTCGACTCCCGCCGAAGAGCAGTTTGTCAATCTTTTCATGAATCTCGAAGTCATTGGCGATTTCCAGCCTCGCGAGACGGGTATCTTCCAATTCCTCGAAGCCCTTCCGCGTTTTGCCGAGGAGCGTGGAATCGAGTTCCAAACTCCGTCGGAAATCATCGGAAAGATGAAGGCTGTCGATATGCTTTCGGTTGTCCATCCGATTTCGTGGGCTGATGAAGCACGCGACACTTCTGCTTGGCTTGGAAACAGACTCCAAAACGAAGCATTCGAGAAGCTCTATTCGGTCAGTGAGCGAGTTCGCCTCTGCGAAGATCGCCGACTCAAACAGGATTGGTATTACCTCCAAGCCTCTGACCATTTCTTCTATATGTCGACGAAGAATCTGCGCGACGGTTCGGTCCACTCGCAATTCTCGCCTTACGACACGCCGTTTGAAGCGTTCACAAACTATATGAACGTCCTTGCGGATTTCATCGTCAGAGTTGAGGAGCAGTACCCGATGTCGATTGACAACGAGGAACTCAGCTCTCTTCTCACGACTATCCGCAATCAAGAGCGTGAAATCGAGGTTCTCAACAAGGAAGCCGAGTCGATGCGCAAGAACATCGAACACTTCAACGAGGAGCATTTGCTCCGCGAGAAGTTGGAGGCTGATAAGGCAAAGGCTGACAAGAAGACCAAGTCGACGGCTAAACCTAAGGCGACAGCCAAGAAAAAGACGGCTGCCAAGGCAGATAAGCCTGCCAAGCGTACAACAAAAGCCAAAGTCGAGACGGTCGAGGTTGCCGAGCTGACAAATCTCGTCCCCAAGAAGCGCAGTCGCAAGTCGAAAGCTGCCGACGAAGAAAAGGCGTAGAGAGCCATCCTCTCCCGAAAAATGAAATTTTTACCCGCTCTGCCGACGTTCCGATGCCACATTCGGACGCGGCAGAGCGTTTGTCTTTCAGGTTTCGCAAGGCGGATAAACGGTCAAAAGCGATTGAGAAACAAGTGTTTACTATCGCAATCAAGCACGCTCCCCACGCTGTTACCGAGCGGCAACACGGCTTGCTTTTGTGAGAACCACGATGCAAAGGTACGACGAGAAAATCCCGAAAAGTGCCCGTTTTGCATTATCGCACTAATTTTTTTTGCATCTTTTACGCTAAATAATTATAATTCAACAACTTAGGCTTACAAAAAAAATTTCACCCCCCAATCGAGGGGGGGAGTCGGCCGAAACAAGGTTGCTACCGCGTTCCGACCGACACCGATTGCCGAGCGTTACATTTTTCTCGGCTCAAATCGGCTAAAAAAATTTGCCGGAAAGAAGAATCTGATAGAGATTCAACTTTCCGGCATTTTTTCGGAACTAATTAATTTACTTTACTTTATCAAACGGAATGAGCATAATTTTTTCAGATTCCTCTCTGTTTTTCCCATTGATTTCTACATATATATTATAGTTCAACCATTTGAAGAAATCTTCTTGTCCGTTTTCAGCATCAAATAACTCCGCCCAATAAGATTCTCGATTGTTATAAAAGCGGTATGGCTCCGTACTGCCATCGAGACATTTTTTTGCTTCGTCCAAACATTTATTGCCTTCGTTACGCTTGACATATCGTTCCTGCAAATCGCATCGGATTCCAACCTTCAATGCCTCTTCATCCCCCCAAATTTTAACAATTGTTTCAATTGTCCGTTGAGCAATCAAAGAGGTTTTATATTTCAAGGTATTAATATCTCGTTTTTTTGCAGGGTCAAACACATTTCGATCACACAAATGTTTGATTGCGACGTCGACTTCCAAATTGAAGTTGCGAAGGATCAACAAAAGATTGTGTATTGCACTATATTTTTCAGCATGATTATAGAACGTTGCCGGATGCAATGCGTCGAGATCGGCTTTCAACTTCAACAGATGTTCCTCCGAGGGATAATACTCGTCAAAGCGACCGTTCAACTTATGCTCGATTGCGCTTATCACGATTAAATCTGCATAGAAATGACGAACATAGTCAAGCAACAGGTTTCGTTGACTTTCAGGAGTAATTTTCATCGTGTTCAACTCCGTCTGACGCTGTGAATTAAACGTCAAGCAGGCATAGAATAGCGATACACACGCAACACTGACCGCAATCCAATCCCAACAGCCACTGTTAGCGACATGAAAATATTCAATCATCGACTTAAATATCTCCGATATATTCATATCTACGACCATCAAAACAATGCAGATGATAATCAAAACTATGACTACAATAGCCGCCATCCAAGATAAAAACGTGCTGAACCAGCAGATAACGGTATTTATTGGAGATACAATCCATTTAAATACTTTTTTCATATCATTTCTATAATTTAAGGTCAAATATTTCACTAAGGCAAATATAGCACTTATTTCGATTGATTCCGCAAATAATGGAATCTAAATTTTGCCCCATTGGTGGCTTTACACCCTTTTTAACGCCGATTGCAATTCTTTTCGAGAATAAATTGCTAAATTTGCATCAAATATCTCAGGATTCGTAATGACAGCTATCGACATCATATTACTTCTGATTTTCACCATTGCCGCTTGGGTCGGATTTCGCAAGGGATTCATCACTCAACTCGGCTCGGTGGCAGCCATAATCGTAGCTATCGTTGCGTGTCGAATGTTTGGAGCATCGCTCGAAGCGTCAATCCTCGGAGAATACCCTGATTGGAGCTCCGGATTTTCACGCTACGGCGTGTCGATCATAGCCAATGCGTTGATCTACGTCATTGTCTACTACGCCGTTGTCATCATCTCCAAATTTCTCAAAGCCATAACCCATGCCATACTTCTCGGCCCGCTCGACAGGATTGCGGGGGCGATTTTTTCGATGGGGAAATACGGCTTGGTCGTTAGTCTGATTCTCAACCTCTATATAGTCCTCTTTCCCGACACTTCTCTCCTCGCCGATTCGCGTCTCGCCGACGGCAAAGTGGTCGAGGCCGTTGTAGGCTTCGCGCCCAAGGTGTTTGACGCAATCAATCCCTTTGACAACGATTTTAAACAGGATGCAGAGCCTTCGACCGAAGGCGATTCGACCGGCTTGAACAAAGCCATCGCATCGACGACGACGACTTCAACATCGTCGTCAGGCAACAATACATCTTTTTAAGCAAAAAATGGAAATCAACGCCAACCCTACTCCCGAAATGGAGAATCGAAATAAATCTTCGGAGAGCGACGAACTGCTCAAAAACGCCACCTCCGACGAATATAAATACGGTTTCACGTCTGACATCGACACCGACATCATTCCCGTCGGGCTCAATGAGGACGTGGTTCGACTCATATCCGCCAAGAAAGGCGAACCGGAATGGCTTCTCGACTTCCGTCTGAAAGCGTTCCGCCACTGGCAGACGCTCGAAATGCCCCATTGGGCGCATCTCGACATTCCCGAAATCGACTATCAGGCCATCAGCTACTATGCCGAGCCTCGCGCCAAATCCAACGGTCCGGAGAGTCTCGACGAAGTTGACCCGCAATTGCTCGACACGTTCAACCGCCTCGGGATTCCTCTGCAAGAGCAGAAAGCACTCGCTGGCATGGCGGTCGATGCCGTGATGGACTCCGTCAGCGTCAAGACGACCCACCGCGAAAAGTTGGCTGAGAAGGGTATCATTTTCTGCTCGATTTCCGAAGCTGTCAAAGATTACCCCGACCTCGTCAAAAAATACCTCGGCTCGGTTGTCAGCTACCGCGACAACTTCTTTGCCGCCCTCAACTCCGCCGTGTTCTCCGACGGCTCGTTTGTCTACATTCCCAAAGGCATCCGCTGCCCGATGGAACTGTCGACCTACTTCCGCATCAATGCTGCCGGCACCGGTCAGTTTGAACGTACGCTCATCGTTGCCGACGATGATGCCTACGTCAGCTACCTCGAAGGTTGCACCGCTCCGATGCGCGACGAAAATCAGCTCCATGCCGCAATCGTCGAAATCGTGGTCGAAGACCGTGCGGAAGTGAAATATTCCACTGTCCAAAACTGGTATGCCGGCGATGCCGAGGGTCGTGGCGGTATCTATAACTTTGTGACCAAACGCGGTCTCTGCCGAGGCGACCACTCGAAACTTTCGTGGACTCAGGTCGAAACCGGCTCGGCAATCACATGGAAATATCCTTCGTGTGTGCTCAAAGGCAACAATTCGCGCGGTGAGTTCTACTCCGTCGCCGTCACCAAAAACCGCCAGCAAGCCGACACGGGCACTAAGATGATTCATATCGGCAAAAATTCCACCTCGACAATCGTGTCGAAGGGTATCTCTGCCGGTCACTCTCAGAATTCCTATCGCGGGCTCGTGAAGGTGGCAAAAGATGCCGACGGCTGTCGCAACTACACGCAGTGTGACTCTCTGCTCATGGGCGACAACTGCGGAGCTCACACTTTCCCCTACATCGACATCCTCAACGATTCGGCTATCGTCGAGCACGAAGCTACGACGTCAAAAATCTCCGAAGACCAGCTCTTCTACTGCAACCAACGCGGTATCCCGACCGAAGAGGCCGTAGCTCTCATCGTCAACGGCTACGCTAAGGAGGTCATGAACAAGCTTCCGATGGAATTTGCAGTCGAAGCTCAGAAACTTCTCGAAATCTCTCTCGAAGGCTCAATCGGATAAACTGATTATATGGATACAGCAGCCAACAGCTCCGCCTCCGAATCACGGCTTCGCCCTGCGCTCTACCTCATCCCCTCGACGATGAGCGACGCGCCGGTTGCCGAAGTGATTCCCGACGGAAATATTGAAATCATCCGCGGCATCCGCCATTTCGTCGTTGAAAACGTTCGTACTGTCCGCCGATTTCTCAAACGTTGCGACCGCAACATTGACATCGACTCGCTGACGTTTACCGTCCTCGACGAGCATACTTCGCCTGCCGAAATCCCTGCTATGCTCCAACCGCTTGCCGACGGACAGCCCATCGGGGTGATTTCCGAAGCCGGTTGTCCTGCAATAGCCGATCCCGGAGCCGACCTCGTCGCAATCGCTCAGGAAAGAGGTTTTGAAGTCGTCCCGCTCGTCGGGCCGTCGAGCATCATCCTGTCGCTGATGGGTTCGGGATTCAACGGTCAGAGTTTTGCTTTCATCGGCTATCTGCCCCACGAAGCCAAGGCCCGCTCTCAGCGTCTGCGCGAGCTCGAACAACGCATCCGTCGCGAAAACCAGACTCAAATATTCATCGAGACTCCCTATCGCAACAATAAGCTCATTGCCGAGCTTGTCGCGACTCTGCCGTCGGGTCTAAAACTCTGTGTCGCGTCAGACATCACCGGGCCGCAACAGACTATCGTCACGCTTCCTCTCTCGAAGTGGGCTCGCCGCAAGTATGACTACGATAAAATCCCGACAATCTTCCTCCTCAACTATTAAATCGAAAACTTCTCTCTAAAATCATAAAAATCCCCCCGCCCCGCAACATTGGTCAAATCTCGTAAAATATCCGCGCGCCGTCTACCCGGTCTATTCGATTCACTCGATGATTTCAATTCGAAAGCCGACAGTGACTTCCAAATCATCCCCGACAAGGATATGGAAGCTATTGCGCGTGAAATCAAGCGACGAAAAGACCTCTCTGCTTCCGACATCGACGAACTTCCGCCGATGCAGGCTTCGGAAAAAGTATTTTTCATGAGTTTCGGAAGCGGTAGCTCGGGCAACTGCTCCTATATCGGCGATCGCGAAGGCGGATTTCTGATCGATGCCGGAGTTGAAGTGGCAAAAGTGGTCGACGGACTGCGACGCAACGGCATTTCGATGGATCGAATCAGTGGTATATGCCTGACCCACGACCACGGCGACCACATCCGCGATGTCTACGGTCTCATCCGCCGCTACCGTCATCTGCGTGTCTACTGCACTCCCAAGACTCTCAACGGAATCCTACGCCGCCACAACATCTCTCGCCGCATCAAGGACTACCATGCTCCGATCTACAAGGAATTCCCATTCCGAATCGGCAATTTTGAGGTCACAGCGTTTGATGTCATGCACGACGGGGCCGACAACGCCGGTTACTTCATAAGCCACGGCGATGTCCGCTTTGCTGTCGCCACCGACCTCGGTTGCATCAGCGAACGTGTCGACCACTATATGCGCCTCGCCACTCACATCGTCATCGAAGCTAACTACGACCTCGAAATGCTGCGTGAAGGTCGCTATCCCGAATATCTCAAAGCCCGCATCGTGGCTGACAACGGTCACTTGGACAACCGCGTGACCGCCAATTTCATTGCCGAGATTTATTCCCCGATGCTGCGCAACGTGTTCCTCTGTCACCTTTCCAACGACAATAACTCTCCTCAAAAGGCTCTCGAAGCCGTCGAAACGGCTCTCGCAACCGTCGGTGTCAAAGACATCGGCAATGGGTTTGACTGCCTGACTCCCGCCGACCAACCTCGTCCGCAGCTCCACCTCGCAGCCCTCCCACGCTTCGATGCCTCGCCTCTCTACCCCCTCGAACCCCGACAAAATCCTATGTCGTCGTAAAAACATCTGACAGGTCTCTGATTCTGCAAATAAAAATAAAACGATTGCCGTTCGGTCGCCACGCTATTGCGCGCAAGCCGAACGGCAATCGTTTTTTTGGGGGTGTATATATATGTATATATAAATGTATTTCTCTACAAAAATAGGCATGCGTCGCCGTAGGAAAGGAAACGGAAACGCGGGTCGGAGAGCGCATAGTCATAAATCGTGCGCCAATCCGGATTGCCCTGACGACCCGACAAGAATGCCGAGACGAGCAATAGCAATGTGGATCTCGGTTGGTGGAAATTAGTCACCATGCCTTTCACCACCTTATATTCATAGCCCGGAGCAATCATCAGACGAGTCGAGGCTACAAAGGTCGATTCGCCGGTGGCATCAAGATGAGCCAATATTGCCGCCATCGACTCGCCTACCGACAAAGCGGGGTGTGACTCGTCGTAGGGATACCACTGCGGCAACACGTCAGCCGGCAACCCTGCCGCCAAGCGACAACCGAGGTGATAGAGGCTTTCGAGAGTGCGGACAGATGTCGTCCCGACAGCTATGACCTGACGTTTCGTCTCTGCCAACTCGCTGATCAGTTCGCGACCGACGGCTATGAACTCGCTGTGCATATCATGCTCGCCGATGCTGTCGGTCTTCACCGGCTGAAACGTTCCGGCTCCGACATGAAGCGTCAGTTCGCGGCGCAAAATTCCGCGTCGGTCAATCGCCGAAAGCACTTCGGGCGTGAAATGAAGCCCTGCTGTCGGTGCGGCAACCGATCCGTCGATGTGAGAGAACACTGTCTGATAGTCGCGCGAATCGCTCTCTTCCGTCGAGCGGTTGAGATAAGGCGGAATCGGGATTTCACCGACAGCTGAAATTATTCGCGAAAAGGTCACGGCATCGTTGTCCCACGCAAACTCGACGACCGACGTGTTGCCCTCGCGAGCAATACGGGTTGCGGTCAGCGTCAACGCTTCGCCGTCGATTTCGAGCGGCATACGCAACGGCTCGCTCTTCCAACGCTTGGAGTTTCCGACAAAGCAAGTCCACGAGCAACGGGAGGTCGATGCAAAGCTGCAAGCATAGTCAGCCGGTTGCGACGGTTCGAGGCAGAAGATTTCAATCAGCGCCCCGTCGGCGGCATCGCCCTTTCGGAAACGCAGACGCGCGTTGATGACTCGCGTATTATTGTAGACGAGCATCGAATCATCGGGCAACAAGTCGGGCAACTCGCGAAAAATGCGTGTCGACACATTGCCGGCAGCGTCTTTCACGAGCAACAGACACTCGTCGCGCTCAGCAAGAGGATGCTTCGCGATTCGTTCGTCGGGGAGAGGGTAGTCAAAACAATCTATGCGTATATCTCGTATGTTCATTTCTATGATTTTCTTCTTATCCGAGAGCAATGAGGTCGGCTACGGCTTTATGCGGATCAGATGCGCCGAAGACATAGCTTCCTGCCACAAGAATGTCGGCTCCGGCTTCGATGAGCGACGGTGCGGTCGACAGATTGACACCGCCGTCGATCTCTATGACGGCTTTCGACCCCGACTCGGCAATGAGTCCGCGAAGTTCGCGCACCTTGCGGAGCGTGTTGGGGATAAACTTCTGACCGCCGAATCCGGGATTGACACTCATGAGCAACACCATGTCAAGCTCACTGATTATATCGGTCAACATTGCCACTGGCGTAGCCGGATTGAGCGTCACAGCCGCCTTCATCCCCGCCTCCTTGATTTCGTGAACCACACGATCGAGATGCGTGCACGCCTCTTGATGGACATTCATAATCTCTGCACCTGCGTCGCGAACAGCACCGACATATCGTCCGGGGTCACAAATCATCAGATGGACATCGAGCGGTTTCTTGGCAATCTTACTGATAGCCCTTATGACAGGGAAACCAATTGTGATGTTGGGCACAAACATTCCGTCCATCACATCGATGTGAATCATCGACGCTTGGCTGTTATTGACCATCTCGACTGCCTCACCAAGACGAGCGAAATCGGCTGAAAGAAGCGAAGGGGCTACCTGTATCATAATAGGGTTACTCTCTTAAAAAATTTATGATTCTATTTCAATATACTCTCCTTTTGCAGAGAATAAAACAAATTTATGTTCCCAAAAGGTCTTTATCGAAGAGAGAATGAGCCGCTGAGACAACGACACGCTGCAAGATTCGTTCCGGTCAGGCTTCCGATGCCTTTTGGCGCGGCTTGAAGGCATTCCAAAGGATCACGCAGACGCAATATACTCCGATTGCAACACCGGCGTATGTGAGATATTCATTATACTCCTCTACCTTGGCATAGAGTTGCTCTTGCGGCACCATTATGCCCAACCAATAGCCAAGGATGGCGAGAACGATGTTCCAAACCATTGCGCCAAGCCCCGTGAAGAGCATAAACTTGCCGATGTTCATGCGTGCAAGTCCGGCAGGAATCGAAATGAGCTGACGGACAGCAGGAATCAAACGTCCGATAAACGTCGAAACCGCCCCGTGTTTGTCAAAATATTCCTCGGCGTGACGCACCTTTGCCTCATCGATCAGACAAGCGTGGCCGAAGCGGCTGTTTGCAAAGCGATAGACGATCGGACGACCGATCCACACCGACAAATAATAGTTGATCAACGCGCCGATGATCGCGCCGACAGTGGCGAGCCCGACCAACATATAAATATCGACATTTCCTTTCGTGCAAGCGAGATATGCTGCCGGGGGGACAATTACTTCTGAGGGAAACGGGATAAACGAACTTTCGATTACCATAAAAGCAACGACAAGCAGATAGACCGTCATAGGATCTGCCACCAAAAACTGCCCCATGATTTCGGCAGGATTAAAGATAGCCAACAAAGGAAGGAAATCAAACATTTTTTCTGAATGAAATTATATGAATATTATTAAACATCCGGAACGTCGACAACCATTGTGCGACATTCCGAACGCAAAGTTAATCAAAATATTTGTTATAGACATATCTAATCCGTGCATAACTCGGCGACCGTCTGAAAAACCGCCTTATCGGATTCCGACGTGGGCAAACATCTCGCGATAAGCAGCGGCTTTCTTCTCGACAGCGAGCGGATAGGCGCGCGACGTTGAGGGCATACGGGTCACTTCAAGCCTCCGACCGGCAACCTCCCTCTCGGCGGCAACCCACTCCCCTATCTTCGGAAGCGGCGACGACGTCAGTTCGGCAACCACTCCGGCAGCCTTCTCGCCCGTAGCGACGACAAAGCGACAATCGGGCATCCCGGCGAGCAACCCTCCGAGGTCTACCGGCTCGACGATTTCAAGAAACTTGTCAGACGCATTGTCCTTCAAACGTCTGACGGCAGCCGCCGTGTCGTGGAGCGCAATCCCCTTCTCTTCAAGAAAACGGCGTATCGACGGCTCGTCAAAAGTCCCGTCCGACAATCTGAAATGATTCAGATCGCCATAGAATATCAGCCCCATGATACGCCAAAAATCATTAGTCTTGTTCGGGTAATAAAACTCCATTGACCATCTCACCGGTTTCGGTGGAAAAGTTCCCAAAATCAACACCTTGGCATTTCGGGGGACAAACGGAGTGAATGGATGACGTTCGATTTCCATCTGATTCGGACAGCAGTTTATAAAATTTCGGTCTGTTTTCTCATATACTTATTGAAAAAGGCTGCGACACGCATTGATGTCAGCAGCCTTTTCAATCGTTTTATTTTCGATCGTCTCCGACATTGTTGACAAGCGTCATCGAGCCGGACACGATTGAGATTCAAGATATTACTCTTTGATACGTTCTACGTAAGAACCGTCGCGAGTGTCTACGCGCACCTTGTCGCCGATGTTGCAGAAGAGGGGCACACGGATTTCAGCACCGGTTTCAACCGTAGCGGGTTTGAGAGTGTTGGTAGCGGTGTCGCCCTTGATACCGGGTTCGGTGTAAGTGATTTCGAGCACAACGCTGGTGGGCATTTCGCAAGTGAGGATAGTTTCGCTTTCAGCGTGAACCATAGCTTCGCAAATATCGCCATCTTTGAGGAACTGTACGCCTTCGATGCTTTCGCCGGGGATGATAACTTCTTCCCAAGTTTCAGTGTGGAGGAAGTGATAGCCCATATCATCTTTGTAGCTATACTGGTAGGGACGACGTTCGATGCGGACTTCGTTGACCTTCACGCCTGAGTTCCAAGTCTTGTCAAGCACACGACCGGTCTGCACGTTTTTGAGTTTGGTGCGGACGAAAGCCGGACCCTTACCGGGTTTAACATGAAGGAATTCAACGATGAAATAATACTGGCCATCGATGTCGAGGCACATGCCGTTTTTAAAATCTGCAGTAGTTGCCATAAATAATGGTTGAGATAATTTTTGATTTAAGCGTTAAAATTTTTGATTCGTGCGGGCTTATCAGTTTCCACAGCCGTCACATCCGCAAGAGCCGCAGCCTGAGTCGCCGCAACCCGAGTCGCCGCAGCCGCCACCGCAACATCCGCCGCCACACGACGGGTGGAGTTCTTCGGGGGTAGCGTCACGAACGGTGACAACCTTGCCTTTGAAACGGAGATCCTTGCCCACGAGAGGATGATTGAAGTCCATGACCACGCGGTCCGACGTCACTTCAATCACCTTGCCGGTGATGCGGAATCCATCAGCGGTCATCATCGGGATATACGCTCCCTTCTTGACCGTCTCGGAGTCAAACTTGCCGTCGACCTCAAAAAGATCCTTGCCAAGTTCGGCTACATCATCGGGATTATAGGGGAAACCTTCGCCGGCTGCAACGAACACGTCGAAACTCTGCCCTTGTTCCATGCCGTCAAGAGCACGTTCGAGCGGAAGGAGCAGACCCTTGGTCACTCCGAAAATAAAACGTTCGGGGTCTTCGTCGACGACGTTGTGGACAAGTTCCTCGACACCCGATGAAGCCACTTCATAGAGGTCGTAGGCAATTTCGACATATTTGCCGGGGATGATTTTTTCCATAAATTCAATTCGTTGTTTTGAGTGCGTAGGTGGGGGGGTGAGAGGGGGAGCGTTATGCTTCGCCTTCGCCGATGCCTGCCAATTCGGGATCGATCATGATTCGACCGCAATATTCGCAGACGATGATCTTCTTGTGCATCTTGATTTCCATCTGCTTCTGCGGGGGAATACGGTTGAAGCAACCGCCACAGGCATTACGCTGGATATAGACAACACCGAGACCGTTGCGGGCATTCTTGCGGATGCGCTTGAATGCAGTCAGAGTGCGAGTGTCGATCTGCGGCTCGATATCCTTGGCTTTGAGGCGGAGACGTTCCTCGTCCTTCTTGGTTTCAGAGACAATCTCTTCGAGCTGGTGACGCTTGTCAGCCAAAATGTGGTTGCGATCGGTGAGATTTTCTTCGGCAGCCTTGATGTCGAGCGTCTTGTTTTCGATTTCGCGGGCATACTGATTGATGCGCTTCTCCGAAAGCTGGATTTCGAGAGTCTGAAACTCGATTTCTTTCGACAAGAGGTCAAACTCGCGGTTGTTGCGCACATTGTCAAGCTGCTGCTTGTAAGTTGCGATCTGCGACTGTGCCTGCTCGATGTTGCTCTTTTCCTTGTTCGATTTGAGACGAAGCTCCTCGATTTCGGCTTTGAATTTTTCGACACGAGTGTGAAGACCCTCGATTTGGTCTTCAAGATCGCGCACTTCTTCGGGAAGCTCGCCACGGATTGTCTTGATTCGATCAATCTCCGAGAGGATGGTCTGGAGCTGGTAGAGAGCACGAAGACGCTGCTCTACTGACAATGATTGTTCGGTTTTATTTTGCTCTATCGCCATATAACTATGTATATATGTAGAATTTTTGATTCAATCAAACGACATAGCGCGCCGGGTTTTGCTCCGCGCGCGACTGCCGGACTGCAAAGTTAGGAAATTTTTCGGAAATAATTTCAGAAAAAATTGATTTAGTGCAGATTTCGCTCTCAAAATGTCCGGTATCGACCATTAAAATCGACTTGCCGAAGTCAACGAAGTCGTGATAGCGAGTGTCCGACGTTATGTAGACATCCGCACCGGCGGCAATCGCATCGGACAGAAACTCGCCGCCCGAACCGCTACACAATGCCACCCGACGAACCTCGCAAAGCCCTGCCGGACCAGCCGAACGGCGGACGGCATCGGCTTTGTAGACCCTCTTGACAAGCGCAATGAACTCATCGACAGCGACCGGTTCATCATAGTCGCCGACGATTCCAAGCCCGACACTGCCGTCGCCGCCCGGTTGAGCGACGAGCACACGCCTACGCCCTAACCCGAGCATCTGCCCAAGGCGGTGAGACACTCCGCCGCAAGCCGAATCAAGAGCCGTGTGCGACGAATAGACCGCAACCCCCGACTTTATAGCGGAAATCACCGCACGTTCCACAGGTGAAACGCCGGTGATTTGCCTTAGTCCTTTGAAAATCAAGGGATGGTGCGAGACAATGAGATTACACCCCTCCGCGACAGCCTCATCGACCACCTCGGGAGTGACATCGAGACAGAGCATCGCTCCGGTGCAAGGCGCAGTGACCGACTGCGGACACAATTGCCACCCCGTATTGTCCCACTTCTCTTGAAGTCCGGGAGATGCGAAGTCCTCAATGCAGCCGACGACGTCGGCAAGCGTTATAGGTGACTGCTTCGCCATCATCTATTCTTATTTCTTTTCTTCGGGAAGCTCTACGCGGATAGCAAGCTCGTCGAGCTGCGAATCGTCGATGGTCGACGGAGCATCGATCATCACATCGCGACCCGAATTGTTTTTCGGGAAAGCAATCACATCGCGAATCGAATCGAGACCGGCAAGAATGCTGACAAAGCGATCGAATCCGAATGCCAAACCGCCGTGAGGAGGCGCACCGAACTTAAACGCATTCATCAAGAAGCCGAACTTATACTGAGCATCCTCCTCGCTGAGACCGAGCAGACGGAACATGTGGTCTTGCAACTCTGCCTCATGGATACGGATCGAGCCGCCACCGAGTTCGTTGCCGTTGACCACCATATCGTAGGCCGTAGCGCGGACGGCTCCCGTATCGCTGTCGAGCAAGTGAATATCCTCTGGATTGGGCGAGGTAAACGGGTGGTGCATCGCATAGAAACGTTGCGTCTCGTCGTCCCATTCAAAGAGCGGGAAGTCGATGACCCAAAGGCAAGAGAACTTCTGCGGATCGCGCAGACCGAGGCGCGAGCCCATCTCCAAACGGAGTTCGCAAAGCTGCTTGCGAGTCTTCATAGTCTGACCGGCAAGGATCAGAATCAAATCGCCGGCCTTCGCACCGCAGCGATCAGCCCACGCGCGAAGCTCGTCTTCCGTATAGAATTTTGAAACCGACGACTTGATCGAGCCGTCAGCCTCAACCTTAACCCACATCATGCCCTTCGCACCGATCTGCGGACGCTTAACAAAGTCTGTCAACTGATCGAGCTGCTTGCGAGTATAATCCGCACATCCGGGAGCAACGATTGCACCGACATATTCAGCATCGTCAAGCACGGCAAAACCCTTGCCGACAGTCAAATCCTTGATCTCGACAAACTCCATGCCGAAACGAGTGTCAGGCTTATCCGAACCGTAGAGACGCATAGCGTCAGCCCACGTCATGCGCGGGAAAGCCTCCGTGAAATCAATATCCTTGACATACTTGAAAATATGCTTGACCAAACCTTCAAACATTTGAAGCACATCCTCCTGCTCGACAAACGACATCTCGCAGTCGATCTGAGTAAACTCAGGCTGACGGTCGGCACGCAAATCCTCGTCGCGGAAACACTTGACAATCTGGAAATAGCGATCAAAACCGCTGACCATCAAAAGCTGTTTAAACGTCTGAGGCGACTGCGGAAGAGCATAGAACTCACCCGGATTCATGCGCGAAGGCACAACGAAGTCACGCGCACCCTCGGGAGTCGACTTGATAAGCACCGGAGTCTCCACTTCGAGGAAGCCCTTCGAATCGAGATAGCGACGGATTTCAAACGCCATGCGGTGGCGCAATTCGAGATTCGAGCGCACACAATTGCGACGCAAATCCAAATAGCGATACTTCATGCGAAGATCATCGCCGCCATCCGTATCATCCTCGATTGTAAACGGCGGCACTTCGCTTCTGTTCAACACATTAAGCTCCGACGCGATAATCTCGATATCGCCCGTGGGCAGATTCGGATTCTTGCTCGTACGTTCGGCGACCACACCCTTGACCTGCACCACAAATTCTCTGCCCAAATGATTGGCAGACTCACAGAGAGCAGCGTCATTCTCGACATTAAACACCACTTGAGTAATGCCGTAGCGGTCACGCACATCAACAAAGGTCATACCGCCCATTTTGCGAGCGCGTTGCACCCATCCGGCGAGAGTCACTTCCTGACCGGCATCGCCGATACGAAGTTCGCCACAAGTTTTCGTTCTAAACATAGCAGAACAATGTATTTTTTATAATTGTATATATTTTATTATTCGGAATCTAAAAAAATAAAGACCGTATCCAAAGTCCGAACGGCAGCGACAGCTCGAATTACCCCCCCAACCGACGTTGGGAAAAATCAAAAGCCGCCAACCCTTCAACTTGCAAAGATACAAAGAATCAGATATAAAATCAAAAAATAATTCTCCTCTACGCCCGCGACTCAAAAATAAGCATAAAAACTTGACATTGCCGACGCATTTTTACCCCGATTTCTTTGTTATTCCCTCAAAAGAGCGTAAATTTGCCTTATTCACGACCTTCGGACAAACTCATCGGCATGGCGTCCTCCCCACACCCCCCTCCCCGCCGATGACGACACCACACCGAAAAAAAACATAAAAAAAACGATACAAAAATTTAAATACTCCAAAAATATATGGAAAACGAACAACTATTGAAAGAAGTCACCGCCAAAGCACAACTCTGGCTTGGCGAAGGATACGACGAAGAAACACATAAAGAAGTCAAACGAATGCTTGAAGCCGACGACAAAAGCGAACTTATCGAAAGCTTCTACAAAGACCTCGAATTTGGCACAGGCGGTCTGCGCGGAATCATGGGCGCAGGCTCCAACCGCATGAACATCTACACCGTCGGAGCAGCCACCCAAGGCCTCGCCAACTACCTCAAAGAAGCCTTCAAAGACCTGCCCGAAATCAGCGTAGCCGTCGGTCACGACGTCCGCAACAACTCGCGCAAATTCGCTGAAATCGTAGCCGACATCTTCTCGGCTAACGGTATCAAAGTCTACCTCTTCGACAGCTTCCGCCCCACCCCCGAACTCTCGTTCGCCATCCGCCACTTCGGATGCCAAAGCGGTGTCAACATCACAGCGTCACACAACCCCAAAATCTACAACGGCTACAAAGCCTACTGGGAAGACGGCGCACAGATCATCGCACCCCACGACGTAAACATCATTGACCACGTCAACAAAATCAAGAGCGTCAAAGAAATCAAATTTGAAGGCGACAAATCCAAGATTCAGATCATCGGCGAGGAAGTCGACAAAGTCTACCTCGACAAAATCAAAGAACTCTCGCTCAGCCCCGATGTGATCGAACGCTACAAAGACCTCAAAATCGTCTACACCCCCATCCACGGCACAGGCGTCGAACTCATCCCCCGCTCGCTCAAAAACTTCGGCTTCGCCGACACAATCCACGTCCCCGAGCAAGACATCCCCAGCGGCGACTTCCCCACAGTTGAATCTCCCAACCCCGAAGTGCCCTCCGCAATGGCAATGGCAATCGCCAAAGCCAAAGAAGTCAACGCCGACATCGTCATGGCATCCGACCCCGACGCCGACCGCATCGGCTGCGTGATCCGCGACAACAACGGAGAATACGTACTCCTCAACGGCAACCAGATCGTGATGATCCTCCTCAACTACATCATCACCCGCAACAAAGAACTCGGCCGCCTCAAAGGCAACGAATTTGCCGTGAAGACAATCGTAACCACCGAAACAATCAAATCGATCTGCGACGCAATGAACGTCCGCCTCTTCGACTGCTACACCGGATTCAAATGGATCGCAGCCGTCATGCGTGACAACGAAGACACCCTCCGCTACCTCGGCGGCGGTGAAGAAAGCTACGGCTTCCTCGCCGAAACCTTCGCTCGCGACAAAGACTCCGTATCGGCAATCTCACTCATGGCAGAAGCCTGCGCATGGGCCAAGAGCAAAGGCATGGACTTCCAAGCAATGCTCGCCGACATCTACTTGAAATACGGATTCAGCTACGAAGTAGGCGTCTCAGTAGTCCGTCCCGGCAAATCAGGCGCAGAGGAAATCCAAGCCATGATGAAAAACTTCCGCGAAAACCCGCCCAAATCTCTCGCCGGAAGCCCCGTCAAGACAATCAAAGACTACGCATCACTCGAACTCACCCACGTCGACTCAGGCGAAAAAGAAATGCTCGACTTCCCCTGCACGTCAAACGTACTTCAATACTTCACTGACGACAACTCGAAAGTCTCAGTCCGTCCCTCAGGCACCGAACCCAAAATCAAATTCTACATGGAAGTCAAAGTGCCCATGAACAAAGTTGAAGACTACGACAACTGCAAGCGTCTCGCCGCCGAAAAAATCGAAGCGCTCAAAAAAGACCTCGGCATAGCTTAATGCCCCGTCCCTCCTCGGACAACAATCCGAGCTGGTAATAGAACCGGATTCGGTTCGCATCACTAAAAAAAAAATAAACAGACTGTCGTTCCCCTGACGGAAGCAAATCAAACTCCGCAGCAACGACAGTCTGTTATTTTTTTTCTTTCATCTCACTAATTCAGACATTTCGACTAAATATCACAGAGTTACAGAACCGACGAGTTACAATTCATCGGAATCCCGAATAAAATCGAGGCGGAGAGATGTGCTCGCCGCCTCGATCGGGGATTTCGTTAGTTTATTCTGTTGAGATTTCTTTAAATAACGAGAGAGGAGAGCGGGTTTTGAAAGAGAGTGGTTGGGAGAGGAGTGGTGAGGGAGGAATCGAGCGTCGTTGATGCTCGGGGTTATTCCTCGGTTGCGGCAAATTCCATCAGGTAGGCTTTGATGAAGGCATCGAGATCGCCGTCCATGACTCCGCCTACGTCGGAAGTCTGATAATTGGTGCGGTGATCCTTGACTCGACGGTCGTCAAAGACATAGCTGCGGATCTGCGAGCCCCATTCGATTTTCATCTTGCCGGCTTCAATCTTTGCCTGCTCTTGCAGACGGTGTTGCAGCTCCTTGTCGTAGAGAATCGAGCGGAGTTGACGCATGGCGTTTTCCTTATTCTTAGGCTGGTCGCGCGTCTCGGTGTTTTCGATGAGGATTTCCTCCTGTTCGCCGGTATAGGGGTCGGTGAACTGATAGCGCAAGCGAACGCCGGATTCGACTTTGTTGACGTTCTGACCGCCTGCGCCGCCCGAACGGAACGTGTCCCACGAAAGGAGTGCCGGATCGACACGGACTTCGATGGTGTCGTCGACGAGCGGGGTCACAAACACGGATGCAAACGATGTCATGCGCTTGCCCTGAGCATTGTAGGGCGACACGCGGACGAGTCGATGCACACCGTTTTCGCTTTTGAGGTAGCCATAGGCGAAATCACCCTCGACGTTGATCGTACACGACTTGATGCCCGCTTCGTCTCCTTCGAGAAGGTTGGCGATCGAAGTTTTGTAGCCGTGGCTTTCACACCAACGCAGATACATACGCATCAACATCGATGCCCAGTCCTGACTCTCGGTGCCACCGGCTCCGGAGTTGATTTTGAGCACGACTCCGAGTTTGTCTTCCTCGCGACGGAGCATATTGCGGAGTTCGAGGTTCTCGATTTTTGCAATGGCATCGGCATAGAGCGCGTCGATTTCGCTTTCTTCGACGAGACCTTCCTTCAAGAAATCCCATGCGAGTTCGAGCTCGTTGACAACTTTTTCGACTTCTTCATAGCCGACAATCCAAGCCTGAATGTCCTTGATTTTCTTCATTTGAGCCTGTGCTTCTTTGGGGTGTTCCCAGAAGTCGGGCACGTGGGTGCGGAGTTCTTCCTCCTCTACTTGAATTTTCTTGCTGTCGATGTCAAAGATACCTCCTCAACGCGAGCTTGCGTTCAAAAGTCTCTTTTAATTGTTCCTGTGTAATCATATTTTCTTTACAAGTGTGAAACAGTGGTTAACAAATTTAGAATTTCCGACTGCAAATTTACGCATTATTTAGTAATTTTGCGCCATGCAATGGATTTATGACATTTTCTTGACTCATTCAGCCCTCCAAGCGGTGATCGTCATCTCGATTATTATCGCTGTCGGACTTGCGTTCGGCAAAATCAGAGTGTGGGGCATCTCGCTCGGCGTGACGTTTGTCTTCTTTGCCGGAATCCTTGCCGGACACATCGGGCTGTCGATCGACCCGACTATTCTCCACTACACTGAGAATCTCGGTCTCGTCCTGTTCGTTTACGAACTCGGTCTGAAAGTCGGTCCGGGCTTTTTCAGCTCATTTCGCAAGGGCGGAATGCTCCTCAATCTGCTCGGACTCGGAGTCTTGGCGATCGGCACAATCATGGCCATTGCATTCAGCGTCGGGCTCGACATTCCGATCGGCGACGCGACGGGTCTGCTCTGCGGCGCGACGACCAACACTCCGGCTCTCGGCGCAGCCCAACAAGCCTTGCAACAGCTCGGACTGTCGGGCGGAAGCGCGGCTCTCAGTTGTGCCGTCACCTATCCGCTCGGTGTCGTCGGAGTCATCTTGGCGATAATCCTGCTGCGGAAGGTATTGATTCCGACCGACGCACCGCTGTCGACTCCGCGCGAGGATGCCGACACGACATTTATCGCCGAGTTTCGCATCTGCAACCCTGCCGTCTACAACATGACGGTCAAAGAAATATCCCGACTGACCAAGACGCGCTTCGTCATCTCGCGTCTCTGGCGCGACAACGAGGTCATCATCCCCGACTCTCGCACAGTGCTTCGCAAAGACGACACGCTGCTCGTCATTACGACTCCCGACGACAGTCCGCGACTCAAAATCCTCTTCGGCAAGCAAGAAGCCCGCGATTGGAATAAGGAGGGAATCGACTGGAATGCTATCGACAGCGAACTGATTTCGCGCCGAATCATTGTCAGCCGTCCGTTTATCAACGGTAAACGCCTCGGTTCGCTCCGTCTGCGCAACCAATATCATATCAATATCAGCCGCGTGACGCGCAGCGGTCTCCACTTGCTTGCGACCCCCGACCTCATCCTGCAACTCGGCGATACGCTGACCGTTGTCGGGTCGGCCGACGACATCGAGAAGGTTGAGCAAATCCTCGGCAACACCGCTATCAAGCTCAAAGATCCTAATCTCGGAGCTATCTTCATCGGCATCGTGCTCGGACTCGTCATTGGTTCGATCCCCATCGCTCTGCCGGGCATTTCGACTCCTGTCAAGCTCGGACTTGCGGGCGGACCGATCATCGTCGGCATCCTCATCGGTCGTTTCGGGCCTCAATTCCGCCTCGTCACCTACACGACACGCAGTGCCAACCTGATGCTTCGCGGCATCGGTCTGTCGCTCTATCTCGCTTGCCTCGGACTCGATGCCGGCGGACAGTTTCTCGAAACAATCATGCGTCCGGAGGGCTTGCTTTGGATCGGACTCGGGTTTGTCCTCACCATTGTCCCCGTCTTGATTATGGGCGTGATTGCAATGAAAATGTGTAAACTCGATTTCGGGCTGACGTGCGGAATGCTATGCGGCAGCATGGCAAACCCGATGGCACTCAACTATGCCAACGACATCGTTCCCGGCGACTATGCGACTATCAGCTATGCTTCCGTCTATCCCCTGTCAATGTTTTGTCGCGTGATCATAGCCCAATTAATAATCCTGACAGCTATATAAGATCAGTGTGCGCGAGAGAGCTTCGACACGGGTTTTCAGAGTCGACTCGGATTTCACACTGCAAAGATAATACACAAAACACCCGAAAAAGGTGCGATAATGTCCGCGAGGGCAAAAAAATTTTTTCAAAAGATTGATTCGCGAGTGTAAGTAGTCAGTAATTCAAGGGCTTTCATCCCCATAACAGAATTTCCACGCTCGTTGAGACGCGGGCTCCACGTTGCCACCGAGTAGCGTCCGGGGTAAACGGCTCCGATTCCTCCGCCCACTCCGCTCTTGCCGGGCAGCCCGACCCGATATGAGTACTCTCCGGCATCGTTATAGAATCCGCAGGTCTGCATGAGGGCGTTGATACGCTTGACTTGCGAGGAGGTCAGACGGATGTCGCCGACAAGAAAATCTTTCTTCCGATTGGCAAAGGGCAGAAATGCTCGCGAGAGTTGCCGACAGTTCATCTCGACCGAGCATTGAAGGAAATAGAAGCGCAAGACGTCCTCTATGTCGTTGTCAAGATTTCCGTAATATTTTAGCATATTGGCGATTGCTGCGTTGATATAGCCTTTTTCACGCTCCGAGGCTGCTACGCGACGATTGTAGTCGACAGTCTTGTCGCAGGCTATTTCTCGAACAAAGGCGAGATAGTCGTCAAGAGGGTCGTCAAGCTCCGACATCAGCACGTCGGCAAGCACGATTGCGCCGGCGTTGATAAATGGGTTGCGCGGCACTCCGCGATCCAATTCAAGCTGAATCAGCGAGTTGAACGCTGCCCCCGACGGTTCTTTGCCTACTCTCGCCCACAGAGTTTCGCCCTTGATTGCAAGGCTCATGGCAAGCGAGAAGACTTTGGTGACACTTTGGATTGAAAACCGCTCGTCGACGTCGCCCCACTCAACGGTGTCACCGTCGACGGTCTTTATACAGATGCCGAAGCGGTCGGGGTTGACCTCGGCGAGCGCAGGAATGTAGTCCGCCTGCCGACCAACGTTGCGGAGCGGCTCGATTGCGGTTGCAATTTCCTGCAATATTTTTTTGTAGTCCATAGGCCTGAGGGAGATTTTCAATCACGAGAGAATCAATAGGTCACGTCCCACAGATAGAGGGCATGACCGGGCATCGATGTCCCGGCGGCGCAACGGTCGCGACGAGCTATGACTTCGGCAAAGTCGCTGACCGACAGCTTTCCACGTCCGACATCGACGAGCGTCCCGACGACGGCGCGAACCATGTTGCGCAAGAAGCGGTCGGCAGTGATCTCAAACACCCATGCTCCGGGGGCAACCTGCTCCCAACGGGCTTTCGTGACCCGACAGATGTTGGTCTTGGCATCGGTGTGGAGCTTGGCAAATGACGTGAAATCACTTGTCGAGAGCAATAATTCTGCCGCCTCATTCATCTTGTCGAAGTCCAAATTTTCGGGGGCTTTCCAACTCAACTGATAGAAGAAGGGTGATTTCGAGGTGACGGCATAATAATGGTACGTGCGCGAGGTGGCATCAAACCTCGCATGTTTGTCAGGCTCGACTTCGTAGATGCGCTCGATTGCGATGTCCTTGCCTACGATTGCATTGAGATTTCTGACAAGTGATTCGGGGTTGACGATGGGGGTGTCGACATCGAAATGGGCTATCATCATGCGGGCATTGACACCGGCATCGGTGCGTCCTGCGCCGACGATTTTCATCTCGGTGCGCATGATTGTCGACAGTGCGTCCTCTATGACAGATTGCACGGTCACCGCTCCCGGTTGGCTCTGCCAGCCGTGGAACGGTGCACCGCGATATGCCAACTGCATGAAATATCTCATTGCCGAAGGTGTGTGTGTGTGTGTGTGGAGGGGGGGATGTTAGTTTGCTTCGGTTTAATCTTTTTCTATATAGGTGTAGCCATAGAGACCCGAGCGGTAGTTGCTGAGGAACTCTCGACCTTCGTCGGGAGTGATCTTTCCGGCTTTCATCGACGCTGTCACCCAAGCTTCGACGTTACGCACGAGTTTTTTGGGATTGAACTGCACATAGTCGAGCACATCGGCTACTGTCTCGCCGTCGATGATTCGGTCGATTTCATAGCGGTCTTTGTAGACAGAGATGTGGACGGCATTCGTGTCGCCAAAGAGGTTGTGCATATCGCCGAGGATTTCCTGATATGCTCCGACGAGGAACACGCCGAGGTAGTACGGTTCGCCGGGCTTGACGGGATGGACGGGGAGCGAGTTGGCCACGCTGCCGTGGGGCGAGATGAAGTTGGCAATCTTGCCGTCGCTGTCGCAAGTGATGTCTTGAATCGTGCAGGTGCGCGTCGGCTTCTCGTCGAGTCGCGAAATCGGGATGATGGGGAACATCTGGTCGATTGCCCACGAGTCGGTCAGCGACTGGAAGAGCGAGAAGTTGCAGAAATATTTGTCGGGCAACATTTTGGCCACCTTTTTCAGCTCTTCGGGAGCGTGCTTCATGCTGCCGGCGATGTCACCGACCTCACGGGCAATGCTCCAATAGAGTTCCTCGATCTGGGCGCGGGTGCGCAGGTCGAGCAGTCCGAGGCTGAACAGGTCGAGGGCTTCTTCACGGATTTGGAGCGCGTCGTGCCAGCTTTCGAGCAAACGTTGCTGGTCGAGCTTGTCCCAGATAGCGTAGAGTTCCTTGGCAAGTTCGTGGTCCGACTCTTGGATGTCTTTTGAATCTTTCCAAATCGGGAGTTGGGTGGTTTCGAGCACCTCAAACACGAGCACCGAGTGGTGGGCTGTCAGTGAGCGACCGCTCTCGTTGATGATGTTGGGCTGCTTCAAGCCGTTTTTCTCACACGCATCGACGATGGTCGACACGGCATCGTTGGCATACTCCTGAATGCTGTAATTCATCGAGCTGCCCGAGACGGAGCTGCGAGTGCCGTCGTAGTCCACGCCGAGACCGCCGCCAATGTCCATGAAATCAATGTCGAAGCCCATGTTTGAGAGCTGGACATAGAATTGTGCGGCTTCGCGGATGGCTGTTTTAATCAGACGGATTTTGGTGATCTGACTGCCGATGTGGAAGTGGATGAGCTTCAAGCAATGTTTCATCTTGTTGCGCTCCATGAAGTCGAGGGCTTCGAGGAGTTCCGACGAGTTGAGTCCGAACTTCGAGACGTCGCCACCGCTGGTTTCCCATTTGCCCGAGCCCGATGACGCAAGTTTGATGCGGATGCCGATGTTCGGGTCGATGCCGATGCGCTTTGCAACTTCCGAAATGATGCGAAGCTCGTTGAGCTTTTCCACCACTATATATATACGGCGACCCATTTTCTGAGCCAAGAGTGCAAGCTCGATGTAGGTCTGGTCTTTGTAGCCGTTGCAGATGATGAGAGCGTTTTCCTTTATATTGGTGGCAAGGACGGCGTGAAGCTCGGGCTTGGAACCGGCTTCAAGACCGATGTTGAATTTTTCGCCATGAGTGACGATTTCCTCGACGACGGGGCGCATCTGGTTGACTTTGATCGGGTAGATGATGTAGTTTTGCGCCTTGTAGTCATATTCTTTCGAGGCGACCGAAAAACAGTTAGAAATTTTTTCGATACGATTGTCGAGGATGTCGGGGAATCGCAAGAGTACCGGCGACGTGATGTCGCGCACCTGCAATTCGTCCATCACCTCACGAAGATCGACCGACGCAAAGCCCTCGCGAGGGGTCACGGAAACACAACCGTTTTCATTAATGGAGAAGTATTTACGTCCCCATCCTTGGATATTATACAGTTCTTCACTGTCTTCAATTCGCCATTTTCTCATCGGCTTCGTCTTGATAAAATATAAAGGGTTACTATAAGGTATTTGATTAAAAAAAACGAGTATTTTTACCGCCTTGCAGCAGCAAGACAGCTATTCAACGAAACAAAATTACAACTTATTTATGAAATTCGTCCATTTTTTCGCACAATTATTTTTATTAAATTTGGTTTATTCCCAATAAAGGTTGTATCTTTGCTACTGAATTACGCCCGCCCCGATTTTTAGGGGTGTTTACATTCATTTACACCGATTATAAATAAATCAGTTTTATTATTATAACTACTTTTTTTGCTATGGACAAAAAAATTGCATTCTCAATGCTCCTTGGCTCGGCTGTGATGCTGACCGGATGCGGTAAGAAGATGAATCAGTTTGCCGCTGATTACTTCACAACCAACCCCAACCCCCTCGAAGTAGTAGGTCAAAACGTACCCGCTACCGTTACGGGCAACATTCCCCCGAAGTTCTTCGTTAAGAATGCTTCCGTTACGGTAACTCCCTACCTCTCATTCAACGGAACCGAACTCGCCGGAAACTCAATGACTTTCCAAGGCGAAAAGGTCAACGGAAACAACCGCGTCGTTTCTTATGACAACGGCGGAACCGTGACTATCCCCGTAAACTATGTTTACCAGCCCGAAATGCAGAAATCGGAACTCTATCTCGATTTCTCAGTTGAACAGAAAGGCAAACAGTATGCTCTCCCCCGCGTGAAAGTCGCTGACGGCGTCATCGCAACAGCTTCTCTCGCATCAGCTGAAACAGTTGCTCCCGCAACCGCTGCCGACAAGTTCCAGCGCATCATCAACGAACAATACAAGGCAGACATCCTCTTCCTTATCAACGTTGCCAAACTCCGCGACAGCGAACTCAAATCGCAGAAGATTCAGGAATGGAACGAAAAGGTTGCCGCTGCAAGTGCTGCTGAAAACCGCGAAATCAAAGAACTCAACATCGAGTCATACGCTTCGCCCGACGGTCCTTACGACTTCAACGCTAAGCTCGCTGAACAACGCGAAACCAACACTAAGGGTTATCTCGAAAAGCAAATCAAGAACAACGGTATCAACTTCGGCGAACTCACTGCAAACTTCACTCCCGAAGACTGGGAAGGTTTCCAGAAGCTCGTGTCTGAAAGCAACATTCAGGACAAAGACCTCATCCTCAGCGTCCTCAAAATGTACAAAGATCCCGAGACTCGCGACCGCGAAATCCACAACATGTCAAACGTGTTCGACGAACTCGCTGAAACTATCCTCCCGCAGCTCCGCTACTCTCGCCTCACTGCATCTGTTGACGTGATCGGCAAGAGCGACGCTGAAATCAACAAGGCATTCGACAACGAGCCCGCTACTCTCTCTGTTGACGAACTCCTCTACGCTGCAACTCTCACTGACGACCTCAACCGCAAGAAAGCTATCTACGCTGCCGCTACCAAGTACTACCCCAACGACTATCGCGGTTACAACAACCTCGGTAACATCTTCTATCAGCAGGGTGACTTCGACGCAGCTCTCGATAACTACAAGAAATCTGCAAAACTCAACCCCTCTGCTCCCGAAGCACAAATGGGTCAGGGTCTCGTAGCTCTCGTCAACAACGACTTCAAAGCCGCTAACCAAGCATTCGGCAAAGCAGGCGGTCTCGACGAACTCGGCTCAGCACTCGGTGTTTACTACCTCGGACAGGGCGACGTCAACGCTGCTGTCAAAGCATTCGGCAACGACAAGAGCAACAACGCAGCTCTCGCTCAAATCCTCAGCAAGGATTACAGCAAGGCTAAATCAACCCTCGCAGGTATCAAGACTCCCGACGCTACTACTTACTACCTCTCAGCCGTTCTCGGTGCTCGCACCAACAACGAACAGATGGTAATCTCTAACCTCGGCAAAGCCGTTAAGCTCGACAAGTCTATCGCAGCAAAAGCAGCTAACGACCTCGAATTTGCTAACTTCAACATCTCTTCAGTTCTCTAATAGACTGACAAGAGACTGAGAAAATAACTCTGACACGTCCCCGCATCAATGCCGCCAAGGCTGATGCGGGGACGTTGATTTTTGACGCTTCGCAAGCGTGCGGAAACACTACTCTCGTAATTTTCACAATATTCTTTGCATTATCTCTCCGTTTCACCCGAAAAAAGTCGTAACTTTGCAATCGAAAAGATTCGATACAATCCGAAGTAGCATAAAGAAACGATATTAAATCAGAAAGTCAAGAAAAAAAGAATGGAACATTGCTTCGAAATGGTCGCTAAGACCTTTAAAGGACTTGAAGACGTACTCGCCGAGGAGCTTCGCTCGCTCGGAGCTGTCAACGTAGAGCCGGGATGCCGAATGGTGTCGTTCGAGGGAGATCTCGAAATGCTCTATCGTGCCAACATTTGTTGTCGCACGGCACTCAGTATCCTCAAACCGATCTACAAGTTTATCGCCAAGGATTCTGATTCGCTCTACGAGATGGTCAAAGAGTATAATTGGAGCGATGTCTTGTCACTTGAAAAAACATTCTCAATCGACACGACGACCCATTCAAACGAGTTTACCCACTCGCGCTTCGTCACCTATCGCGTCAAAGACGCTATCGTCGACTATTTCAAAGACCGTTTCGGCCCGGACAAACGCCCCGGAGTGCGCCTCAGCGATGCCGATGTTAAAATCAACGTCCATATCGACGGCGACCGCGTCACCCTCTCGCTCAACTCGTCGGGCGAGTCGCTCCACAAGCGCGGTTGGCGCGAGGCTCAGACCGAAGCTCCGATCAACGAAGTGCTTGCCGCCGGTATCATCCTCAAAAGCGGATGGAAGGGCGACACTCCGTTTGTCGACCCCATGTGCGGTTCGGGTACATTCCTCATCGAAGCCGCTATGATTGCCGCCAACATCAAGCCCGGCAGCTATCGCAAGAGCTTTGCTTTTGAGCAATGGACGGATTTCGACAGCGAACTTTTTGAGAAGGTGCTCAACGAAGACTCCGAACGCCGCGACATTCCGTTTAAAATCTACGGAGCCGACGTTTCGCCGAAGGCTATCGCCATCGCCGAGCGCAACGTGCTCGCAGCAGGTGTCGACGAATATATCAACCTCCGCATCAAATCGCTCCAACAATGGGATGCAGCTCCCGTTGCCGGCACTCCCGGCGTGTTGATCACCAACCCGCCCTACGGCGAGCGCATCAACAATCAGGACATGGAGTTGCTCTACAAGACGCTCGGCACGAAGCTCAAACGCGTCTTTGTCGGCTACAACGCTTGGGTCATCTCGTCAAACATCGAATATCTCACCGCCATCGGACTCGCTCCGTCGACGAAAGAAGCGATGCAGAACGGTGGTCTTGACTGCGAACTTCGTGAATATGTGATTTTTGAAGGCACAAAGAGCGATTTCCGCAAGGAAGGCGGCGTGCTCAAAGAAGCCGATGCCGACAGCAACGAGCCCAAACGCCTCGCCCGCAAATCGGACAACGAATGGAAGCGCGACGCTCGCGCCAAAGGCATGGGCGGCAAGGATGCAGGTCCCGCTCGAAGAAAATCAAACCCGCTCGAAGAAAAGTATCGTCCGAAAAAAGGCGGATATGCACGCAGCGAGGAACGTCGCCGCAAATTCAAGGAAGAAACGGCAGCCAAGAGTGAAGCCGAAGAACTTCTCTCGCGTCGTCGTAACCCCCACGCTCTGAAATCGCTCGGCGAATCGCCCAAACGTCCGTCGATTCCCGCTCCCGAAGGCCCGTTCATGCGCACCCGTCGTCGCTGGAAACGCCCCGACAACAATCAGTCGACCGACAGCGACAACAATAGTAACGACTAACCCCGCCGTCCGGCTCTCACTCTCTCCTCTCGCACCATCCCCAAAAGCATCATCCCCCCCACATTAATAATATAACCATGTCAATCGAACAGACCCTCAACACACTTCGCACCTCATTCAGCAACAAGCCTGAAAAAAGCCCGTTTAACGCAGGCGAAACCATCTCGGAGCAAGGCGAGAAACTCAAAGTGCTTCTCCTCGGCTCGGGAGGTCGCGAATGTGCGCTTGCTTGGAAAATTTCACTTTCGCCCCGTCTCGAAAAACTCTACATTGCCCCCGGCAACGGCGGCACGAATGCTTACGGTGAAAACGTGGGCATCTCTCCGCTCGACTTCAAGGCTATTGCCGATTTTTCAGCAGAAAAAGGGATTGACATGATTGTCGTCGGCAACGAAGACCCGCTCGTAGCCGGCATCTATGACTACTTCACCGAAATCGAAGGTGCACCCTCGATTGTCGGGCCGTCAAAAGCCGGTGCCGCTCTCGAAGGCAGCAAGGATTTTGCAAAGCAATTCATGGTGCGCCACTCGATTCCGACCGCTCGCTACCGCAGCTTCACAGCCGAAAGCGTCGAAGAAGGTTGCATATTTCTCGAAACCCTCAAAGCTCCCTACGTCCTCAAAGCCGACGGTCTCGCCGCAGGCAAGGGCGTGCTCATCATCGACTCGCTTGACGAAGCCAAGGCGTCGTTGCGCGAAATGCTCGGCGGAATGTTCGGCAAATCGTCGGCAACGGTTGTCATCGAAGAATTTTTGTCGGGCATCGAATGTTCGGTATTCGTCCTCACTGACGGCAACGGCGGCTATCGCGTCCTGCCCGTCGCCAAAGACTACAAGCGCATCGGCGAAGGTGACACAGGCCCCAACACCGGCGGCATGGGAGCAGTCAGCCCCGTCGTGTTTGCCGACGCTGACTTCATGCGCAAAGTCGAAGAGCGCATAATCCTCCCGACTGTCAACGGTCTCATCGCCGAAGGCATCACTTATCGCGGATTTATATTCCTCGGACTCATCAACGTCGACGGTGAGCCAATGGTAATCGAATACAACGTCCGCATGGGCGACCCCGAAACCGAAGTCGTCATGCTCCGCATCGCTTCCGACCTCCTGCCCTTGCTCGAAGCTGCTGCCGCAGGCAACCTCGGCAACCTCCCCTTGGCTGAAGACCCGCGCTTTGCAACGACTGTCATGGTCGTTTCCGGCGGCTATCCCGGAAGCTATCCGAAAGGCAAGGTCATCTCCGGCACCGATGCAGTCGACAATGCTATCCTCTTCCATGCCGGAACGTCGCTCAACGCTGACGGCAACCTCGTCACTTCGGGCGGACGTGTGATCGCTTGCAGTGCCTACGGCAATGACATCGACGAGGCTCTCGCCAACAGCTATGCCGCTGCCGACAAGGTGGAATTTGAAGGCAAATATATGCGTCGCGACATCGGTCAGGATCTCAAAAAGCTTTCATAAGTAACTCAATCAGGGCGCAGAGGCTCGCTCTCGCATCCCCCCGATTTCACTCACCTCTCTCCCAACTCTCCGTGCGGTCGTCTCAACACCGAAACCAAAGCTTTGACCACACCGCTACGCATTTATGACACGTAAGGAACTCCAATTCACAAGAATCATACGGTCGCGAGGCATGGGGATACTCATCGCACTCGCGACCATATTCATGACTATACGGGCTTATTCGGCAGGTCGGATTGTCCGCATAGGCGACTTCCGCTCCATAGCCTTCCCGACTCCGTCGGAGTGGTTCGGCAACGGATTGGCATCACTGTGGCTCAACATTGCCGCAATCTTTGCCACCGGAGCTTTGATGATACACATCAACCGACAGTTCAACCTCCTGCGCACGACATCGCCGTTCTTCGCCACCTATTTTATATTGACCATGGGGTGCATCCCGACAGTGGCGGGGCAGTTCGGAGCGTCGTCTCTATTAGCTGTGATTGCAATGCTGTGTGTCGCCATCATGTTCAGCATCTACAATGTCCGAGCAAGCAGCCGACGAGTGTTTCTCGTCTTCTTCCTTCTCGGCTTAGGCATACTGACGGAATACACCTTCGCGCTCTACATCCCCGTCTTCATCATCGGGCTCGGGCAGATGCGCGTCCTTGGCGTCAAACGCCTCATTGCCGCCGGACTCGGAGTCATCACCCCGGCATGGATTGTCTGGGGGCTAGGGCTTACTCCTATTCCGGATATTCCCGAGTTTGAGTTCACATCGCCCTCGCTACTGCTCTCCCGACCGGAATTGTATCCGATGCTTGCGGCGGTGGCTACGGCAATGCTCGCAGGATTCTTCCTCGGGTGTTTCAACCTCTTAAAAATCATCGGGTTCAACGCGCAAGCACGAGCCTTCAACGGTCTCATAACCCTCCTTTCGATTGCAACTGGTCTGTTTGCAATCGTCAACTTCACGAATATTGCATTCTACATCACTCTGCTCAACGCAGGCGTAGCGTTTCAGGTTGCCCACTTCTTCCGTCTCAACGTCATGCGCCGCGGCTACATTGCCGTCGCCGTCTTGATTCTGATCTACTTGGCAATCTACACCCTGACAATGCTCACACCCGTCACACCAATCTCGGCATGAAATTTCAAAAGCAACTAAATATAGTCGCCGACCGCAACATCCCGTTTCTCGAAACTCCTCTCTCGCTGCTCGGCAACGTCACTTATCTGCCCGGCGACGCAATCACTCCCGAAGTGATGCGCGACACCGACATCCTGCTGACTCGGACACGCACGAAGTGTAACGCCGCTCTCCTCGACGGCTCACGATGCTCGTTTGTCGGCACGGCGACCATCGGCACCGACCACATCGACCTCGGCTACTGCGCGTCGCGCGGAATCACTGTCGCCAACGCCCCGGGCTGCAACGCTCCGGCAGTGGCTCAATATGTCCTCGCCGCTATGCTGACCCGACTAAACCCGAGCGAAACCCTTGTCGGCAAAACTCTCGGCATCATCGGCGCTGGCAACGTCGGCTCGATTCTCTACCGATGGGCAAAAGGACTCGGGATGAACGTCATCGTCAACGACCCGCCACGCCAAGAGTCGGGCGACACGTCAATCGTCTACTCATCTCTCAAAGACATCGCCGAGCAGAGCGACTTCATTTCAATCCATACGCCGCTGACCTTAGAGGGTCGCCACGCGACACGCCACCTGCTCAACGACGACTTCCTCGGCTCGACAATCAGACGTCCGATGGTCATCAATGCCGCCAGAGGCCCCGTCGCCGACACCGCCGCGCTCAAACGCGCGTTCAATGCCGGCACGATTTCGGCTCTTGCTATCGACTGCTGGGAAAACGAGCCGAATATCGACACCGAGCTGCTCTCGATGGCAACCGTAGCCACACCCCACATTGCCGGCTACTCGAAAGAAGGCAAAATCCGAGCCACGTCGATGGTTCTCGATGCGCTCGCCGCACATCTGTCGGCAAACGTCGACACTTTCGGCATCCAAATCACCGCCGACGAGCTGAAAGCCTCGCTCCCGCTCGTCAGCCCCATCCCCGAAACGATTTCTGTCGATGAGATTGCCTACGACATTGCAGCCGACACCAACGCATTGAAATCAATACCCTTACCCGACCTTGCGACATCGTTTGAATCGCTGCGCAACAACTACAATCTCCGCCCCGAACCGACCTCTGCCAATCGGGAGTCATAGCCAACAACCATAAATTTGTAAAAAAATCCTTTTTTCGGAAATCATTGTTGACAATCCGAAAAGAATGATTAAATTTGCAGCCGAAACGGTTGCTCTGCCTGCGAAGAGTCGCAAGCCTTACAGAGCATTAATAGGGAATCGGGTGAAAATCCCGAACAGTACCCGCTGCTGTAATTCCTGCCAATCTCAACGACAGTTTCGCTCGTTGCTCAGAATGAAAATTTCAATCTGATTTCAGAGTTTGGCAAACGTTTGTCGAATAAATTCAAAGTCACTGATTGGGAAACCGACCGGGAAGGCTCGACAAACAGGATAAGTCAGAAGACCTGCCTTTCGACCAATATAAATAAGATAGCCTGCGGGATTATGGGCTCTAATCTTCATCTTTTTTCGTAAAAGACAGACAAAGAAATTCGCTAGTCACGAATTTCCTTGAAGACAGATATGACGTTTTCCCGACAACAAGCTATCTTCCCCCAACAAGACAGTTTGTTGTCGGGATTTTTCATATCAGCCCAACTCGGAAAATGATGAATTTTATCAAGATAATAAAAATATTAATGCTTCTCGTCGTTGTCACGGTCTTTTTCGACTCGTGTAACAAGGACGAGACCATCGCAGCCGGCGAGAAGCCGACAATCGAGCTTGACAATGCCGACGGCATCTACACCGTCAAAGCCGGTCAGCCTCTGATTGTCAGCCCGAAATTCGCCAACGCTGCCGATGCTGACATCGAATGGGCAATCGACGGCAAAGTCATTGCCCACGGGCCGATGCTTAACTACACATGGGACACTGCCGGGACTTACTATATCATGATTTCGGCAACCAACGATGCAGGCACTGTCCGCGAAGAGATTCGTATCGAAGTGATGGCTCTGACTCCGCCCGTAATCTCGATGAGCCTCCCCGAAGGTGGATTGAAGGTCATGACCGGCGTGACTTACACGCTCACGCCCGACATCCAACACGCCGACATGGAGGGTTTCACGATTGCGTGGAGCGTCAACGGTGAAAAAGTGTCGGACGAGGTGAGCTACTCGTTCTCGTCGACCGTCATCGGGACTTTCCACGTGAAAATCGAAGCCTCAAACATCGACGGCTCGACCGTCAAGGAGTTTGACATCGAAGTCGTCAACGAAATGCCTCGCGGAGTGCGCTTCCTTCCGGCATCCTACTTCGTGACCTCGACCGACCGCTATACGTTTGCCGGACGCCCCGTCTGCCTGACACCCGTCGTCAGCGACTTCGCCGCCCCGAAATATCGTTGGGAAATCGACGGCAAAGCCGACGGTTCGACTGCCGAAATGTTGAAATTCACCCCCGAACACCCCGGAGAATACACGGTCAAAGTCTTTGTCAGCGACAGCGGAAGCAAATCGGGCAGAATGTTGAGCCGAAACGTCGAGGAAAGTTCTGAATACACCGCACAGGTCAAAATCATCTGTGTCAACACCTCGGAATCCGACCGCCGACGTGCCGCTTCGCCGACAAGCAACGCCTGCTGCAACAAGGTCTACGAATGGGTGCCCGCTCCGGGACAGCTCATCAACGGACAAGAAATGAACGGGACTGAAAAGACTCACGAATCGGCGATGCAATGGGCTGCCGACCGACTCAACAATCGCCAATACGTCTCGCTCGGAGCATTCGGCGGCTACATCATTGTCGGCTTCGACCACAGCATCGACGCCGCGTCGGCAAAAGCCTGCGACCTCGCAATCGAAGGCAATGCGTTCAACTCCGCCGTCGGCGGAAGCAACGAGCCGGGCATTGTCTGGGTGATGCAAGATGTCAACGGCAACGGTCTGCCCGACGACGAATGGTATCAACTCCGCGGCTCGGAATTCGACAACCCGACAACAATCAAAAACTATGCCGTCACCTACTATCGACCCGAATCAGCCGGAATGAATGTCAACTGGACCGACAGTCGAGGAGAGAAAGGCTCGGTCGACTATCTCGAAGCCTTCCACAAACAGCCATCATATTACCCCGAATGGATTCCTGCCGACAGCTACACCCTCTACGGCACTGCGCTGAAAGCCCGCAACTTCCAAGATGCCTCCACAGGCTATTGGTCAAACCCGCCTTACGATTGGGGCTATGCCGACAACATCGGGTCGGATGCCGTAACAATCGGGACGGACGGCGGACAGTTTACAGGCTTTCGCTTAGCCAACGCCGTTTTAGCCGACGGCTCGGCTGCCGACCTCAAATATATCGACTTCGTGAAAGTCCAATGCGGTGTCCAGACCAAAAGCGGATGGATAGGCGAACTATCGACCGAAGTTTTCGGCTTCGTCGACCCTAACCTCGTGAAATAACCTCGAAAAGAAAACAACATTTATAAATATTTTTATAACCAATCCATGAATAAAATCTTTACTCTAGCTTTGGCTCTTTGCAGCCTGTCGATGGCTAATGCCGCCGACAACGATGACATCATCACCCTCGACCTCACAAAAGCAGCTACCGAGATGACCTACAACGCTACCTCTGGTCAATGGAACGAAATCGAGACTAACCCCACTATCGACAGCCAGTGCTTCTCATTCTTGCACGTTGCTCATCATGATTACGGCATGTTATATTGGTATGGTTTCACTGCATCAAACTCAGCAGACAACACCATCAAAGACGACTTCTTGACTTATCAATACAGCAACATGGCAAAAGGCGGTATCGTCCTCAACGAAGACGGCACTGTCAAGACCGATAAATTCGGGCTTCCGGTGACCGACGCTTCCGTCCCCTACATCCTCGGCTACTACGAAGCATACAGCGAAGGTCACGCTTGCGACATAATTATCAATGATGGTAAATCATACGACGCTGTCGGAGTGTATATCAACCTCAACAGCTACGCATATTACACATTTATTAATGGTTATTCAGTTGCAAGACCTTTCTCCAATGGAGATAAATACTATGTAACAATCCACGGTGTCAGCCCCGAAGGCAATGAAAAAACAATCGACGTTGACCTTTGCACTTACACCAACGGAGACTTGACAATCAACCGCGGTTGGAAATATGTAGATTTGACATCACTCGGCACTGTCAATGAAATCTATTTCACTATTACTACAACAGATTCAGGCGATTGGGGTCCCAACACCCCCATGTATTTCTGTCTCGACAAACTCATGGTCAAGAAAAACGAATCGTCTTCGGCTGCATCGCTCCTCGCAGGCAGCAACAAGATTTCTTACGACCGCGCCAACAAGATTGTCACCGTCGGTGATGCAGGCTTCGCAGCCGTCTACGACGTAGCCGGTCACATGGTAATGTCGAGCGAAGCTCAGTCGTTCAGCATCGACCACCTCAGTTCAGGTGTCTATGTAGTCAAATCTGGCAACAACAGCCTCAAAATCGTTAAATGAAAAGACAAGTAAAACAATTTTTCTTTTTTTCTGTAATTCTGTTTCATGCAGTCCTGTTTCAGGGCTGCATGAAGTGGGATTATACCCTTGATAACGAAGACCTCAACGCTTCGGGCAGCGGACTGTTCATCTGCAACGAAGGTAACTTCCAGTATGGCAACGCAACGCTGTCGTTCTACGACCCTGCGACCCGCAGCGTCAGCAACGAAGCCTTCTATCGCGCCAACGGCTATCGTCTCGGCGACGTAGTGCAGTCGATGACCACTTACAAGGACAAAGGTTGGATCGTCGTCAACAACAGTCACGTCATCTTTGCCATCGACCTGACAACGTTTAAAGAAACCGGGCGCATCGAAAACCTCACCTCTCCGCGCTACATCCACTTTGTCAGTGACACGAAAGCCTACGTCACACAACTGTGGGACAATCGCATCTTCATAATCAATCCGCAGACCTACGCCGTCATCGGTCACATCCAAGTGCCCGATATGACGATGGAAAACGGCTCGACGGAGCAGATGGTGCAACTCGGCAAGTATGTCTACTGCAACTGTTGGAGCTATCAGAACCGCATCATAAAAATCGACACCGAAACTGACCGCGTAGTCGACGAGCTCACCGTCGGGATTCAACCGGCATCGCTCGTCTTGGATGCCAACGAAAACCTTTGGACAATCACCGATGGCGGCTACGAGGGGTCGCCTTTCGGCTACGAATCGCCGTCGCTGTTCAAAATCGACCTCAAAACGTTTGCAATCGAAAATCAATATAAATTCCGCCTCGGCGAATCGCCCTCGGAATTGCAACTCAACGCAACTCGCGACACACTCTATTGGGTCAACAACCACATTTGGCGCATGGACATCGAAGCCTCGCGCCTGCCCGTCCGCCCGTTTATCGAAAGTCGCGACACGAAATACTATGGTCTGACCGTCAGCCCCGCAAACTCTGATGTTTACGTCGCCGATGCAATCGACTATCAACAAAACGGCATGATCTATCGCTATTCATCAGACGGCGAGCTGATAGATGAATTTTATGTCGGAATAATCCCCGGTGCATTTTGTTGGAAATGAAAAAAACTTTCTATCTGATTATAATAGCTCTGCTGTCGACGCTCACGGTGTCGGCTCAGAAGGTCTACAATCTCGACAACGTCGTCGTGACCGCCAAACGTCCGATGAAAGAAATCGGTGTCCAAAAGACATCGTTCGACTCGACAATGCTCAAAGAGAACATTGCCTTGTCGATGGCCGACATCCTGACGTTTAACTCATCGGTATTCGTCAAAAGCTACGGACGCGCCACTCTCTCGACCGTGGCGTTTCGAGGGACATCGCCAAGCCACACCCAAGTGACTTGGAACGGTATGCGCATCAACAACCCGATGCTCGGCATGACCGACTTCTCGACAATCCCGTCGTATTTCATTGACCAAGCCTCGCTGCTCCACGGCACATCGTCGGTCAACGAGACTGGCGGCGGACTCGGCGGACTTGTCAAACTCGGCACCTCGTCGGACGTAGCCGAAGGCATCAATGCCCAATACGTCCAAGGCATTGGCTCGTTCAAAACGTTTGACGAGTTCGGACGGTTCACCTACGGCGACGAGCATTGGAGCTTGTCGACCCGCGTCGTCTACTCATCGTCGCCCAACGACTACAAGTATGTCAACCACGACAAAAAGGAGAACATATACGACGACAACCACAACATCATCGGTCAATACCACCCGACCGAACGCAACCGCAGCGGCTCGTTCAAAGACCTCCACGCGCTCCAAGAAATCTACTACAACACGCTCAAAGGCGACCGTTTCGGGCTGAATTTCTGGTTTATCAACTCAAACCGCGAGCTCCCGATGCTCACGACCGACTACGGCGACGCAACTGAGTTTGAGAACCGACAGCGCGAACGCACCTTCCGAAGCGTAGTTTCATGGAATCGCAACCGCTCAAATTGGTCGGCAGGCATCAAAGGCGGCTACATTAACTCGTGGGTTGCCTACGACTACCGTCGCGAGGTCGCCGACGACAACTGGGCGGCTATGACTCGCTCACGCAGTCGCGTCAACACAATCTACGGGCAATTTGAGGGCGACTACAAACCCGCCCGTCAATGGTATTTCACCGCCAACCTCTCGGCTCACCAACATTTTGTCAAGTCAAAAGACAAGAATGTAATCCTCCAAGACGGCGACAAAGCCATAGTCGGCTACGACAAAGGACGACTCGAAATCTCCGGCTCGCTGTCGGCTAAATGGCAGCCGACGGAGCGACTCGGAATGTCAATCGTGCTCCGCGAGGACATCTACGGCGACCGCAATGCACCCATCATCCCGGCATTTTTCATCGACGGACTGATTTCACGTCGCGGCAACATCATGCTCAAAGCATCCGTGTCGAAAAACCATAAGTTTCCGACTCTCAACGACCTCTATTTCCTCCCCGGCGGAAACCCCGACCTCCGCAACGAGCACGGTGTCAGCTATGACTTCGGCGCAACGTTTGCCGTCGGGCAAAAGACACCGTGGACCGACTCGACCGAAGGCTTCCCCTTCACCGTCAGCGGCGGAGTGACGTGGTTTGACTCCTATATCGACGATTGGATCATCTGGCTGCCGACAACAAAGGGATTTTTCTCGCCGCGCAACATCAAGAAAGTCCATGCCTACGGCATCGAGTCGAAACTCAACGTGGCGTTCGAACCATGGCGCGGCTGGGTCTTCGACCTCAACGGCTCATATTCGTGGACACCGTCGATCAACCGAGGCGAAAAGATGTCGCCCGCCGACAGATCGGTCGGAAAACAGTTGCCCTACGTCCCTCGAAACTCCGCATCGCTGACCGGACGACTCTCGTGGAACAATTGGAGCTTCCTCTACAAGTGGGTCTACTACTCGGAACGCTTCACAATGTCGAGCAACGACTACACGCTGACCGGACATCTCCCGGAGTACTACATGAACAACGTCTCGCTCGAAAAACTTCTCTCGTTTCGCCCCGCCGACGTGCAATTGAAATTTGCGGTCAACAACCTCTTCGACGAAGACTATCTCTCGGTGCTCTCTCGTCCGATGCCGGGGATAAACGTTGAATTTTTCATCGGCTTCACTCCAAAGTTCAAAAAACGGCAAGCAAACAACTCTGATTTATACTGACAATCGACACACACTATTTCTTCATAGAATTTCAGTCTATTTAATGAATGTGATTTAAGGACGGTATCGGCGCAAGCAATCAAAAACTTGTGTCGATACTTGATTATTAGTAAATTAAATTGTATATTTGCATTCACAACAATCACATCTGACGGCTATATTTCTTAGCTGAATCAACAATAAGCAAATCTCACATTAACATCCTATTTCACTATTAATAAATTTAATACCTCCTATTCAAAAATCTTTACTCATGACAAGAAGAATCTTGAATGTTGTCTTGGTTCTCGCGTGTCTTTTGGGCTTCCAATCGGCAAACGCAGAGTTTAAAGACATCAAGGTCGATTTGACGAACGGCAATCTTCTGACTGACGATGAAATTGCCAACACGTCAATCACAAAATTCGGAGTCGCAGTCGGAGCAGACGGCTCCGTAAGCAGAGTTGCAGCCGACGACGCTTCGGCAGCAATCGTACTCTCGGGTAAATTTCATTCAAAAGAACACGGCTGGGGTAATTTCAGCTCTACCGTCAAAGTTGAAGGGTCTGTAAAAATCTCAATGGGCACTTGCGCTTGGGGTGGCGATGTCACTGTCAAGAATGAAGCCGGCGAAACCGTTGCTACATTCAACACCAACGACGGCACTTGCTTCCACAACACTCGAGGTGAAAACGGTATCGGCAACGTAGCCTACGGTTTTTACAGAGGAGAAGCTACGACTCTAACAATTTCCGGCGGCAGCTATACTCCATATATTGCCGTTGAAAACGCGACCAATATGCCTCAGGAAACTGAAATCTCATTCGGTTTCGGCAAAGAGCCTGAATGTGGAGTTCTTCCCGAAGGCGGAAAGGTTGAAGTAGGTAAGACTTTCACCATCCCTGTCAACTGCACTCTCTATCAAGAGGGCAAAACTCTCACCGGATGGTCTGACGGCTCGAAAACTTATCAAATCGGCGAAATCATCAACGTTGCCGACGAAACTCCCATCGCACTCACTCCGGTATTTGTTGACAACACTGTCAGCCTTGCCGACCGCAAGGACGCTGTCACCGTGAAATGGGACTTCCAAAAGAGAAACGGTGCGCCGAATGTCGGATTCCAACGCAATAAAGGCTTCTGGGTCGGACAAACTCAAATCGGCACTGAGGTAATCGACGTAGTCCTCAATTTCGACACGACAAACGGCAAACTCAATAACACAGGCTGGAACGATTGGGCTCAAATCAACGGCGGAACAATCTTATATGTTCCCTCTTGCAAGGGCGCAACAATTTCGCTCGAATCATTCTCGGCAACTACCACGACTACTATCGACGGTGAAAAGATCGGCGACGGCACAACCCAACCCTCATTCACCGTAGCCGGTGATGCCGAAATTGCCGAACTCGTGATCGGCGACGGCGCATATTTCCGTTGGGTTCAGGTTGAGCTCCCCTACGTTCCCAAAGACCTCGCAGGAACTACGTACAACAACGAAAACGCTTCGGTTGTCTGGGCATTCAACTCAGCCAACTACATGGAAGACATCACTGTCGCTCCCGAAAACACATTTGCCATCACTAACTTCGACCTCGGAGTTTGCACAGTGACCGGAACAGCTTCGACTACCGAATGTAAAGACGTTACATTTGTCTGCATTCGGTCATCAAACGGCGCTTCAGACGTTCTCAAATGGACAGTAAAACCCGTCAAAGGTCTCACGTTCACCCCGACAAGCGTCAGCTTCTACGTAGCCCGCAACGGCACAGACGGCTATGAAAAATGTGTAACCGTTTCAGGCGAAACCGAAGGCGCAAGCGAAATATTTGCAGAAATCACTCCTCACCGCAACAACAAGACTCAAAATGACGACAGATACGGTTCGGCAGATTCTTACACCAAGAAATTTGAATACACTCTGACCGAAGCTCAGCAAAAAAACCTCACTTCCGGAGAAGGTTTCAGCATCGTCATGAACAACGGCTATGCCACCAACAAAGCCGTGATGGTTTCCGACGTTCACATCAACGGTGTGCTCAACGGAACTGTCGCTGCTGTCGACAAATATTCTCTCACACTTTCGTCAAACCTCGAAGGAGCAGGCACTGTCACCGCTTATCCCTCTGCCGACAAATATGAAGTCGGAACAGAGGTGAAACTTGCCGCCGCCCGCAACTTCGGCTACAAGTTCATCAACTGGACCGATGCCGCCGGCAATGAAGTTTCAAAAGAAGCTACATTTATCTACACCGTTACAGCCAACGCTGAAATCTGTGCAAACTTTGAAGCTGTCAATACTTACGCTCTCAGCTATGAAGTCACCGGCGGAGCAAACCTCTACATGGTTTCTCTCGAACCCGCTCCGACTGTGATCGACAACAAGAATATGTATGAAGAAGGCACAACCGTGACCGCTACCGCAAGCAGCAACCCGATTCTCTCGTTCACCAACTGGAACGACGGTCAGACTTCAAGCGAAATCTCAGTGGTTATGGATGCCGACAAGTCAATCGTAGCCAACTACTCGGCTATCGACTACATTGCCGGCTGGGACTTCATCCGCAGCGGTAACGACGGTCGTCCTGCCGACTTCGCATCAGCCGACAACGATGCCGCTTCACTCGTGTTCCGCAAAGCCGACGGCACAACCTCCAGCTGGCTCGACAAGAGTCAGGCGAGCGGTGGCTACGAAGGCCGTCCCGGCGGTGTAAGCTGGCGCGACAACTGCCTCGGTGACTACTATTGGCAGACAATGGTCAATGCCGAAGCGTTCACCGACATCAAGCTCATCACAGCAATGTGCTACAACTACAATGCTTACCAAGTCTACAACATCGAATATTCAATCGACGGTGAAAACTGGACAAAAGTAGGCGCAATCGAAATGCCCGGCGTTAAGAATTGGACCGACGGCGAGTTTAACCTCCCCGCTGCTGCCAACAACCAGCCGAAACTCTACATCCGTTGGATTGCAGACAAAAATTCGAATATCGACGGTACTTCATCTGAAAAAGACGGTATCTGCATCGGTGCAAGCTACATCGTCGGCACTGCCAAACTCATCGACGACGGCACTGCTCCGAAACTCGTGTCGGCTGTTCCCGAAGAAGGTGCTACGACTGCATCGATCAACGGTAAGATCGTCCTCACTTTCGATGAAAAAGTGAAAGCCAAAGAAGGCGTCAAAGCTACTCTCGGCGACCTCGAAATCGAGCCCGAAGTTGTGGGTAAGACCGTAATTTTCAAATATAAGAATCTCACTTACGGAACAAAATACACCTTCAACCTCCCCGCCGGCAGCATCTCAGACCTCACTGACAATGCTATCGCCGAAGCTATCAAGATCAACTTCTCGACCAAGACCCGTCCGGCTGTTGCCAAGGCTCTCTATGATGCAGAAGTCAGCACAGTCGATGAGCTCGTAGCCGCTATCAAAGCCGCTCAGACTCGTGAAGACATGACCAAACGCTTCCGCATCTTCATCCACGACGGATTCTATCGTCTCCCCGCAAGCGAAACAGCTACAAAAGACGGTATCGACGGTAACAAATATCCCGACCCGACCACCTACATCAACTCGCCCAAAATTTCGTTTATCGGCGAAAGCATGGAAGGCGTGGTCATCACCAACACAGTTCCCGAAACGGAAGGAAACAACGGCTTCAACACAGCCAACGTTCTTGAAGGTATCGGCAGAGGCGATGTCCTCCGTCTCGACGGCAAAGCTACCGAAACTTACTTCCAGAACCTCACAATGAAGAGCTCGATGGGCGACGCTCGCGGTCGTGACATCGTCCTCAACGACAACTCCAACAAGACTATCTTCAAGGACGCTTGTCTCTGGGCTTATCAAGACACCTACGTTTCAAACAACAACAAATCTCGCTTCTACTTTGAAGGCGGTCTCCTCCGCGGTCGCACCGACTTCCTCTGCGGTAAGGGCGACGTCTTCTACAACGGCGTAACTCTCCAAATGTGTGCCACCGGCGGTCACCTCGCAGTGCCCTCTGTCCCGACCAAATACGGCTACATCTTCAAAGACTGTGAAATCGTAGGCGAAACCAATGACGTCGACGGCAACTTCTCGCTCGGTCGTCCTTGGGGCAGCGGAACTCCTATCGCTCTCTACATCGACACCAAGATGACTGCACGTCCCTCGGCTGCAGGTTGGACTGAAATGAGTAGCGGTTGGCCCGCACGCTATGCCGAGTACAACTCAATGACTGCATCAGGCTCTGTTATCGACCTCAGCCAGCGCAAGACTGTCTTCGGCGAAGGTCACGAAAACAACCCCATACTTACCAAGGAAGAAGCCGAAGCTGTCAGCTACGAAGTTGTGATGGGCGGTGACGACGATTGGGATCCCGCAAGCGCAGCCGAACAAGCTCCCGAACCCACCAACGTCAAACTCGACAACGGTGTCATCACTTGGGACAACAGTGACTACGCTTCATGCTGGGCTGTCTGCAAAGACGGCAAAGTCATCGGCTTCACTCTCGAACCGACATTTGAAGTAAGCGACGAAAAGGCAGCCTACTCTGTTCGTGCCGCCAACGAAATGGGCGGTCTCGGCTCAGCAGTCAAAGCCGAATCGACTTCTGCAATCAACACCATCGACGCTGACTCGCAGATCGTTTCAACAGTTTGGTACAACCTCCAAGGTATGCGTGTCAGCCCCGACACCAAGGGTGTAGTCCTCCGCGTCGACACTCTCGAATCGGGTCGCACTGTTACCACCAAAACAATAGTGAAATAATTTTACATCGTTGCAACATAAGCACTAATCATCATCATTATTATTGAACTTTTTCATAGTTGGAACACCCGCCGTTGCGAAACGACGGGTGTTTTTCTTGTTGTCAGTTTGGAAGATTTTCCGTACATTTGTCACCAATACTAAATAAAACTCTATTAATCCCAGAAATTCATGACCAAGAAATCGACAATCGCGCTCTCAGCCGGAATTTTGGCACTCAGCGCATGCAATCTCAATGCTCAGTCGGAATATTCCGTGACTGCAAATCTCCCCGTTGAAAAAAACAACACAATGGCATATCTCCTTAATTGGGACAACGGTCAGAAGCTCGACTCGGCAGTCGTTGCCGACGGCAAAGTTTCATTTGCAGGCACAACCGAATCGCCCTTCATCGGTCGTCTCGTTGTCGACGGTGCACGCGGCCCGATCTTCATCGTTGAGAAAGGCAATGTGACCGTATCAGCCGAAGGTAATGCTTCCGGAACTCCGCTCAACGAGAAAATGGAGTCATATACCAAGCGCATGAAGGAAATCATCGACGAATATCAGAAACTCGACCAAAACGATTCTGTGCTCATCGCTGAAAAAGGCAAAGCTCTCCAAAGCGAATACATGGGAATCCCCGGCAAAGCCTACGACGAAAACAAGGGCAACACGCTCGGTCTCTACTGGTTCCTCCAATTCGCGTCGAACTACAATCTCACCCAGCTCGACTCAGCCATTGCCGCCGACGCTTCGCTCGCTTCGTCCGACAAGGTTAAGAGCATCCGCCAATCGCTCGTTTCGCGCTCTGAAACCTCAGAAGGCAACCACTACAAAGACTTCACCGTCAGCTACAACGGCAAGGAAGAAAAACTCAGCGACTACGTGAAACCCGGACGCTACACCCTCGTCGACTTCTGGGCAAGTTGGTGCGGTCCGTGCATCCGTCAGACAAAAGTCATCAAAGAGCTCTACAATAAATACAAAGACCAAGGTCTCGACGTGGTTGGCGTAGCCGTTTGGGACGAACCCGAAAACACTATCAAAGCAATCGAAAGCCACAAACTCGATTGGCCCTGCATCATCAATGCTCAAACCATCCCGACCGACCTCTACGGCATCTCAGGTATCCCCTGCATCATCCTCATCAACCCCGAAGGCATCATCGTGTCGCGCGACAAGCAGAGCCAAGCCCTCATCGACGACGTTGACAAAGCTATGGCTTCGTTTGCAGAGCAAAAATAATCTCTCGGCTCTCCATACACCACACACATTTTTTTCATGACAGAAAAAGATCTGAAAGATCTTCTTGATACAGAGGCGGCGAGAATCAACTCGCCGTCTTTTATTGATGACGATCCCGTCCGCTTTCCCCGTCGGTTCTCCGATCTGCGCGACATCGAAATCACAGCCCTGCTCTGCGCGTCGATTGCTTGGGGCAACCGCAAAATGATCTGTCGCGACTGCGAGCGGATGTTGAAACTCATGGGCAACCGCCCCTACGAGTTCGTAGCCGACCAAGCCTACGAATCGCTACCCGACGGAGAAAACATCCACCGGACATTTTTCACCCAACATCTGAAACACTTCCTCCGCGGACTGCGACAAATCTACGCCCGCTACGGCTCGATTCAAGAGTTTGGCAGAGCGGAAGCCATCGCCGCCTCCGAGACTCCGGCGTGGGAACTCGTCGGCGGCATCAACCGTGTGCTCGCCGAAACCGATCCCGCCAACAACCACCTTGCATCGCGCTGTCTGCCTCAAAACCTTACATCGACCGCACTGAAAAGAGTCAATATGTCGCTCCGATGGCTCGTTCGCAACGACGGCATTGTCGACCTCGGAGTCTGGGACATCATTACTCCCAACCGACTCTTCATTCCCCTCGATGTCCACGTCGGCGACATAGCCCGTCAGCTCGGACTGCTCACGCGCAAGGCCAACGACCGCCACTCGGTCGAAGACCTCACTGCCCGACTCCGCAAGTTTAACCCTGCTGACCCGACGGTCTACGACTTCGCCCTGTTCGGCATCGGAATGAACCTCTGATCACAACTAATTTCAAAGACTTCCACCACTCCAATTCTCTCCTCCCTTTTGCTCACTATACCGCCATGTTTCATCCGCTTCAAAACCTCGACCGCTACGACATAGTCCTTGCCAGCGGCTCGCCACGCCGTCGCGAACTCCTCGCGATGCTCGACATCAAATTTCGAGTCGACACCTCCCACCCCGTCGACGAGACAATCCCCGACGGACTCGCTGCCGATGACGTTGCCCCCTATCTCTCGCGTCTCAAAGCCGATGCCTATCCGCTCGACTCCGCCGACTCGGAAAACCGACTCGTCATCACCGCCGACACCGTGGTCATCATCGACGGCAAAGTCCTCGGCAAACCTGCCGACGCTGCCGATGCCTGCCGAATGTTGTCGCAACTCCAAGGACGTACACAAAAGGTGATCACCGGCGTGACCGTCCGCACCTCAACATCGGTCACCACATTCAGCGCAGTCTCCGAAGTCGAATTTGCAACCCTCTCGCCCGACGAAATCGCCTACTACGTAGACCGTTACCAACCTCTCGACAAAGCCGGAGCCTACGGCATTCAAGAATGGATCGGTGCAGCCGGAATCAAGGGAATCAACGGCAGTTTCTACAACGTCATGGGCCTCCCCGTCCACCGACTATATGCCCTGCTGAAAGAAGTATTATAAAAACATTGTCATATAGACCGGTATATAATCTATTCCGTTCTCTCGCTTATAATCTTTGGTATAAATCACATACTTATTCATAACTCTGTCTGAATACTTCGCACAAAATTCATCCAATGATTTATGCGACTTATACCCCGACGATTTCACCTCGATCGGGGTAATTTTATGCTTGTCGGATATAACGAAATCGACTTCATAAAACTTCTTTCCTTCAGCATAAGGAATCGTATGATAAAATAAATTCTTGCCGGATGCCTTCAACATCTGTGCAATCATATTCTCATAAACATAACCGAGATTTGTGCTGAGTTTATCACTCAACAACTTCTCGTATATAACATTTTCGGTTATATCCCCATCCTTAAACGCAAGTGTCACAAACAGTCCTGTATCAGAGGTATACATTTTGAAATACTCAGGATTTTTAGTCAACGCCAACCCGACATTAGGATCATCGGTATGATAAGTAATATTTGTCGTCATCGAATCCTCCATATCCTTTACTATACTGATAACCCGGTCGATTTTCTCGTTTGGAATCGCCTTACCGACTTGATAACGCAACACATTCCGACTGAGTTGCGAAGGAATTGCGTCAAACATCGCTTTTGCTCGTCCCGAATCATCGATTTTACCGAAATCTTCCTCGTAGAGCGCAATTATGTCACGCTTTACCAAATCGACTGCCGAAAAATTGTTAGTTTTAATGTAAGCGACAACCGCTTGTGGCATACCGCCGACAAGCATATACAAGCGGAAATCACGCATCAATTTTCGATGAACGGCATCACCCATCGACATCTTTCGTTCAAATGCCGTCCGTAACAACGGGACTGTCGCCATATCGCCCAATGCCCAACGAAATTCCTCATAGTCCATCGGATACATATCAATCTTTGTTTCCTCACTCGGAATCATTATATCACGACTCTTTGACCTTACGGAGATCAACGATCCGGTTTCGATATAGTCATAGCGATAATCTTTCACAAGATGTTTGATCGCTTGCCGCGCAAGTGGCTGCATCTGTACTTCGTCAAAGATAATCACCGACTCTCTTTCATAAAGCCTAACATTATAGATAAATTGCAACCGAATGAAAAAATAATTCAAATCGGATATATCATTAAATAAATCCTTGACCTCCTTTGATACTTTTGAAAAATCAATCAATATATATGATTTATATTCATTGCGAGCAAATTCCTCGGCTATTGTCGATTTTCCGATACGACGTGCTCCCTGAATCAGTAGGGCCGTATCTCCATTACGCTGAGTTTTCCACTCTCGCATAGTTTCATATATTGTATAATTTAAGCGAGAAGTGCGCCGGATTCTAATCGAAAAGTGCGCCAGTAC